>PBOJ01000059.1 GCA_002724315.1 Planctomycetaceae bacterium | reverse complement strand
CTACGTCTCCTGGGAAGCCCGCAAAGCCACTGTCCTCAAGAAAGGCGTCCGGGGAATGGCGATGGGATTCGGCACCTCCTACTACTACAGCTACATCCGGGAGCCACTGACACTGGACCTCAATCCGGCTCCCTAGCCGAACCCGCCGTCCACTCACTCCACCGCAGTCAGTTCCCGGATCGGGCCAGCACGACGAACCAGACGACCAGCGCGGCCATCACGAGTTCGAACAGGAAGATGGCCCAGAGCGCGAACCTCGTGAACCGGCGGGGGAGAATGCGGGGATCCATCTTCTTGGACTGCAGCCAGATTGTGGCTCCGGCCTGGATCGGCAGGAAACTGGCCGAGGCCAGCCCACCGATCTTGATGAGAACGACGAAGCTCGGAGAACACAGGTAGATCACGAAGGCGACGATCGGTAACGCCACCAGATACCAGCGAATGATGGTCTTCCGCAGGGCGAGGTTGGAGCGATCGAAAATCCGCAATTCGACCAGGTAGTCGGGAAACACGCGACCATTGGCTCCCATGCCCGCCAACACCGTCGAAAACAGGATCAGGAACGCTCCGATGCCGAAAACCCACACGGCCCAGGGACCAAGTGTCTGGGTGAAGATGTTGGAGAGCGTCGAGATGGTTTCGGTATTCCCCTCGGGCACGACTCCCATGCGATTGAGCACCCCGGCTCCGAGCACGTAATAAGGGATGGTCGCACACGTCACGATGATCAGGGCGAACCAGACGTCCGTCTGCAGGACTTTCATCCAGCCCCTGGCATGGGATTCCCATTCGGGGGCTGTGCGATCGGACCCGACGAAGCTGGGATACCCCTTCTCGATGCACCAGTAGGTGTAGGCCGAGATGTCTCCCGCCGTGGTTCCGGTGTAGCCATAGGCCGAAAGGGCGAGCACGGCGAGTGAGACGAACAGAGACACATCCGGAGTCATTCCGCCCAACACATCCTCTAGAGGGGTGCGGAATTCTGTGAACTGCATGGCGATCGAACAGATCAGTGTCGTCAGCGTGAAGACCAACACCGCCGGCAACATGACGCGTTCCAGCCAGCGATAGGACCCCGTGCCCAGGATGATCGCGCTGACGACCGCGATGCCCGCGGTACACACGGTTCCGTCGATCGTGATGTCAGCCAGCGACGCAAAAAACGCCAGCGACTGCCCGGCACCGCCGAGAATCCCTCCCATCCCCATCGTGATCGGCACGTAGGCAATCAAATTCAACCAGACCGGCCACGAGACTGGTCCCATCCGCCCTGGCAGCCGATTCAGTGCTCGCAGATAGGTGTCCCCCGACGCGATCGTGTACCGGGCGATTTCGGCCTGCACGAGCGACTTGCACCAGCAGGACAACAGCATCCACCACAACAGCGACCACCCGGCCGCCGCACCCAGGCTGGTCGTCAACACCAGTTCCCCGGAGCCGATCACGGCACCGGTGACGATCAGGCTCGGACCGAGATATTTGAGTCGCCCCGCGAAGGTCGTGGGCGGAGGGTGTGCCTCTCCATCACGGACGGTGTAAGGGTCAGCGTTCGAGACGTTCTCATCAGAATCCGGAGGCAATTCGGGAACAGGGGAACTGGCCAGGTCGGTCATGGGGCACCTGGAGGCAGCCACGCCGGAGGAGCGATGCCCTCGATGTGCGTCTTGACATCGATGACTGCCGGCTTCCCACACGAAAGGGCCTGGTCCAAGGCTCCGGAAAACTCGTCGGGCCTGGTCACCTCGACCCCAAAGCAGCCCATTGATTCGGCCACCTTGGCGAAGTCGATGTCCGACAGCATCCACAGCTCGTCAGAACCGGGCACTCGTGCCCCGTATGTCTGTTCGACACCGAATTGCTCCTGGTTCAACGAGCTGTTGTTGTTGATGACGGTCACCGTATTGACACCAGAGCGAAGGGCCGTATCCAGTTCGGTCAGGTGGTAATAGACACCTCCATCCCCGGTAAAACAAATGACCGGGCGGTCGGGTGCAGCGCACTTGGCCCCAATTGCTGCCGGAATGCCCCAGCCCAGTGACCCGGCACACCGGATGAACGACTGACCGGAGTGCTTGAGATCCAGCATCGTGCCGGTCCACACCCCTGCGTGACCGGTGTCCGAGACGAGAATGGCATCCGAGGGCAGTGTCTCGGACAGTTCCTTGCAGAGCCGTTCCGGACGCATCGGCAGATCATCAGAGTTGACCAACGGCGCGACTTCCTCTCGCCACTCTCTGATCAGTTGGTGAACTCTATCCAGCCATTCCGTGCGTGGCTCGCCGCTTTCGCACTCTTCAAGCATCTTCCGCAACGTCGCCCGGGCGTCACCCTGCATTCCCAGCCGGACCGGATACGAGCGCCCCAGTTCGGCCGCATTGATGTCAACCTGTATCACCGTCGTGCCTGCCGGTGGAATTCGCCAATCGTGGGTCAACTGCCCACCGGTGTGACTGCCGACGAAGAACACGAGATCGGATTCACAGACGATCTTGTTCGCACAGGAACGCGAGTAGTTGCCCGGCACGCCAACAGCCAACGGGTGGTCGGCAGAAATCGCGGCCTTCGCATTCATCGCGGTGGCCACGGGAATCGAAAGCTTCTCGGCCAGTGCCACCAGGTCGGCCTGTGCCTGCGATGCGGTGACACCGCCTCCGGCGACGATCACCGGCCGCTTGGCCGATGACAGAAGGCCCAGGGCTTCCCGGACCAGCTCGAGTTCGGGCTCGGGACGGAACGGGGGCACACGGGTGAACGGCTGCTCGACGATCAGTTCCAGGTCGGCCTCCTCGTTGGCGACCACGGTGCCATCAATGCCATGAAGGTCCAGGTGAGTTGGACCGGGAGTCCCGGTGGTCGCTTCGCGAAAGGCCTGGCGAAGAAAAAAGGGCAGTTCCCTGGCCGAAGTGACCTGAGAGTGGAACTTCGTCACCGCCTCGAAGGGTCCACGATGATCGATTTCCTGGTAGGCATGCCGGTGTTGCTTGATCTGTTCCAGCCGACCGGTGATGGCAACGACAGGGGAGCAGGCCAGCCGGGCGTCCTGCAATCCCGCCGCCAGATTGGCCGCCCCGACCGACTGGGCCATGCACACGGACGGTCGGTGCCCGACACGCGCAAAGCCATCGGCCATGTACGCGGCCCCTTTTTCACTGTGACACATGACCCGCCGGATGCCCAACTGCTCACAATCGCGCAGCACCGGATTCAGCACGTAAGGCATGACAAACAGGTGGGTGACGCCGTACCCCTTGAAGGTCTCACTCATGAACCGGCTGCCAGACATGTGCGGCATGATTCAATCTCCTGGACTCGATGATCATCGCCCGCCGACCAGCAGGACGCGTCGTCCTCTCCGACACGGGTGGCCCTGGGGTTTCTGTCAACACCCGTGGACAAGCTCTCCGTCAGGTTCTACACCAACCTCTTCATTGTCGATACCATCAGGACGCGTGCTGGACGACGACGTCACGGGTCGCACCGCCATCGGATCGGAGACGAGAACATGAAGACACTTCGGCCATCCCTCATCGCCGTCTCGCTCAGCCTGCTGGCATCTCTCGACGCCTTCGCCGCGAAGCCCGCTCCCAAGAAAGTCCTCAACAACCTGGTGACCGAGTTCGTGAATGCCCGCGACCACGGGTTGCTGAAAGAGAAGACCATCCGTTTTGAAGCACCGAAAACGGGATGGTTCCACATTTCTGTCACGGGCCCGGCCACGATTCAACTGGACAAAGAAGCCCGGCCCTTGTGCGACGGCAACAAGACAAGCCAACCGCCGGAAGCGATGCGTCATCTCGCGGCCGGCCCACACAGACTGTCAATCACAGGTCAACCGTCAGAATTGACCGTCCGGAAAATCCCGGTGCTACAGCATGCGTTTTATCACGCGGGGGACATGTGGAACCTGAAGCATGGTCCGTTCGACGACTGGACATTTCTCAAGCGGCACGTCCTGCCCAACATCAACGTCATCCTCAGCGGTGGTGCCGGGAACCCACCCGGATTTGCGGAATCGAAAAAGAACGGCCTGCGGTGGATCAGCAATGCAGCCGGCACAGCCCACTTCGCACGAGAGGATCATCTGCGGGAATGGAAACAGTTGGGACGCCACTGGCTGACGAGCGCCATCAACCCATTTCGAACACGCCAGGATGTGACGGTCGACGAGGCGTACAAGACATGGTCCCAGGCCGTTGGACTCAACCATCCGCTGATGGACGGAATCATCGTCGATGAATTCGGTGGAGGTGACCAACCGAAGTACGGAGCGTTCAGCAAGGCTGTCGAGAGGATCTACGCCAATCCGAAATTCCAGGGAAAGACCTATTCCCCGTATTCCTACGGAAGCGGCATCCTCAGCAATGACCTGAGTCGCGACTTCGCTCGTGCCGCGGCCAAGGGGGGAGGGCATGTCTGTATCGAACGCTACCTTGTCGAACAGCCCACACGCAAAGCCGCCGAAAAGCACATCCACGAACAGTTTCACTCCGAGTGGAACATCCCTCGATTTGACCAGGATTTTCCGGGAGTCGTGCGCCGCACCGTCATGGTCCTGGGCTACATGTCGGCAGTCGGCGAATCTCTGAATGTCGATCCGGGGATCGACTTCAAGGTGCACATGGACCTGCAGATGCACGCGCTGGCCACCAAGCCGGCCTACGCCGGACTGGCCGGACTGCAGCAATACACGTGCAGTTACGCCGACGAAGAAACCATCCGTTGGGCCAGCCGTCTCTTTCGGCATTACGCCATCGAGGGAAAAACAAACCTGCTCTCCAATGAATTTGGGTACCGCTACAGGTTGACCCACATCCAGAATCCGGACTTCGCGGATTCGACTACCGGCTGGAACACACAGCCCGCGGACAAGAACACCCTGGCGGCGCGAACCCACCCTGAATACGGCTACCTCCAGTTTCGTTACAACCGCGATGGCAAAGGCGACAGTTTCCTCTGGACCAAGCGCAGCGCGAAACAGGCCAACGTCTTCAGCCAGCAGATCAGGAACCTGGTACCCGGAAGACTTTATTCCCTGAAAATGGTAACCGCCGACCACCGTGATCTTGTGCAGCAGCAACAGGCCAAGCGGCTACACGCGGTTTCCATCCGGATCAAGAACGTGGAGCTGTTGCCGGGTGAGAAAAAGTCCTTTCAGACGCTCTTCACCAATCACTACGCTCGCCCGGTCGGCGAATTCAAGGGCAACAAGTCGTTCTACATGAACTACCACTGGCGCGTCTTTCGTGCGAAGCAGGCCACGGCGCAACTCACCGTCACCGACTGGAAAGACGACACCACGCCCGGAGGACCTGTCGGTCAGGAACTGATGTTCAACTTCATTGAAGTTCAGCCCTACTTCGGGGAGTGAGTCGCAACCGATCCCATCCCGTTGAGGACGGCGGATCCCGTGACAGCCTCAGGACGGGAATCTGGCTGCCTAGGCTGGTGAGTCGATGACTCGTCGCATGCGATTGACGAGCCGGTCAATCCCCGATCCCAGGAACTCCTTCTTCCGCTCGCCGTTGACGTAGACCAGCGTATAGGGCAGATCCTTGATGTCAGCCAGCCACGGGTTTTCCTTCTTGAAGGCCCCCAGCCCACCACGATCCAGTTCGAGCTTGCCAAACCGCACTTCGGACCATTCCGTGTCATCGGCGAGGAAGGACTTGAGCTCCTGGGTCCACGCAGCGCATGCATCACAGTCGGACTTTCCGAGCATGAGCACTGCGGCTGGTGAACCGAGAAACTCTCGCCACGTCTCGCGATCAAGTAATTCCAGGTTGTTCATGATCGCTATGCCACAAAGTCGTCGCCCTTCGACCAATCCGCACCACACAGTCCGCCGCTCTGCAACGCCTGGACCGTCCGCAACACCTCCTGCGGACTCCGACCGGCACTCAGGTCGGTGACGGTAGCCGAACGAACCGTTCCCTCGTCATCGATGATGATCGTGCCACGGAAGGAGACTCCCAGGTCTTCCTTCAGCACACCGAACGCCTTGCTGACGGCATGGTTGGTATCAGCAAGAATGGGATGCGTGATCTCGTTCTCGAAAACCTCGCGGTCGGCAAACCACGCATTGTGGCTGAAAAAGGAATCGGTGCTCACGCCGATCAACGCAACGTTGTCGTCCTCAAAATCTTCCAACAACTGCTGGAAACCTGTGATTTCGGTGGGTCATATGAACGTAAAATCGAGCGGGTAGAAGTACAGAACGCACCACTTCCCCTTGATGTCTTCGCTGCTGAGCTCTTTCTGCTCCCCGTTATGGTAGGCAGCTGCTGCCCACTCGGGGGCGGGTTGGCCAACAAGACTCATGTGTTTCTCCTTCGGTGATTCCGGAAACAATTGAAGTCCGCCGATCGGGCTGAATCGTCCACTTGCCCACTGCCAGCGGCAACCGATGAACCTCTCCGAACTCCGGAAGCCGATGGCGCGACGCACTGCTGGACCGCGTCGCAGGGGGGCAACTATGTCCATGATAGTGTTCTTAGTCAAGACGCCGGGGTACAACGAGACACACGGCACACCAACTGTCCATTGGAATGACATCGCACCACTGCAGAACCGAGGGTTCTCGGTCTCCTCTCCGATCGAGTCCTCAGCATGACACAGTCTCTCGCCCGTCAGCCGTCCAGCCCGCGTGAAGATTCGGCCACTCCAAGTTCGTGGCCGAACCGACATCGGGCGCTCGAATGTCCATCTGCAGAGTTTCGGTTCAGGACATGTCAGTGGACGTCCGGCCTGCTTGTGGTCCTGGCGGCAACGGCGACGGCAGCCGATCGAGCCGAACACCCCAAGTCAAACAAGCCGCTTCACTACGACTTTGGCAGCGAGTCGATTGCAGCGGCCCAGGAGTACGTTCGGGTCGCCGCCGGGGACCTGTACTCGAAGAAACGCGGATTTGGGCTGGTGCCCAGTTCGCCAAGGGAAGAACGCGGAACACGTCACAGACGAATTGCACAGGACCGACGGCTGGACACGTTTGTGTTCGACGATGGCGGCACACGATTCGACCACGATCTCCCCAACGGAACTTACTATGTATCCTTGGCCACCGGCGACGCCGCCTATCCGTCCGAAACAGCCGTGACGCTCAACGGTGTCTCGCTGCAGTTGACGACCCAAACACAGCGAGGCCAATTCGTACGTGTCGACGGGGCCAAGGTCCGCGTGACCAACGGGAAGCTCTGCGTCGAGATCGGCGGCTGGGGACAGCTGTGCTACCTGGACATCATCCCGGTCGACAGTCCATCGGCCGGGGGATTGAGGAACTCCGAGAAGACCAGGCAACTGGTCACGAAGTTGCAGGCCGTGCCCATCCCCCCAAGGAAGACCGACGCTGACAACCAGGGCACCTGGTTCTGCATCGGACCATGGCACTTTCCCGAATCCGGAATCTGGATCTACCCGACATTTCCCGATGACCTGAAATCGGGACCTGACGCGATCCGGCATGGATGGGGCCTGTATCTGCATCTGCCCGACAAGAACAACCCGGCTCCCAAGGGATACTCGGCTCGCGTCGATCTGATCGAGGAAACTCAACGGGGCACGTTGCCGGCACGGAAACGCACACTCTTCCGGAACCGCAAAATCGACCTGTCTTTCCGCCGAGTGTTTCAGACTCGCCCAGATCACCATCACGCCTTCGAGGCCCTCGCCCAAATTGTCGAGCCATTCCAGGACCGCCTGAAACGATCCTCCGACGTGACGTACTCCCTTTCGGTCCGCGTGGTGGATCGCGAAGAACAACTCGTCAAGTCACATGCCATCCGCTTCGCCAATCGCCCCACGTATCTGCTCGCGAACATCGATTTGCCAAAACGAGGGATAGACGTCGGCCCGCTCGGCACTCGCTCGAAGGTGAACATCGGAGACCTGTCCGGTGATGGGCGGTGTGACTTCCTGTTCTGTATCAGTGCCGGATTCAAGGTGGCTTACGACGGGTCGGGACGGGTGCTCTGGAAATACGACCAGCCCGGTGAACCATGGGTCTACAATTCCGTGTCCACGCGTGTCTTTGATATTGATGGAGACGGACCAGCCGAGGTGATTTGCCTGCAGAATGGCCAACTGCGGATCCTGGACGGGCGTAACGGGAAGGTCAGACGTTCCACCCGATGGCCCGGCGTGACGCCACGGACCACCTCAATAGAAGCCCGGATTTTCTTTGCCAACCTGAGAGGAACCGGCGTCAGGGACATCGTGATTCTCACCGGAACCGGCAACCACCCCGGTGTGTCGGTCAGCGCGTTCACCGGCGACCTGAAACATCTGTGGAACGCCACCGGATTCTTTGAAGATGGCGGTGTCGGATCGCACTGTCTGAATGTCGCCGACGTCGACAACGACGGAAAGGACGAAGTCGCTTTCGGCACGACAATGCTCGACCACGATGGCAAGGTGCTCTGGCGATTGCCCTATGCACCTCTGTTCAACCGGGGCGGTGGAGACTCCGACCACGTCGACGAAGCCGAAATCGGTGACGTGGATGGTGATGGACGTCTGGAAATCTTCTATGCCAGCGGCACATTGCTGGACGCCCGAAGTGGCAAGCCGCACCTCACCAGGCTTCCTGCAGTGACAAACGGCCAGTGGGTACGCATCGAGAGAGTGCGCCCCGACCAGCCCGGCAGACAATTGCTGATCGCCAACAAGTGGGCCGCCCCCCGGCTGTTCAACATGGACGGAAAACAACTCGAATGGCCGTTCCCGTTTGCGAGCTGGGATCTTCTGGACTGGGACGGCGATGGGCAAACCGAGACCATGGGGGGCGGACTGATCTGTGATCGACGCGGGGTGGTCGTGGGTGTCTGCGACCCGCACTGGACAATGCCCCAGTACGGAGACATCACCGGAAACGGCCGTGAAGAAGCTGTCCCCTGGTGCCTGGATGTGCACGGCAAACGGATCCGGGTGTTCAGTTCGGCTCCACTGCCCCCGAAACGCTTTGCTCCGCTGTCCATCAGGCGTCGGCACTACAATTTTCGAGATTGACTCAGCTAACCGGGCCAGGTCTAGACGGCCTCTCCACGACACCGCCGGCGGGCCCCACGACCGCCAACACTGCCAGCGACACGTCCCGGCTATGCTACGACGCTGACCGATCGGTTTTCCGGATCGCGTGAAGGCTGCGGCTCACGAATCACGGCAACCGCACACAACACGCGATTGCCGAGCTGTTTCAGTCCGCACGTCTAACGAGACAGGCGGCCACCGACAAACCGAAACGAATAGAGATCGGCGTCTTTGACCTCGAATCGCACCCTGATCGGCTTGGCAGAAAAAGGACCGATTCCGTCCGTATTCCAAGTGACGAACTTCGCGATCTCATCCCCCTCAAGCGGATCACAATCCTTCGCCGAAAAATTGGTCAGTGGGCGACCGTCGGCGTGCTGGATCTCGACCCGCACGTGACCGCCGGGACGGGCCACGTAGTTGATCTGCAACTTTCCACCGGCGACTGACAATGGACGTGTGATGAGATGTCCACCCCGCTTGCCTCCGCGTAAAGCCACGAAACCGTCAACACGGTACGTGAAACGCCGCAGCCGGGTGTCGGTCCCCGACAGGTAAGATTCGGAGGCGTAAACGGAATACTCACGGTCGTTGCCGGGCGTCGGCACCAGGCCCCAGGCCATGTAGTTGCTACGGTTGCCCTTCCGATCCTTCGGAGCGTCCTCGGGAATCACCGGCTTGTCCCATCGCTTGAATTTCCGGCCGTCGCGGCTGGCCATCAGGATCGGCTCCACACGGCTGCCCTGGTCGGGCAGCAACCGGGTCGGAAAGCCTATCAGGATCTGCGGCGCGCGGGGGCACGACATCACCGCATTGGTGTAGAGGTGCTGCTCGCCGATGTCGTCGGTGTACTCAATCAGTTGTGGCTCGCTCCAGCTTGTCCAGTTCAGGAAGTTCTTCGACGTACCGGTCATGATGGACCGAAACCCTCCGTAGGCCGGCCGGCCGCCCACGACAATCTCCCCACCCGGCTTCCGCAGAACGCGGACGCGGTGGTACTCGCGGTAAACCCCCGCATACGGATCCCAGAATGCCGCGTTCTGGGAATCAAAATCCCCCTTGGTGATCAGCGGACCGTCGCTGATTGTCCACCGAATGCCGTCGGGCGACTTGTAGGCAAAGACAGTCATTTCTCCTTGCGCAGCGTAGTGCGGCCGGCCGGTCCTGTGGACCTGGGAAAGAGCCTTGTAGCGAGCGTCGGGGCGGCAGTTCGGACTGGTGTCCTTGAAGGGCGTGAAACAGTGAGAACCGGCACCGTCCCAGACGATGTTGTTCTGTTTGGAGCCCCCGAACTCGATCAGCCCCAGCTTCGGCTTCGTCCAGTGGATGGCGTCTCGGCTCTCGGCGTAGCAGACCACCTGGCGATGAGTCTGATCGCGGCGTTTGCGGTTGTAGTTCGAACCACGGTAGTACATTCGGAAAAGGGCCTTTCCGGAGGCGTCCGTGTCGGCAAACACCGTGTAGTAGGCACACGTGTTTCCCTCCCACGGCTTGCTGGTGACCACCGCCACGTCCCGCGGCACCGGTTGCTGCAGGTCGAGCCGCGCATCACCTTCAATCTTCCCGATGACGTGGTCATCCACGAACAGTTCACGATGCGAACCAATGTCGATCGGCTCGGCGGCCAGCGAGACAACAGAGACACTGCCAATCACACAAACGATCGGCAAGATTTTGCACGAGAACATATCCAGCATGTCTTTGATCCTAAAGCTTCTCCTGATTCCGCACCGGTACTATGAGACGGCCGGACGATCATGACAACTGCGGCAGCGTGTCTGCCGCTCCGCAAACGACTCAACAGATGGCCGAAAACCGGCATCGGGTGGCCGCTCAGCCGGGTTGCACAACGCATCAACGATGGCTCAAGATGATTCGCGTTGAACCCCACCTGCAGATGGCAGTCACACGACGACAACTGATCAGACTCGGCCACACTGCAGCACAACGTTCCTTTTTCTCGTGAAAACACTCTCTCCTCGAAGGACATCACCCATGAAACACCTCATTCCGACTGCTGCATTGACGACCTGCTGCCTGGCTGGACTGCTGGTCATCTCCTCCACCAGCCAGCCCGCGACCGCACGGGCTGGAGACGATGACAGCAAGCCCCAGACACGGGCCGACTTCCAGAAATACTGTTCCGTCAACGAAGG
>PBOJ01000058.1 GCA_002724315.1 Planctomycetaceae bacterium | reverse complement strand
TCTCTCCCAATCGATCGCACGCCATCATATCGAAAACGAGTTCCATTTTCGGGACAAACCCGAACACACCTCTGTACTGATCACCGCACGCCTCGACGGTCCGACAACGCAACTGCGTCCACCTCGGCCTCGACGTTCAATCCGCCTGATCCGTACGTCGCCAGCGGCGACATTCATCCGGCTGCCTGCCCGTCACCGCGACCTGTTGCTCCCGGCGTGATCAGAGATCTGTCAGCCGGCGGTCGCTATCCCCGAACTGGGGCAGAGCCACTCCCATGCGGTCCATCAGCGAAAGGTAGAGATTGCACGCACGTCGGTCCGCCACCGGCCGGTTCCTGTAATCGAGAAGCCTGCCGGCTTTCAGCGAACCACCGCCCCCCCCGGCCAGCACCATCGGCATGCGATCAGCCTGGTGCTTGTCGCCATCAAACAGGTTCGAGCAGAACAGCAGCAAAGAGCTGTCCAGCAGTGTCTGATCGCCTTCGTCGATTTCCTTGAGACGCCGCAGCAGGTAGGCGAACTGAGCGACATGAAACTGGTTCGTCTTGAGGTACATGGCCTCCCGCGCCGGATCCCGCCCGTTATGTGTCAGGTCCAGGTGGAGACTCCCTTGCACACCTTCCAGGAAGCCGAAATTCATTTGCGACAGGTCGTTGTTCAGCATGCAGGTGGCGATCCGTGTGCGATCCATACGAAACGCCAGGACGATCAGATCCAGGATCAAACGCATATGGTCTGGCACGTTCTGGGGAATCTCGTCGGCCGGGCGGGGCATATCCGCCTTCGCCAACGTCGGCCGCCAACCCTCGAGTCGTTCTTCTTTCGATGCACGGTCGATGCGCCGCTCGATGTCGCGAATGGACTCCAGGTACTCGTCCAGTTTGACGCGATCGCGGGCCGCCAGCTGGGGGCGGAGAGATTTGGCATCGGCCAGGACCTGATCGAGGATCGTCCGGTCGAGACCGGCTTGACGCCGGTTGCCGACAATCGCATCGAAGGCCCGCGACGGATAGATTTCCTTGGTGGTGGGCCGCGTCGGCGAACTCCAGGAAATGCATGACCCGTAGAGCATCGAGAGGCCGTCTTCCAGCCGCAGTTCGGTCGGCTCGATTCCCAGTACCAGGCTGGGCAGAGCCGTGTGTTTCCCGACACGCTGTGCCAGGACCTGGTCCATGGTGCGGCCCACACGGAGGTCGTTCTGGTCCAGGCTGACCCAGGCTCCCGAGAGCAGGTTGGGCATTCGCCCCAGGTGGGCACTCGGATTCGCCACCGATTGGGCGTTGAACAACCCTTCCAGGACACACAAATCGTCGCGATAGGGGAGCAGAGGCTGCAGCCCGGGCCCGAATTGCATACCACCGGGCGAGGGTTTCGCCCACCAGTGTTCTGGCTCTACCCCGTTCGAAAAATAAACGCACGCAAATCGTCGCGGAGGTTTGTCCGGGGTGTCGGAGATCCGTTTGCCGTAAGCGCTGCGTTGCGGGAGCGATGCGAGCCACGGCAAGGCCAGGGTGCCGCCGGCGGAGCGCAGAAACACGCGACGCGAAAGGGCCTCGGACCAGTGTGTGCACGGCAGTGGCATGGCATCAGCGTTTGGCAGGAGCGGTACGCGCATGATAACGGAACTGGCGACTTGTCACGATAGATTCAGCCAGCTCGGCGAGACCGGCGCCATCGGCAAGCAGGGTCGTCATTCGCGCCAGTATCGCGGTGTCACCAATCGTCTCGGGTCGTCCGAGCGCGTATCCCAGCAACTTGGCAGCAAGCGTACGGTGGAACTGGGATTTCTTCGACCGGAGATAGCTATGCAGCGCAGTGGCATCGGCGATGGAGGTGCCATCGCGAAGTTTGCTGGCGGATTCGATCGGTTTTCCATCACGATAGCGATCGCGCCAGCGGCCCAGCGAGTCATAGTGTTCCAGGGCAAAACCGAATGGGTCGATCCTCGCATGGCAGTTCACACAGGCGACATCGCGACGGTGCGCCGCCAGGCGTTGACGGACAGAGAGTCCGTCCGCCGGCACATCATCGGCCGCAATGGAACCTGCGTCAGCGGGCGGTGGGGGTACGGACTCGCCCAGGACCTGACGCAGTACCCAGTCACCACGGCGGACGGGACTGGTTCGCAAAGGGGCGGAAGTCACCGTCAGCACGGCTCCCAACCGAAGCAGTCCGCCACGGTGCAAGCGATGTACGTCGTTGACGCGTCGCAGCAGTGTGGTGCTGACCTGTTGAGGATCGGCTTTGGCGGGTTTTGCGAAAGGCACCCCATAATGGGCCGCCAGGGAGCGATTGAGGAACGTGTAGTCAGCAAACAGCAGTTCGGCAGGAGGACGGTTCTCCCGTACGATGTGGGTGCAGAGTGCGATGGCTTCCTGGTACATCGCTGACTGGACCGCCTCGCTCCATTCCGGAAAGCGTTTTGTGTCGACACCTCGGTATTGGTCGAATCGGTAGAAGCCAAACCACTGCCCGAAGAATTCGGTGGCAAAACGGGTCGCCTTCGGATCCTTGAGCATGCGGCGGGCGTGGCGGGCGAGAACCTCTGGGTGCTGGAGTCGTTCTCCGGCGGCATCCCGGCGGAGAGCATCATCGGGGAGTGACGACCAGAAGAGATAACTGAGCCGCGACGCCAGTTCCCAATCAGACAAGGGAGCGGAGGAAGCTTCAGCGGCGACCCGTTCTGCCCGGTAGAGGAAAGCGGGCGAGACCAGTATCCGCGTCAGCAGTGACCTCACTGCGGCGGTGTGGTCAAAACATTTCTGCGTCCGCAGGGACTGGTAAAAAGACCGTAGCCGCCCGGCTTCGTTCTTGGTCAGCGGCCGGCGCCAGGCCCGCGTGGCGAACTGAACCACGTCCTCCAGGTGGCCTTCGCGGGCCGATTGCAGAGCCCGGCGGTCGGCCTGGTACTCATGGTGAAGGGGGACGAGGTAACCACGGACTTCACGGGGCAACTGTTCAAACCACTGTCGATCAAGATCCTTCATACGCCGGTCGCCCAGCGAAAGTTCAAACATCTCCGACAACATCAGCAACCAGGCATCGTGGTATCCAAACGAGGTCCGCAGGTCGATCCAGGCCCTGTCCAATCGACGCCGCGTAGTCGCGTCCAGCATGCGTTCCACCAGGAACTGGTCGTCACGCGCGTACTTGATTCGAACATGAAATGCGTTGCGTTGCGGATTGTTGTACGTGGCGTCGAAGGGCTTGGGAATGGGATCGCGATCGGACGGAGCCGGTTCGCGCTGGGAGACCTGGGGAAGCAGGCGAGCGAACTGAAGCACGCCTTTTTTCCAGGCCTGAAAGGCAGGGCTACCCGGATTGGCCAACAGCGCGGAGATCGATTTCCCCTGGTCGGTCTCTTCCCGCTGGGTGATGGAACAGCGAACGATGCAGTCTGCGCCACGATCGACATCCAGTTCGGCATCGACCAGGAGCCGCGCGGAACCGGCATTTTTGGGTATCGGTATCGTGAAGTGAACAGGCTTCGTTCCCAGCGTAGTGAAGTCGCCCTTCCTGATCTTGCCTCCTCGCTGGTGTTTGCCAAAACGAAGCCGGTTGACCCCGTCCGCGGTGACAACTTCTCGCAAAGGATGAAAAGGCTGTTCGCGCAAATCCGCCACACGAAATTGAATGCGGGGATTTTTCCAGATCACCACCGCTTCAGGCCGCTCGTTGGGAAGGGCCGACTCCACGCTCAGAATCAGGTTGGCGGTGGCCGTTTTGGGTGGCCAGTTGATGTTCATTTCGAAGCGTTGTGTACGGGTAACCCGAAAAAGATCGGCCCGCAAAACCGGGGCTTCTTCCTTGGCGTCAGCATTGGCTCCAAACCGATTTTGCCAGTGACGAACGCGCCCAGCCAACTGTTGGCAGCGTTTCTGGATCTTCGCGAGGAACGCCTGCCGTGCCGCGGCACCAGCGGTAACGGGTGGGACGGGAAGTTGCTGCCACGCACGGGCAATTTCGGAGGTGGGGAAGCCAAGATCTCGCCGTTGAAGAAGCTGGTGAATGTAGCTGAGAAACGGGGCGTCCAGGCCTTCTGCCGCAGCCAATTGGGCATAGTCAACCGTCCCGCGCCCCAACGCTTTGCGATGGGAAAACAGCCAGGCGGCATAGAAAGCCTTCGGATATCTCTCCAATCCAAAAGGTTCGCCGCCTTCGCCTGCCGCGGTACGAAACCCGTGGTTGCGGTAGATCGATTGAATCCGTGTGATGGCGGACAATTCAAACCCGGTATTCCCCGGGTCGCGGTGGAAGGCCAGCGGGCCGGAGCCAATGACGGCATGGTCGGCGACCCGCCGCGCCGCATCCAGGTAACGCTGCAAGGTTGCGTCCTGTATGAACTGGACGCCTCCACTATTGGTGAATCCGGCTCCCCCAACGGCATCGCTGACAAAGCCACGGTGGACATCAAGCCGAAGGCCGGTCAAGTCGCGAATTGTGTAGTCGTATTCAGCGCTGGTCAGGCGACGCATGACGATACGCCCCGGATCTCCGGCATGCCGCGCCGCCGCTTGTTGCAGCCGCTGCTGGATCCACTGACTCAACCGCTTGCGGTCAGCGGCGGCCGGTTGGGCGGCGTCGCGTGGCGGCATTCGTCGACTGCGAAGCTGGTCGGCCACCTTCCTCCACGCCAGAAAATCGCGGGCGAAGGAATCCTCGGTGAAGAGCGTCTTGAGATTGACCCCGCCCTCTGGAGAAACACCGCTGTGGCAATCAAAACAGAATCGTTGCAGCAACGTGCCAACGGGTTCCGGTGCCTTCGGAGTCTCGTCTGCGCGGACAGCCGTGTGGACGACAAACAGCAGGACAAGTCCGGCAGATGTGGCCCAGGGTGGCAGACGGGTCGACATCAGCACTCCTGGAAAGAAACGGAAGCCACTTCCAACTTTTTTAGTCAAGCCGCTCTCCCATCACCACCCCACACTCAGCAGACGTTTCCATGTGTGCCTCCGTCACCTGGACCACGAACTCTGACGGCAGGGCAGGGGAGTGAGCTCAAACACATCGTGTTGTCCCGGCAACTTATTTTCTGCGGAACCAGTCAATCGGAATGATCTTGAGACGGACGGAATACAGCTCGCGCTTCGCGAGTGCGAAAGGCTGAGTGTTGTACGTCAGCAGTGCCTTTTTGCCAACGAACGTGACGGCCGGCGTCGAACTGGCACCGGGATTCCGGTCTTCTATCGTCTTGATGTTTCGCCAGGTCCGGCCATCGTCAGAAGAGATGGCCGAAGTCAAGGGGTTCCGTGGACCGTGACCGTTCTGGAAATCTGGATGCTTCGGATCGAAGATGTTGTTCCAGACCAAGAGCAGGTCACCCGAGCCGGGAATCCGTTTGAGCAGTGGTGTCGAAGCTGGCGCGGCTAATCCGGTCGAAACCGGCTTGGTCCACGTCGTGCCCTTGTCATCCGAATACGACTTGTACACGGCCCCCAAGGACGTCCGGAGTACAGCCAGCAACTTGCCGTTCTCCAGGCGAACGATCGACGGTTCCTGGGCACCATGTCCGCGGAGTGTCATCCGGGTTTTGCTGGCTCTCCATGTTCGCCCGGCATCATCCGAGTAGTAGCAGAACGCGTCGAACGGAAACCACGCATCCGATTGGAATGTCGGCAGCAAGATCCGTCCGCCGGGCAACTGCAGCACGCGATCGGCCATCAGGAAATGCGTGCCACCCAATGTGGAAATCTGCACGGGCTTGCTCCACGACTCGCATTCATTCGTCGACTGCTTCATGAAAATGCGGATGTCACCTCCCTTGCCGCCATCCACTCGGCGGCTCGTAAAAAACATCAGGATCTTGTTCGGATCCGAAGACAGTCGCAGCAGGTTCGGGTGCTTGACGTTCAGCCTCGCCGTGTTTTCCTGCAGCGTGAACGTGTCGCTCCACGTGCGTCCCTTGTCGGTAGAAATCTTGGCCGAAATGCGGCACGCGGCCGGGTCCGTGTAGTTGCTTTTTCTCCTGTTGATCACTTGTTCGGGGCTGGTCGCGTAGTATTCGCACCACACGAGCATCAACCGTCCTTGCTTCAACGGAAAGACCAGCGACCAGTCGTTGCGGAAGTGTGCTCGCGAACTGGGACAGATGTCGATGGTCACGATGTCGCTGGACGGCTTCGCCGCCTGCGCGCCCCCAGCATGCAGAATGCCAACAACGACCAGCACGATCATTGCGGGAATACGTTTTCGGTGTGTGGTGTTTGATTCCATGATCTTCACTCTGGCTAGTGGTCACTTGGGTTGTTCACGGATGAGAACTCGGGCCGGTGGGGGTTCATTGGCTCAATGACGTGCTGCCATCTCGAGATCCAGAAGCCGTCGCCCCGGGCTCACTGGTACCTTCGCTTGTTGGAGATCCGGATTTCACCAATCTGTCCAAAGAAATTCCCGAAACCCAGGAAATTGAAAGAGCCTCCGTAACGCGAGTACCCGGTGAGCCGTGTGCTGACGCTGAACTGAGCTTCGTGCCGGCGATTGTTGATCAATTTGCGGCCGTCCGGACTCTTCATCCGCCAGACCGGCTGACCGTCAAGGAACAGCTCGTGCTGGTCTTGGGCATAGTTGTATTGCCAGGCCACATGATGCCACTCGGTGTCTCGAATCCCCGCGTCATTGGGTGCTCCCACGATCCCCTTGGGACGTTTCCAGGGATGAAGATCCATCAACGCCTCACCTGGCCCGGCGCCCAGGAAATGGACACCCGGTGCCATGCTGCCGTCGGGCGAATCATGATCCGAGAGGTAGAGTTCCCAGACACCCCGTTTCGAATTGTCGTAACTGCCACAGATGTGCCCATAGTCAAACGGCTGATGGGTGCGGTCCACTTTTGTGCCATGCCCCTGGATCGGTCCAGCCCGTCGCACCCAGGCTTCGACTGTCCATTCCTTCGTGCATGTCTTCAGGTCCAGCTTCGCGTTGCCCCGCCCCTTGATCGCCCAGCCGTGTTCGCCGTGCCCCATGTTGTCGTAGGGGAACCGACCCACTCGCCCGGGCCACGACATCCGCATATCCCCGCCCATGTTGGTCCAGGTCAAGGTAAGTTGCTTGTCGCCCATCCGGTCCTGGATCAGCTTCCCGTTGGGACCCTGCCAGTCGTAAAGCACCACGGTGTGCTTGTCGGGCCGGATAACTCGGAGATAACTCGGAAGCACCCGAAGAACCAGATCCGCGCGGCGCCGAAATCCGTTGGCGTCTGTGACCTGGATCGCGAGGGACATTCGCTCCCTCGCGACCGGCACACCCTGCAATCGACCGGTGTTGGCGTCAAGCGTGATGCCGTCGGGCAACGTCCCCTCGACCAACTCCCATCGCAGCGGATTGGCCATGTGAGTTGTTTTCAGAGTGGCACGGAAGGCCGAGCCAACAAACGCCGGCGGCAACGATGTGGTAATCAAACGACCTTTCAAGACGCTCAACGAGAACGTGTGTGTGTCGGTCTGTCCGGCTGAATCTGTCGCCCTGACCGTGAGCGTCCGATTCTCGACCGTTTCGAGCGGTTTCCCTCGGATTACACCTGACTCGTCATCAAGATCGAGCCCCTTGGGAAGCCTGCCGGCCAACAACTTCCAGGCGACATCGCCGTGAGCGGCATCGGTGGCCAACGGGATCGAGTACGGGATCTTCAACGAAGCGTCGGGCAACTTCTGGCGTACGATGGCCATCCTCTGTGCGACCGGATACCGCATGATGCTGGAGATCCGCAACTCGTCAATTTCCCCCTGGAAATTGCCCGACTTGATGAAGAAGGGAGGATCCTGCGAGTGGATCCAGCCGCCAACGATGAACGGAGTGACAACATCCTTGACGTTGTTGACGATGATGCCGGGCGCGGCAGGATCGTGGAGAGTGACCCGGGCAACGCGTTTTCCGTCGAGGAAGAAGGTGTTGAGCTGATCTCTGTAGCGGAACTGCCAGGCCACATGGTGCCACCGATGATCGGTGATGTGTTGCCCCTTGATCTTGTTGGGCCAAAGTTCAGGGAACAGGAAGTTGCTGGTACCAAAGTTCTTTGTCGAACTGGACGCGGCGATGAAACGTGCGGCGGGCAGCAGTCCGTCCTTGAGGTTCCCGACGCCACCTCGGTCGAGGTTGAGCGTGAAGCTGAAACCGCCACGTCGCCCCACCGGAAGGCCAAACCCCTCGTCATCGGTGCTGCAGATCACCGCATAGGTCCGCCCACCTTGTTCCTGCCCGCCCGGCCCGGTGTAGCGAACCCAGGCCTCAATGGTCCATTCGCGGTTGCAGGTCCGTAGATGCAGCTTGTCGTTGTCGGCTGGCCCCACTCGCAAATCAGCGTCATCAGCTCGACGGACAAAGCGTGCCGTGGCTCCAAACCCGGGTCGTGAACCCCAGAGCGCTTTCTTGTGAGCCCGCAGTGTCAGTGCCCGGTCCCCACACGCGTCGTGAGCTTCGTCGCCTCGGCCCTCGTCAAAATGGTAGAGCACAACGGTGTGCTGATCGGGCCGAAACGGTTTCCTCCAATCAGCCCCGGCATTGTCTTCCGCCCGACACTGATCCGACGAGAAGAAGAGGACGACTGCCACAACGAGATACGGCAAAGCGGCACATTGACGACGACCAAACACGCGATGCTCCATTACCAATTCCAGGCTTGGCCCGGCTCCTCGCCACACCGCATCTCACAACCACAGACACGCCCCCCTCAGTCTCCACACCTCAACCCCGGCATACAACCGCCCGCCCCCAACCAGGGACCTGGGTCGGGCGGTGCGGGCAGGGAGAAAACGTCGGCCTGGAGATCCTGCGGTTGGGCAACGCCTTCTTCAGTTCGGCGACTGCCAACTCACCGTGTCAATTGATTGATAAACGACACCGCTCTCGAGCGGATGCTTTCCAGGTCTTCTGGCAGGCGTTTTTGTGCCTTCCATGACCTTTGCTGCCGTGGGTTCTCGCCCTTCAGTTTCTCCAACCACTGACTGGCCTCGCGCGCGGTGCCGGTTTTGCCGGCCTTTTTGATCGCCTTCTCGAGTGTGGCTATGTAACGGACATCGTCGACGCCCTCGCGAAAGCCTTCCCACTGCATCGTCCCCACAACGCCGTTCACGGTCGGGTAAGCGAAACAGTGGTCGCGGAAACGTTCGCTATCGAAATCGTTCCAGATATGGCCGTAGGCATACTGGTAGGCAAAAGTCATGGCGCCGTCGTAGTCGGCCTTCCACAGTGCCAGGCCGTAGTTGTATCGATAGAGCAACGGCTCTTCGACGCCCGCCTGGGGATTGCTGTAGCTGAAGATCTCGGACCCGACGCTGTGCCATTGCTTGGCCTTCTCCGGCTGCACCCCTCCGGACCAGACGGCCACGTTGAGCAGGCTCCCCATGATCTTGAACGGATCCTCTTTCCACGCCGAGGCAAACATCTTCCCCCCGGCCTTCTGGGCGTTTGCCCAGGAGGGTTTCTGGGCACGGAGCGGACCGCCAGACGCTTCGTCCAGGCCGTAGAGATAGATGTCCTTGTAGCCAAAGCCGTCCGTGAATTTCCTCCAAAGCTTGACCATGATCGCAGCGCCGGCTGGAGGACCGGGAGGCGAGAGAATGAACAACTTGTCGTTCGGCAATCCCGCCTTCTTCCGCAATTCCAGAGAACGCGGCACCAGACCGCTTTGACGCGTTTGCCACAGGTTGGGATAGCGAACACCGTGCGCCAGCATGTCACGTGTTTCCGCCAGGTACTGTTCTTCCGACTTGTAGTGCGCCGCGATCGTGCCCTTGGCACTATTGGGATCCAGCTTGCCCGAATAGTAGATCGAGTAAGTCTTCCGAGACTGAGCCAGTTCAAAGGCATGTACGGTCACCGCGACGGGAATGTCGACTGGCGTAATGCCTTGAGCGGACAGGCGAATGGAGCCTCGGTATGTCCCGGCTGCAGCATCTGCAGGGACATGCAGCCTCAGCCAGAATTGCTTGACCGACTTGCCGGGAATTGTCACCGGCTGCAGCTTGGAGGCGTCAATCGGACGCAGTCCTTCCAGGGCCTTGGGATCCTTGCCACTGGCCGGCAGATATTTCGTCGAGCCGTCTTCCTTCGTGCTTCGCACGGCATTGGTTTGCTTCTTGGTGTCCACCTTCACGAGTGCGTCATCCTTGAGAAGTAACTCCGGCACGAGTCTCTTGACGCCGTCATGGAACATCACGTCGCGACCGGCCTGGTACCAACACTTGACCACGAACAGTTCGAGATGCGACTTCGGCAGAACGTGTTTCCCGAAACGGAAGTCGCTGATTTCCAGTCGCACGTTCTCCAGCTCCCGCGGAGCGTAAACCGCAAACGAGGCAGACTCGTATTCACTGCGACACGCGGACAGGCTGAGTTGGCCGCCCGCCTTGCCGGGGACCTGCGGAAAACAATCTGGCAGCACTCGCACGTTAGTGATCGGCTCAAGCCGGTAGACAACGGGTTGCCCGTCATCGCGTTTGCCAGGCTCGGCGACGTTCTCCGCTAGCACATTCCGGTGCAGCAGTGGACACACAATCACTGCCAGGATCGTGCTCACGATCAGCAATTCGGGACTCGTGGCATAAGTCGTTTTGGTCATTTTCGGCTGCTCCTTGCCACCGGATTGAGTGGCTCACCCTAAAACACCACCTCACGCATGTCCCAATTCTCGACGCATGGTTCGATGCCATCCACGGGATTGAATGGCTCAAATCGTTCCGAGCAAGACATCCCGCTCATGTTTGCTGAGACCCCCAGTCAGGTCAACGACGAGCCCGGGAATCAGTCCATTGCAGCTCGCAACACTCAACGGCCGGGCTCTCTCCACATGTCCCCGGTATTCCATGATGAACCGTCTTCCAGAATAATGGCCATCAATCCGAGCAACGCACACAACAAAGGTTGTTTGGTGTTCTTGGTGGTGTTTTGCGAGCTTGCTGATTTTCCGCTTGTGACTCTATTTCAGTGCGGAAAGAAACCATGCTGACGATGCTCGGTAGTCCTCGACAGTTTTGTGACCGGATCACCCGACGGGCAACGCTTCAAGCGGGATCGTTCGTACCGCTGAGCGGGTTCGGTCTGCCGCTGTTGCAGGTGGAGCAGTCACGCCCCGACCAACTCTCGAACGGCAAAGCCACGAGCGTCATCAGCCTTTACCTGTTGGGCCGATGATGGCTGCACGCAATTCTGTGACGGGTGCCCAATCACAAACTGACCAAACGTCAAATCTGGAAGTGACGCCATGAAGCACTCTGTGTCTGGCTGTTTGCTGGCGGCGGTCCTGCTAACGGCCTGCGTCCGAGCCGACAACCCCATCGACATTGGCTCCCGGCGTGAGTTGTTCGTCGACAACCACATCCTCAAACACATGGACGGAGTGCGACTCAAATTGCACACACCACAGGACGCAGGAAAGGCGTTCGTGCTAGACCGACCATGGGAGGGTTTGGGTGGCTACCCAACCGTGATTCATTACGGCGGAAAGTTCCAGCTCTTTTACCGCGGCAAGACGGGCCTGACAAACGCTGGAAATCCAGATGAGACGACCTGTTACGCCGAATCCACCGATGGCATTCACTGGAGCCGACCAAACCTCAGGCTCTTCAAGGTGCACGGAACACGCAAGAACAACGTCATTCTCGACAACACATTTGCGCCGGTCTGCCACAACTTCGCTCCCTTCGTGGACACACGGCCCGGCGTTCCGGCCAATCAGCGTTACAAAGCACTCGGCGGCACGTTTCCCGTCGAGTGGCGCAAGGAGCCGGATAGCGGTGGGTTGATGGCGTTGGTTTCGCCAGACGGGATTCACTGGAAATATCTCGCGACGAAGCCGGTGATCGACAAGTCACTGCATCCCGCCAGGAACTGTGACACCTGCCAGTCGTCTGTCTTCTGGTCGCAACACGAGCAGTGCTATGTCTGCTACGTCCGCGTGTGGAAGAACTTCGGCAAAGAGCGACTTCGGCCAGGGTTCACCGGCGACACCCGATGGATCGGCCGCACGACGTCACCGGATTTCATCAACTGGAAACCGATCAGGTTCATGGAGTACACGCCCGATGCGTTCCCGGACCAGCTGTATCTCCCCAACACGCAGCCGTATGTCCGGGCCCCGCACATCTACGTAGCAGTCACCGCGAGGCTGAGCGACCACCGGCTGGTCATTACTCCCGAGCAGGCCAAGGCCCTCTCAGTTCCCAAGGACGCGTGGCGAGACACCTCGGACGCGATCTTCATGACGAGCCGCGGTGGGTTCCGGTACGACCGTCCTTTCATGAGCAGCTTCCTCCGTCCCGGTCCAGGCTCCCAAAACTGGGTCACTCGCTGCACTTTCCCGGTGCAAGGAATCGTCCGGACCGGACCGAACGAACTGTCCTTCTATGTTGAGCGCGACAATGCTCAACCCACCGAACACATCCGTCGTTACACACTCCGCCTCGACGGGTTCGCGTCGGTTCATGCGCCTTACCAGGGTGGTGAGGCAAGCACCCGATCGTTGAGATTCCAGGGCTCACGTTTGCGGATCAACTTCGCGACGTCAGCAGCGGGCTGGATCCGCTGCGAGGTCCAGGATGCGAGCGGCAAACCCATCCCCGGATTTGAGCTCCGCAATTGCCGTGAGATGGCGGGCGACCACATCGACCGAACAGTCACCTGGAGAACAAGCAGCGACCTGAGTCGGATTTCAGGTCAAACAGTTCGGTTGCGATTCGTGATGAAGGACGCGGACCTCTACGCGTTGCAGTTCAGTAAGTGAAGCTAGCCAAATCCCGCTCTGGCCTACTGACATGACGGTCGACCTGGCCCCTTGCGCCGGGGTTTCTTTGTGGCGACCGCCTATTCTTCTGGAGCACTCGTGTCGGTCAGTTCACCGCTGAAGTCGGTATTCCACTCGAGCTGGTGTCGGGTCAAGGCCTGTGCTTCCGGAGGCATTTTCTCCCAAACTTCGCGATCAATCGGATAGACATCCATCGTGAGCCGACCGACCCACCAGGGCTGGTAATTGCACGCGACAGCGACGCGAGGCTGCTGAGTCTGGTTCGTACCGGCCGCGTGCCAGACGGTGTTTGGCAACACGACAACGCTACCGGGCGGAGCACAACAGTGCAGCTGGCCCTCCAACGCGTCCTGGGTTGCCGGCGGAAGGTGGCGGAAGTGCTGGCTTCCCGGCAACACGCGGGTCGCACCGGTCTCTTCCCGGAAAGGCGTCAGCATCCAGATCGCATTGACCAGGATGGGGAAGTCCGGCAGCGGGCGGGATTGGTTCAGTTGGCCCATGGGGGAATCCATGTGCCACCAACCGGGATCTGAACCGGAATGAGCAACCAGGCCATCAACGCTTCCCAGGAGAATCTGGTGTTCCGCGGGCCAGGCAAACGCGTTGGGAGCCGGTTCGGTACGGCCACCCAGTTGGTGTCTCGCAAGTTCCAGCACCGTCGGGTGCATTGCGAGCTTGAGGAACCGCAGATCATGGTTCATCAGGCAGACAACGAATTCGTATCCCGAAACACCGGGCGAACGTGTCGGCGAACTCAACACCAACTCCGCCAACTCAGCAGCTTCCGACTCGCTGACGGCATTCTCCAGCACAACACAACCATCCGAAGCGATGGCCGCAATGGCCTGCTCGACATCATCTGATGCTACGTATTGCATTACGTCTCTCGATCCATTCGTTTCGACCTTCGCCATCACGAATATGACGCCGCTCTCCGCCCCCCAGCTCCGACGTTCAATCCGCGGGGCCGGTGGCCGACAGAACCGAACGACTCCCCGCGTCGGACGACGCGGCACAGTGTAGCATGCCAACGAGATGGGCCGTAAAGTGGGACCACGAAGTCGCAGTCCAGAGACATTTTCGTCGCATCACCAGCAGGAACCAAGTTATCAACCGTTGGCTCCTGGTAACGCTCGTGGTGGTGACCAGCCCCTTCGCCCGGGGCGATGAACCACCAGCCATGCGCGTCCTGCAGACGGACAACGGAACACGATTCGGTGTGTTCGGCGAGCGGATGAAGAAACCGGCGCCGACATTTTTCGTGTTCGCGACAAGCGTCGATGACATGGCCAGGCTGGGTGTCTATTCACAGACCGGCCGCGAACTGGCCCGGCACGGCTGGTTGTATGTGACCCTCGACCCGCCGTGTCATGGACGTGACGCGAAGAAAGGCGAGCCGGCCGCTCTGTCCGGATGGGCGCATCGCGTGAAAAACGGTGAAGACCTGGTGGGGCCGTTCACGAAGCGGTGTCGCGACGTACTGGATTGGCTGATTGCCAGGAAGTACACCGATCCGGATCGCATCGCGGCCGGTGGAACATCACGTGGAGGATTCTGTGCGTTGCACTTTGCAGCCACCGAACCTCGTGTGAAGGCCATTGCCTGTATCTCGCCAGTCACGAATCCGCTGGCATTACGGGAATTTGCAGGACTGAAGAAGGAACAGACCGCGAGGATCGATGCAGGATCGCTGGCCGACAGGCTCGCAGGCCGTCCGATCTGGATGAGCATCGGTAACCATGACCAACGCGTCGGAACAAACGACTGCATCGCCACCAGTCGCAAGCTGGCTGCAGCTTCGCGGAAGAACAACCCCGATGCTGTCAGTCCGGTCGAACTCATCGTCGCGCCGAGCAAAGGGCATACGGCAATCGACCATGCGTATACCCTCGCGGCCAGGTTTATCGCCGACGCCTTCAGCAACGATCGGCTCTCTCTATCGTTCTCGGTTGTCGAATCCGGGCAGATGACGATGGGCGAGAACAATCAAGGCGGCTTCGACGAGAAGCCGGCGCACCCGGTTCGAATCAGCCGATCATTCGCGATCACTTCACGGGTGATCACAAACTCGGAATACGAACGCTTCGACCCCGGTCACCGGAAATGGCGGGGGGTCACGAGAATCTCGAAAGACGATGATGATCCCGCAGTGTACGTGAGTTGGCATGATGCCGTCGCCTTCTGCCGGTGGCTCGGTCACAAGGAAGGTGTCCCGTATCGCCTGCCCACCGAAGCGGAATGGGAATTTGCCCGTCGTTCCCAACCGAAACTGTTCGAGCATGATGGTGCGGTCGTGGAGAACTGGTGTCTCGACGGCTACGGACCTTACGCGGCCGGATCGGTGACCGACCCGACGGGATTTCCAGCCAGCCCGATCAGGGTGACACGCGGTGGACCGTGGAAGTCGACCGACAATCTGCCGCACGTCACGAACCGGCTCGGCAACGTGCCGGGCGACCGCAACCGCGTTGTCGGAATCCGTGTCGTCCTCGGGCACTTGCCGCGGTCGTCGAAGAGTGGCGCGTTGCCGACGCGTCGCTGGCAGCGTGACGTTGTTCAAAAGCGCCACGCATGGAAGGCACCGGTTTCGGCCAAGCAGCCCTGGTTCGCCGAGCCGATCCCATTTGCCAAGATCCCTCCCAGGCTCGACGGTGGCCCGCTATTCACGAAGCACAACCACTGCCCGGGAATCGCCTGGTGCCCAAACGGTGACCTGTTGGCGGTCTGGTACACGACCATCGAGGAGTGGGGCCGCGAACACGCGATTGCTGCCAGCCGTCTGCGGCAGGGGCGAGATGCCTGGGACGAGGCCGATTTGTTCTGGGATGTCCCGGACCGCAACGATCACACACCGACCATCTGGAGTGACCACAAGGGCACGCTCTTTCACTTCAACGGGATGGCAGTCGAGGGCGGCTGGCATGACCTGGCGATGCTCTTCCGCAAAAGCGACGACAATGGTGCCACGTGGACCAAGCCCCGCATCATCGCCCCGAAGCACGGTTTCGGGAACATGCCAATCTCCAGCACGTTTCGCCGGGCAGACGGAACAATCTGCGTACCGTGCGACGCTGTCCCGGGCGCCAATGGCGGATCGATCCTGCACATCAGCAAAGACGACGGAAAGAACTGGCTGTTGCCTTCCCGTGGCAAACCGGCACCCCGATTCTCGATGGGGAAGTCGGGAGCGAGAATGGCCGGCATCCACGCCGCCGTCGATCAGTGGACAGACGGCAGTATCGTGGCGGTCGGTCGCGGTGACGCGATCAACGGTCGCATGCCCCTGAGCATCTCGCGAGATGGCGGCCTCAGTTGGACGTATTCAGCCAGCCCATTTCCGCCGATCGCCGGTGGTCAGCGAGCCGCGCTCCGTCGGCTTCGTGAGAATGTCCTGATGCTCGTGTCATTCACGAAAGGTTCGACTTTCACCAGCGACACAGGCACCGAATTTGAAGGGCAGGGCATGTTTGCCGCGCTGAGTGAAGACGGTGGCAAGACCTGGCCGATCCGAAAACTGCTGACCGACGGCAAACGCCGCGCACTGGACGGCCATGCCTGGACAGATCGCTTCATCATGGACGCGACGCACGCCGAGCCCAAGGGATACCTCGCGGCCACACAGACGCCCGATGGGATCATCCACCTCATCAGCAGTGGAATCCACTATCGCTTCAACCTCGCCTGGCTGCGGCTCGCGAACAGGGATCCATGATGTCCAACCGGACGAAATGCCTTGTCCTTGTTGCAGTTGTCCTTGGCCCGGCCGGGACCGGCGCTAGGCAGGCCGCAGAAACACCAGGGGACACCCAGAAACTCCGGAGCGGAGAACCGAAGAACCCAACCACCAAACGCACCCCGAATGCCGAAACGTTCTACAAATCTGGAACGGTCCAGGAGATCCATTTGCGGGTAACTGATGACGATCTCGCTCGGATGCAAGCGGCTCTGCCCAAGCGGATTTACGTC
>PBOJ01000057.1 GCA_002724315.1 Planctomycetaceae bacterium | reverse complement strand
GTTCGAGGATCGCCGGATGGCCCGGCCGGCTGATTCGGTCGGCGACGTGTTCGGTCCCTGGTCGGTTCATCTCTACCAGTGGTGAGAGCCGGACTTCGGCCTCGTGCCGGATTCGTCGAACTGGACGGTCAACGGTAACCTGTATGCGGATAGGGAACGCACCAACCAACCGAACACGTACCATGCCTCGTCGAGTCGCGCCCTGGCGGATTGCCCCGAGAGCTACGGTGCTCGAGTCGAACGAGTCGTGGAGTTCAGGACGGGAAGTGATGTCAGTAGCCTGTCGGACAGGCCGGTTCGTCTGAGGTTCGTTCTCAAGGATGCCGATCTCTACTCTTTTCCTTTCATGCCGAAGAGCACTCCATAAGGGAATCTCTCTTTTCCGGAGGGGAACCCCAGGTGGCGGCTCGTGAACCAGTGGGAGAACAGTCATCAAACAGATATCACTTTTGGACGATCGCGAGTGGCCCACCGACGGGTTTGGGTTCACGTTGCCCATCCGGCCCGAATCGGCCGCACTGGTTGTGGTCGACGTGCAGGGCTATGTCCTGAATGCCGACGGTCACCTGGCGCACATGGTCAACCGGCACAGTCCCGAACTGCAACAGGGATTCCTGGAACGGGCCGAGACGATGATCGGCAACATCCAGCGGATGCAGACTGCTTTTCGCGAGCAGGGTGGCCGGGTGGTCTTCACCCGTCACGGGGCGCAGTTGGCCGATGGTTCTGACATGGTGCTGCGGCGGCGAGGCCGAGAGACGGTGGCTCGCAGCGCGACGGATGATGTTGGCAGTCACATGGCCGTCAACGGTGAGCCGGCTTACGAGATCGACCCTCGCGTCGAACCCCTCGACGGCGAATTGATTCTCGACAAGAACACCAGCAGTGCGTTCCATTCGTCGCCGTTCGACCTGTACCTCCGCAACATGCAGGTCGAAACGCTGGTGATGACCGGCGTGGCTGCCGACCAGTGTGTCCTGGCCACGGCCATCGATGCCGCCGACCGGGGATTCCACGTGATCATGGCCACAGACGCGTGCGCGAATGTCGATCCGGGAAGCGCCGAAGCGACGCAGGTGCTCTTTGGCCGAGTGTGGGGCTACGTGATGACGACGGATGACATCATCACATGGCTGTCGACCGGCCAGCCGCCGGAACTAACTCGCCTGGCGGTGTGATCGTTCCGTTTGTCGGCGCCTGGTGAATTAGGAGCAATGAGGTCGCCGACCTCGCGGTCTTTTGCTTACAGCAGCTGCGGGATGGGGCGGCCACTGGAGAGAATCGGGATCGGTCGACCCGAGTGGTCTTCGAGGCCGATCTCGGGGTCGATGCCCAGGTGTCGGTAGATCGTCGCCAGCAGGTCCTGGGGGGTGACCGGATCGTTCAGCGGGTGTTCGGCCCGGGAGTTGGTCTGTCCGACCACTTCTCCCATTCGCAGGCCACCCCCGGCGATCAGTGCGCTGAACGCGTTGGGCCAGTGGTCGCGGCCCAGCCACGGTCCACCTTTCTTGTTGGGGAACGTGGCCCGGTGGGTCAGTCGAGGCGTGCGTCCGAACTCGCCGCAGGCGACCACCATGATCTTCTTGTCGAGACCTCTCTGGTGGATGTCCTCGATCAGGGCCGTGATCGCCTGATCGTACAGCGGAAATCGTTCGAGGTTGGCATGAACCAGGTGGAACGGGCCGGCGTGATCGTCCCAGCTGAAGTTGGTGCTTTTGTCTGATGGTGCCGTGGCATCGACGTTGATCACCGCGGCCCCCGATTCGGCCAACCGACGGGCCAGCAGGCAGTTCTGGCCCCAGCGGTGACGTCCGTACCGGTCGCGGACAGCGTCGGGTTCGCGTCCCAGGTCAAAAGCTCTGCCAATCCTGGCACTGGTCAGCATGTCGAATGCGGCGACCCGGAAGTCGTCGACGCCTTTCATCGAACCCGAGAGGTCCAGGTGCCGTCGGAACCGGTCGAACTGGTTGACCAGAGACCTGCGGTCATCCAGTCGCTTGCCGTCGACTCCGGCCGCCAGCGTCAGGTTCTGTGGAGCGTAGTTCTTCTTGGTGGGGTCACCGGTGTGGAAGGCCTGGTGGCTGAGCCCGAGGTAGGTGGGCTTGGTCATGAACGGTGACCGGTGGACACCAAAGTACTGGGGCAGTCCGTCCGGGCGAGGGCCTCGCACCCGGCTGGCCACCATGCCGAAGTCGGGATGCTTGGATCGGGCCTGGGAGGTCGGGTCGGGCTTGTCGGGGGTTTTTCCGGTCAGCACTTCGATGCTGCCGTCGTTGTGGGCCGACATCTCGTGGTGCAGCGTGCGGATGACCGAGAACTTGTCGGCGATCTTCGCCTGCATCGGGAAGTGTTCGACGACATCCATGCCACTGATCGTCGACTGGATCGGGTTGAACGGCCCGCGATATTCGCTGGGGGCGTTCGGCTTCATGTCGTAGGTTTCCAACTGGCTGGGACCGCCCCACATCCAGAACAGGATCACCGAGGTGTCAGAGGACTGCGTTCCGGCCGCGGCCTGGTGTGCCAGCAGGTCCGAGAGAGTCATACCTCCCAGCGCAAGCGTACCGACCCGCATGAACTCGCGGCGCGGCATCGGTCCGGGGCACAACAGGGAACTCATTGTCCGACCATTCTCTCAACTGCAGGCGTCCAGCACACGTCCAAAACCGGGACGCCGTGACTCTCTATCGTCAATATCTCTACACGAACAGCAGATCGGGTTCCATCCCGAATCGGGATCGAGAATCAAACCGGTGGCCACGGGTCGAGGCATGCCCCGGTGGGTCGCGGTGCCGTCGGCCGCCACGGGGCCGGAGTCCGGCACTGGTAGGTGATGTCCAGCCACGGGGTTTCCAGGCGTTGATGGCCCGCGTGTCGCGAATCGAGCATCGTTTCCAGCACGCCGGTCGTCAGCAGGGTTCTCTCGACCGGAACCGTGGAACGACCGGTCAGGAACATCTCTTCGACATTCAGCGACAGGTAGGCGAAGTGGGCGTAGGGACCGTCTTCGTCTTCGCCACCGTGACCCTGGGCGAAGAATTCCGTGGCAACAACTTCGCCGTCGCCGACACGTGCCGCATAGGCAAGGTCTTCGACGTATCCATCGAGCATCAGCGCCGCACCCCGCAGCCCGTCGCGGTATTCGATCAATGCGATGGCCGGTTGGCTGCAGTGGTCCTCGATCCGGCCCGTGGGCTTGTTTTCGATTGCGGCACAGGCGGCTTCGGCCAGTTCCCGTGACCACGCTCCCTGTTCGGCGGCTTTCCAGACGTCGTCGCCTTCCAGGCAGGTCACGGCGGCCACTCCGGTTTCCCCGCCCGCCCGGCGTTCCACCATGCACTGCAGCACTTCCAGCGTGTGAAAGCCGTAGATCTCGAGTCCCGAAAATCCGATCGCCACCGCCTCTTCGATCGTCTTATCAGGATCGTGCTCCAGCCACGGCTTTCGCCAGCAGACCGGCAGCGAGGACCCCGCCATCAACGGAGCCTCCAGGCCGGACATGCGGTCATACATCCACTTGGCGTCGTGCCAGTTGTAGGAGAGGTGCTTGTCGTTGAAGACCGGCACCGGCCGCCCACTGGTGGCCATCACGCCGCAGATCTGCTCGAGGAAGTACTTGCGTGGAAACAACTGCTGTTCTTTTTCGTTCCAGGCGTACTCGCCGTGTTCACCGATCAGCAGCACACCGTCGACAGCCAGTTCTTCGCCGCCCAGGGTCAGGGCCGTCAGGATGCTGGGGAAGACCGGGACATCGTATTCCCTGGCCATGGCCTGGCCGATGTCCCGCTCGGTGGGCTGATCGATGTACATCGAGACCAGGTCCACCCGCGGGACCTGGAACCCGTCGTCAGTCGGGAAACCCTTGAGGTACTTGGTGACGATCACGTCGGCGTGAGAACCGTCGAAGTACTCGGTCACAATGGCGGCGATGCGTGGGCGATCGGACATGGATCTGTGGACTCAGACTTCTGCGTAAACTTCCAGGACGTTGCCTTCGGGGTCCGAGAAATAGACCGTGCGATGACCACGAGGCTGGTCGGTGGGCGGCTCGAGGATGGGCACGCCTTGCTCGACCAGTTGCTGGTGGCACGTCTCGACCTCGTCGGGTGCGACCAGGAAGGCCAGTTGCACGCCGGGCGATTCGGTTCCGCCGCCGTGTCCGTCGTAACCACGCTCCCGCAATCGCAAACCCAGCAGCACGCCGCCGGCGTCAAAAGCCAGGCTGGTGTCGGTTTCGGTGGTCACCGGGAAAGGCAGCAGGTTGCGGTAGAAGGTCTTCATCCGCTCGATGTCGTCGCAGAGGACGATCGAGTAGCTCAGTGAGGAAACGGATTGCAGCATGGTGTGGGTTCCTGTCTCAAGAAAGGGAGCAGCCGCACGTCGAGCAAACAACGTGTGGGCAGCGACTCCTGATTGAATGTCGTGCTGGAGTCTGGTACTGCTGAACTCGCAATGAATGACACGTCTAACTCACTGGACCAGGGCTACGGGCCGTCGAACCGCTGGTGGCTTCTCTCGCTGGTGGCAACGGCTTACCTGATTCTGATCCAGCACCGACTGGTGATCGGCTATGTGCAGGTTCCCCTGGCCAAGGAACTGGGGCTGACCGACACGCAAACGGGGTATCTCGATACGTTCTTCCTGATTCCCTATGGGCTCTCGCAACTGTTTGTGGCTTATCTGAGTGATCGATTTCAACGTCGCCGGGTTCTGGCGTCCAGCTTGATGGCCAGTGCGGTTTGCCTGTTGGCGATGGGGTTTGCCGGATCGTTCCATCAACTGGCCGGCCTGCGGGTGGTGCTGGGGTTTGCCCAGTCAGCCAGTGTCCCGGCGATCGCCGGTGTGATGGCCGATTGTTTCACGCCGAAAAATCGTTCGACGGCGGTCGGATTCTACAACCTGTCACTGAACTTGGCCGTGGTGCTGGTGGGGACATTTGGTGGTCAGTTGGCCGACATGCCCGGCATGGATGCGCCGGACTGGTTTCCCGGAGATTTTGAATTCTCGGGATGGCGTCTGGCCGTTCTCTTTTTCGGTGCCGTGGGAGTTGTTGGTGCCACGGTGATTGCCCTGGTGATGCCCGAGCCGAAGCGAACCGAACGCGAGTCGACACGCGGGTTGGGCCAGGAAGCTGCTCCACTGTCGGTGACGCTGAAGTCGGTTCTGTCGGCGCGATCGTTTGTCCTGTTTGCCGTGACCTTTGGTGCGTTCTGCGTGGTCGATAATGCCCAGAACTACTATTTGGCCCGTTATTACGTCGAGCAATTTGGGATGTCCAATGGAGACGCGGGGTTCTTTGCCACCATCTACTCGCGGCCGGCGGCCTTTGCCGGATTGTTGCTTGGGGGATTTCTGGCCGATCGCTGGGCGCGTCGTTCGATTCGTGGCCGGGTGAAGGTCCAGATCCTGGGCATGATGGTCTGGGTGCCGGCGCTGTGCGTACTGGGCATGGCCGAATCTCGTGTTGTGCTGGCCGGCACCATGGTGGTGACCGGTCTCGCCTACGGGTTCTATATTGCCAACCTGTGGACGACGGCGTTCGACGTGGTTGATCCGGCCGCGCGTTCAACGGCCATCGGGATGCTCAACGTCATCGCCGTGCCGGCCGCGTTCACCTCTCCGGTGATTGGCACACTGCGGGATCAGGGTGTACTGGAACTGGGCGAGGCGATCAGCGGGCTGTCGCTGGTGGCTGTTTTGATCGTGGCACTGCTTGTCTTCAATGCCGTCAAGCTGTTGCCCAGAGATTTTCGGGTTGTACGACCTGCAGAAACTCCCGACCTGTTGGACTTCTTGGATGAATCGGCTGAGTCATCGGAGATGAACCCAACAGAGTCAGGGTGATTCGAAGACCCACGTGCCCAGCAGTTCGTCGTCGATCAGGTTGGGATCGATCTGCGGGGCCCAGCTGTCGTGCTCGGCCCAGGGGCTGCGGACACGAGTGACCGTGGCGCGACGGGAGTCACCCGTCCTCGGGGCACCTCCCAGAAGTCCCCAGGGGACTCGCCATTCGGCCGTCCATCCCTTTGCGGTCGTCCGGTGGGCTCGAGCCGGTTGAGTTCCCACCGTGGTGTCTTTGGCCCATCCCCGGATCCCCAACTTCCGTGCCAGGATGCTCGGAGAGCCGTCCAGCGGGATGTCGACGCGAATGAAATTTTTGGCCCGAGGAGATTTGGACAACACCAGGGTGTTGCGATTCCGTTTTCGCTGGTTCGAAGTGGGCGGCAACTCAGCCATCCGTGGTTCGCGGCAGTCAAAGGCCAGGTAGAGGAATCGGTCGTCCCAGGTCACCCGGCAGGTGGTTTGGACTGCGAGGCGGTCGCGGACGAAATACATCATGGGCCGGTAGCCTTCGAGCACCGTGGCCTGTTTCCAGGCCGGGTCGTCGAGCTTTCCGTCGATTTCCGGGGAGGCTGCCTTGTCGGCCAGGTGGTGGATCGCGGCCCGCCGCTCGGGCAGTCGTGGTGTCCCGCGTTCTGCCGGTTTGAGCGCCGCGAGTTCTTTTTCACGGACCGTGATCCGTTCGCGAACCCGTTTGATCAGGGGCGTGTTCTTTGGGCGAGCTTCGAGCCTGAGTCGACTGACCTGTCGCCTGACCGTTTTGACACTCTCCGCCGCCCAGCGGGGAACGCGGGTTGCGGAACTGAACCACGCCGGCCTTTCGCCGTAGATCCAGACGTATTCGTCCACCGAGTCCATGGCCTGGAACAACTTGTGCTCGAAGAGCTTCTGCTTGTCGTCGGGGTCGAGATAGGTCCCGATCCAGCGCCGTTGGGCGTGGCTGCCGAAGATGTCGTCGAGGTAAATGGGCACCGAGACCTGGACCTGGCGGCGGTAGGTGTCGCGGTTCCTGGGGTCGATCAGCGCGAGTTTCCGCTCCTTCACGTTGACGTAGGCGTTGGTGTAATCGCCCCGGGTCAGCAGGCTGAAACCGTATTCGTTTCCATCAATGAATTTCACGTTTGGTCCGGCGACATCGAGCATGCCGTTGATGAACGCCGGATAGAGCGAGTAGATCGTTTCGGCCAGTTCGCTGGGAGGTATGCGGATGGCTTGGTAGAGGTTGAAGATTCGGACCCGAGGCATTTCGGCCTGGATGGCTTTCATGTACTGGGCGCCGCGTTGCCGGACCACCGCGACGTACTCGGCAAAAGTTTTCGTGTCGCGACGGGGCTGGGCTTTGCGGCTACCGGCCCGGTCGTAATTCCAGACCGACGAGTGATACGGTTCGGGGTCGAATCCCAGGCCAACGCAGTGCGCTGCCACGGCGACGCGGGTGAGCACGCCGATGTTGTGACAGATCGTCTCCCACTGACCGTCGTCGAACCAGTCCATGTGACCGGGGTCGCCGTTGTCGAGAAACCGTTCACCCGCCTTGACCACCAGGAAGTTGTCGGTGAACGTGGTCCAGCGGATGGCTGCCAGTTCCTTGACGGCCGGGGCCAGTTGGGCGTCGGTGAGCCGGGCCGAATGAATGAAGGCTTCGTCACGTCCCTTTGCTTTGTGGTGCAGGCTGAACATGATTCCGTCGAACGGCAGTCGTTGCATGACTGTGGCGTTTCGGCGGATGTCGGACGTCTCGCGAAACCCCAGTTCCCACCCGTAGACGATCAGCTTGCGTTTGGGACGGGGAAACCCGAAACGGGCTACTGGAGCGTCCTGGGCTGCTGCGGCTGCAGGCATCCATACCAGGCCACCGACAATCAGGATCACCAGTGGTAGTCGCATGGCTTGGCGTGTCCGGTCACAGGGAAGGGGGTCAAGATCATCCGGGGCAGGGGCGTCGGCGGGGATTCTTCGAGAAGATCTCCGCCGTCGGGACAATGTCTCACCGCACAACGCCAGACGCAACGGTGTGGGCATCGCGATTTCCGGTGGTGCGGCCGTTGTGCTGATTGGCGCACCGTCAGAGATAGGCGTTTTGCTCTTCACCCGTGAAACTGTTCATTGAGGATTGTTTGCAGTGAATTGAGTTCCCCCTGTCAGGCAACTACTCTCGTCCTATTACCGGTGGGGGGGGACGAGAGCGATAATGCGCGACAACATGCCGGTTCACTACTCGGCAGCCGACTACGATCGTTATACGACCGATGCCGTTTCGACATACGACGACGGAATGATCCGTCGTCTGTTGCAGGAATACCGGTTGATGGGTCGCGGCAAACGGGTCCTGCTGGACATCGGTACCGGTACCGCTCAGTTGCTGCTCAAGATCGCCGCGGATCCTGATTTCGAAGACATCGAGTTGATCGGTACGGATTTCTTCGAGGACATGGTCGAGCAGGCCCGTCAGACGGTGGCCGAGGCGGAGTTGTCGGATCGGATCAGGATTGAGCAGAGCGACGTCCACGAGATGCCTCAGCCCGAAGGGGCCGCTGACCTGATCATCAGCCGTTCGACGATCCACCACTGGGCCGATCCCCCGCAGGCATTTCGCGAAGTGTTCCGTTTGTTGAAGCGGGGCGGGGTGGCGATCATCCACGAGCCGAGGCGTGATCCGGCACCGGAAGCCCTGGCGGAGTTCAACCGCCTGCGAGCCGAGCAGGGCATCGAGCCGGCGCGGATGGACGAGAAATACACGTCCGAAGAGGTGCGGGGATTCTTGGCTGAAGCGGGACTGAACCGAAACGGCATGGTGTTGACCCCCATGCAGGGGCCCGGGGCGCTGGGCATGGAAGTCCGGATCAGCAAGGCCGGCTGGTTCCGCCGCAACCTGGTCAAGCTGGTCGGCAAGATCGGTATCTCACCGTTGAAGAATCCTTGGGGCAACCGGTAGCCCAACTCGACGCAGCGTTTGTGAACCCGGGATGCTCCCGACGACAGGCCGATCGCCTCAATCGGCGATTCGGCAAGGAGATGTTCAGACACTTCCGCATTCCCGCGTAATCCGGAGCGTCCACGATGCCACGCCCTCTCGCGCTGTCCACGGTGTCGACAGTTCTCCAGGTAGTGTTTTCCGCCTCGGCGATTCTGGTTCTGTCCCCTGGCTGGCTGGTCGCCGCCGCTGTGGATCGCCCCAACGTCGTGGTGATCCTGACCGACGACCAGGGTTATGCCGACATCAGTCTCAATCCGCATCACCCGAAAGAAGTCTCGACGCCGCACATGGACGCCCTGGCCAGGGGCGGTGTTGTGTTTTCCCAGGCCTACACGAGCGGGAACGTCTGTTCGCCGACCAGGGCCGGGCTGATGCTGGGCCGGTACCAGCAACGTGTCGGGGTGTATTCGGCTGGCGACGGTGGTCGCGGTTTTGATCCCACCATCCCGATCTTGCCGTCCTTTCTGCCCGAGAGTTATGTCTCGACAGCGATCGGAAAGTGGCACCTCGGTCTCGACTGGGACTACCCCGCATTGAAGTGGCACGCGATGAGCCGGGGGTTCGACGAATGCTACAAGTTCATGGGCCGCGGCGGTCACGACTATTTCGATCTTCGTTCGGATTCGGAGGGCAAGTTCGCCCATCCGATTTACCGCAACAAGCAGCGGATCAATGACACAGGCTACCTGACCGATCGTTTGACTGAGGAGGCGGTTGGCTTCATCGATCGCAACAAGTCACGCCCGTTCCTGTTGTACCTTGCCTACAACGCGGTTCATGCACCGCCACAGGCACCCGCGGCCACCATCAAGGAGTACAGCCGCAGGTTTCCGGGCCTGGACAGGAAACGTGTGATCCTGATGGCGATGCTCAAGCACCTCGACGACGGCATCGGTGCCGTCGTCGCAAAGCTGAAGCGCGAGAAGCTCTTCGAGAAGACCCTCCTGGTATTCCTGACCGATAACGGTGGGGCCAGGGCGATGAATGCCAACAACGCCCCCCTTCGTGGATTCAAGGGCAGTCTTTTCGAGGGTGGCATTCGGACGCCGTTTGTCGTCAGTTGGCCGGCGAAGTTTGATGGGGGGCGGACGATTCGGACCCCGGTCATCTCGCTCGACATCCTCCCCACCGTTGTCGACGCTACCGGAGGCAATCCCAGCCGCAAGCCGGCGTTTGACGGAAAGAGCCTGATGCCGCTGCTGAGCGGAGCCACTTCGGCCCACCATGAGATGCTCTATTTCAGCGAGGGCAGCCGTGGCGAATGGGCGGTGCGTCGAGGTGACTGGAAGTTGTACGCCATGAACCAGCGGCTGCAGTTGTTCAACCTGGCCAAGGACCCGGCCGAGAAGGTCAATCTGGCAGCCAGTTTTCCCCGGCGGGTCAAGGAACTGAAAGCCGCATTCGACCGCTGGCTCGAACAGATGGCCGATCCGATCACTGGCGGCAGCAAGCGGGCACCAGCCAAGGCCACACGTAAGAAGAAGAGGAAGAGTCCATGAGAGCCGGTGTCATCAGTGTCATCCTGGGATGGTGTCTGTCGGGGACTGTCTTTGCCGTCGAACCGGTGGCGCGACCGAACGTGCTGCTGATCGTCTGCGACGACCTGAACACCCACGTCTCGACATCCGGCTACCGCCACATCAAGACGCCGGCCTTCGATTCCCTGGCACTGACCGGGATGCGATTTGGACGGGCCTATTGCCAGTATCCTGTCTGCGGTCCGTCCCGGGCCTCGTTTCTCAGCGGGCTCTATCCTGAGTCTACCGGGGTGCTGGACAACAAGGCCGATATCCGGCAGACGCGGCCCCGGACACAGACCATGCCGCGGTGTTTCCGGGAGCAGGGTTACTGGACCGGTTCGGTTGGCAAGGTGTTTCACTCTCCGCGACATGAGCCAGGAGAAACCGACTGGGATCAGTTCTTGAGATTCCAGAACGACGAGATGCCTCACGTGACCGTGGCCAGAAAGGCCTTTGAAGCCAAGCATGGCCCGGTCGACAAAGGGAAGACTCGTCGGTTGTGGAAGAAGCACCTGAATACGCTTTCGACGCAGACTCGTGGACAGAAGAGGCCGGGATACGGTCGATCAGGACTCCGTGACGATCAACACAAGGACGGGAAGAACGTTCGCCAGGTTGTCTCGTGGCTGGATCGAAAGACATTCGGAAAACGGCCGTTTTTCATCGCCTGTGGGATCCAGAAGCCTCACGTTCCGTTCCTGGCTCCCGACCGCTACTTCGATCTCTATCCGACCAGCGAACTCCGTTTTTCCGTCACGCCGTCCGGGTTCTGGGACCAGGCTCCACGGTCCGCGATGGTCAAGCGATTTCAGGGATTTGGTTTCCAACTGGGTGAAGAGAACGATTCGTTGCGTCGCGAATACACTCAGGCTTACCACGCGTGCATTTCCTTCATCGATGCGCAGATCGGCATGTTGCTGAAATCCCTCGAGCGGAACGGCTTGCACGAGAACACGATCGTCGTACTCACCTCCGATCATGGCTATCAACTCGGAGAGCATTCCATGTGGGGTAAGGTGACGCTGTTCGAGGTCTGTGATCGCGTGCCGCTTGTAATCCGGGTTCCCGGCCTGACCAAGCCCCGTTCGTCGACCACTGGCCTGGCCGAATTGGTCGATCTGTTTCCGACTCTCGCCGAACTCTGTTCGCTGAATCCGCCCGGCGACCTACAGGGCCGCAGCCTGGTCCCCATGTTGCGGGATCCTGCGTCGCTCGGGAAGAAGGTGGCTTACACGGTCGTTCGCCGTGGTCAGAAACTCGGCAAAGCGATTCGGTCGAGCCACTGGCGATACGCTCTCTGGCCGGATGGCGAGGAACTCTACGATCTCGAGGATGACCCCGACGAATTCGTCAACCTGGCAAAGTCCACAGGACATGCCGATGTCATTGCCGGGCTGAGAGTCGAGTTGGTCCGAGCGGGAAAGACCGCAGCCGCCCGGAGAAAACGGGAGGCGGCGTCAGCTCCGAATTCACGATAAGCGACGTCGGTCGCTCGTGTGGCGGATCGACGAACCACGGCATTTCGATTTGGTTGAGATGTTCACGCGTGAAATCGGTCGCTGGAAACGAGAAAATATCGGGATACGGCCGTGGGTGAATTTCCGTCGCCCGGGTGTGGCTTTCGGCGTCTGACCTGTTACGGACAGAAGAGGCAACCATGATTGTTCACCTGCGTCGCAGAGTCCTGGTTGGTGTCCTTTCACTTGGGACCTTTCTGGTTGCCAGTGGGTGGTCCACTCCGAGTGAAGCCGCGGGCCAGCCTCGCCGCTCGTCGGGTTTTGTTGCGGTCGGCACCGATTGGGAGACGCCCTATTACCGGATCGAAACCGACAAGCCGGGTCCGACGGTGATGATCCTGGGCGGGATGCACGGCAACGAGCCGGCCGGGGCCTATGCTGCCGAGCAGATTCGGCACTGGACCATCCGTCGCGGGACGCTGGTTGTGCTGCCGTGTGCGAATCGGCTGGGGCGTGCGGCGAACATTCGTTACGTTCCGGCCCGGCCAATGGAAGAGCGAGACCTCAACCGGAATTTTCCCCGACCGACCACCAGGACGACACGAGGAGTGCTGGCTGGAGAGATCTGGAAACTGACTCTCGCGGTGAAGCCCGACTGGGTACTCGATCTTCACGAGGGCTACGAGTTCAACGTCAGTCACAAGCCTCCGAAGGGCAAGAAGAGATCGGTTGGCACCAGCCTGATCTATCTGAGGACCGCCGAGATCCAGCCCCTGGTGGACCGGATGCTGGACACTGTCAACCTGACGATCATCGACAAGGATCGCCGGTTCGTGCCGCTGGGACGTGGGCCGGTGATCGGCAGTTGGGTCCGCGGGTGCCTGCATCACCTGAAGATCCCTGGCATGATCGTGGAGACCACTTTCAAGTCCCAGCCGCTTTCCCTGAGAACCCGACAGCACCGGCTGCTGGTCAACGAGGTGCTCGAATCACTCGAGATGATCGAGGATTCCCAGGTCGACACGATGGTGGACCCCCGGTCTGATGCCATCTCGGTCGGCATCTTTGACGGGCCAGGGGCGACTGCCGGAGGCGTGAACCGCTTCATCGGGTTGATTGGCCGCGAGACCGACATGCAGTCGTCGGTGATCGGTCCCGGGGACATTCGTCCACGGACGCTCTCGCAGTTCGATGTCCTGTTGTTTCCCGGCGGCAGCGGATCTCGCCAGGGGAAGTCACTCGGCGATACCGGTCGGGCTGCGGTACGACAGTTCATTGCCGGAGGCCGGGGATGCATCGGTGTCTGTGCCGGCGCGTTTCTTTGTTCGGCGCATTACCCGTGGTCACTGAAGGTCGTTGACACTTCCGTGTTCACCGGGGCACGTGAGATCGCGGGGGTCGGTTCCAAGCAGATGTGGTACCGCGGAAAAGCGGCCAACGTGCAGATCGAGTTGACCAGTGACGGAAAGACGTTCTTCAAGGGGCTGCCGGAGAAGACCACGGTTCGCTATCACAACGGCCCGATCGTCTCACCGCTGAACGATCCGTTGCTGCCCGACTACACCGTGCTGGCGCATTTTCGCACCGAGGTGGGGCTGTATCCGCCCCAGAAGGGAACCATGGTCAACACGCCCGCCATCGTCTCGGCGTCGTTCGGACGCGGACGTGTCGTGTCGATCAGTCCACACCCGGAAGCGACCAACGGGCTCAAGAGCATGATCGGGACGTCGATCCGCTGGGCCAACGGGAAGACGGCCGCGAAACCGGTCAAGGCCGGGAAAGCCGACTGAATGCGGGGTTGAGGGTCTGTCAGTTCAGACCCGCAATCGGGTCGGCCTCGTACACGTGGTAGGGCCGTCCACCCAGGTCGTGCCAGTTGGCAGAGCGGGGGATTCCCAGCGTCTGGTAGAGAGTGGCCGCCAGGTTCTGCGGGGTCACCGGCTGGTCGACCGGGTAGGCACCGATCCGGTCGGTTTCGCCGATCCCTCGGCCCCCGGCCACGCCGCCGCCGGCCATCAACATCGACTGGGTGGCGCCCCAGTGGTCACGGCCCGGCAGCTTGTAGTGTTGTTCAAGCCGCGAGATCTTCGGGGTGCGGCCGAATTCACTGCAGACGACCACCAGGGTCGTTTCCAGCATTCCGCTCTCGTCGAGGTCGTCGATCAGGGCCGAGAGGGCGCGGTCGAACGGCGGCAGCAACTTGTTCTTCAGCAGAGGGAAGTTGTCTCCGTGAGTGTCCCACGAGACACCTCGACCCAGGTGGGCCTGCACCATCCTCACGCCATTTTCGATCAACCGCTTGGACAGCAGCAGCGTCTTGCCGAACAGGTCATTTCCGTATCGGGCCAACAGGCGGGGGTCACCGTGTTCGACGTCCAGGGCGTCGCGGACCTTCTGCGAGGTCAACAAGGACAGGGCCCGTTCCCGCTGGCGTCCGAACTGCTGGACGCTGGCGAACCGGTCGAGTTGTCGTTGCTGCTGTTCCAGGTCGTTCAGCAGGTTGCTGCGGCGGTCCAGTCGGCCGATCGTGACGTCCTGGGGACGTTGTGGGTTGGGTGCCCGAAGGACCGGGAAACCGGAGTGCTTGTGCGTGGTCATGTTCGAGAACATGAAGCAGTCGGGGCACGAGCCGTACTGGTTGCAGTTCGCGGCAGCTTTCAGCAACCAGGGGTCGAATTGGTCTCCCATCCGCCCGGCGGTCTGTCCGCCCCGGACCTGGCGGGCGACATTGATCAACAGTCGTGGCAGCATTGCCACGGAGGGCAGGGGGCCGGTGGCCTCGAGCTTGGAACCCGCAACGGCCGTCATCGAGGGGAAGTCACTGGGTGCCGGCTTCGCCCGATCGAAAGGGGACGGCAATTCCATCTTGCCGCAAAGCACGTAGTGGTGCGCCTGCGTGTGGTCATTGGTCGGGTGGCCGAGCGAACGGACCAGTGACCAGCGGTCACTGCGAGAGGCCAGTTGCGGAAGGTGTTCACAGATCCGCAGGTCGGGGACCCGTGTCTGGATCGTATCGAATTCGCCTCGGGTCTTGGCCGAAGCCAGTGGCTTGGGGTCAAAGCTGTCGATGTGCGACAGGCCACCGGGCAGATAGACCAGCAGGACGGAACGGAGGGTCGATTGTGATCCGGTTGTTGCGGCCCCCTCGGCCAGCCGTTCGACATCGGCCAACGACAGGCCGAACAGGCCGAGGCCCCCCACCTGGAGTGCCCGTCGTCGACTTTTCGTCTGCGTCGTGTGCGCGGGGTTCACCATCGAGTTCTGTTATGTCAAAAGTGGCCAGCCAACTCAATTGCTCTTCTGGACGACCCCGGGTCGGTTTCAGCCGGCGGGATCTTTCACGGCAACCCAGACCGGCTTGTAGATTCCACCGGGTCCTCGTGGGTTGCGGACGTAGATTCTCAGCAGGTCGTCTTCCGCACCGAACTTGACTCCGCGGGCCGGAAATACCAGTGGGCCGGCGCCGATTCGAAGCCCGGGACCCTTGGACACGCCGTAGATCCAGTCCCAAGTGTTCAGGTGAACGGCGCACTTGTTGGCCAGCCCACCGATCACGATGGGGATTTTCTTGCCTCGGTACTGTTCGGGCACCCTGAAACTGACCCGGTAGAAGGCGGCCCCGTTGTAACGATGGACCTGGTTTCTCCAGAACTCGCCGACACGGATATTTCTCCAGCTGAATTGGTCTTCTCCGCCGGGGGAACGGATGCCCCGTGACGACAGGCCGATGTCTTTCGGGGCGAATGCGATTTCCCACCCGCTGTCGATCTTCTGGATCAGCTTCATTCCCGGCGCAGCCGTCTCCAGGCGATCACCGGCAGTTTTGATCGTCGCGGCACGATCGGGCAGTGGCTCGTTGTCTGCACCCCGAGGATCGGGAGGACGGTTCAGAGACCGTGGCTGCTTGCAGTTGCGGATCGCTGCGTAGTCGTCGTCGATGACATTGGGTTTCTTGGTCCGTCGCCACCTGGCCGACCACATGATTGCCGTCTCGTTGTAGAGCCAGACGTAACCGTCGCTCTCGTACAGCGCGTTGTGCAGGGCGTCACCCAGGCCACGGGGCGTGAAGTGGTTGAGGGACGGGGCCTGGTACCACCCGCCGTAACTCGTGCTGCGGAAATCCACCCAGATGCCGAAGCTGTGTTTCATCCGTTTGTGGTAGAGGTCGCGGACGGCCGAATGTTTGAGTCTCCCGCGACGAATCTCCCGCTTGAGGGCGACAAACCGCTTGTGGCGGCTGATGTCGTAGGCTTTTTCTCCCTCGTCATGCAACGAGGCCTCTCACTCAGAGCCGGGCCGGGCTTCAAGCAACCTGCTGTCTGAAGAGGTGGGGACGAGTGGAGATGTTGTTTTGCCATGCCGGCGGTGCGTTGATAGGCTGCACCGGGTGAGTCACGAGACGCGGGGACCTGACGAAGCGTTCCCCGAACACGGCGGAACCGCCCAGTCTTTGAACGGGTCGTGTTCCTCTTCGCCCAGGAACCGGAGGTCGCAGATGTCCCACGAGAATGACCAGTTGGTTCGACCGCGGATTCTCGCGGGATGGACGACGGGTTTGTTGCTGTTGATCGTCAGTGTCTCATCTCAGTGGTGGGCAACCGGTTATTCGCAGGAAGAACAGACATCTCCGATTCGGTTGCTACGGCATCCCTACTTGCAGAAGGGGACCGGTCACTCGATGGGCATCGCGTGGATGATCGACGATGACCAGCCGTGCAGCGTGGAATATGGACTCACCCGTGAACTGGGACAGGTGGTTCAGTCGGGCAAATCTCAGCGGATGCATTTCGTCGAGATCACGGGCCTGGAACCGGACACGCGGTATTACTACCGGATCAGATCCGGCAAGACCTGGTTGACGCCCAGTGACGAGTCCTACCACTTCAACACGCATGCGACAGACGTGCGGCGTCCGTTTTCGTTCGTTGTCCTTGGAGACAGCGGACAACCGGAACCCGGGGACCAGTGTCCGTTAGCCGACTTGTTGCGTTCGCTGCATCCGAAGCCGGATTTCATCATCCACACCGGAGATGTTTCCCAGAGATGGGCACTCGATGAGGCGGAGTACGATTTGCTGGCGTTCGGGGTCTATCGCGACACCCTGCGGAACACGCCGTTTTATCCGACACAGGGAAATCACGATTGGGTCACCGACTGGGAACACGGCCTGGATCCTCTTTATCCCCGTTACATTGCTCCGGGCCGTTTGGACAGCCGTTTGACCGAGCGATTTGACATGCCGTTCTGGCGCGTCTTCCAGAGTCCCCGGGACAACGCTGACGAGACCGTGGCACCGTTCAGCTTCCGGTACGGGAATGCGATGTTCGTCTGCGAAGGGGGGGCGGGGCGTGGTGCTGGCCGCTCGTTGGCGGAAAAACGATTTGCCGAAGCCGGTGTGACCTGGCGTTTCTTCTACAGTCACTACTTCGGCCTGGCGGGGAATGCTGTTCCGGGAGGCGACCTGGGTTGGAAGCCGCCATTGCCGCAGTGCGATCTCACGTTCCGTGGGCACATCCACGTCTACAGCCGTTCGGCCCCCTACGGGCCGCACCAGTCGGTCGACCTGCTTGTTGGCTGTTCAGGATCGAGCATCGGCAGTTCCTACTTCGAATCGGTCGTGACGCCACAGAATCCTCATGGCTTGCGGCCGGGGATCACCGAGTGGAACGAAAAATGTCCGCACTTGATTCATGTCCTGGTCGATGGGGAGAAGTTGTCGCTCAAGTCGTATTACCCGGACGGCCTGGTTTTCGATTCGCTCGTGATCGACAAGTCCGGTGGCAAGAAGAAAATCGTGGGGATGGCCAGTGACAGTCACCCGGTTCACCCGGCCTGGCAACGAGGCTTGACGCCTTTGATGAGGCGGTTGTGGGTTGACGAGAACCCCAGGTGGAAGTCGCTGGGTTCCGGGTTGTGGGAATACACGGGCCAGGAACCGCTGGAACGTCTTGGTCGGCCGATTGCTCGTCGCAGTCGATACATCGAGCCCCGCTTGGTTGTGCCACGGCGACGGAACCACAAGACCCCGGCGAACCTGCAGGAAGCAGGCAAGGCCATCGCGCAACTGATGGACATCCACTATCGCCTGGGTCGGCACGAATGGGACCGGGCCACTCAGGGGTTTTTTGAGGATCGGGTTCGTCATGTGTTCGGGGCTGGCGAGGCATCGTTGCCGTTGCTGGTGCAGTTGGTCGATGATGAATCGCTGCCCGTCAAGCAGCGGCTGGGGGCCCTGGGGAGTATTGGTGTGCTGGCCCGTAGTTCCCGGGGCGCCCGACAGCAACTCGTGAAATTCTCGGACAGCAGTGACTTCAATCTCCGGTTTTCGGCGTGCATCATCCGGGCCTGCTGGTTTGGTGAGTCGCAGGCGCTGGGCGAACTGATTGCCTGGATGAAACGGGAGTCGGGCCGTAAGCCGCCGAACCCCCAATTCCGCGTCGATACGCCAGGCCATTACGGCAATCCGATTTTCGTGCTCCGACGTTTCACCTTTCCGGCCCTGTTCAGTCTCGACAGGAAGATCGACGATTCCGGGAAGATGTTGACGATTGGCGAGTGGATTGCGTTCTACGAGAAGAACAAGCACCGGTTGCGCTACGTACCGGGGGAGCAGCGGTACAAGCTTGTGCAGTGAGAGGCACGTTGTGAGTTGCCAGTGACTCGACGGGCGGCGAGTCTGCGGCCCGGGCCATGGGCCTGTCACACGTCGTCGACTCTCAGGAGAAGCTGATGCGGGCTTCGTCCATGGCCACGTATCCTTCCGGCAGGCGGTGCCGCCAGATGGGGTAGTCCACGTCGGGACGCAATCTGTGCGGGTCGCCGTCAAGCGGTCCCATGGGAGCGATGTCCAGGGGGAACAGGACCAGCAGGATGTTGGTGTTGACGTCGGACAACACGGTTTCCAGGGGCCGGGTGCCGTAACATTCCGTCCGGTCATGACGGCTGTCCAGGCTGGTCCACTGGTCGGAGTCCAGGCGGGTGTTCAGTGTTGACTCGGTCCAGTCGTCGGTCACCGTGATTGGCTGGCCGGTCAGCAGCCATCCCGAACACAGGCCGTCGTGAACTCCCTGGCACAGCAGCACCAGTTGCGCGTCGTGCAGGACGAGTTCGCCTTTCAGCCGGAAGGTCAATTCGGCGTCGACGAAATTCGTACTGTGTCCCTGTCGGACGAAGTTGTTGTGGCCGGCGATCTCGATTTTCCGTTCGGTGGGGCGCCCGAGCGTGTCCAGCATGAACAGCAGGTGCATGTAGCCGGCTCCGGGCGGAGCGTGGTTGTAGTCGATCCACCAGGGAGACCGGGATACGGCGGATCCGTCGACGATCTCCAGGGGCTTGTCACCCGCGTAGTTGCTGTCCCATGCGTACCAGCCGCCTGGGCCATTCTCGAATGTCTCATGGTAGGCGTCGGGCATGCTGATGGGTTTCCCGGTTGACTGAAGTTTCGTTCTCGGAAGAGAGGGAGCCTCGACCGGTTTTGCCGGCCACGGCAGGTGGACCCGACGGGAATATAGCAGAACCACCGGGGCAGATCGTCCGGTCCAGGCGAATCATCACGGCAACGGCAAAGTCCTGTAGCTTGCACACCAACAGGAGCACGAACATCATCACGACCGAATGATCCACGCGATCGCGCGGTGCTGTCCCAACCTTTTCGCACGAGGACGCCACCACCATGTCTCAACACATCCCACGCCAAATCAGCCGTCGCGCGGTGCTGGCTTCGATGGGGGCCGGCGCCACGGGTCTGGCCATGCTGGATGACACCGTCACCGCACAGAAGCATCCCGCCGCACAGGTCGTCGATGCCATCGAGCCTTACGACGTGCTGCGGATCGAGGAACCGGCCGTCCCCGGAAACATCGAGGTCTTCAAACGACTCAAGGACGCCATCAAAGTGCGGTTGGCCACCGGTGAACGTGATCGCACGCCTGTGGCTCTCACCACGCAGGCGAAACTCTACACGGGATGTCACGTTGCACGACCTGAAATTTCGGGGTTCAGCACGGCCGGAGATCGTCGCCGTCGCGAGGTGTATTGCGGAAAGCGACAAGCCGAGATCGACGGAGCTGCCCGGTTGTACCCCGGCCGCGTTGTTGCCCGTTGGTAGATGGTCGCGTTGACTCGATTCGAGGTCGTTCTGGAGCGTCACGTCGATGGCAGGTGTGGCCGATGTCGGTTAACGCGATCGTTGGTTGGTTTTGCCTGCTGATGGCGTGAGTGATCGCCAACTGGCCGTGCCGTCGGGGAACCGGCCGAAGGACACCTCCGAGTCTTGGGGG
>PBOJ01000056.1 GCA_002724315.1 Planctomycetaceae bacterium | reverse complement strand
GCCGAAGGCGTTGACCGACTCGGGGAACTGGAAACGCAGCATGTTGGCCGGCCAGTCGCTCGGTTCCCGCACGTGCCGCGGTTCCTTGATGAAGATCTCCAGGCTCTGCGGGATGTAGGCGAACAGTTGCTGGCGGCCCAGCACCGGCAACGACCGGCCCGCGGGCGGGGCAACGGTTCTCCTCGCCGAGTCGGGTGACCGGTAGGCGATGTTGAAGTCGATTGAACTGATCCGACCTTTCCGATCGTCGCCGGCTTTTACACCAATCTCGATGCTGTTGCTGCCCCGGTGCATCGGTGGATCAGTGACCGTGACCACGATCCGTCCGGTCGGTTTCCTCGGTTCCCATCGGAAACGATCCACACCATGTACACGGCCGTTGATCTTCAGTGCCAGGTCACCCATTCCGGCATTGCAGTCGTCCAGCGTCACGACAAGCCGAGACGCGGCAATGCGTTTCCATTTCCTCGCCCCTTCCAGGTCGTCGCCAACCGTCATCCTGAAGATCTTCGACTTGCCAACCGGCAGCAGGCAGGGAAGCGGCCGTGTCCCCCCGTTCTCAACTGACCGACCTGCGGAATCGTGCGAGACCAGGTACTGCTTGTCGTGATCGCGACGGACCGCGGCATCCAGCGCGTGCCGGAGAAAGTTCTTTTCTCCGGGCGTGTAGTCCTGAAGCACACCACCGAACTTCGAAGAGCTCGCCAATTTCCGGTGACAGTCATAATTGAAGAGGTAGATGCCGTCCGCCCCCTGGTGCAAAAAGCTGTTTGCCACCGCAAACGTCTGCCGACTGTTCTGGCCGTAGCCTCGCACCTTGGGTTCGATGCCGCCAAGAATCGTGACACCTTTCCTCTTTCCCAGTGGCAGAAATTCCGCCAGCTGTGGTTCGGGGTCGAAATAGCCGCGATCCATCGGAGTCACCTGGTCCACCAACCCCTGGTCGATCCAGGTCCTGATGTCGATACCGGCTTTCCGACACAGTTCCAGTGACGGAGGTACGCGAACAGCCAGCCTGACCTTATGCCGCCGACGTCCCGCAGCGCGGTTGACCGCTCCACGCAGCCTGGTGACGAAATCGGTCAGCAGCGGCTGCCCTTCTCGTTCCTTCCCCGGTGGAAACAGGCACGGGCTACGAACGAAGTCGAGCTCGATCCCATCGATCTCGTATTCCAGCCATTCATCGAACAGTGCCAGAAAATGATCTCGGACACGCTGCTTCGAATAATCCCAGGCATACGACCAACCCTTGATCGGTGCGTAAACGGCTTCCGGGTGGAAGTTCTTTCCATGGACCAACTCGGGGTGCTTTTCCTTGAACAGGCTGCGGACAACCATAAAACGATCGTCGTCCTCGTGAATCTCGTTCATGCGACACGTGAGCCAGAATCGGACCCCGAGTTCCCGGGCTCGAACAGCCAGCATCTTGATCGGATCCTCACCTCTCTCGATCAATTGCCGGAGATTGCTGGCCATCGCACGTCCTTGTTCACGGTAATAGGGGTGAACCTTCTCCCAGTCCCGGATGTTGTCTCCCATCCGCTCACCAACCCTGGTCGGATAGATAAAGACATTCCCACCGACGATCGGACACCAGAAAAAGTCCGTGACCCCGGTCGCCTCGAGTTCGTTCAACTCGTGACACACCACATCCCGGGTCACCTTGCCCTTGATGTGAGCAATCGCAGCGGCTCCACCATCCGAATTGAATACGTATATCGGCGGCGCGGCGGGTGCCGCCCCCGAGCCAACAAGTCCGATGGCGGCCGCAAGAACAAGAACCGGGGCAGGTGATGTCACTTGTGAATCTCCTCGTCACACGTCCGTGACGTCTGAACAACAGCAACCGGAAGCGGGCTTCACCGACGTCGATCGCGGTGACACGTTTTTCGGCATCCGGCCGCATCAATTCAAGCCGGAAAGCCGTGGCCTCCGGCATGTCAACACACTCGGATTCCTCACGCAACCACGCCCGAAGATCAAACGCCGTGAACATTTGTCACGGCTGTACCAGGGCATTCGAAACCGGAAGCGGGTTCACATCCAACGGGTTGAACGCCAAGGCCGGGAAAGCGAGACTGGGGCGCCGCGGACGGCCTGGGAGATGCGATGAGAGTTCTGCTGGTGTTGCTGTTTGCCGGAGTGTCATTGACCGCTGACGGCGTGTTGCCGAAAGCGTTCGGAGATGACGCTAAGCCGGCAGACTCGAGTCCGCATCCTGTCTTCACCGATGAACAGAGAACCCACTGGTCGTTCCAGCCACCGACCCGTGCCCCCTTGCCGACCGTCAAGGACACATCGTGGCCCCGCCAGCCGATCGACAATTTCGTTCTCGCCACGCTCGACGCTCACCGGTTCCATCCGGCTCCACCGGCCGACCGGACAACGCTGCTCCGCCGCGTGACGTTCGGCCTGACAGGTCTCCCCCCGTCCCGGCGCGACATCGAATCGTTTCTCGCCGATGACTCCCCCGAGGCGTTTGCCCGGGTGGTCGACCGCCTGCTCGCTTCACATCACTACGGCGAACAGTGGGCCCGACACTGGCTGGACGTTGTTCGCTATGCCGACTCATTGGGCGGCACCGCCAATTTCCCGTTCGCCAACGCATACCGGTATCGCGATTACGTGATCCGGGCCTTCAACAAGGACAAGCCGTTTGACCGTTTCGTCCTGGAACTGGTAGCGGGCGATCTGCTGCCCGCCGGCGACGCCGAAGTCGAAGCCGACCGGATGACCGGCCCCGGCGCGCTTCTGCTGGGCCCGTACATCCTCAACGACAAGGTCGATGCTGCGGCCGACCAGATCGGCATGCTCACCCGGGCCCTGATCGGCATGGATATCTCCTGCTCACGTTGCCACGACCACCCTTTCGAGCCACTGACCACCGGCGACTTCTACGCCCTGGCCGGAATCTTCACCAGTACCGAATCCAAGAGGTTCGAACGCGACCTGGTGCTGCCCGGCGGTGACAAGATCCGAGTGCTGTCGGTCAAAGAGGGAAAGGTCGAAAACCTGAAAGTCCATCTTCGGGGCGACCCCAAGACCCTGGGCGACACGGTATCACGGAGATTCCCCGTCATCCTGGCCGGCCGGAGTCAGCCGAAACTCAATGACAAGCAAAGCGGCCGGCTGGAACTCGCCCGGTGGCTGACTCGCGGCGACCATCCCCTGACCGCCAGGGTGATTGCCAACCGCATCTGGCAACGGCACTTCGGCGTCGGGCTGGTCACCGATCCCGACAATTTCGGAGTGTCGGCAGTCGCCGGTCCCAGCAATCACCAACTGCTGGACTGGCTGGCCCTGCACCTGGTCGACCGGGGATGGTCCCTGAAGGCCCTGCATCGCACGATCGTTCTGTCGGCCACGTACCAGCAAAGCTCGTCGACTGCCGCAGTCTCAGCGTCCAACCCGCAATCCTCGACCCGCGACCCTCGAACGACGGATCCGATGAACCACCTGCTGTGGCGACAGAACCGGCGACGACTCGAGGCAGAGGAGATACGTGACTCGCTATTGTTCGTCAGCGGACAACTCGACCTCACCATGGGTGGCAGTCTGCTGGCACGGCTCGGGCTGGGCAACGCCGCAGAACTGAAGAAGAACAATCGCCTGCAACTTGTCGTGAACCATTTCGGCAACATCTTGCAGCGATCGATCTATCGGCCGGTGATCCGAACCGAGTTGCACATGGCCGAGTTGCTCCAAGCGTTCGACTTCCCGGGACGCGATGAAGCAACCGGCCAGCGTCAGGCTTCAACCAACGCGCCCCAGGCCCTGTTGCTGATGAACGGCCCGTTTGTCCTCGACCAGGCCCGCCATTCCGCTGAGGACCTGTTGGCAGATCAACGTCTTGACGATCGAGCCCGTGTGCAACAACTCTACCTGCAGTCCCTTGGACGGGCCGCCCGAAGCGATGAAGTGACGGCCGCGATCGAATTCATCACGTCGTGGAATCGTGGACTGCCGAACACAACCGGTGCAAAGGATCGTCGTACCATGGCCTGGCAGAGCCTCTGCCAGGCCATGTTCATGCTGAACGAATTCGTGTACGTGGATTGAAGTGACTGGAACCACACGGAACCCGACAAGTCATGTCCTCCCTTTCTCCTTTTGACGGATCGATCTCTCGCCGCGAGTTGCTGCAGAGGTCCTCCATCGGATTCGGCCAACTTGCCCTGGCATCCCTGCTGGCCCGAAATCGACGGGCAGGAGCCGGCCAGGTTGACGGTGGGGCCAATCCGCTGGCCGCACAAACGCCACGACTGACACAGCGGGCCAAGTCGGTGATCTTCTGTTTCATGCAGGGTGGCCCGTCTCATGTCGACACGTTCGACCACAAGCCCATGCTCGAGCAAAACGACAACAAGCCGATCCCGCTGGACAACGTCGATGGCAACCAGGGCCGAACCGGCAATATCCTCAAGCCGTTCTGGCGTTTCCGGAAACGCGGCCAGAGCGGGATCGCCGTCAGTGATCTCTTTCCACACATTGGACAGTGCGTGGACGACATCTGTTTCATCAACTCGATGCAAACCGCCGGTGCCAGCCACTTCCCCGAACAGATGCGGTTGCACACCGGCTCGGACCGGCTGATTCGACCAACGCTCGGTTCGTGGGTCCTTTACGGCCTGGGGAGTGAAAACGAAAACCTGCCCGGCTTCATCACGATCTGTCCCTGTTACAACTTCGGCAACGTCACGCTGCTGAGAGGGGCCTTCCTGCCATCGGCATACCAGATGGTTCCCATCGGCCGTAGCAACGCCATCAGTGCCCCCCCCTCGTTTCGCAAGGCAACGTTCCGAAACACGCAGAATCCCGATCTGTCCCCAGACCTGCAGCGGAAACAACTCAATTTTGTCGCCCGGATGAACCGTCGGCAGTTGGAACTCTCGGGCGCCGACGCCGAACTGGAAGGACGCATCGCCTCGTTCGAGACCGCCTTCCGCATGCAGGCGGCTGCTCCCCCCCTGCTCGATTTCTCCGGAGAAACCAGGGAGACCCTGAATCTCTACGGAGTCGACCAGTCGGGAAAAACAGAGAACTACGCGAGGCAGTGCCTGCTGGCCCGACGACTGGTTGAGCAAGGTGTACGGTTCGTCGAGCTGTACCACGCGCCCAATTCCAACGACAGCGGCTGGGACCAGCACAACGAACTCGCCAGGTACCACTCCTCACACGCGCTGGAAGTCGACAAGCCGATAGCCGGGTTGCTCACGGACCTGAAACGCCGCGGCCTGCTCGACGAGACGCTCGTCGTCTGGGGCGGTGAGTTCGGTCGTAGCCCGGGCGCCGAAGTGACCTCTAAGAGAGGGGGCCGCGACCACCACCCGTGGGGATTCACTTTCTGGATGGCTGGAGGTGGCATCAAGGGAGGGATCAAGTACGGCCGTACCGATGACTACGGTTACCACGCCATCGAGAACCCGGTCAATTTCCATGACCTGCACGCCACGATCCTGCACCTACTCGGCCTCGACCACCAACAGTTGACCTTCCAGCACGGCACAGAGCAGGTTCGACTGACCGACGCGTTGAACGGTTTGGACGGACACGTGGTCCACGACATCATTGCGTAACGGACACCGGCCAGGCCCCGCCCCCCTGGCCTTCAAATCCCAAGCAGCACTTTTACCGGAAGACGACACGACAATGCCCGCCAATTGCCCCCGGATGATACTCCCCTGTCTTTTCGTTCTCGTCCCAATCACCGGGTTCTGCACGGCCGCGGCAGACGACGCCTGGCCGAAAACGGCAGAACTTGCCGCCCCCGAAGCGATCCAGGCCGCGGCTGCTGATGGGCAGTTCGTCTACGCCATCGCGAGCCGACAGGTGGCCAAATACGACCGTACGACCGGCAGACGGATTGCCACCAGCACCGGCCAGGCCAAGCACCTCAACAGTGGTTTTCTGTGGAGAGGCCGGCTGCTGTGCGCCCACTCGAACTACCCGACGACGCCTGAGAAGAGCGAAATCAAGGTCCTGGACCCGGTCTCCATGAAACTGTCAACGTTTCGGGACTTCGGAGATTTCGGCGGCAGCCTGACCTGGGTCCTGCGGCAGGGAAATCACTGGTGGTGCAACTTCGCGCGATACGGCGACAAGAATGCCGAGACGTTTTTCGTCCAGTTCGACAACGACTGGAAGGAAAAACGCCGGTGGACGTACCCGAAAGCGGTCATTCGCCAACTGGGTCGGTTCAGTCTCTCGGGCGGGCTGTGGTACAGGCAGGAATTGCTGGTCACAGGCCATGACGCACCCGAAGTCTACCGACTGCGTCTGCCCCGAACCGGCAACGTGCTCGAGTACATCGGCAAACAATCGGTTCCGTTCACCGGCCAGGGATTTGCGAAGGATCTCCACACGGGGGCCCTGGTGGGGATCAGCCGAGCTCAACGGAAGGTCATTTTTGCGGGCTTGGCCAAGCCATCCGCACCGATCACCCATGGACCGTTCATCGGGCACGTCACATCCGGGAGCGCCATGGTCTGGGCCCGGTCCTCGGAACCCGGACAGTACCAGCTTTCCGCGCATACCGGGAATGGTCACCGGGTGACGGCCACATCCGACTCCACGGCAAAACGGGATGGTTGCATCCTGTGGCAGCTGGGATCACTTCAGCCCGGCACCCGATATCACTACGAGATCCGGCTGGGCAAAAAACGTCTCGTCTCCGGTGATGAACACTTTTTCGAAACCGCCGGAGAGAAACCGGCGACGGTCGTACGCCTGGCCTTCGGATCGTGTGCGAAGGAAGACGAAGGGTCATCGGCCGTCTGGAGACAAATGCGAGTCGTTGATCCCCACGCGGTCGTGTTGTTGGGTGACACGCCCTATATCGATTCCACCGACCTGGACGTTCAACGTCAGCGGTACCGCGAGTTTTCGGCGATTCCCGACTTCCGGACATTGCTCCGCAACCGTTCTCTGTACGGCACCTGGGACGACCACGATTTCGGCCGGAACGACACGGACGGAAACCTGAAGGGCAAGCAGAACTCCAGACGCGTGTTCATGGAATATCGGCCCAACCCGTCGTTCGGAGACGGCCGAGAGGGCATCTACTCAAATTTCCAACGAGGTGACGTCGAGGTTTTCCTGTTGGACACGAGATTTTTCGCTGCCACCGAACCGTCACCGTTCGACAAGAAACGGCCCTCGCTGCTCGGCAAGCAGCAATGGCAATGGCTCCGCAGGGAACTGAAGGATTCGAAAGCCGTGTTCAAGGTGCTCGCCTGCGGCATGATCTGGAACGGAGGGGTCCGGCCGGGCAAACAGGACCACTGGGGAACGTATCCCCACGAGCAAAAAGCCCTGTTTGAATTTGTCGGCAAAGAGAAGATCAGTGGCGTCATCCTGGTCGGTGGCGACGTGCATCGAACTCGAGTGTTGCGGCACAGGACCGCCAGGATCGCCGGATACCGGATCCCGGAACTCATCACTTCTCCGATTCACTCCGGCGTGATCAAGAATGCCAAGGCTCCGCACCCCGCCCTGGTGTATGACTCCGGCAAGCCAAACTCGTTTCTTTTGATGACGGTCCGCAGCAATTCCCAGCCAGCGACACTCAACGCCAGGTTCCTGGACAAGGACGGACAAGCCTTCCACGAGGTGACATTTCGGGACCGGGAACTCCGCGATCAGCCACGACGGTAGAGATGATTTTCTTTCACGGGGATTGACCCCGATTTCCGCGGATGCAGCGATTGGACCAACCGATGGCCGATCGGGAATGCTCCCTGGAGAGCAAATCCCTGCGGTAGACATCACCACATGGGATACAATCGCTCCAACCACACAGCATACAACCCACCCCGGCTCTTCGCCGGGGACCGAATCAAAGGAAGCTGACATGGCCAACCCGATTGAACCTACCACCTTCCCCGACTCCGGCGACCTGACTCGGCGCAGGTTCCTGAAGACGACCAGCGGAATTGCCACGGCATCCGCATTGTCACCGTTCCTGGCGGAAACAGCGGCGGCAGGTGAAATCATCAGGAAACCGGCATCGGAAACGCTCGTCACCCAGTTCTACAAGACGTTGACCGAGCCACAGAAGAAACTGATGGCGTTTCCCTTCAACGCCCCCCTGCGCCAGGCCGTCAACAACAACTGGCACATCACCAAGGCCACCGTCGGCAAGACATTCTCCAGGGATCAGCAAGCCATGATCCGTGGCATCTTCGACGGCTTGCACAGCGAGGAATACGCGAAAAAGGTCGTGGCCCAGGTCGAACACGACAACCAGCAAGCCAATCGGAAAGGTGGATTCGACGGGTGTTCGGTCGCTGTTTTTGGCCAACCCGGCTCGGGACCATTCGAATTCGTTTTCGCAGGCCGACACGTGACCCGGCGATGTGACGGCAACTCGGTGAAGGGTGCCGCGTTTGGAGGCCCAATCTTCTACGGTCATGCGGCGGCCGGCTTCAACGAAAAACCCGATCACCCCGGCAACATCTACTGGTACCAGGCCAAGCGAGCCAACGAGTTGTTCCGGGCTCTTGACGGCAAACAACAAGCACTCGCTCTCCGCAGCGACGCACGACCGGAACAAAGGAAGAAAACCGTCACATTGCGAGGCCGGGACGCGGCCCTTCACGGCGTTCCGGTTGCCGAGTTCTCCAGCGACCAGAAGACCCTGGCTCGCAGGGTGATGGCCGATGTGCTGGCCCCGTTCCGCAAGGTCGATGTGGACGAGTGCATGAAGTTGATCGAAGCCCAATTCGACACCCTGCACTTCGCGTACTACAAGAACCTGGACATCGGCAACGACCGCGTTTGGGACGTGTGGCAGATCGAGGGGCCGTCGATGGTCTGGTACTTCCGTGGCAGCCCTCACGTGCACACCTGGGTCAACATCCGCAAACCGGCCTGAGCCTCCTGCGACCGGACATCCCGAGAGACAATCGTGATTGCTGAGTCGACCGATCATCGCCGCCCGCCGATGGGGGGAGACCGTTGAGCGAAGCAACGTCGACGGCGTCGGTCGGAACATCCTCGCCACGTGCTGCAACCTGGATTCTTGGTCCGGTGGCCGACCTGGTCCTGTTCGTAGCAACGCCGTTGTTGATCCTTCCACTCGTCTTCCTCTCGCGGCAACAGTTCTCCGACCAGACGATCTACGCGATCGTCGGAACCCTGGGAGCCAACGGCCATCACCTTCCGGGAATGCTCCGCGCCTACGGAGACCGGGCGCTGTTTCGCAGGTTCCGCATCCGATTGACCGTGGGACCGATCGTCCTGTTGGGCATCTCGGTCCCCCTGCTCTTCACCGACCTGCGAGACGGCATGGAAGTCGTGCTCGCGTTGTGGGGATTCTGGCACGGGCTGATGCAGGTCTACGGTTTTCTGCGGATCTACGCAGCCAAGACCGGCCAGTCCAGCCCCCACGCAGCCCGGCTGGACTGGTTGATGTGCGTGGCCTGGTTCGGTGCCGGGATGATCTGTTCCGATGGCCGGGTCTTCCGACTGCTCGAAACCTTCCACCGGGCAGGAGGACCACTGATTCCTGTGGAGGGAATAAACGGTTTCCGGACCGCGTGGCTAATCGGCACCGCGGTCATCACCGTGGTATTCCTGGTTCACGAATTCCAGCAGAGGTCTCGCTTTCAACCGGCCACCGCCATCCGATGGCTCACCATGGTCATCAGCTTCGCCTTCTGGTGGTTCGCAATGGTCATGGTCGACAACATCATTGTCGGCATCGCGCTGTTCGAGATCTTCCACGACGTGCAGTACCTCGCAATCGTCTGGGTGTTCAACCGCAAGCGGGTGGAACAGTCTGCCCCCGTTGGAGACCTGACCCGCCAGTTGTTTCGTCGCAGCAGGCTGATGCTTGTCGTCTACATCGCCCTGGTGGCCGCTTACGGCGTCTGTTCACGGCTGCCCCAGTACCTGGGAGTCGACTCCTTCGAGAAAATGATGATTTCACTCATCTGGACCTCGACGCTGCTCCACTTCTATCTCGACGGGTTCATCTGGAAGGTCCGCGAACAGGAAACTCGAGCCGGGCTGGGCATCGGCGACGTCTCGCAGGCTCCGGAGACCCGACCGCTCACCGAGGGATCTGTCCATGCCCTGAAATGGACCCCGTTCCTGCTGGCCATCATCGCCCTGGCCACGTCCCAGTGGTGGAACGACTATGTGTTCAGTGACCAGGTGGCTCAAGATGCCCAGGTGCTGCGGCGGTATCGTCACCTGGTGAAAGTCGTCCCCGATCATGACCACGCTCAACTGATGCTGGGAATTCAGCTCAAGCAGCAGGGCCAGACCAAGCCGGCCCGGCAATCCCTCGAGAAGGCCATCCTGCTCAGTGACGAGAAGAACACCGAAGCTCACTTCCACCTGGCCATGCTGCTCTCGGCCACAAAGGAAATCGATGGATCAATCCGGCATCACCGGATTGTCCTCTCGCAAGACCCGGAACGAACCGAATCTCACGTTCAACTCGCATTGGCCCTGCAGTCCCGTGGCGAACACGAGCAATCCGAACACCATCTGCAACAAGCTCTGAAGCTCGACGACGACCTCCCGGCGATCCACGTCGGTCTCGGACGGCTCTACCTGGAGACCCATCGTCACGCCGAAGCCCAAAGCCATCTGCAACGAGCCGTCTCGCTGCTGGAAGCCCGGAAAGGAGCCGATCCGGAGAGTGACAAACTGCTCGAATTGGCTCGGGGCCTGCTGGAGACCAGCTCGGCCACCCCCTGACCACCGTCTCCTGACACGAAAAGGCAGATTCGGGGCCGGCGGTTTGATCGGGACAATTCAGTCCGCCATTTCGACGACGGGAATCTCCGTCGAAACGTCCCATTTTTCCGGCCAGTTGTTCACCTTGAAACCAAACGGTACGTCGGTGGTCAACGACGAATACGGTTCGTTTCCCACACGAGCCAACACACCCCCAGGCCCCAGGGTCGGGTCAATGGCCACAGTCAATTCAAACGGATGGCGTATGTCGATTTCGGGGCCATGCCACGAGCATGGATAGACGTCGGCCGGATCGTAGAGCGTGACATTCAGCCTTGGCTGGTAGCCATCGAGCGACACCCGGATGCGTGGGTAGGCCTCTTTCCCGCTCTGACCAGTCAAAAGAACCCGGGACGGTTTCGGTGGCAGCGAGTCACTCTTGAACGACCATTTCATGATGCCATCGGCTGGCAGAGGCCATTGGAACTCCTCACGGACCGTCCCAACAGCGTCCAGGACCTGCCCACGCAACCCGATGTCATCGACGGCTAGTTGGACACAGTGATGATATTCGTCCGGTGCCGGCATGCATCCACCTGGACCAGAACTGGTACCGGCGCCACCGGTCGTGATCTGGGGCACCCCGTCATGAACCTGGAAGTCGAATGCGATCACGTGGCTGCACAGGTACGCCGTCACCTGATGCCGGGCCAGCACCGCCCAGAACGGCTCCCCGAACTCCGGCAGCATCCCCCACTTCGGAGCGGTGTATCCGTTGACCGGATGGACCGGCGAATGGCCCAGCACAAACTTGAATTTCGCATCGGAGTGTTCGGTGAGAACCCGATCGACCCAGTCACAATCGACGCGTCCCCCCATCATGGTGAACGGGCTGCCCATGTTCATCGCGTAGACGCTGATCCCGATGATCAGCAAATCGCCTCGCCTTTCGAACCAGGTCAGGCCTTCCTGGCCCTCCGGGCCGTTCTGAGGAATCTCGTCAAACACCTCTCTCCAGACAGTCTCACTGACCGGTGTCATCGTGTCGTGATTGCCGGGGATCCGGAACACCGGAACATCCAGATCGGTGAGCGGCTTCATCTCTCGAGGCAGCTTGACCGCCCATTCCTGGCGGAGAGATTCCCCATCGTGGTTTGGGCCATGCTCCCGAGTCAGGCCCCAAATGAGATCACCCAGAAAACAGACGAACTCTGGACGTGGGTCGAGTTGGTGCATGACCCGGTGCACGGCCGCCAGATGCTCTTCGTGACCACGCCCCGGTTCCGGCGGACCTATGCAGCAATCTCCATAGGCCACAAAGTGACACCCTGTCTCGGTGCGGGGCAACAGCGACCGCAGAGTCGTGGATTCGCTCACCCCGAGATTCCCCACACCGTCATGGCTCCGGAAACGTGACAAAGAGGTCACCATTCTGCCAATGCCAACCGGTGACCGACAAGCAGACGCGCAGTTTCCAGGGTGGTGCCAGTGTATCAAACGTCTTTCGACCGGCCACGGCGAGTGCCAGTCGGCGTTCTCGGAGGCGTTCCTCACCACAAAAATCCCATTGCTGCAAATGCCCCCTTTCGATACCTTCCGGCACTTTCAGTGACCGTCGGCCTGGATCGGCGATCACCTGAACACAAATACGGGGGGCGTCCGTGGCCAGAAGTTGGGCGGACGCATGAATTGCCGTCATGCCAGAGACTTCGCCCGAAGCAGAAGACGTGGCGATCGGTGCCGAGCATTTCGGTCCGTCAATGGACTTGGGATTGCTGTCGGCTGACGACAGTTGGGAACCCTGCCAGGTCGAACCGATCCTCACGCTCGGCAAGGGACGTGCTGCTCGAGCCATGCTGGTCCGGGCGACGGATGCCGAAGGAAATGAGCGACTCTGCGTCGAGAAGATCTTCGCTCCCGGACTGCTCACACGGTTGATCTACCGCTGCGTTTTTCAGTCCCCGTTCGCTTACCAGGCCTCGGCGGACGCGATACTGGCCTGTTTTTATCGACGGCGTGCCGCGGCAGCCTTGGTGCGCACGCTGATTCCCGAAGCCGCCGTTGCAGAGCCGCTTTATGTCCGCTGGGATGCCGAGTCCCGCGCGTACGTCCTGGCAAGCGAACTCATCCGCGGAAGAGGCATTCGCCCTGCCGCTGCCAACTCTCGCATCCTGCGTGAAACGACACACAAGTGGTTCCGAAATCCTGCCGAACCGCTGGATCCAACGCCTGAGGAAATCGATGAACTTCTGGACCTGATGTCACGGCTGGAAACACTCTTCCGAGAAAGTGGCCTGGTGGGATCTGGCTGGCAGGTCAGCAAGGCCGCTGTCGTTGCGACCGCCAACCTGTTGCGAGTCGACGACGGCTACGTGATCGTCGATCTCGAATCCGGGATTCCGGCGATGCTGGTCCCGTATTACCTGTTCGCCGGCTTGCGGATCGGATCGCTTCCACTGTTCGACGACAACGACCCGCAGGTCCTGTTGAGGTTCCTGGAAACCCATCGCGGTACGCTTCGGCAGCATCTGGGAGCCGACGGCTTTCAGAGGCTGTCCAACGACGCCGAGAAACTGATCGAACATTCGCTCCTCTGGAAACAGGCCGAAATTGCCGTGGGGCGCCGCGGCTTGCCGATCGTCTCTCGCCACTTCCGTGACGCCTACCGTCGTCGTCGCTTCGACATCTGGAAGCAAAATGGGCTGATCGATGACACCACAGACGAGAAGCTCCGATCCAGTACCCGGCTGCTGACACGACCGCTGTATTGGCTGGGATTCATTCCCACGGCTGTGGGGCGATTTCTCCAACGCCTCCATGGACATCGGACGTTCCGTCAACAATTCAAGGACGCTGTGCGGAACTCTCAGGTTCGCGACGAACTCCTCAAGGCGTACTGCGGACGAAAGTCCCGAGCCTGGCAGGAACAGGGCCGAGTGCATCCGGTACGGATGTTCTCGAAACTGTCGCTGCGATTTGTCGGCAATTGGGCTCTTTCAAAAACCGTGCCCGCCCCTGTACATCGGTGGCTCTCCGACAGCAATCATCGTCGAACCAGCCTTCAGAGAATGTTCCTGCTGGCCGTCTCGGCAAGATTTCAGCGAGAATTCGGCAAGTACGCGATTCGCGGTGCCATTCGTGAGTGGGACAAAGCGGGGCGGCTGCAGCCCGGCGAACTGCAAGCCCTGCAGAGTGAATCGTCTTCACAGAATTTCGACGAATACGCCCGGTGTTTCGGAATGCACCTGAGCGTGAAGTTGATCGCGCCGCTGTTGATCCCGCTCAAGATTGGCGGCGTCTTCGCGTTTGTTCTGACCGGCGATGTTCTTTGCCTGCTCCCAATTGTTGTTTCTCCTGCGTGCAGGACCGCGATCACGCTTTGGCGAATGGCACGCAATGTCGGACGCCGAGTCAATTACGGTGAAGCGTTGCTTGTCGGGGTGCTTCCCGTGATCGGCAACCTCGCGTATCCCGTGCAGATGTTCGCCTCCCATCGCCGACTTGCCACGTTCCTGATTCGCGACAACGCGGCCCGCCTGGGCCGCTGGTTGCCGATTTACGGCGGACGCGATTCTCGCGTCGAGATCGCAGCCGTAAAAGCTGCCAACCTTCCACTCGAGTTGCTCGAGATCGGCCTGTCACTGACGGCCGCAATTCGTCGCCTGTTCGTCCGGACCTCCAAGACAGCGCCGACCGAACAGGTACCGGTCATCCTCTCGGCATCGCGATGGGACAGGCTCATCGACTCCCAACTGAAGCTGCTCGCCGAAACTGAAGCTTCTCACCAGTCGGTCAGCGAGAGAATCGATCACCTCGTCGACGAACCCAACCGTTTGCGAGCAGCATCGTGATGTCCCGCACCCCGGTGTGCCTCCGCTGTTGATCATCGGTCTGCCAGGATCTCCAACGCAACCGGGACCGCTGCGCACCGTTCTTCAATGTCAAAGAACATGAAGATCGCCCCGGACGCCGTCCGAGTGGAACTGCAGGGGCCCCTCCAAGAGCTCAAACCCGTCCGCCAGAACCTGGCGAACTTCGGGGAGGCTCTCAACAAGAGATCCGGCGAAGTCTCCGTGTTGACCCACTGCCCACTGCGGTGAGAGACCCGGGAAAATGACCGGTTGAACCCGAACGCCAAGTCGAGGAAACTGGAACGATGTCGTTTGAGATGACACCAGATGAGGGGAGCCGACCGGCGGTGACGGACCAGCCGGCAACCGGACCAGTCCACGACGATTCGCAGCCTCCCGTCACGACTCGCTCCAAGCTGCGGTGGACCTGGGCGGTACTGGTCATCGGCCTGGTTGGCACAGGGAGCACGGTTTCCCTGGTGATGCTCGGGAATACACCCTCGGCTGTGGCCAAAGATCCCAACGCGACGCACACGGTCACGCGCGGCGAATTGGTGGTCACGGTCACAGAAACCGGGACTGTGGAGAGTTCCCGAAACAAGGAGATCAAGTGCGAAATCCGTGGCGGATACGGTGGCCGAGGCGGCCGCAGCACTGTCACCTGGGTCATCGCGAACGGAACCACGGTCAAGGCCGGAGACGAACTGGTCAAGCTGGACACCAAGAACATCGAAGAGACTGTCAGCCTGGGAAAGACGGATACGAACATCGCGAAAGCTGCCCTGGCACGAGCCCAGGCAGCGTTGGCGCTGGCACAGGTGGGCACCGACGGATACCTCGAAGGTGACTACCGCAAGCAGATCACCCAACTGGAGAAAAAACTTTCAGCCGACAAACGAAATGTCCGTCACGCTGAGGAGATACTCGCCAAGGTCAGATCCTTGTTTGTCCTGGGGCTCTTCAATGACCGCCAGGTCAAAGCGGCCGAGTCCACAGTCAGACAAGCGGAGTTGGAACTGGACGTCACGAAAACAGACATGGACGTTCTGCAGCGGCTGACCAGTGTGATGCAGTTGAAGAGTCGGGAAAGTCAGTTGGCCGCGACCAAGGAAAGGCTGGCTGGCCGAGAAGCGGGAGTGGTACTGGAGCAGAGCCGATTGGATCTCGCACGCGAGGAACTGGATCGTTGCGTGATCAAAGCCCCGGCAGACGGCCTCGTGATTTATCCGTCAACCGCAAAGTGGAAACGGACTCCCGACATCACCGACGGAGCGAGTGTCCACAACAACCAGGTGCTGCTGCTTATGCCCGACCTGAATCGGATGCAGGTCAAGATCAGGGTTCACGAATCCGTCGTCGAGCGGGTCAAACGGGGAACAAACGCCAAGGTGGATCTGCCGGACGGGACATTGGACACCCACGTCACTTCAGTATCGGCAGTCGCTCGTCCTGCCGGCTGGTGGGACGGGAACATCGTGAGATACGAGACCACCATCGAACTGCATGCGATCGAGGGGCTGAGGCCGGGCATGACCGCCAAGGTGGAACTCGTGCTGGCCCGGCACGAGGATGTGTTGTCGGTGCCGTTGAGCGCCGTGGTGGAGACCGACCAGGGGCAGTTCTGCTGGGTGGAAACCGCTAACGGTCCACAACGGTGCTCGGTGACACTCGGTGACAGCAACGACAGGTTCGTCATCGTTCATTCGGGACTCCAAGAACAGCAGAAGGTGGTGGTCCAGCCGCTGGCTTCCGTCGCCGAAGCACGAGCAACCCTGGGCTCCAAGATTGTCCACACGGTCAAGCGCGGCACTCTGCCGGTCACCATGATCGAACAAGGAGCACTGGAGAGTGCCAACAACACGCCGGTCAAGTGCCGGGTCCGGGGCGACAGCACGATCAACTGGGTGGTCAAGAACGGTACCCGGGTCGAGGCGGGTGACAAGCTGGTCACACTGGAGAACAAGGCAATCGAAGAGTACCTCCACGAACGTACCAAGTTCGCCCACTTGTCGAAGGATGCGGCCATCGGCTTCCGGACCCAAGCCACCGTCAAGGGACTCGCCATTGAGGAATATCTCGAAGGCACGTTTCGAAGCCAGAAGCTGAAAGCCCAGAAGAACTTGGCGCTGGCCAAACAATTGCTGAACAACTCGAAAACCCAGCTCGACTACGACCGGCGAATGCACGCCCTCGGCTACCAGAGTGAATTGAGAGTCGAGAGAAGCGAAATCAATGTGAAGACCGCCGAAAGCAACGTCGAGATCCTGGAGACCAACCTGGACGTTCTCGAGCGACTCGAAAAGGAAAAACAACTGGAAACGTTGAAGGGCGAGTGGGAGTCGGCAAAAGCGGCGGCCAACGGCCATGAAGAAGTTCTCGCCATGGACGGGGAACGTATGGCCCTGGCAAAGAAGGAGATCGCCCGCTGCGTGATCAAGGCCCCCAAAAGTGGCCTGGTGATCTATCCTTCGACCGCCCAGTGGAAGGACACGCCGGACATCGCCGAGGGCGAGACGGTGCACAATGACCAGGTGCTCCTGCTGATGCCCGACCTGTCAAAGATGCAGGTCCGATTCGGCATCCACGAATCCGCCATTGACCAGGTCAAGCCCGGGATGCATGCCACGGTGCGGCTTCCCAACAAGACACTCAGCGGCACCGTGGCCTCGGTTGCCTCGGTCGCCCAACCGTCGGGATGGTGGACAGGCAACATTGTCAAATACGACGCGGTGATAGAGCTTCCCTCATCCGAAGGACTCAAACCCGGCATGACCGCTGAGATCGAAGTGACCGTCAATCGGCAGGAAAACGTGCTGATGATTCCCCTCTCGGCGGTCGAGGAAACCGACGCTGGTGATTTCTGCTGGGTACGGACCCGTGACGGCGATGCCCAACGGCGACTCCTGACGCTCGGCGACCGCAACACGGAGTTCATCGCTGTCACTTCGGGCATCGAGGAAGACGATGACGTGTTCCTGAATCCATCGCTGACCGTCAAAGAAGCACGGAAGCAACCGGTAGTCGTCGGCTCGCTTCCCTGAACCCACACCGGTCAACGACGCCGCGAATTGGCGACTGCGAATCACCAAGGAGGGTCAGTCGACCCAAAACGAAAAGAGCCGGCTCCGCTTCAGGTGAAACCGAAATCGCACCGGCTTGCCACCGAGCGAGACCAGGTCCTGGTGGTGCTTCCATCTCACGGTCACCCCCACCCGGTCGATGCGAATCGGGAAGCACTCTGCTGCCGTGAACCCGGGGATGGGATCGCCGGCGTGGTCGAGCACTTCCACGCGGAAATCCCCGAAACGGCTGTCGACGTTGACGTGGAGTTCCTTGCCGGAAACCAATAGCGGCTTGGTCTCCACGAGACCGCCGCCATGGTGGTCCTCCAGCGACACGAACCCGTCCAAACGCAGTGTCGCCAGGCCGATGTTCACGTCATTCTCGGCCAGTTGTTTCGGGATGATCTCAGGGTTGCCTCTCGCATAATACGGGCGGTGCGGGTAGGTGCGGCCGCTGTAGTAGAAGTAGAGCTTGTCGCCCTGCCGGATCGGTTCGCCGGTCCCCATCTGCGTATTGAATTCTTCCCAACTGCCGCGCGGCCCATGAGGGATGAATGCGTCCTGGCGACCAACCCATTGCCAGTTCTCACCGTCACGGCTCATGGCCAGGTGTGGCTCAAGCGCGTACCGGCCGGGTTCCTCCCACATGATGGTCACGAAACCCAGGTACAGCCCCTCGTAACACAGCCCCTGCATGTTGTAGAAATCTTCTCGCTTGCTCTTGTCGGCCTGGAAGATCACCTTGATCGGGGTCCACGTCTTGAAGTCCTTGCTGAAGGAAATGGCCCGGCTGAGTTGATTGTCGATTGGCCGTGCAAAGAACACCCACCGCCGCTTGTAGATGTCGTACATGGTGCTGCCGGCATCGCCCATCCGGGTTGTGATCGGCTTCGGCGAGGAAATCCACCTCACTCCGTCAGCTGACCACGCCGCGTAAGTGCCGCGATAACCGTCGGCATTGGCCCAGAACAGGCTGCGATAACGCTTGCTGGGATCGGTGGTGTGAAGATCCCGTGTCGGCGTGATGCACTCGTCGAATCCCGAGTGAGACCGCGTGCTGATGATGATGTTGTTGTCCTTGCTGCCTCGCCCGTCGGCAACCAGGCCCAGCCTCGGGAAGGTCCAGTCGATGCCGTTGGCCGACTCGGCCAGGCACATCACGTCAACAACCCGCTCCTCGCCTTTGACACGGAAATACGACTGGTACCACATTCTCAGCTTTTTCGTCTTCGGACGACGTTCCACAGCACCGTAGAGATATGCCATCCCATCCAGCCACGGATGATCACCATCGATGATCGGGTTGGCCGGATGCTTGTCAGCCGAGTGCACCTGTCGACGAATCGCATGCAACTCGTCGACCAGGTAGTCGTCCAGAAACAGCTGCCGGTAGCGAGTGAGCCGAACGGGCTTCGTGTCCAGCTTGGCCCGACGACGTCGTTCGGCGACCATCTCTTTCCGTCGGGCGATCTTGACCAGGGCCTGTCGGCCCACCTGGCTGGCATCCCAGGCGATCGCGCCCGCGTTGGTCCACCGGATCGATTCGATTTCCCACTCGAGGTGATTGGGAGGATCGCCATTCCCACCACCGGAAATCAGGAACGAGTTGCCCACCTTGATGTTGAAAGGCTGGATCCTGGTCTGACCGGTCCGTCCACGAGCATCGACGAACTGCACAACGGCGGGCTTCTTCTCGCGAGGCACCACGTACCGCAGGGTGACGAAGTCGCTGTGGAAGTCGAATCCCAGCGCATCGAAATTGCGGTTGAGTCCCTCGATTCCGTCAGTTCGGATACGGGCGAAGTAACTGGCCTGACCGTTGGCGATGTGGATTCCGCCGGCCGTCCCCGGCCCGGCGCCCACCAGCACTTTGAGACGAATCTCAAGCGTCGTGCCGGGTCCGGTCGCGGCATCCCAAACGTCAGTCCCCTCGTTGCTGTCCCTCGTGCCGACGAAATAACGGCGCCGGTTCGTGTCCTCGTCGCGATACAGCAGTGTCTTCGCGACACCGATCCGCACCGGAGGCGTTTTTCCGTAAGTGACAAGCTGGAAGGCTCCACGGAACTTGTCGGGCCCCGTGATTGCCCCCCTGGCATCCGGCAGAACATCGCCACGATAAATCCGCTGCCAAGTGACCTTCGGAGCAGACGCCTGAACCACCGCGTGGCTGGCAGAACACACGACGAGACCGAGAAGGACCGTCCAATGAAAACGGCGGCCTCGCGTGACAATCGCCCCGATGATCGTGTGGTCCATCGTCATTCTCGGCTTGGCTTTTGGCACAAACAGCAGGCACCCGCTACTTGAACCAGTAGGAGTAGAACCGGGCATTTCGCAGCGTGAAGCGGAGCGTGACAGCCTTCCCTTTCAATTGGGACAGGGTGCCACGTTT
>PBOJ01000055.1 GCA_002724315.1 Planctomycetaceae bacterium | reverse complement strand
GGAAGAAATCATTGAGTTCATCAAGGACCAGACGGCGGTCCAGCAGAGCCGCCTGCTGCTGGGCGTCTCGCACAGCCGTCGTTCACTGTTCGAACTGCTTGACACCAACGGAGACCGGCGACTGGCTCCCAGGGAGTTCCGAGAGGGATACGCCCAACTCGAGAAACTCGACAAGGATCATGATGGGCGGATTTCGCGTACCGACCTCTCGGGCAACCACATCCTGACACTCGAAGTGGCTCGCGCATCACTGTTCACCCGGGAGGCGATGGCGATGCCGCGTCCGCGGCCTGCTCCCACCACACCGACAGCCGATCGCCGTGGTGGCCCCCGGTGGTTTCGGCGGATGGATCGCAACGGCGATGGAGACGTCTCTGGCCGCGAGTTTCTTGGCGGACTCTCTCTATTCGATCGGCTGGACAAGAACCGCGATGGAATGATCTCCCTCGGCGAAGCAAAGGTCCTTGAGCCGAACGAGTGAGGGACGTTATGCTGCTCCTGTGGCACTTCGGCCCTGCTCGAGACAAGCGACATGACAACGCTTTCTGGTCCTGACGCCGTGCTCTCACGGGTCACCTCGCGACTGAGGTGGGTCCGGTTCGGCCGTCGGGTCTCGACGCTGATTCTCTCGATTTCGGCCGTGCTGGGTGTCACCATCCTGTTCGTTCGCCTGACGGGTCTTGTCAGCCTGCCGCTGGATGGAATGGTCACGGCGACGGCCGGGCTGCTTGGCATCGAGACAATCGGAGTCGCCGACTGGGCCGGCCTGGGAATTCTGACAGCGATCCTGTTGCTGGGCGCGGTCGTCGTGTCGGTGCTGGCGGCCGCCTGCTGGCACGATCGCCCGACCCGATCCGAAGCGGCCCGTGCAATCGATCGACACCACGGCACCAAGGACCTGTTCCTGACGTTGACCTTGCTGGACGGATCGGCCGGAAACTACCAGCCCCTGGTGGCCCGCAACGCGATCACCAGATCCACCAGCATCCAGCCCGCCGCGGTCGTTCCTCTGCCGTTTTCACGAGCCTCCCGGAAACCGGGCATCGCCCTGGCCGTCGTTGCGCTGCTGGTACTTGCTGTTCCCCAGTTCGACCCCTTTGACGAAGTCGCTCGGGCCGACGAGATCAAGCAGCAAAGAACCGCACTTGAACGGGAAGCCCGCAAGACGAAACTGCGAGCCGAACAGTTGAGTGACGAAGAAGACGAAAACTCACCACAGGTCAAACAGGCGATCGACGAGTTGAAGGCAGCTCTGAAAAAAATGGCGACGGCCGCACCTGACGCCAACCGCAAGCTGCTCAATCAGCAACGCAAGAAGCTCGGTGACCTGCACAAGATGGCCGATGCCCACAAGCTCAAGCAGACGCTCAACCGCACAACCAACGACCAGAAATTTGGACAGATCGATTCTCCCAAGGTCGAAAAGTGGTCCAAGGAGCTCCAGGAAGGTTCGACCGACAGTCTCAAGAAAGAACTCGAGTCCATCAAGAAGGACCTCGAGAAACTCTCGAAACTCGACGGTGACAACAGCCCCGAGGCTCAGGAGAAGCGATCCGAGTTGGCGCAGAGGATGCAGAAGAAGCTCCGAGACATCCAGTCATTCGCCTCTGAGAAGCTGGACGACAAACATCCGCTCACCGCGGCGTTGAAGCGAGCCAAGCAGCAGATGAAAGCGATGCAGTCCGGCGACAAGGAACTCGCCGAAAGTGCACAGAAGCATCTCTCCGAAACCATGGAACTCGCCAAGCAGGAACTCCAGGAGTTGTCTCAGACCGCCCGCGATCTGCAGGAACTGGAGAAGGCGATCGAAACGGCCCGCATGGCCCAGAAGGCCAATGAAAACGGCCAGGCCGACAGCGAGATGCTCGAGAGCGCCGAAACGCTTGACGATTACCGCGAGTTTTATCAGCAGCTGATGGAACAACTCGGCGAACAGATGTCCGAAGGAGATGGGACCGGGAACCGAGGATTCGGCAAAGGCGGTGAAGTGCCCGAGGACGACTCGGTCAAAACAAAGTTCCAGTCCGAGATCTCCAAGTCGGCACTGACGGCCGGTAAGGTCCTGTTGTCACTGAAGACCAAGGGACAGAGCGATTCCGGAGATGCCCGGCAAAACTACAGGAAGAGCGTCAAGGCGATCAAACAAGGCGTCGGCGAGGCGATTGACAAGGAGGAAATCCCCAAGGGATACATCGAAGGCATCAAGAAGTACTTCCAGTCTCTCGACGAGACTGCCCCGGCCAACTCGCCATCCCAATCGCCGGCCAACTCGGACGATGCTCCCAAGAAGTGACCCGTTGGGCCGCCCAGTTTTTCTCCGTCGTCGAGTCACCGCCAGCGTGCCGATTGGGGTCCTGTTGCTCGTGGTCGGGCTGGCCGGTGGTGGCTGCACGCCATCAACTCCATCCCCCACCGCCGGATCATCGGTCAACACCGAATCCGATCCACTGGTCGTCTATTGCTCCCACGACCAGTTGTTCTCCGAACCGATCCTTGCGAGATTCACTCGCAAAACCGGCATCTCGGTCCAAGTGCGTCACGACACCGAGGCCACCAAGTCACTGGGCCTGGTCAACCGGCTCATCCGGGAAAAATCGTCCCCGGTCTGCGATGTGTTCTGGAACAACCAGGTCCTGGGAACAACCGATCTTCTGGCCCACGATCTGCTGGAAAAATACAGGGGCAGCGGCTGGAGACGGATTCCCGAGGCCTTCAAGGATCCTGACGGGCGATGGTGCGGATTCGCAGCACGGCTGAGAGTCTGGATTGTCAACACCGAGAAACTGCCGGCGACCGTCGAATCGATCGAACAGGCCGTCACGGCCCGCGACCTCTCGAGAATGGCCGTCGCGCGCCCGCTGTTCGGCACCACCTTGACGCATTACTGCCTGCTGTGGCATGGCGACAACGGCCGGACGCTCAAGGCCGAGCACGCCGACCGTCGTCGCCGCGGCCTGATCGAGGTTCCTGGTAACGCGACAGTCAAGAACCTGGTCGCTCGCGGCACATGTGACCTGGGATGGACGGACACCGACGATTTCTTTGTCGGACTCGACGACGGACATCCGGTGGCCATGCTGCCGATCCGGCTTCCCAGCGGCCAAACCATCTGCATGCCCAACAGTGTATCGATCGTCAAGGGCACCAAACGCCTGTCCGCTGCACGTCAACTGGTCGACTTCCTCCTGAGTGCCGAGACCGAGATGGCCCTGGCTCGCTCACCGTCTCGACAAGTTCCGCTTGGCGAGATCGACGCGCAGAGCCTGCCCGCAGAGGTCCGCCGTCTCCGCCCCTGGGTCGCCGACGGAGCCCCTCTCGAAGAACTCCAGACCTCCCGAGCCGCATGCCTGGCGTGGCTGCGAACGGAGTACGCGAGATGAGCCTCGAGGCAGAATGCGGCTGGACCCTGCTGCGGGCGATCACCATCTCACTGGTCGCCACCCCCCTGGTGACGATTTTGGCCCGGCCCCTGCAACTCGACAGTCCGCGTCACCGTCGGAGGAGATTGGTGGCACTGGCCATCCCGTTTCTCACCCCGGGATTTGTGGTCGGCTACGCCTATTCCAATGTCACTCTCGACCTGGTCCATCAACCGGTGCTCAACGAGTTGTTCTACGACCTGCTGCTACTGATCGGGGTCGTACCCGTCGGCACTTTCGTGCTGGTCTTGGCTCCGCCGCCACCGCTGGGTCCGACGGCAGACTGGTGCGGACAACTGGCCGGATCCGACCGGCTCCGACGGGTCCGCTCCTGCGGTTGGTCCCGAAGCCTCTGGTATGGACCGGCTCGAAACCGGATTCCCGCCTTTGGACTGATGGCGTTACTGGTTTTCCACGAATTCGAGATTGCCTCGCTGTTCCGCGTGATCGCTGGCCAACGACTGACTCCAGCGAGCTGGTCCAATGCGCTGTTCGAACTGATCGCGCTGCAGGGCCTGGGACAGCGGTCACCCTGGGATCTTTGGCGTTTCGGATGGATGCCCCTGGCCTGTTCACTGGGGTTGTTGGCTCCACTGTTGGCCCTCGCCTGGACGTCGCGCCGAGATCCGGGCGTATTGCGGCCAACCGGATTGCGACCGCGATCCCCGTGGGAAGAGCGAGTGGCGTCCACCTGGCTGGCGGTGGCGGTGGGGATGGGGACGGCCATTCCACTGGGGAACCTGATCTACGACGGAGCACCTGGCTGGGCAGCCACATGGAGGGGCGAACACCGCCTGGGGCCGACCCTGGCCCATGCCGGCCGCAGCTTGATACCGACAGTGGCCATCGCGGTCTCGGCCGCCATCATCGCCGGCTGGCTGTTGCGACGTCGGCATCCCGGCCTGCTGATGGCCCTCTCACTTCCCGGACTGCTGGGCAATCTCTCGCTGGGACTGTTGCTGACCTGGACTCTGCTGATCATGGCTCCTGCCGGATTCGGGCATTCGATCGGGGCCCTGCTCATCGGCCAGTCCCTTTGGCTTCTGCCCCGAGCCGCTTTGCTCATTGTCCTCCTGGCCGTACTGCCTCGTCGGGAATCAACATACCTCTCCAGGCTCCTGCAACGCGGTCCGACCGCCGCGCAGAGAATCGCCGGCTGGCGACTGACCTGGCAGCATTTCGGTCAACGTGTCGCCTGGATGGTCGGACTGCTGTGCTGGTGGGGATACCTCGAATTGACGCTCAATGAACTGCTGGCACCACCGGAATGGCTCTCGGTGGCCCACCGCATGTACCAGCAGATGCACTTCGGCAGGAATGCAGCCCTGTCGAGCACCACGCTGGTGGTCGTGATGGTGCCATTGGCGGTCGTCGGACTGCTGGTGACTCTCGGCCGTTTCGTATCCGTCCCCACCATTTTCCTCGCCTCCGGGTCTCCCCGAACGCACGCAAAACCACCCGAGAGGGAAGCCTGATGGTCGACACACAGCCCGGGCTCTGGACCGTCCAGGGGATCCATCTTGTCGGCGACACTCGGCCCCGACTGAAGGTCGATCATCTCGAGATCATGGCCGGACGAACCGCCGTGCTGGGACCTTCCGGCGCGGGAAAAACCACGCTGCTGAATCTGCTGGTCGGATTCGAGTCTCCCCATCACGGCCGAATCGAAACTCGTCTCCCCACAGACACCGGCCGTCTGCCGCTCTTCTGGATCCCTCCCGACGGAGGACTCTGGCCCCAGGCCACCGTCGACGAACATCTCCAGGCAGTGGTGCCTCACGGGACCCAGTCGTCCCAGGACACGCTCGCCCAATTCGGACTCGACCACCTGCAGAACACCTGCCCGGGGCAATTGTCGGCCGGCGAGCGATCCCGACTGTCCGTCGCGCGAGGATTGGCAGCAAACGCCGGCGTGCTGGTTGCCGACGAACCCCTGGTCCATGTCGATCCGGCTCGGCTCGACCGGGACTGGGAGTCACTGGTCAGCGGGACACGACAAGCCGGAACCTCGCTGGTCTTTGCGACCCATTTGCCCTCGCAGGCTCTGCGACATGCCGACCGGGTGGTGGTGCTCTCCGATGGACAGGTGATTGCCGAAGGCCATATGGCCAATCTGTACAGACACCCGCCGTCCCGTGAGGTGGCCGAGAGCCTGGGCCCGGCCAACTGGTTCGAACCCGAGGATGCCATCGCCTGGGCCGTCGGTAAGGCGCACACATGCCTGAGACCCGAACAAGTCGTGCTCGAAGCCGACCCGTCCGGACCCGCTCGGATTGTCGGTTCGCACGACATTGGTGCGTTCCGCGAGACCCGACTGGAACTGATCGACCGGGCACGCGGACGGACAATCCTGCACCTGGCTGATTCTGCCCCCCCTCCCGGTGATCTTCGAGTGAAAATCACCCGCAGAGTCTTCGCCGAATGACCGACCGACTGCTTCGGTTTCTGCCTCCGGCGACGAATTGCCGACCCTGCCGGGTCGAAGGAATCGAGGTCCGCAGCCTACAATCGTTCCGGGGAAGCAGCAGTTTTCAGTGGTCGTTTGTCATTGACCGGAAATGGCTATGGGTGTTGGTCCCGGCAGGGTGTTCCCGCGACTGACCGTGGCAGTTGTGGCCTTGTTGCCCGTCGGCTGTGCCGACTCCGACAGTCCCCAGCTTGTGCCTCGCCAGGTCACCCGGAAGTCCATTCCTTCAGCCGGCTCGACAATCCCGGCCCCCCGTGCGGTCACCACCTCGCCCGACAACACGCTCTATCTGCTTGACAACGCCGGCCGCGTGCTGGTTTTCGACCGCGACGGCAATTCGCTGCGGCAATGGAACATGCCCGAGAGCGACGTGGGCAACCCGGAGGGTATCTGTGTCCTCTCCGATGGCAACATCGCAGTGGCCGACACGCACTATCACCGAGTCGTCGTCTTCGACGACGTCGGACACGTCCAGAGGATGATCGGCCAGGAGGGACAGGGTGACGGAGACTTCTTCTGGCCGGTCGCGGTGATCGAGGACGATCGGGGGCACCGGTTCGTTTCCGAATACGGCGGAGCCAACCGCGTGCAGAAATTCGACCGCGACTGGAATCACCTGTTGACCTTCGGCGGCATCGGAGATCAGCCGGGCGAGTTCCAGCGACCCAGCGGGATGGTCTGGCACGCCGGGCGGCTCTACATCGTCGACGCCTTCAACGATCGCATCCAGGTCTTCGACGGTGATGGACAATTCGTGGAGATACTGGGAACGCGAGACGAATCCGGCCGGTTACACTATCCTTACGATATCGCCTTGGGTCCCGATCAAAACCTGTGGGTGATCGAGTACGGCGCAGGGCGAATTTCCCGCTTCAGCCTCGAAGGAGACCTGCTTGGCCGGTTCGGCTCGACCGGTTCCGGCCCCAACCAGTTCGGTACTCCCTGGGGACTGGCTATCGATTCGAAACGTCGCATCTGGGTTGCCGACACCCGGAACCACCGCCTTGTCTCGATTGATCTCTGACCACCCGTCTACGCTTCCGCTCACGCCATGTCCGTGTTTCTCCAACGCCTGTTCCCGAGGCCCCGGCGTCCCTTCCGCTGGCCACAGATGACCGTGCTTCTGGTCTTCGTGGCGATCTACGCGGCGGTGGTGTTGGGACTCGAGTTGTCGAACACGATGCTGTTCGTCTGGCCGGAAGCTTTCGGGTTGATGATTTTGACCCCGTGGGTCTGGTGGTTGCACGTGGCCGGCGGCAGCGGACTGGGCCGCATTCGCGGCGTCGTGGCACTGTGGACCCGACTGGCGTTGATCGGCCTGTTCGTGATGCTGTTGGCCGAGCCGCGCGCCGTCCGCACCAGCGACGTGGTTGCGGTGATGTACACCGTCGACATCTCAGATTCGGTCGGCCGCGAGACCGACGACGAGAACCCCCAGGACCAGGCCCTGCAGTTCGTGGCCAGCACGATGTCAAAAAAGCCCGAGGGAGACCAGGCGGGGCTGGTCGTGTTCGGCCGCAACTCTGCCGTCGAACTGCCTCCAGCTGAAGTCACTCCGCTCGAGGACGGCATCCTGCTCAACTCGTTGATCGACCGGGACGCGACCAATCTCGAACAGAGTCTCTCGCTGGCCGCCGCGATGCTGCCGGCCGAAAACCGCGGCCGCATCGTGTTGATCAGCGATGGGACCGAGACGGCCGGTGACCTGAGAGGCATTCTCGAGGAACTCAAGAGCCGCGAGATCGCCGTTGATGTGATGCCGATCACCTACAGCTACGAATCCGAGGTCTGGGTCGAGCAACTCGAGTTGCCACGCAACGTCAAGCTCGGCGAACCCTACGAGGCCGACGTGGTGATCTCCAGCCTCCAGGGCGGAAGCGGCAAACTGGTGCTCAAGGAAAACGACCGCCCGATCGCCGAACGCGCTATCACTTTTCCGGCCGGCAAGAGCCGCTACACCTTCCCGATCTTCCTCCGCTCGTCCGGCTACTACGAGTACTCGGCCACGGTCGTCGTCGATCAAGGCGACGACAGTTGGAAGGAGAACAACACGGTCCTCAATTACCTGTTCGTTGAAGGCGAGGGGAAGGTGCTGGTGGTGACCGACCCCCGAGGAAACCCGGCCGATCACGAATCGCTGGTCCGGGCGATCCGCGAGAACCAGCGAAGCGTCGACGTGCAAAACGCGTACGAGTTCCCGCGTGATGCGCTCTCGTTGATGTCCTACGACCTGGTCATCTTCGTCAACGTCGGAGTCGAGGCTTTCGACGTGGTGCAGATGGGGGCGCTGAAGGATTCTGTCGAAAACCTGGGGATTGGCTTCCTGATGGTCGGCGGCCCCAACAGCTTCGGACCCGGCGGTTACCGCAAGACAGTCATCGAGGAGATCCTGCCGGTCGAAATGGACATCACCAAGAAGAAGGTGCTCCCCAAGGGAGCGCTGGCCATCATTCTGCACACCTGTGAGTTTCCCGAAGGGAACACCTGGGGCAAACGGATCACCAAGCAGGCGATCAAGGTTCTGCATCCGCAAGACGAGGTGGGCGTCCTGGTCTACGGTTCAACCGGTGAGCAGTGGCTGTTCGAACTGACACCGGCCCGCGAGTACGCTTCCCTGGCCACGAAGATCAACGGCGCAGTCATCGGCGACATGCCGAGTTTCGCCTCGACAATGTCGATGGGCCTGGCGGGACTGAAGAAAAGTGATGCATCTGCCAAGCACATGATCATCATCTCCGACGGTGATCCCCAACCTCCCAGTCCCAAGACGCTCGCCGACTTCAAGTCCAGCCAGATCACCATCTCGACCATCTCGATCTTCCCTCACGGCGGTCGCGAGGTGCAGATCATGCAACAGATCGCCTCGGCCACCGGCGGCCGTTACTACTTCCCCGACGACCCCAGCCTGTTGCCTTCGATCTTCATCAAGGAATCCAACACCCTGAAGCGGACGATGATCCAGAACGAGACCGTCCAGCCGGAGGTCGGATTTCCGTCGCCGATTCTCAAAGGACTGGACGGCCTTCCTCCACTCCACGGCTACGTGTTGACCACCGCCAAACCACGGGCCGAGACGATCCTGCAAACACCACCCAAGATCGACAAGACCGGGGAGGGCGAGATCGATCCTCTGCTGGTTGTCTACAAGAGAGGCCTTGGTACCACTGCCGCCTTCACCTCCGATCTCTCGACCAACTGGGGCAAGGACTGGGGGAACTGGGAGAGTTACCGAGCCTTCGTCCAGCAACTGGTTACCCGCATCTCGCGAGTCCATCGCAAGGGGCAGTTGCGACTGTGGAGCTACGCCGAGGGGGGGCGTGGGACGGTGGTGGTCGAGGACTTCCATCCCGATGCGACCCCACTGAACCTCGTCGCCGTCGTCGCCGGCCCCCACGATCGGGCCCCCGAATCCCTGGTGCTCAAGCAGGTCGGCCCCACTCGCTACCAGGCAAGTTTCCCACTGTGGGGCAAGGGTCGCTACCAGGTCCGTGCCACCGGAGAAGGCGACGGACGCAAGGAAACGACACACGGCGGGCTGATCGTCTCGTACTCGCCGGAATACCTCAAGTTCAACTCCGACCCACTGCTGCTGCAGGAGATCGTCGACAGGACCGGCGGCCAGATGCTCGATCCAACTACCAAGCCCGAACAGATCTACAACCGTCGAAAACCCAAGTCCAGTTCGCGGCAGGTCTTCGACTGGTTCCTGGTTGGCCTGGCTTGCCTGGTCCCCCTGGACGTGGCAATCCGGCGAGTGCAGATCGACCCCCAGGCCATCCTGGCCTGGTTCCGCCCTGCACGAGCCACGTCAACCGAGACCATGGGAGCATTGCTGCAGCGGAAGCAGGCAGTGGAATCGCGGCTCGACGCCCATCGCAGTGACCCCGTGTCGGCCCCGGCCCCCGAACATCTCGCATCCGTCCAACCAGCCGCGACTGCCCCCAGAACTCCGGCCCAACCAACAAGCTCTGGTCCGCCCGCCGAGGAATCCGTCGACGCAGACCGGATGACGACCACCGAACGGCTGCTGGCGATGAAACGTCGCCGTCGAGATACCGATGACGAAGCGGACTGACCACCAGATGGACAACCTGATCGCGACCAGGACCTGCATCCGATGACCAACGACAGTACGCCCAACGAACTTACCGACGACCAGCCGGTTGACGATCCGGCACAGGATTCCGCACCGGCACCGGCCTCCGAACCGGACACGGTCGCTCCCTCCACCGACCTGCAGGATGCCGAAACCGAGGCGTTTCGGCAGGACTACCAGCGGATCCGTGATGCGATCGGCTCGGTCATTGTCGGTCAAAGCCGTGTCATCGATTCGGTACTGACGGCGATGTTCTGTGGCGGAAACGTGCTGCTGGAAGGGGTCCCCGGGCTGGGCAAGACCGAACTGGTCAAGTCGCTCGCCCGAGTGCTGGATCTCGACTTCCGACGCATCCAGTTCACCCCCGACCTGATGCCCGCCGACATCATCGGCACCAACATCATGAACACCGACGAGTCGGGCCGATACCAGTTCGAATTCCGCCGGGGACCGATCTTCACGCAGTTGCTGCTTGCCGACGAGATCAATCGCGCCTCGCCCAAAACACAGTCGGCTTTGCTCGAGACGATGCAGGAGGGCACAGTGACCGTCGGCGGTGACGTCTCGGTTCTGGACCAGCCCTTCTTTGTGCTCGCCACGCAGAATCCGATCGAACAGGAAGGCACCTACCCCCTGCCCGAAGCCCAACTTGACCGCTTCATGTTCAAGGTCGTCGTCGGAGGTCTGAATCGCGAGGAACTCAACGAGGTCGTCAGTCGCACGATTCTCCGGAAATCGATTGACCTCCCCGTCGTTCTCGATGGGCCCGGGATCCTGGGCATTCGCGCAACGCTCGACAAGGTTGTCGTCGCCGACCCGTTGAGGGATTACGCCGTCCGGCTCGTCCTGGCCACCCATCCCGACAATGACCAAGCCCCCGACGGAATCCGACAATTCGTCCGCTGGGGAGCCAGCCCGCGTGCGGCCCAGGCGTTGATTCGGGCGGCCCGCGTACGGGCATTGGGCGAGGGCCGAGCACACATCGCCTTCGAGGACATCTCGGAATTCGCCACCGAAGTGCTTCAGCACCGAGTGCTGCTCAACTACGACGGGCAGGCCGAAAACGTCGATGTCGCAGCCCTGATTGCCGACTGCATCGCGTCCTTGGACACCACCGACTGAATCCGTCTCGAGTCCTCCGTTCCCATTCTGGACCGATGAACACCGCGTCCTCCACCAACCAGTTGACCACGCTGCTGGACAACCAGGCATTGACCCGCCTGGAGAGGCTGAGGCTGCAGCCGAACCGTCGCAAGACCAACCGCACCCAGGGGGAACACGCTTCGGGCAAGGGTGGCAGCAGCACCGAGTTCGCTGACTACCGCAACTACGTCCCCGGCGACGACGTCCGCTTCGTCGACTGGAACATCTTCGCACGGCTCAACCGGCCCTACATGAAGCTGTACCAGTACGAGGAGGTGATGCATGTCGCCATCCTGGTTGACGCTTCGAACTCGATGAAGTTCGAGAACAAGTTTGAACGGGCGAGACAACTGGCGGCAGCAATGGGTGTGACGGCATTGATGGGGGTCGAACGGGTCAGTGCCTACGTGGTCGGTGCCAGCGAAGAACCGCCTCGCGTGATGCCTCCCTCCAGCGGCCGGGCCAGCATGAGGCGGCTGTTTGACTTTTTCGAGCGTGCTGAATGTGGCGGCGACGCACCGATCGACGGAGCCGTGGAAGCGATGCTCCGTCGTCATCGAGGACGGGGCATCGCAATCGTCATCTCCGACTTTCTCACCCCCGCCTCGCTCGCACGGCCCTTCAACCTGCTCTACAGCGCCGGGCTCGAGATCTTCGCCCTGCAGCTGCTGGGACCAACCGAGATCGACCCTGAATTGACCGGGGATCTGCGACTGGTCGACAGCGAAAACGGCACCACTGTCGACGTGTCATCAATCGATGAACTCCACGGGATCTACCACGAACATCGCGAACAGCTCCAGGAACATGTCCGTCGCCAAAGCCGGACTCGAAACGGCCGCTTCCTCTCGATCAGTTCCGAGGCTCCCCTCGACTGGGTGCTCTTCGACCTGCTTCAACGGCAGGGGTGGCTGAAATGAGCTGGACCGGATTTCTCTCCCCGTCCTGGGCCTGGCTGTTCCTCCTGATCATTCCGCTGGTGATCGTCTACTTCCTCAAGCTCAAGCGGCCCCGTTGCGAGATCCCGTCGCTGGTTCTCTGGCACAGCGTGATCAACGACCAGCGGGTCAATTCCCCCTTCCAGCGGTTCAGGAAACACCTACTGCTGTGGCTGCAGTTGGCGATTCTCCTGAGCCTGATCCTGGCGGCGATGCAGCCGTTTCTCAGGGGGGAGCCAGGATCCGGCGACAACCTGCCCATCCTGGTCGACTGCTCGGCCAGCATGTCGGCCATCGACACCCGGGGAGGCCCGACGCGAATGGAACGGGCCAAGGAGCGAATCACGGAATTGATCGACGCAGCCTTGCCTGGCAGGATCTGCCTGATCGCCGTCGGAGCCGGGGCTCGGCAATTGACCGAGTTCACCAACAACAAGCGCATCCTCGCCGAGGCCCTCGACACACTCACCGTCCGTGACGTCCCGGGCAACCTGGTCGACGGCCTGAGGATGGCCCAGGCACTGGCCCGTCGCGAAACGATCGGCACAGTCACCCTCGTGTCTGACGGCAACTTCCCTGATCTCCAGGACACCGCCGACGGCCAGAAAATCGCCCGTGTCGACGTGGAACTGCCCTTCAAACTGCAGTACGAAAAACTCGAAACAGACGCGGTGAACATGGGCATCACCGCATTCAACGCACGGCGACAGTCGGCGGCAGGGGCCGCCGACAGCCTGACACCCTGGGACGTGTTCGTCCGGATCAACGGATCTCCCAACGACGTCACCTCCGGTGAAGTGCTGCTGGAGCAGGACGGCCAGGAGGTGGGGAGACAGCCGATTGCGCTGGAAGCGGGCCAGTCCAAGCGACTGGTGTACTCGCTCCAGACATCCGGTGTCAGCCGGCTCACCGCACGTATTGTCAGCGACGGCTTCGACGGTCTCTCGAGCGACAACACCGCCTACCTCGAACTGCCCGTCTCCCGGTCACTCCTGGTCTGGTGTGACACGGATTTGCAGAGCTACCGACACGCCCTGCAGGTCTTTCCGGACGTCACCGTCTATCCCAACGACGATGCTTCGGGACAACCCGATGTGTACGACCTGGCAATCACCGAGACAACGAAGAAGGCGAACCCGAACCTCGAGGCATCGGTCCGGCTGGTGATCGGCGCAATCCCCGAAGATCTTGCCCAACTGGTCACCACCCGCAGCGGAAATTCTCCCGTCGTCGACTGGAACCGCAGCAGCCTGCTGCTCCAACACGTCAACCTGGACAGCATCGAGATTGCCGATGAGCCGGTCCGGGGCGATGACGTGCTGGACCAAAACTTCCGGGAGGCCGGCTACGAAATCCTGGCCACCGGCCGGTCGGGGCCCCTGGTGCTGGCTCGCCACGCCCCGGGTCGCCAGGCCTTCTACCTGCTGTTCCACACCGACCACTCGACGTTGCCCTACCGAGTCGGGTTCCCCGTGCTCATCAAGAACGCCATCGACATCACTCGGCATGCCGCGGGACTCGCAGAAGTCCGAGGTCAGCCAACCCGAGTGCTGGCCCCGCGTCTGCTTGATCGCAACACGACCTATTCCGTCGCAGCCCCTGGCTCGCCAACACAGACATTCCGCACCGGACCCGACGGACTGCTCTCCGGCGTACCTGCCCCCCGTGTCGGCATTTATCGTATCAGTGAAGATGGCAGCGAGGTGGCTCGTGTCGGAGCCGGAGTGCTCGATGCGGGAGAGTCATCGTTGGCCAGTGCGGACCTGATCGAGCCGCGGGATGAGGAACTGAGAGTCAGTGCATCAACCACCCAGATTGACACGGACCGTCCCCTGTGGCCGACGCTGGCCTGGATCGCCTTCATCGTGCTGCTGGTCGAATGGTGGTATTTTCAGGGGAAGACCATCCGAGTCTCCGGCTGAGCTCTCCCACCATGACCCGCCAACGCCTTCTCTCCCTGGCCCTGGTTCTCACGCCGGCTCTTCTGCCGTGCCTGGGACACCGACCGGCGTGCACCACGATTGCCCAGGAGACCAGCCGACCGGCAGGAGTGACCCCGAGCGTGGATTCGGAAGACGAACCGGTCGATCCTCGGCTGAGCATCGAATTCAATCGCCGGTACCAGGACCTGCGGAGCGGATCGCCGCTCTCGATCGACTGGACCCTGACCTGGGACGGGCCCCGGTTGCCCCGAGGGCACCTGGATGTCCACGTCATTCAGGGCCGACGTGTCCTGGGACGATTGCTCAGCAGACGGGAAATCGTCCTGACCGATTCCGGCACCCGCTTCCGAACACTGCTGCCGCCATTCAACACCGAACTCGACACGTCCAGCCCGCTCGACATCCGGGCCTTTTTCATCAGCGACGCCGGTGTCTTTCCGCTCGGAGAACGCTCGTTGCGGATCGCCGGCCCACTTCGGCGTTCCTTCGTCGTCGCCTTCTGCGAGCCCTGGCAGCAGACCAGTTCGCAGGAAGAACTCCTGTTCACCAACAGCATGAACATCGAACCGCTGGTCCACGCCGCCTACGGCCGTCCCGCCATGTTCGCCGGCCAACGACTGGTCACCACCTACCCGGCGAGAATCTACCCCACTGATGTCCCCACCGATCCACTGTGGTTGTGCGAATTCAACGTGCTGGTGCTTTTGCCCGATGGTCTCCGCAATCTCCGTCGCAACCAGTTGGAGGCCATTGTGCGTTGGGTCGACGCCGGCGGGAATCTTTGTGTCTTCATCGATGGCAACATGGCGGCTCTCCAGGTCGACTTCGTCAACCGGCTCACCCGCACAACCGCCGAACGCCCCCGTTTCCCTATCGGCGACAACGGTCTTCCCCAGTTTCGTGACAGCCCGGCTCGACTCCACAAGGGACTCGGCCGGGTGGTGATTCACCAGGACCCGCCACTGGAGGTGGATTTCCTGGTGTCATCCGATTGGCAAGCCAGTGTTGCGTTTCTCTGGAACCGGCTTCGTGAGACCCCGGTCCACACGTCTCAGCCGATTCCCGGAGTTCCCACGCAAGAAGGCGGAACCGAACCCGGTTCCGCCCAACCCCAGGTGGTCCCGTCGGGTCCTGGCCCCGGCACATCCCAAAGGACTTTCTCCCCTCCCGGAGACGCCGTGCTGCAGTCGGAGGTCAAGTGGCGTCTGCAATCGGTCAACAGCCTCGTCGCCCGACTCACACCCGATGACTTCGAGGTCGTACCGCTCTGGCTGCTCGGGCTGTTGCTGATCGCTTACATCGTCGTGATCGGTCCGGTCGACTACCTGGTCCTGGGGTGGCTGGGAGTCCGCAAGTTGACCTGGATCGTCTTTCCACTGATGACGGTCGCGTTCACCGCTCTGATCGTGTGGATCTCCCACGAGCACATGGGCACCAGTGGCAACGTGCGGCAACTGATCGTCCGCGACATCGGAGATGGCGGCGGGTTGGCTCGCGAAAACCGGTTCGACCTGCACCTGGTCGGATCGCACACGACCCTGGCGACCAGTGTTGCCCGAGGACTGTTCACTCCCATTGACCACCGTCGATTCCTGTCCAACGGCACGGCCCGCTCCACCGACCAGCTCGGATCCGGCAATGATTCCACCGAGCCATCGGAGTACATCGGCACGATTCCCGTCGGGTACACGGCGCTGCAGGACCTGCCCCAGTGGTCACCACAGGTCAACCGGGTGTTCCGGATTGCACCGGAGGAACCGATGCCCGCGTTCGACTGGGAGTCGGTCGAACCCGAGAGCCTGGCCACCGCGGGAAGTGCCAGGTCCCTGTTCCAGGTCGCTGTCCAGGAGGCCTTCGGGCCCCGCAGTACAGCCATGCTGTTCCACACAAACCAGGCGGCTCGCTTTCTCGGTGACACCTCCAACGTTCCGTTGTTTCCCGAGAGTCCTCAGGACTGGTTCACGCCCCCCCAGCGACGTGGCAACCGTCGCTGGGCAACCTCAAACGCGGTCAACGGAAATGCCCGCCAACCCTCCGACTTTCTCCGCGACGCCTGTGTTCGCCCCAGCCGAGGCGTCTTCCGGGCCGTCTCACAAGTGGCGCCCCATGGCGGCGACAACTTCGAGGATCTCGCCCTGCTCGACCCCACTGATCCCAGCCAATGGCTGCTGGTCATCGCCGTCGCCGACGGTGACAGTCTCTTGCTCTACCGCCACCTTTACCACGATCGTCCGGCCCCCGAGAGTCCCACCAGATCACAATCCACGGCCTCGACGACATCCCCGCGGTGACCCATGCCTCCAGATGACCCCACGAACCCGAAACCGACCGAACCGGTTCCAGCCGGTGTCGTCCCGGTCGTTTCGATCGAAAATTTGCACGTCCACTACGGTGCGATCCATGCCGTTCGTGGCATTTCGATCGAGATTCCTCCCGGGGAAGTCTACGGATTCATCGGCCCCAACGGGGCCGGCAAAAGCACCACGATCAAGGTGCTGTCCACGTTGATCGGACACTTCACCGGCACCGCCAAGATCAACGGCATCGACGTGGCCCGGCGTCCCCAGGAGGTCCGGGAACAGATCGGCTACATGCCCGATTTCTTCGGTGTCTACGAAGACCTCAACGTCCGTGAGTACCTGCATTTTTTTGCCGCCGCCTATCGAATTCCCCGCAAGCAACGCAAGACGGTCATCGACGATGTCCTCGAACTCACCGACCTGACACACAAGATCGGCGACCAGGTTGATTCTCTCTCGCGGGGAATGAAGCAACGCCTGGCACTGGCCCGCGTACTGCTGCACGACCCACAGTTGTTGCTTCTTGACGAGCCGGCAAGCGGGCTGGACCCACGGGCTCGCATCGAGGTTCGCGAATTGCTGAAAGCCCTCACCGAGATGGGCAAGACCATCCTGATCTCAAGCCACATCCTCCACGAACTGGCCCACCTCTGTACGCGAATCGGAATCATCGAAACCGGCGAAATGGTTGCCCAGGGCTCACTCCAGGACATCTACCGGCAACTGCAACTGATGCGCATCGTTCACGTGCAGTTGACCGAATCCGATGACGGGGTGGTCGACCAGGTCCGCAAAATCAAGGGCGTGGCGGACGTCGAACAACAGGTTGACCGGCTGGCGATCCAGCTGCGCGAGGACCATGCGGCTGTCGAAGAACTGCACGAGGCACTGGTGAAGCTGGGAGTGAAAATCCACATGTTCCAGCCAGAGGCGATGGACATGGAGACCGCCTTCATGAAGCTGACCGAGGGCAAAACGGCATGATTCGTCGATGGCCCCAGCTGGGCCTGCCCCTGCTGACCAAGGAACTGATCGAACAGGCTGCACAGCGACGGACCTATTTCGTCCGTCTGCTCTACGCGTCGTTGTTGTTCCTGCTGGCCTACCTGGAGTTCGAACAGATTCTCGCCGTCAGCGGCTCGAACGCACTCGCGATGCTCGGCAAGGGCACCGACATGTTCAACCAGGTCGTCAATCTCCAGTTTCTTGGCATCCTGCTGTTCTTGCCCTCGCTCGCCTGTGGCGCCATCACTTCCGAGAAGGAACGCGACTCTCTCACGATGCTGCTGGTGACCCGACTGGGCCCCTTCACCATCCTGTTCGAGAAACTTCTGGGCCGGCTGGTCCCGATGTTCACATTCTTGTTGCTCTCGCTTCCGCTTCTGGCCTTTGCGTACTCGCTGGGAGGTGTCTCCACCCTCGAACTGGTCAGTGGCATCGCGATGCTGATCATGATCTGCATCTACGTTGGATCACTGGCCGTGATGTGTTCCAGTTGGTGTGGTTCCACGGTCTCGGCGTTCGTCAGCACATACGCCATCGGACTGCTCAGCTATCCGTTCCTCGTCCTGGGCAGCATGCTGCTGGATGCCCGGTTCAACACGCTGGCAACCGGGTCTTTCTACTACGCTGTCGCACCGATCGAGTTGACCACTGACAGCCTCGGAAAGCTCTGGGTACAGGTCACCGTACTCGGTGTCCCTTCCCTGATCTTCATCTTGCTCGGACGCCTGTTCCTGGTCCGGCGCGCTCACGTCATCCGTCGCAACCTCGTGCTGACACTCTTTCGACGACTCGATCGCTTCTTCTTTTGGCTCAACGAATTCACCACCGGTGGTGTGGTCCTGGTCCGCGACGACGTGCAGTTGCCCGACGATCGGCCAATCACGTGGAGGGAAACTCAGAAGAAGACGCTCGGCACCACCCGATACCTGGTCCGGGTACTCGTCTCGATTGAGACCCCCCTGTTCCTGGTTTTGGCTGCCGTGGCCGGAATGGCCTACCAGGCTCGGCTGGGGGTCGCTGCCGAGGCCTTGTACGTGGTGTGGGCGCTCGCGGTGCTGTTGATCGCCGTCCAGGCCACCAGCCTGGTGACCGGTGAACGATCTCACCAGACCATCGACCTGCTGCTGGCTTCACCGATGACCAGCCGCGAGATCCTCCTGCAGAAACATTACAGCGTCCGCCGGCTGATGTACGTCCTCGCCGTGCCGTTGGGGACGATCTTCCTGTTCGAGAGCTGGTTCGCCAATGGCACACCGGGCCTGGAGGATGGGCCAACCGCGGTTTTCACCGTACCACTGGCGGCACTCGCATCGATCTTCTTCCACTTCGACTACATCCTCTGCTCGGTTCTCTCGGTCGTCGTCTACCTTCCGCTTTGCAGTTGGATCGCACTGTTGGTCGGCATCAAATCGCGTTCTCAGGCACGAGCCCTGCTCGTGACATTGCTCCTGCTGTTCGGCTGGGCGTTCCTGCCGGTGCTGGTATTCGTCAACGACCAGCCGGACGCCATCGTCGAAAGCCTGCTCAGCCGTCCCCCGGTGGCGGTGGCAGCCTGTCTCTGCTCGCCGTCGGTGATCATCCTGATCAACGAGACCGACGGGCTCAACAACGTCATGGGCACCAACGATCACCTGGCATTCACCCTGATCAACTTTGCCGCCTATGGACTGGGCTGGTGGTGGCTTCGCCGCTGGTGCCTGGCCCGCTCCAATCAACTTTTGGGACGTATCGCCGACGACGATACTGACTGGAACCCCCAGCCAGCCGGAGACGTTCTGTGAGCCACCGCGCGACCACTCTCTCGCCGCCGCTGATGATCTCGCTTTGCGCGGCCGTGTGGACGGTGCTCGGATCCTCGTCGGCTGAAGCGATCGAAATCACCGACGTCCGATGGGGATTCGATGGAACGGCCCAGAGCGAGACTTTTGTCCCGTTCCACGTGCTGGTCCGCAACGATTCCGACGTCCCGTTCGACGGAACCATTTCCCTGGTGAAACGGAATTCGCTGGGCAACCGCATCGGGGCCACCTGGATCAAGAACACGATCCTGGCCCCCCGACAACAGAACTGGATTCGCTTCGCCGTCTTTCTTGAAGACGGTGACGTGGTCCGGAAGAACACGAGGTCACTCTGGTCTTGGCAGGTCAGTTGGTCGGGACCACAACCCGGCAGTTATCGAATCGAAACCGGCCCCCGCCAGGGACGGCCGGCACGAGTACTCCTGCTACCCCGTGGAGATGTGGCAGCAGGATCATTCGGCATTCCGGTGCTGACAGACGAGTTGTTTCCTCCCACGGTCACGATCACCGACACGCTGGGAACCGTGTTTCTGGATCATGTCCCCCGTTGGCAGGACGCCCAGCGTCGAGCCTTTCGCAACTGGCTCTACCGGGGTGGCCATGTCCACATCCTTCACGATTCGACCGGTCGCTATCCTCGTTTTCCGTCCTCGCTGGGAATGCTCAACCAGCCTGGCAACCCCACTCAACCCCCGGAAATCCCGTTCGAAATTGGGCAGGGCCATGTCGGACACCACCCCCGCGGCCGATTCGACATCGACGCCAGCTTCGTCTCGACTCTCACCGCCGGGATTGCTCCGCCGAAGAAAAACACCGCATCAACCGGTGAAAACAACGACGGGCATTTCGGCGGACTCTCCAGTTCCTCAGGCAACGCGTTCTTCAGCCGGTTCAAGCAGATGACGACGCCGGATCACAATTGGCTGGTCATTTTCCTGCTCGCCATTCTCTACTGGCTGCTGCTGTTTCCCGGCGGACTGGTGCTGGGCATGAAACGGATCGATTTCCGGATTGTGCTGGGCTCGATCCTGGCCACGATCGCCATTTTCAGTCTCGGCTTCTCCTGGATCGGCGCCCGGGCGTACGACGAAGCGACGGTGATCAACAGCCTGGCCACAGCGCGACACCTGGGAGGCGATCGTTGGGATGTCCAGCAATGGTCGGCCTTGTTCGTCGTCGATGGAGACACCTACACGCTCACTCACGTCGCACCCGATCCCGACGAGAACCCGACCACTTCCTCGAGTTCTGCCAGCCAGTTGTTTGCTGTTCCCGGCAGCTCCGATCCGGTCGCCGGCTCCATATCCAACGGACGGCTCCGTGTCGACATCCCCCCCTACACTCTTCGCCCGTTTCTGCATCGGGTGGAATCCCGCGGCCCGCAGTGGTCACCAGAGGTCATCGACTGGCAGATCCGTGCGCCGTTGCCTCCCAAGATCACCATTCTCCTAGCCCCCAGCCCGAACGCCTTGCCGCTCCACGCCGCCTGGGTCCAGTTCGGTGACCAGGTGCTGACGTTGAAACTCAACACATCCGTCACGGGGAGACCGATGCTGGTTGCAGGGGATCAGCCTCCCGAATCGGCGAATCTGCTGGCCCGGAACCGGGCCTCCTCTTTCGAGCCCGGAGTCCCGCGAACATTCTGGGGACAGCCGGCACAACGTCCCGCCAGCACATTGTACAAGGAGATGCTCAAGCCGCTGCTGTCGCACACATTGCGTTGGATCAATCCCGTCGAACCGGTCCAGCCGGTCGCCGACGGACGAGCCCGCTTGTTCCTGGTTTCCGATCTGCCCGAGACGTTTCAACTCAAACAACCGCAGAGATCCGGCCACGCGGGCCGCGCCCTGTTCGTTCAGGACATCATCATCCCGGCCTCGGCTGGAGTCTCCGACTCCCCGTCAATATCTCGACCCAACTGTCACCCCGAACGACAACCGATCGCAAAACGGGCCGGGGTGGCTCACGAAGGACTCGCCCCATGAATGACATCACCCCCCCGGTGCCTCCCGAGTCACCGGCCGATCCCAGCCCGGGGCCTGGCGGCGGCCCGCCCGAACAGGCACCTGGCGGATCCTCCTCCGCTGATCGACTTGAACCATCGCCCCCGACGAGTGAACCGCAGCCCTTGCCGCCCTCGGACGAAGCGGCCATCGATGTTCGTGACCTCAGCCACCGGTTCGGCAACCACATGGCCGTCGACCGGGTCTCCTTCCAGGTCACTCCCCGCTCCCTGCACGGGTTCGTCGGTCCCAACGGAGCGGGCAAGACGACCGTGTTGAAGCTGATCTGTACGCTGTTGAAACCTCAGACCGGGTCCGTCCACGTACATGGCAAGGACGTCGACCGGCAGACAAAAGACGTTCGCCGGCAGATCGGGTTCATGCCCGACCACTTCAGCATGTACCGCCAGATGACCGTCACCGAATACCTGGACTTCTTCGCAGCCGCCTACGGCCTGAACACAGCCGACCGCCACCGTGTGATCGGGGACGTGCTGGCCCTGACCGACATGGACGGTCGCCGCGACAGCCTGATCAGTGGACTTTCCCGAGGTATGCAGCAACGGGTCGGACTGGCTCGCGTGCTGGTCAACGACCCCGACCTGCTATTGCTCGATGAACCCGCCAGTGGCCTGGATCCCCGGGCGAGGATCGAGTTGATGGAGATCCTTCGCGCATTGCGGCAAATGGGCAAGACGATCTTCATCAGTTCACACATTCTCAGCGAACTGGCCGAACTGTGTGATTCGGTGACGATCATCGACCGTGGACACATCCGCTACAGCGGGGCCATGCGAGATCTGCTCGAACAGAATTCCGATGCCGCCGTCTATCGCCTGTCAGTGCCCGAGGAACAGCCGGGACTCGAGGAACGGCTGCTGGCGCTCGAGGAAGTGGTGTCGGCCGAACGAATCGAAGAGTCACTCGAGTTCCGCATCAGTTGCAGCCCCGGGGCAGAGTCAGACAACCGGCTACTGGCTGCCGTACTGGGACTGGAGATTCCGATCGAGAGTTTCCAGAAAGAACTTCGACACCTCAATGAGGCCTTCATGGATCTGACCGAGCAGGGGGTTCGTTGATGTTTCGCGGCACGTTGGCCCTGATGACTCGCGGACTTCGATTCGACTGTCGCCGCTGGCAGATGCATGCGCTGAGATTTCTGCTGGTGGGATTCTTCCTGCTCTTCCTGTTCGTCGCCTGGTTCAGCAGCCTGGCGGCACTCGGTTCGGCTCCGGGCCTCAATTTCTTCTGGTCGATCACCTTCACCAACTACGCCTTCGTGACGCTGGCGGGGATGAGTTTCTTCACATCGACGATCACCGAGGAAAAGGAGGAACAGACACTGGGCCTTTTGAAGATGGCCGGGGTCAACCCGTTGGGAATCCTGCTCGGGAAACTCGGTCCGCGACTGGTCAACGCCCTGTTGTTGTTGGCAATCCAGTTCCCCTTCGTGCAATTGGCCGTCACGCTCGGTGGCGTACTGCATCGTCAGGTCCAGGCTGTCTACATCACGCTCGCCGGTTACATCGTGCTGATGGCCGGCGTGGGTCTCATCGCCAGCGTGATCGCCCACCACACTCGCCGTGCCGCATTGCTGGTCTCCTCGGCGATCCTGACTCCCCTCGCCCTGCAATTCTTCGTGTACGGAATTTTCAGTTCCGTCACTTTTCCCACCGGCGTTTACGACACCATCAACTGGTTCTCGATCTGGTCGGTGGTGGAACGACTACGGACGGTGATGTCTCTGGGATTTGACGGGTCGCCGATCGGCCAGCAGTTCTACACCCATATGGCCGCCGGTGCTGTCCTGTTCGTCGGTTCCTGGCTGATTTTCGAACGCTGTACCGGCCAGCCACACTCTCCGACCGGCTCCAGAGAAGTCAGCCACAACGTCCGTCGCCGCATCCGGTTCCGATCACTGGGCACCGCCATGCTGATCACAGCCCCCGTGCTCCTGGCCGTGTTGCTGGCCTACTCCCACGCCCGCTCGGCCATCACCGGCATCGCTTTCCAGCGGGTCCCCACCTATGAAGTCGTGGTCGCCGTGTGCCTGACCCTGGCTGTCGGATTGCCGATCATCACGTTGATCGTTGCCGCCGTACGACCGACAGCCGCAGGCAGCGACATCGGCGAGTGCTGGCCAAGTGCCCGCTCGATCGTCTGGAAAGATTTGAACTTCGTCTCCGGCGGCGCCGTGGGCATGATGGTGAGAGTGAGTCTCTACAGCCTGATCACCGGACTGATCGCATTCGTGATGGGAGCTCTTTCTGGGGAATGGGACCTGACGGCCCAAGCCGCATGGATGTTCGGCGTCGGACTGATTGGTGGCACCATGGAACTCGCCTCCAGTCTCGGCCGCAGCCTGAGGTCCGAGGTTCAGTCGCAGACGCTTTCAACGCTGACCCTGCTCCCGAGAAGCATCCGGTCATTGCTTTGGGCGAAGGTGGCCGGGGGGATGGCGACGATGATTCCGGCCGGCGTGATGACACTGATCGGCGGCGCCTTTGTGTTCGTCCCGTTGATACGGGACATCGGCGATTTCGGGAGTCGCGAATCGCTGACAAGTATCCTGGTCATCCTGATGACGGTCGTTGCCGGTGTACTCGAGATCCTGGTGTTCCTCGAATTGACCGCGTTCTTCGCCTTGACGATCCGCTGGGGCTACGTCGTCCTGGCGTTGATCTGCACCTACTTCATGAACACGACCGGCTGGATCGTCGGGACTTTGCTGAGTCTCGGGGGCCTGATCGGAGGGTCGGCAACCGGGGGAGGTCGCATCGTCGGGATCCTGGCCATGGTGCTGCCGTGGATCCTGGCCATCGGAATCGCTTCGGCGGTGGTCGTCGCACTGTTCTACGCAATCGAATCGCGGATCCGTCGCCTGGCTGGCCAGTCCTAGCCGGCCAGGGCATCGAGAACCAGCTGCCCCATCTCGGCGGTCCCGATCGCGGGGCCACCGGCGGCAATGTCGGCGGTCCGGTGCCCCGCATCCAGCACCCCTGCCACGGCAGCTTCGACCGCCACCGCCTCGGTCTCCAGACCCAGCGAATGCCTCAACAGCATCGCCGCAGCCAACACCGTCGCCAGGGGATTGGCAATCCCCTGCCCGGCGATGTCCGGGGCACTGCCGTGAATTGGCTCGTACAGTCCCGGCCCCGATTCGCCCAACGATGCCGACGGAAGCAGGCCCAACGATCCGGGCAGCATCGACCCCTCATCAGTCAGGATGTCTCCGAACATGTTGCCGGTCACCACAACATCGAAGTCGGTGGGACGGCTGATCAGGTGCATCGCCATCGCGTCAACCAGGACCACGTCATATTCGAGATCCGCGTACTCCTCTCGGACGACCCGTTCGGCCACCTGCCGCCACAACCGCGACACCTCCAGCACGTTGGCCTTGTCAACGCTGGTCAGCTTTCCGCTCCGCCCGCGGGCCGCCTCGGCTGCCAATCGCACCACCCGTTCAATCTCGTCCTGTTGGTAGACCATTTCGCTGAAGGCCGCTTCTCCGCCGGAACTCTCACGCCGTCCCGACTCTCCGAAGTAAATGCCCCCGGTCAGTTCGCGGACGAACAGGATGTCGACCCCTTCGATGATCTCCCGCTTCAACGGCGATGCGTCGACCAGTTGTGGATGGGCTGAAATGGGCCTCAGGTTGGCAAACAGTCCCAGTTCTTTCCTGAGCGTCAGCAACCCCTGTTCGGGACGCGTGGCCGCCGACGGATCGTCCCACTTCGGCCCCCCCACGGCTCCCAGCAAAATCGCGTCACTGGAACAGCACGCCGCCAGCGTTTCCTCGGGCAGCGGAGTGCCCGACTGGTCAATGGCACAACCACCGATGATGCCGGTTTCGAACGAGAACTCGTGATCGAACCTCTGGGCAACCACCTCGAGGACACTCTGTCCTACCGAGACAATTTCGGGTCCAATCCCGTCACCGGGCAACAAGACGATCCTGGCTGTGGTCATGAACCTGGCTCTCACAAGGTCTCGGGGCAAACGGCAGAGAAGTCACAGACCACCGACTCTAGCGGTCCCCGGAGGGGCCTTCCAGCGATGCCAGCTTACTGGAATCGCGGCAACGCATTGGTGTAGGCTTATGTTTCGGTGGGCTGGCGTCTGCCGGTGGATCAATCATGATGGAATTTCCAATTGACCCGGAGCTCCGGCAGGAACTTTCGGGCGACGAAGCCGCAATGAAACTGCAGGCGTTGTTTCAGGAGCATCATGCCCGCCTGCAGCGGCTGGTCCGGATCCGGCTGGACTCGCGACTGCGGGGCCGAGTGCGTTCGGCGACGGTGCTCGACCGCGCGTTTCTCAGGATGCGGCACGAACTGGCCGCCTACGTGCAGTTTCCGGAACTCAGTCCTTACGTGTGGATGAGGAAAGTGACCGGCGACGCATTGTCAGAAGTTCACCGTGATGCGCTTCCCGACACCGGGGATTCCCAGAGCCAGTTCGCCCTGTATCGTGGGGCATTCCCCCAGGTCAGTCCCAAGCTTTTGGCCGGGCAGGTCCTGGGCCAGATGGCATCCGGCGCCGAGGAAGCCGCTCGAGCCAGGATGCAACTGCGGACGCAGGAGTTCCTCAACCAACTCGATCCGCTTGATCGCGAGGTCCTGGTCCTGCGGCATCTCGAAGAACTCAACACCAGCGAAACCGCCGAGGTCCTCGAACTCGATGGAGCAGAAGTGAGCCGACGATTCATGGACGCCCTGAAGAACCTGACACGATTCATGAAGTCACTCCCGGAACAGAATTGATTTCAGGAGCCTCCCATCAAATGGCCGGGTCGCAAGATCCGGCAGCAGACCCGAAAAACAACACTGACACTTTTTTCTTGATCTTTTGCCGCCCTGCTCCGTTAGCAAGGACAGGACACCACACCAGACGGTGCTGAAGAGCTCCGTCGAGGAAAATAGCACGATGAACGACAAGCCCAACAACCCGGTCACCGTTGAGTCACTTGCCGAGGACTTTGTTGCACGGCATCGCAACGGTGAAGAGGTTTCCGTCGAGGAGTACGCGGAAGCCCATCCCGAACTGGCCGACGAGATCCGTGATGTGCTACCGGCGATGTTGATGATGGAGAACGTCAAGGAAGGGGCGTTTGACATGACCGGAGCGTTCGAAGGTGGCGAGACCGACGATGGTCGCCGCATCGAACACCTGGGTGACTACCGCATCGTCAGTGAACTGGGCCGGGGCGGAATGGGAGTCGTCTACGAAGCCGAACAGGAGTCGCTGGGCCGCCGGGTTGCGGTGAAGGTTCTCCAGGCTGGTGCCCTGGCCGACCCCAAGCAGTTGTCTCGCTTCGAGATGGAAGCCCGGTCCGCGGCCCGTCTCCACCACACCAACATCGTGCCCGTCTTCGGAGTCGGTGAACATGACGGGATGCACTACTACGTGATGCAGTACATCCAGGGCCAGGGCCTGGATGACGTGCTCGTGGAACTCAAACGCATCCGCCGCACAGGAGACGCGTCGGAGACTCGCGAGAGCATGCACTACGACACGTCGGAGGCCGCTCAGCGTGAGGCCGACCACAGCGAGGCAAACCAGGTGGCGGTCGGCATGTTGACCGGCCAGTTCACCATCAACAGCCTGACGATGATCGGGGAACTCAACCCGACCACCGACCATCATGGGGCCGAGATCACCGGCACCGAGTTGACCGGCCTGGCAGTCACCGACACCGAATCCATCGAGCCAACGACCGAGACAAACCACGAGTTCTGGCGAAGTGTCACGAGCATGGGGATGCAGGTTGCCGACGCGCTCAGCTACGCCCACGAGCAGGGCATCCTGCACCGCGACATCAAGCCGGCCAACCTGCTGCTGGACCTGCAGGGGGTCGTCTGGGTCACCGACTTCGGACTGGCCAAGGCCATCGATGGTGACGGCCTGACCCAAACCGGTGACGTGCTGGGCACGCTGAGATACATGGCTCCCGAGACATTCAAGGGCCAGTCGGATGCCCGGTCGGATGTCTTTTCCCTGGGATTGACGCTCTACGAATTGATCACCACCCGCCCGGCCTACGATGCCGAAGCGAAGAACGAACTGGTGCAGCAGGTGGCCAGTTGCCAGATCACGCCGATCCGCAGGCTGGCCCCCGGGATCTCGCGCGACCTCGAAACGATCATCAACAAGTGTCTCGAACGAGACCCCAATCACCGTTATCGCTCGGCCGCCCGGTTGCGAGACGACCTCAAGCGGTACCTGTCGGACGAGCCGATTCGTGCTCGCCGGATCACTCCCGCCGAACGCCTGGTCCGCTGGTGTCGCCGCAATCCCCTGGTCGCGTCACTGACAGGCACAATCGCGGTGTTGCTGGTCGTCATTGCCGTCGGGGCTGGCATGTTTGCAGCCAAGCAGACCCGGCTGCTCGCCCAGGCGAATCACCTGAAGCGGAACGCCGAGGTTTCGCTCTCGTCGGCAGTCGAGGCCCGCAAGCTGGCCGAGACGTCGCAGGCGGCCGCGGTCTCGGCAAGCCGCGAAGCAGAAAAGCAGCGGGGCGAGGCCGTTGCCGCCCGAGATCTCAACCTCAAGCAACTTGTCGACGGGCAGATCAACACCGCCATGACCAGCGTTGAGCACGAGGAGACTCTCGACGCCCTGCCCTGGCTGGCCCGCGCCGTCGATGACGAAGCGGACGACGAACGGCAGGAATTGCACAAGATTCGTTTTCAGCAATTCGTGCGACAGGTTCCGCGACCGGTCCAGATGATCTTCACCGATGAAAACATCTCCACCGCTGTTCTCTGGAAGAACTCCACCCGGATTGTGGTCGCCGGAGATTTCCAGGATCCGGACGACAAGAGAGGCTGGTTCCGCACCTGGAACGTGAAAACCGGAAAACCGGAGATGGAGCTGTCGATCATGGACCAGAACGTCCACCGCATGGCGATCAGTCCGGACGGACAACTTCTCGTCACAGCCGCGGGAAACCAGGTCTTCACCAAGATCGAAGGCGAAGAGTCCGTCGGCAGTTTCCGGATCTGGAGCACCAGCAGTGAAAAGCCGATCACCGATACGCTCACGCTGGTCGGCAGCATTCATCAGGTTGCCTTTTCACAGAACAGCCAGCGGATCGCAGCCGTTGACAATCTCGGCAACGTCCGCGTCTGGAACACGCAAACCGGTCAGCCGACAACGCCAGTCCTGAAACACGACGACCTGGTCCGGGCCGTGTCCTTCAGCCCGGACGGAAAACACCTCCTGACTGGTGGGCACGACCGCAAGGCCGTCATCTGGGATGCAGCCACCGGAAAATCCCTGGCCACCCTTCCTCACGCCGACAAGGTCCGTGGAGCCTTCTACACGCCTGACGGCCGGTCCATCATCACCGTCTGCTGGGACCGGATTGTCCGAGAATGGCCTGCAGACCCCGCCGCACCGCTCGCCCCGGAAGACATCATCGAGGAGGACAGTTTCCCCTACGCCTTTACGGTGAGTCCCAATTCACAGCTAGTCGTCGTCGGGTACTTTTCGGGACGCGTCAACGTGTTCGACCGCCAAAGTGGCGAACTGAGGGCGACTGAAATCCAGCACGACAAGATGGTGACCGATCTCTCTTTCAGCCCGGATTCCCGGCTCCTTCTCTCCGCGAGCAATGACCAGACAGCCCGAATCTGGAGCGTGAGCACGGGTAAATCCGTGACCCCACCATTGCCTCACGGAACACCGGTACGTGTCGCCCGTTTTGCCTCCGATGGTCGACACCTCCTGACAATTGCCAGGAATGCCCGTGTGGTCAGAGTCTGGGACCTGGCAACCGCCGAACGGCGGGACCAACAGGTGACGACCGGTCGGCAACTCAGCAGGCTCCGGTTCACCCAATCCGGCAGCTACTGTGCCGCAGCCGGTCGTGGAGGCCGGGTTCTGCTCTGGAAAGGTGATGACATCAACGAGTCTCCGCGAGAATTGAAGCACCCCGGTCCCGTCTTTGCGCTGCAGTTTTCAGACGACGAAAAATGGCTGGCCGCTGCCGGCGCCAGCAGACACGTCCGCATCTGGAACGTGGCCACCGGGGAACAACTCCCCGGCAAATTCCAGCACTCGTCCGAGGTCCGGGCGGTTCGGTTCAGTGCGGACGCCAAGCGAATCGTTTCCGGAAGTTCCGACGGCACTGCGCGTGTCTGGGACGTGGCCAGTGGTCAGGCTCTCACGCCGCCGCTGGTTCACCGTCATCGGATTTGGACCGTCGACATCACGGCTGATGGCTCTCAGGTCGTTACCGGCACATTCGTTTCCAACGGAGACGACACACGCAACGAGGTGGATTACGAAGGTGAAATCGGCCTGTGGAACGTGGCAACCGGAAAACTCGTGGTCCCAATCCGGCAGTTCCCGCGGGGAATCCATCGAGTCCGGTTCAGTCCCGACAACTCACTGATCGTCTCCGCATCGGAAACGGGCTGGTTTGGGATCAACGAAGAGAGTTCCAGTCGCATCTGGAGTGCAAAAAACCTTCAGCCACTGTCTCGTCCGTTCCCGCACTCGGGTGGAGTAAGAGATGCGGCATTCAGCCCGGACGGGTCGATGGTGGCGACGGGAGGGACCGATGGGATCGGCCGGATCTGGGATGCCAAGACGGCCGAACCACTCACCAAGCCCATGAAACACACACGACGCATTGTCACCGTCAAGTGGAGCCGGGATGGTCGCCGATTACTCACCAAGCAGATCAACGGAGTCACCCGCGTCTGGGATGTTGCCTCGGGCCAACTGGTCGTCCCGAAGATCCGCCGATCCGCATGGACCGGTGACGCCGAACTTCACCCGGTTACCGGAGACGTCGTGACCGTCGACAACAATCGCCAGATCTGCACGACGGCGCTTGACATCACGCTGGACGACTACGAAATCGCAGCACTCTCGAAAATTGTCTCCGGACAGAACATCGATTCCACCAGTGGCCTGGTCCGCTCTAATCCCGTCGAATTGAAAGATGCGTGGGAGAGGATGCGGAAATCGCAACCCGATTATTTCCAGGTTTCAGACGAACAGCGGTGGAACTGGCTGTTGCGTCAGTCGGCCATGGCCGTACAGGCTGAACAATGGGACGCGGCAAGAGGCCTTCTGGACCAACTGGTCGACAAGTCCCCAGATGACGTACTTTTCCGTCGACGGCGAGCCAACTGTTTTGCCCACCTGCAGCAGTGGCCGGCCGCCATGGACGACCTGGCCCACGCGGCTCAGCAGACCGATGTCAACTCGGGCGTGATGTTCGAGTACATCGTGCTTCTCGCCGCGCAGGATCGCCTCAAGCAAGCCCATGGCCTCCTCGACCGGGAACAGACCCAGAACGGCAACAGGTCTAAACTGACAAGGCCCCAGGCCGTCCTGCTCTCGCTGGTCACCGGCAACAAACGCGAGGCCGGTGTCATCGCCAAGGTCTCGAAGGACGCCGAGATGCTCGCCGAACAACAGCCCGACAACAACATGGCTCTGTTCATTGCCGGTCTCGCCCGCTACCGGATGGGCAAGCACGCAGAAGCGCACGAGATTCTCTCGACGCTGGAAGACAACACCGACAACTGGTGGAACAGAACTCCTTCGCGAGCCAACTGCCTGGCCTGCCTGGCAATGGTCTCCCAGAAACTCGGTAAATCAGCCGAAGCCAAGCGGTGGCACCAGAAGGCGGTCACCGTCTGGGATGCCTTCTCGGACCTGAATCAGGAAACGTTCCGGTACGGCTGGAGTGACATCCTGGTCAGCCATCTGCTGTTCAAGGAATCTTCGGGAGTCGTCAAGGAAGCGACACCCAAGCTGATCCCGCCACCCAAGTAGCCAACACTCGGGTGCCGGTTGTCTCTAACGAACCGACGCCAGGTAGGCCAGCAGATCGGCCATCATCTTGACGGTCACCTGCTTCTCGAGCCCCTCGGGCATGAACGAGAGTCCCGTGCTGTTGAGTTCCTCGATGTCGACGCGGAGCACGGTGGCGGTGGTTCCGTCGCTACGCTGAATGGTGAGGCTGTTGGCCGTTTCGGCAACGATCATCCCCGTCAGGATCCGCCCCTCGGTGGTGGCCGTCACGTAACTGAGAAACTTCGGTTTCACCTCGCGGTTGGGGTCGAGCACGTTGAGCAACACGGCGTCCAGCCCCCGGTCAGCGATACCGGCCAATTCGGCACCGACCGCCTTGCCGTGCCCTTCAAGGCGATGACACACGGCACAGATCTTGCGGAACACCTTGCGGCCGCGGCCGACATCTCCATCCAGTTTCAGCGATGCCCGGTACCTCTTGAGAACCTCCTGCCTGGCGACCTGCCCCCCGTCGGGAAACAACTTGACCGCCTGCCGACGTGTTTCCGCATCTCCGGACGCCTTCAACAGCTTCACCCGAGCCGGGTCCAGGTCGGCTCGAGCGACCTCATCTTCGGCAACAGCTGCCAGCAGTCGTCGCGTCGAGGCCACCCGGGAAAACAGCGTCTCGGCCGCTCGTCGCCGCAAGCTGGGACTCAGGCTCTTCCAACGGTCCAGCAACAGGTCGGCCACCCCCGGATCATTGAACTGTCCCAGGGTTTCGAGCACCGCCTCCTGCACAGGCTGCGATTCGGTGATCGTCAGCAGCGAAGAGAACAGTTTCCGGTCCATGGCGAACCCGCCCAGCCCCAGGGTCCGCACAGCCTGGGCTCGCTCGGCAGTCGACCGCTTGCGATCCGGAGCCAGGCGACGCGCATCGGACAACAGGCCGTCGAGCAATTTGCGGGCCTGGCCTCCACCGACACCGGCCAGGCGTTTCTTGGCCGCTCCACTTCGCTTGGAGACCAATCCAGCCACCACCGCCTGTCCCAGTGCCTTCTCTGCTGCCGGCAACCCCGCCACACCACCGATCACCGCAGCCACATCACCCGACTTGTCAGCCGCCCCGATCTGGCTCGCCAGGGCCACCAGCACCGCTTGCCCCGGTTTCGTCGCACGAAACACCTTGTCAGCCAGCAATCGACCGAACACCTCTCCTCCACCTCGGCCCAGAGAACTCAGGACGGCCAAACGCACCCAGGTGTCGGTCCCGTCTTTCTTCACCAGATGGGCCAGCGCGGCCCTGGCCGAGGCAGTGTCGACCTCGCCCAGCGAAAACGCCAACTGGTAACGGACCCGCAGGTCGCCGTCGCCAACCATTCCCGCAAGTTTCAGTCTCAACGCCTCGGAACGATCCAACAACCGTTCCGACAGCCGCAATGCCTGGATCCGGACCTCGGGATTCCCATCCTCCAGCGCAGCCAGCACGAGGTCAGCGGTCAGAGCCCCTGGCCCCGTCGCAGCAACACCCGGCTTGGGCTGACCACCATCGCGGACCAGCCCTGCCAGCGACCACAGCGCATGGACACGACCGATGGGCTGACGGGCCTCTCGAGCCAGTGTCCTCAGCGGCAAAACCGCCGCCGCGTCCTGGCGTTCGTAAAGCAACCGCGACGCCGTGTCTCGGTGCCAGCCATTGGGATGATCGAGCAAAGCCACAAGATCGACGGTAGACAGCTGGCCCAGTCGTGGTGGAGGCCTGAGCGTTTTCCCATCGGGAACCACTCGGTAGATCCGGCCCATCGTCATTCCGCTGGTGACATCCATGTGCTTGAGAATCACGTCGGCCAGGAACGCCGCCCCCTCGATCAGTTCCCGGGCCATGTCGATCACGTACAGCGTGCCGTCGGGGGCATTGGCCAACTGCACTGGCCGGAACCAGACACTGCGGGACGCGATGAACTCGGCCTTCTCGTCAGCACGACGGGCCACCAGCGAGACGCCCTGGTGTTCGAGATGAGCCCGAAACACCAGGTTGTTGGACACCTCGCCAATGAGCAGGTTTCCGCGATAGGACGGGGGCCACGCATCACCACGATAAATGGTCACACCGGTGACCCCGGTGAAGAACCCTCCCGGCTTGCCCCCCTCGTCGGAGCCCGGGATCAAGCCCTTGCTCCGCAACCTCGTCCTCAATTTCCGCCACGATTCGATCGGACTCTTGCGGAACAACTTGGTCTGCTTGCCGGTGGGAACGATATTGACTGCCGGAGCCGGTCCGGCGAGATACTTGTTGCGGGACAGGTACCGGTCGTCGTAGACGAGCAACTGGGCCGGAACACTGTTCTGGCAGACGAACTTCCGTCCCCAGTCATCCATGCTCATGCCATGCTGGCCCCCGCCACTGGCCAGTTCGAACGTCTCACTGCGAGGGTCGAACAAGAACCCACGACCGCGAACCGAGACCGCTGTCTTGGCCGGTTCACCCACCCTCCGCACGTTGCCACCGGCAAGGTTGGTCGATACGTGGTAGCGGTTGTCGAGGCCCCAGCGGAACGAGTTGAGCATTGCTTCCCCGGCCTTGTCACGGGAAAACCCGGTGAAAACCGTTCGGCGCACGTCGGCGACCCCGTCTCCGTCGGTGTCCTTCAGATAGAGAATGTGCGGCACGCTGCCGACGAACACTCCACCGCGCCAGCAACTGACAGCCCCCGGAGAATCGATTCCATCGGCAAAAATCCGGCTGCGATCGAACACTCCATTGCCGTCGGTGTCTTCCAGCAGCCTGACTCGCCCCCGGCCCTGGTACTGCTTGTCGGCGTACTGGTTGTATTCGGGCATCTCGCAGACGTACAACCTGCCGTTCTCATCGAACTCCATCGCCACCGGATCCTCCACCAGGGGCTCGGCGGCCACCACCTCGACTCGAAACCCTGGCCGCGTCACCAGCGCCTGGACCGCCTCGGACGGTCGGGTTGGTGGGGTGCGAGGCAAATCGTCCCGATAGTCGCGATCGACGCTATCCTGCGGGTCTTTGGCAGCCGGACCGGCCACGGCAGGCGAACTCGGTTCGCCGGCCAACAACGGCATCAGCAGAGACCAGGCAACGGGCAAAACCAGCAGCCCACACAGGACTCGCAGTGAGAATATCTTCATAGCGGCACACCGTCAGGAACGATCAACCGCCGCATTCTCCAAAGCCCCAGTGGCCGCCGCAAGCTAGCGGCGGCTCTGCCGCACGGGTTGGTCCGCGTTCCGGTCATCCAGCCTCGGCGTGGCCAGCACGATCAACTCACGCCGGATCGTGCCACCGCCAACCGGCTGGGCCTCGTCTCCGAAGAGTCGTTCGATCAGTCGGGGTTTCTCGGGCCCTCTTGCGAGAGCTTCTGCCGACTCGAGATTGATATCCGCGAACAAACCTCCCAGCAAAACCGTCTGACCGGCGGGAATCACGACACGAATCGAAGCAGACCGCTGGGCGGCTGATCGAGCGGCCGGCAAGTCCTTGTCACCGGCCACGCGGGTCTCCTGCGTCGGGGTCAGAGAGAGTTCGATCTGGCCGCCGGGAAGGATACGAGGCCGTACGACCAGTTTTGCTGCCAGGTCCAGTGTCGTGGCCCGGCCGGCCGGAGAGACCATCGAAGCAGTCCTCGTTCGCTGGCCGGTCTCCAGTCTCGCCACCGCACCGTCATTGACTCTCAGTCGCGGCTGCGCCACGACCTTCGTGGAAACCACCTTCCGCAGTTGTTCGAGAAATTCCGAGATCGGCTGGTCCAGCAGCCCACCGGTCGCCTGGCCGAGCGCACCGGTCGGCCCGGTCGTTTCAATCAGGTCACTGATCCCGCCGGGATACTCGTCGGTGAGTTCAATTGAGACAATGGCCAGATCAACGATCACCTCGCGAGAGGTGTCACCGGACGGTTCGCTGGCCGGTGCCGGAACCGCCTGCTGCTGCTGCTGCTGCCGACGAGCTTCGGCCATCGACATCACGTTGACGTTGCGGCCGTCGAGCCGGGCAGCACAACCGGCCGCCGGCAACAGCACCTCCAGGGCCTGTTGGATTGTGACCCCCTCAAGACGGTCGATCGAGACCCTGGCGGTCGCCGCCATGGTCGCCTCGAATTTCCAGTCGCTGAGTTCATCAAGCCGCTTGAGGACATCGGCCAGGGGCACCTGTCTGGCCTCGATCGTGAAATGCTCGGGCCTCCCCGGGGTGGCCACAACCTGCATCGCTGGCTGGAGTCGTCCCAGTTGCTCTCGCAGTGCTGCGGTCGAATCGGCCTGCCGCTCGATCGTCCCTGCCAACACCTTCAATCTCGCCTCGATCGATTCGATCTGCTGTCTGTCTCCACGGGAGGCCAACGTGCTCTCGATCGTCTCGACCAGCCTCGTATCACCGAAGATCCCGGCAAGTCCGCGATCCAATTCCGCCCGAAGGTCATCCCGCAAACGCGACTCGAGTTCCACCTGGCCCCGGCGAGCCGATTCCGACTCGTTTGCCAACTGTTGGCTGACGTCATCGACCCGGCTGTCGATTGCATCGAGAGACACTTCGAGTTGCTTCCACGTCACTGCCGGTTCGACAGCGGCTGTCTCTCCCGCGTGGTCCGAATGGCCATCGGTGGCCCGCTGATCAAACACTGCGATTCCAGCCATCACGGTGGTCAACACCGCTCCGATGGCCAGCACAGCCCCGGCCGCTCGCAAGGATCGATTCATCACCGTCGTCACTCTCGCTCGGTCGGATTTTCACCTGCCATGGCGCACACCGCACCCACAGGGAATATCGACCGTGCGGAACAACCGACTGCTGTCGTTTCCGGAAAAACCGCTACAACCCGACCAGATCAACACACCCGGTCCTCGGGGCTATTCGCTGCCTGACGCCTCGACAGCGGCTACGCTCAACTGGTTGGTCACCTTGCGGACTCCCGGTTCCATGCGGACCAGGGCTACGGCCATTCGACGGGCCGTCGCGTCAGGAACCTTGCCCGAAAGAGTCAATTCGCCCGCCTTGCCGGCAACAATCTTCACACCTCGAAACTCGGGCCGCCGATCCAGGAGCATCGAGAATCGGACATCAAGCGATGCCTTGGCCGCCGCCATGGACGGAGACCTGAAGGAGAAGGCGATGCGGTGCCGAGGTCGGACCCGCTTGGTGCGAGCGTTCCGCCCGGTCGCCCGGTTGCGGTTCGTATTCCGACCGCCACGGTTACTGCCCTGTCCGCGTCCAGCGGTAAACGTGTTGCGTCCACCAGTAGTCCCACCACGGATCTGCTGTTGACCTGAGAACTGGCTGCCGATGAAACGGCCCTGGTTCTGACTCTGCCCGACAAAGCCCGTTCCGAAGTTCTGGATATTCGGCTGCCCGGCAGCTCCCTGGTTCAGATTGATTCCACTGGTCGTGGTACCTGCCCCGGTGCCACCCGCGGCACCTCCGGCTCCCAACGTGCCGCCAATCGTAGTGGTGGGAGTATTTGTTCGAGTTGGCGAATTCTGGTTCGTCCCACCAACCTGGGCCATCGCCGAAGACTCACAGACCCAGGACGCGACAGCAGCCAGGCAAACGCAGGCAATCAGGCGACGCATGACATTTCTCCACGCGATACACTTCCGCGTGGATTGTAGCACACAATCTGTCCCGGCGATGACAAGTGCCGGCACAAATCGTGACACCCACTACGTCCCGCATCTCCCTCGAGACGGTGGTACTACTCGAAGCCGCCCGCGGATTCCAGCGGGTGGGCCGGTCGTGTCGGTGGTGACGACGGTGCAGCCCAGTTGCCATCGAGTGGATGGCGACCACGTGTCTCTCCCCCGTTGCCAGTAGCCGCCGCTGGAATCCGTTGCCGAACGGTATCCGTGGACGGCGTCATCGAAGAGTGACGACTGGGGGCGTCAGCCGTTCCGTTCAGACGGCCGGACTGGACGGCTCCTCGAGAGATCAAGTGAGCGACCGTAGCCAATCGACGAGCTTCTGACGTTTTGTTCTGGTCGAGCTGAGTTTTCGAGGCCTTGAGATAGTCGTCGACCCGGGAATCAATCCTGGCGTCCCGCTGGGAACGGTCGCCTGCCGCGGCGTTCTCAATCCGCTGTATCTCCCATTGTGCGACCATCGCCGATGGAGTCGGCCGTTGGACCGGCCAACTCGCATTCTCATCCCGCACCGCCCGGTCGACCCGAGAAGCCAATTTGATGGCCAGGGCCCAGTCCCGTCGTGCAGCGGCCGCCTGGGCGTCTTCGATCATCCGTTCGAACCGGTTGATGGTTCCCTGGAAAATGGGTTTGCCTTCACCAGCCGTCGTCCGAGAAGCGTGAACCTGCTGGATCGAAGTGGACTCGGAGGACTGCCCCACCAGCGGATGCGCCGGAGCCAGTGCGTGTCGCCTGCTCCGCGTCGATTCGGTGCCGGCGGCCCACCGGGCCTTCTGTTGGTCATTGTTACTGTTCTGGACATTGTTCGGCTGTCGCCGGGGTTCTTCCGAGATCGGCGACGCGAAAGCGGGGGGATCGAAGCTTCCCGGGTTGGCCGACGACGAAGGAAACTCGGCACCTCCGGGCAGTTGTTCGCTTCTTGAGTGATCCGGATTTGTCCGCGGCTTGATCGGCATCTTGTGCCGCAAAGCCGCCAGGCGGGCTTCGACGTCGGGTGGCAGGCCGCGATTGTTCTTGGAGGCCGATGATCTGTTCACGATCTGACCGATCGCCGTTTCATTGGCCGTACCTGTCCGAGGTTTCTCTGTTTCGTTCCCCTTCAAGCGAGAATCGGCAACGCCTTCGGCCTCCTGGCCGACCTTCCTGTCCGACCCTTCCAGCCGGACGTAGGACATGTCGGAGAAGATCGCAGGAATGCCTTCTTCGACCATCCGGATCCTGAGAGCACACTCGGTCTTTTCATGCCCCTGGCGGGTGTAGGGAATGAAAATGTTGTAGGCGGGCCCGAACTGGGTCTTCACCAGGAAGGCGTTCCACGCCCCCTTGGTAAAATCGAAAGTGTGAACGGGCTTGGCCCGATCTTCCCGTGGACCGGCATCATCGAAGACGTGGATCCGAATATCACCGCGAACGGCGATCGGTCGAGCCGAATCACGGTCGAGGAAAAAGATCTGCCCACCGAACCCGCGACACGACTGCCCCTCCCAGGTCCCTTCGGCCGGCTGCCACAGGCAGACACAGCGAACGGCGGGGTTGTCCTTGTCAGCCCACGGCACGTCCTTTTCGGCCCCGAACAGCGACCCGAATGGCACCCAGGAGGTCAACGTCTTCATGTTGGGTGCCTGGCATCCGGACGACATTGCGATGGTCAGCATCAGCCCGGAAAACAACAACGTGTTGAGGGGAGACGACTTCATGTTTGGCCTGGAACTGTGGGAGAATGGACGGAACCGTTCAAACGAAACGTGGAGTGGTGACGTCAGGGAACCAATGCCTTGAAGAACCGTCTCACCGGCGACATCGTGGCCGGCGGGGCCGGGACGCTTTCCTCAAACCCATCGATTTCACTCGGCAAGGCGAAGTTCTTGGTGTCGAGATCGTCGGAACCGACAGTGGTCATTGCGGCTCTCGAGATGTCTTCGTCCTGGAGCTGACCGGTTTTCTTTTGGCCCGGATCATCTGTCTTCTTCTCCGGTTTCTTCGTCGCGGGGGGGACCTTTTTCCGCGACATCGGCTTGGGCTGCGAACCCTTCGCTTCCGGCTTCTCGTTGGTCTTCTTCTCCGATTCGGGTTCGGGAAGCGACATCACCGGGCCGTTGATCTCTTCAGCCTTCTCCAGCGAGAAGGCCATCCGTTCGGCCTCGACCTGCTTCTGTTCCTCGTAATCCTCGGGCGTCTTCATGATCCGGGGCGTGAGGAAGATCAACAATTCCGAGCGAGTCTTGGATTTCGAGTCGAACCGGAAAGCCGTTCCCAGCACCGGCAGGTCGGCCAACCACGGCACCTTTCTCTCGATCGTGCCTTCCGATTGCGTGATCATGCCGCCCAGGACGATGGTCTGGCCGTCCTGAACACTGACGCTGGCCTGGGCGGTCACGGTGTCGATGACCGGTGAATCAATCGTCGTTCCTGTCTGGAAATCAGAGATGATCGGAATCGACCGACTCGGGTTGATCCCGTCCTTGGTCGCAACAACCTCCATGGTGATCGATCCGTCGGGTGAGACGCGCGGGGTAACCTGAAGTTGAATTCCAACGGCACGCTCCTGGAGCTGTGGCTGCGACACTCCGGTCAACGTGTTCTGGGCCCCCAGTCCGTTGACCTGCTGGAACGTCTGACCGACGACGATCGAACCAAGCTGGTTGTGCAGCGCCTGGATCATCGGCCTCGAGAGCACCTCAACACGACGGTTCTCCGAAAGCGCCCGCAACAGGATGTTGATCGACTCGGAACCGGCCGACAGCACCAGCCCTCCGAAGCCCAGGTCGCCGTTGACCCGCCCCATCTGGAAGTTGCTCAGGGCCTGTTTGCCTACCGAGGCGGGAAATGACTCCGACCCCAGAGTGTTGTTGCCCAGGAACGGCTGGTTGAAGTTGAATCCGGGAACACCCTCGG
>PBOJ01000054.1 GCA_002724315.1 Planctomycetaceae bacterium | reverse complement strand
GGTGGAGAGGGTCGATTCAAAGAGACAGGGAGTCGTCTTCCTTCGACATGGATGTCGCGATCATGGGCTCATGCCGCCTCGGAACTCTTTGTTGGCGCGGTCTTCCGGCCGCATTGTTGTTTTTGGTGGGTGGGCTTCCGGCAGTGGCCCAAGCGCCTAACGGGAGTGGTCAGCAACAGTTCCTCGAGAACCAGATCCGGCCACTAATCGCTCCGGAATTCGAATCACCTCCAACCGAAGATCAGTTGCTGATCAACCACGGAGCCGTGCTGCGTTCACTGACGACCTGGTTCGAGGATCACGGCAACAGTCTGCCGTTTCCCCAGTCGTCCCGGGCCCTGCACATCGCGGAAATGCGTCCCTGGGCCAGTCTCTCCTATGGTGCCGTCCACCGTGGCTACATCCGGGGCCAACTGGGTTACCTGACCTTCAACGACGGCGACCAGTTCGGCCCTTTCGGGCGCGAGCAAGACGGCCAGGGTCCCTACGTCGACCTGGGCTACTACGAATTCGATATCGACGCCGCCGTGAAAGAGAGCGGGATCGGCGATGCCGATGACTGGGCCGCTGATTTCTCGATCGGCCGGCAGTACCTTTACCTCGGCCGCGGGATCACATTCGGCTTGACCACCGAGGCCGTCAGCCTTGACTGGGCCTACGGCAACTGGGCCGGGCTGGTCTTCGGCAGCCAGTCGATCAACCGAAACGTTCAATTCAATGGCAACCCCAACTCGGTGGCTCACCAGTTGGATCTCCGCCGGTTTTACGGCGGACAAGTGGAGTACCAGGGCTGGGACCGCCAGGAACTCTACAGCTACGTCCTGGGACAATTCGACAACTCGCTGTCGACCTCCAACGCCCCGGTGACCTACGACTCGACCTACTGGGGCATCGGCACGACCGGCGAGATGCTCTTCGGCGACCCCGGCCAGGAGTGGGGCGTCCCCAACCTGAGACACCACACCGAGTTCATCGTTCAACACGGAACCAACCACCACTCGTTCGGATCGGGCTCAACACCCTCGGTCACTGACATTTCCGCCTGGGCCATTGACACCGGGCTCGACTACTTCTGGACAGTTCCCGGACGTCCCCGTGTCGGTGTCAAGTACGCCCGGGCCAGCGGCGACAACACTCGAATTGGCGGACCACAGCCCAACGGCGGAACCAACCTGCCGACCACTTCCGACGAGACGTTCGTGGGATTCGGCTACATGAACACCGGTGCCAGTTTCGCGCCGCAGTTCTCCAATCTCGAATTCGTCAACCTCTCGGCAGCGATCCGCCCGTTCGACGATCCCGACAGCCCGGCGTGGCAGAACTTCGAGATCGGAACCAGTTCGTACTGGTACTGGAGATCGGACGCTGACGCGAGCATCAGCGATGCCCGGGCCAACCTGCAGGGTGACGACTACCTCGGATTCGAATGGGACCTGTTCGCCAACTGGAGACTCTCCAGCGACCTGTTTCTGCTGATCAACTACGGCGTATTTTTCCCGCACGAGGGAAGCTTCTCCACCTTCGGCGACAATGACCGCAGCCGCCAGTTCTTCACCGTCAACCTCAACTGGCTGCTCTAGCGATCTCCAGGAGACCAACCATGACAACGCGCACAAACAGCCTGCTGGCCATCGCCGTCTGCGGCCTGTTGGCCGTGTCGTTGACGGCCGGGGGCCAAGACTCCCGCCGACGCAGCGATACCGACGCCAAGCTGCCCTCCAGCGTCACTCTCGCCCGCAAACCCCGGGCCAAGGTCATCGACGGATACCGCGCCATGGCCCGCCTGGCTCACCAGCACGGCCGAATCGACGGCCGGGTCGACTTCGACACGATGCCGTTCGCGGAACTCAGGAGGTTGCTGATCGGTGAGGGGGTGATCGACGACGGCTGGGGCTTCACCCCGATGGCCGGGCTCGAACGAGATGTCCTGGCCTACATGGCCGCCAGCTACCTCGACATCCGGCCAGGCCTGCTGACATCGATCTTCGGCATGACACGCCGGTACTCGTATCGCGAGTTGCAGCACCGGGGCATGATGGTCCAGGGACAACCCCGGCAGGTCGTCTCGGGATCCGAACTGCTCAGCGTTCTCACTCGGGTTGCAGCCGAGACAGACCGTCGCGGAATGGGCCTGCAATAGAGCATCCCGAACCACACGATTCTCCGGGCTCGACAACGGGCCCGATTCAATAAGAGGTCACGAACATGCCCGATCGCCAACAGCTTTCCCGCGCCGGGTTCCGATGTCCTGCCGCCTGGGTCGCATGCCTGCTGGTTGCAGCCTATGGCTCGTTCACCGTAGGACCAACACTGACCGAAGCCCAGCAGCCGGCCGGACGAGCGAAGGTGCCCGTCGGGGCCAGGGCCCTGCTGATCGAGGTCTCACAGGTCAACGGCGACGTGACGTACACCAGGCGAATCAACAACCGGACCACAGTGAGAACCGTCACTCTCGACTCGAAACTGCAGACCGGTGACACCGTGCACATGGACGTCGGTGCCCGTTGCCTGCTGATGTTCCGCAAGCCAAACCGGGCCGGTGCCAACCGCGGCCCGAACTTCGACGCGATCAGGCCGGTCGCTTTCCGTCCGGAAGCTCCGGCAACCGACGGCGACGGAGTCGTGGCGGCGGTGCTGTTGCGAGGTTACAGCGAGGCGGCAATCGCCATGGCTTACGAACGCAACCAGGCGGCCGCGATCCAGCTCGACATGCCACAGGGTGTCGCCCGGGCCGGGGTCGTTCCCTCGGCCATCAAGCCGCGATTCCGGATCCGTACACCGCGGACGGTCGTTGCCGTACGAGGAACCGAGATCCGCGAGCTCGAGGTTTCCATCGATCGGGGCGACATCCTTTCGATGGGCCGCACCGGCGTGGTCGCGTCCAACACGCGTTCCGGCCTGCTCCGTTCGGCCCAGGCCGAGCAGGGCACTCGAAAGGCCACCGGATCCGACCGACGTTCCGGGAGACTGGTTCGGGCGATCATCGAAATGACACGTCGCAACCGACTGGTCCTCACCGGGCCCCACAAGGGACGGATCGAATTCGACCAAGCCACCCGAGAAATCCAGGACGCCCAGGGATTCGGCAAGGGCGACAAGCTGAAACCCAACGGGAACGCGAAGTTCCAGAAGTTCGTCAACTCGACGTCAGGCGGCTCGAGCGGGCAAAGCTCCACCCACGGCGAAGGGGGTGGGGGCGGCAACATCTCCAACGAGTAGCCCCGGTTCGGATGGAGCCGGGAACCAGTCCCCCGAGAATGGCTCGGTCCCAAACCCACTCTCTGGCCAGCGTCGGTCTCGGGGCCGTATCATGTGGCACCCGTTCGGGTAGCCCGTTCGGATCAGCCGGAACCGGGTCGACGGATACCTGGACGGCGTCGCTTCGCTGGACTGCCTATCGATGGCCTCCTCCGTGAACTCACCCAAACGCCTGCCGCGGATCGCCCTCCCGGGCCAGATTCCCCCCACGGTGGCCTGGGTCATGGGAGCCATTGTGCTGGTGGTGGCCTGGAGCCAGGTCGACCCTGGCGATGCCCGGCAGCGGATGGACTGGTATCTCCAGGACATCTGGATGGCCAATCGCACGCCACCGGACCTGCACCCGGACATCGTGCTGATTCTCGATGACGACGAGGCCGCAGCCCAGCTGGGACAAACCAACGCTCGCCACCGTCGCGCCCGGGCCCTGAGACAACTCGGAAGACTCCAGGCCCGAACCGTTATCTTCGACTTCGTCCTGGCCGATGCCGGCAGTGACGTTTCGTTCTACCAGGACGAAGCCCTCTACGACGGTCTCCCAACCCGTGAACTGGTTCGCGACGTTCTGAGGAGGATCTACGCTCACGACGATTTCTTTGACACCGAAACCGATCCCGCCTCCCAGAGAGAACGGCGGCGCGAGTCGCGTTTGTCGCGGCTCTACAACGAGGACACTCTCCAGCACCGGGCCTTCGAAGTCCTTGCCGGTGTCGGCAAGGAGTCCACCGGTGTCGTCCTCCCGTGCTACTTCCGCAACAACCCCGGAAGCGATGACCGTGCCGTCAGGCGACTGGTCGAAGAACTGGTCGAGAACCCGTACCACGTCGACACGCAGTCACTGGCCTCCGCCTGTTCACTGCCTCGCCGAACGGTCAACGATCACTTCGAACACATCGTCGTCGAAGCCGCCTACCGTTTCGTTCTGGAACGGGACCGGAAGTCCGCACTGGATGTCGTCGCCGCCAACGCGCCACTGATGGCCGACGCTGTCCGCAAGGAGCTCGACAAGACCAAGCCTGTCCTGGCAGAAGCACTCAGCCGCAGCTCCTTTGCGATCGGTTCGACCAGGGACGACCATGTCTCCAAGCTCCACGAACTCGAACTGCCGCGATGGCGATTTTCCGAGCACACCATGCTGGCATTTGCCGGAGTTGACGCGGACAGCGACGTTGTGCTGCGAAACCTGAAGACAACCCGGGCGGTTGATCTCCCCGGTGGAACCGACGATCCGTCGCGGACAACGACCCGCGGGCTGGTTCACCAGGCTGTCGCAGCCGTCCAGTTGCACAAGCACCAGCCTGACCCGGACGCATCGGAGGGGGTTCCGTTCCAGATGCGCGATGACGCAATGGGTTTTCCGCTCGACCAGCACCACGAGCTGATCATCAGTTGGCCGCTGAACGCACGGGAGAGCTGGAGCCGGCAACTGGACAACCAGAAACCCGGGAGGGCCGGCACCGGTGGAGCCACGTCACAGGTCCTGCGATTGTCTGACCTGCTTCAGTTGGCCCAGCACGATCGCGAAGTCCACGCGGCTCGGTTCGAGATCCTGCTCCTGTCGACGCGGCTCTTCGAGGCATTGGAACTCGAGTCGTCGTTTTCCGAGCGGGATGCCGCCTTCGAGAAGGAGATCATGGCCGCCGCCACCGGGGCGATCACGTTCGAGGACCTAGACCGGAAGTTCACCGCGATCGAAGACGAACTGCGGACGGTGCTGGCAACCCGGGAATTCGAGCAGAAGCTCGCCACAGCCAACGAGGTGTCCGCCGCCTGGCACATCCGCCTGAACAATCTGCTCGACCGGGAACTCAAGGCGAAAACCGAGGCCCGCAGGGGCTTCGAGGAACACCTGAGTAAGCAGGTCGCGGGCAAGCTGTGCCTGGTCGGGGATGTCCGGACCGGAGGACTGGCCGACGTGCACAACACTCCGGTCGGCCCGTTGCCCGGCATCATCATCAACGCCTCCCTGGTCAACACGATGCTCACCGGGGACTTCCTGCAGGGCCAATCACTGTTTCAGGCAACCATGGTCACCATCGCCTTGATGCTGATCACCGCAGTCCTGTTCTCCCGACTGAACGTCGTTCCCGCCACCGCCTCGGTTGTCCCACTGCTGATGGTCATCGCTTGGGTCCACCACGGGCTGTTGACCTGGATCGACACCATCACTCAGCCGGTCATGCCGCTGGTCGGCGTCGTCGCCTGTTTTTCGGCAGTCACGATCCGCAAGTGGTGGCTGGACAACCTGGCTCGCCGGAGGGTGCGACGGGCCTTCGAATTCTACCTGCACCCGGCAGTGGTCGAACGAGTGGCCGAGCAACCCGACCAGCTGCAGCTCGGCGGAGCCGCCACCGAGCTCTCCATCCTCTTCTCGGACATCCGTGGATTCACCACCATCGCCGAGCGGCTGCCCGACGGTGAACTGACGACGCTGCTGAACGAGTACCTGACGGCGATGACCGAAGTGGTCTTCGAGAACAACGGCACAGTCGACAAGTACATCGGCGACGCGATCATGGCCTTTTACGGCGCACCGATCGAGGACGCCGCCCACCCGCTGCAGGCCTGCCGGACAGCGATCCAGATGTCCCAGCGGCTGCAGAGTCTGAGAGAGCAGTGGCAGCAACGAGGACTGCCGGCGGTACGAATCGGCATCGGTATCAACACCGACACCGTGCGACTCGGCAACTTCGGCTCGGATCTCCGCTTCGACTACACGATCATCGGCGACGGAGTGAACTTGGCCGCCAGGCTCGAAGGTGCCAACAAGCAGTACGGCAGCGAGTCGTTGATCAGCGAGACCACCTGGGAGCAGGTCCGCGACGAACTGGTAACCCGAGAGTTGGACCTGATCCAGGTCAAGGGCCGGCAACAACCGACCCGGATCTTCGAGTTGCTGGCCGAACGACCGGCAGAAGCCGAACTGGCAGAGCACATCCTGCGATTCGAAACGGCACTGGCGATGTACCGGGACCAACAGTTCGAAAAGGCCCTGGACGAATTCACCGCACTGGGTGACACGAACGAGTCCGACCAGCCGATCCGGATGTACATCGACCGCTGCCGATCGCTGATCGAGACCCCTCCTCCGAAGAACTGGGACGGTGTCTACGTAATGACCAGCAAGTGACCCGTTCTGGCCAGGTCACAGGAGTACCGAGATGACGGACTTTGTCACCACCAACTGGATATCACAAGACACTTTCGACGGACTGCCTCCCGATGCCGTGTCTCTCCTGGAAACCTGTTTCCAGGAGAGACATTTTCGACAGGGTGAACACCTGATCCACCAGGGAGACATCGGAGAGGAGATGTTCGTGATCTCCTCGGGGCACGCGTTGGTGATGACCGAGGACGAACAGGGGCAACGGCACGTGATTGCACGAACCGGACCCGGTGACGTGCTGGGAGAAATGGCGTTGCTGGCATGCGAGCCCCGGACTGCGGACGCAATCGCGCAGGAACCGCTGGTCGCCCGGGTGCTGCCCGCATCGACGTTCCACACGCTGATCGAGAGTTACCCGGAGTTCAGCCAGTTTCTGACCCGGCTGATCGCCACGCGGGTGGGCGGACCCGATCGCGACGTGCTGGTCGGACGCGACATGGACGGGTTCCGAATCACTCGCCGCCTGGGCCGTGGTGGGATGGCCGTCGTCTACAAAGCCACCGGGCCGGGCGGGCAGAAGGTGGCGTTGAAGATGATGAGCCACCGGCTGGTCTGCGACGAACGATCGCGAGCGGCGTTCCAACGGGAAGCCGACATCATCGAGACCTTCGATCACCCGAACATCGTCAACATGCTCGGCCGTTTCGCGATGTTCTACACATTCTTCATCATCGTCGAGTACATCGACGGAAAGTCGTTGGACGAGTTGGTCTACGACAGCGGCCCGCTGCCTGCCGCTTCCGTGCGGAAAATCCTCGGCCAACTTGTCCAGGGACTCAGATACGCTCACGATTCAGAGATCATTCACCGCGACATCAAGCCGGGCAACGTGATGATCACCCGCGACGGCCAGATCAAGTTGATGGACTTCGGCCTGGCCAAGCCGACCAATGCGAATTCGTCGGATGACCGGATCCTGGTCGGCACGCCCGGTTACATGGCGCCCGAACTGCTCAACGGTGGAGAACCCGGCCCCGCGTCGGACCTGTTCGCGATGGGTTGCCTGGCGATTGAACTGCTCGATGGAACCAAACTGTTCGCGCAGACCACGGTCAAAGATTTTGTCACCGTGGTGAGGCAATGGAAGGGCTGGGATCCATCGAGCCTGGGCCTGCAAATCGACGACGAACTGGCCGAGGTGATCACATCGTGGCTCGCACCCGAACCTGCCGACCGCCAGGCGAACTTCGAACGCATCGCCAATTGGGCCGGCTCGGTCGAGTGGCCCGAGGAGATCGAAATTCTCGACCCCCAAGATCTGCCCGATCCCGAGGAAACCCGGATCTTCAACGAAGGCGAGGACACGGCATCGGAGGAGTGACCCACCGGTTGGCCTCAGGCCACCGACTCGGCCTCAGCCTCGCGGACCGCTGCCATCACTTCCTCGTTCGAAACCGGATCGGCCCGATAGTCAAGAACGTCGGCGAGCGTAGAAAAGCGGTTCACACCCGCGCTGAACTCGATGTCGTCACCGGTAAACTGGCTGGGATGACGGTAACCGGACGCCAGTGACAGCGTGATCATCTCTTTGCGGAACCCTTTGACGTATGCCGAGAAGCGCTTGGCCTTGTCATCGACGTTCAGTCCGGCCTGGAGCCAGGCGTTCTGGGTCGCCACCCCGGCGGGACAGTGACCCGTGTGGCACTTCTGCGCCTGGATGCATCCGATCGCCAGCATCGCCTCTCGCGCGACTTGGATCACGTCGCAACCCATTGTCAGCGCCACGATCGCCCGATCGGGGAAACCCAGCTTTCCGCTGCCGATCCAGGTGATGTCCTTGGACAGGCCGGCCTGCTGAAAGATCGGGTATACCCGCTGAAAACCGATCTTGAACGGCAGCGCGACATGGTCGGCAAAAGTCAAAGGCGCCGCCCCGGTGCCACCCTCGGCCCCGTCGATCGAGATGAAATCGGGCCCCTCGTTTCGCTCGACCATCCGCTCGGCCAGTTCATTCCAGAACTCCAATTGCCCGATGGCACTCTTGATCCCCACGGGCAACCCGGTGCGATCAGCAATCCGTTCGATGAAATCCATGAGTTCATCGACCGTGCGGAACTCGGGATGCGCGTTGGGCGAGAGACAGTCTTCGCCGACGGGAATTCCGCGAATTTCGGCGATTTCCGGTGTCACCTTTTCTCCGGGCAGAATCCCTCCCTTGCCCGGCTTGGCCCCCTGGGACAGCTTGATCTCGACAGCTCGAACCTGGGGACATTCTTCGATCGCCCCGGCAAACCGGTCGAGTGAAAAGCGACCGTCAGCGTCTCGGGCACCGAAATACCCGGTCCCCAGTTGCCAGATCACGTCGGCCCCGAGTCGATGATAGGGACTGACGCCGCCCTCTCCGGAATTGTGGTAACAACCAGCCGCCTGGGCTCCCTTGTTCAAAGCCGAAACCGCACGGTAACCCAAAGATCCGAATGACATCGCCGAGATGTTCAGGATCGAATTCGGGCGGAAGGGACGAGACCGGTTGTGCGCCGCCCCGATCACCTTCAGCGACGGGCACCACGACTTATCTCCCCCGGGGTGCACCACATCCGATTCGGGCACCGGAAATGCGGAGTGCTTGATGATCGGATAGCCAATGCCGTAGATCTGTTCGTTGGTCCCAAACCCGAACGTGTTGTTGGCCCCCTTGGACGTGGCGTAGATCCATCGCCGCTCATCACGGCTGAAGGGAAGCTCCTCCTTGTCCTGGGCAATGAAATACTGGCGGATCTCGGGGCCAATCGACTCAAGAAAATATCTCAGGTGGCCCAGGACCGGAAAGTTGTGAACGATCGCACGGCGTGGTTGCCGGATGTCATAGATTGCGACTGCAACGACGATGGCAGACATTACCGCGACCACCGTCCAGACAGGGTGTGCAATTATCCAGTCCATGTCTCTTCTTCCGTAGCAGCATCACGGATCAGCCAATCTCGGTCCTAAGATGTCGCCGCATCTCAAAAAAAGCAATTGTCCCGGCCGGACAGGAGTCCGGGTGCCCTGTCACGGGCGGCGGACTAGCGGAACAGGTTCAGCGACCCGATCCCGGTCTTGCCGTCGCTGCGGTATTCGCCACCACCGTCCTGGAAACGACGGCCGTGCCACCACTTCAGCTTCACCAGTGTCCAGCGAAGAGCGTAGTCCCAGCCCCATGTCCCCTCGCGACGCACGTCGCGCGGTTCGCCACCGATGGCCGCACCTCCGCCAACGTAATATCCGTCGTGACGACTCCGTATGCTGGGCCGCGCCCACGGAGCGACCTCCAGGTTCAATCCGCCGCGGGAGGAGGTTCGGCGCGGTCGCCACCCGCCAGCCTGTTCCTCGCCGAACCCAGCCAGTCCGCAGCCCAGGGTCAACCCGGCCACCATCAGCAACACCGCCCCCCGCACGCCCGAACGTCTCATCTCGTCTCTCCCCCTCTCCGACAACAGGCAACCTCCTCCGCCACCCGTGGCCGGTCTTCGTTTATCCCTCGGGATGCCTCAGGAACTTGATGTAGGGCAACCGCACTCCGTCAACCTTCACCTGGTCGGCTCGGAGCACGCCCGCCTGTGGTTGGAAGTTGGCGACCCCCGCCGCGGTCACCACGTCGTCCTGGTCGACACCGTCACCGCTGACCCCCAGGCCACCGACCAATTGTCCGTTGATGTAGATCGGGGCGCTGCCGGGAAAGAACACGATGCCGTTCTGATTGGTGATGTCGTCAACGTCGTGGAAGTTGGTCCCAGGGAAAAAGGCGTCGTAGCCGAGCACTGATCCGTTGGCAGAATCGACCGTGCGATCGAACGAGCCGACTGTGGCCGGCCCAGCAGCGGTATCGAAACCGGTCGTCGAATCGATGGCGCTGTTGTTGAGGATCGAAAACGCCCCGGCACCGGCGCCGTCAATCCCGTCGGGGAATCGTGGCTCGGCCAGAAAACGAAAGGTGCGGTTGGTGAAGGCAGTCCCGGCCGCCACGCCGTCCACCTGGTCAACCGCTTGCAACGCGCCTGCGTCGGCGTAGTAGGCCATATTGCGTGCCTTGGCCACGGCAACATCGATCGAAAACACCGTGGCGTCCGGCATGCGGTGCAGTCCCAGCACGTTGCCCTGGGTGTCGGTGACGGAGATCACCATCCGGGTGCGGCTGCTGATCGGCAACCTGACCGCCGCACGGACCTGCTCGGCCTGCTCGACCGCCGCCGAGATGATCTCGTCGACAACGGCCGCTGTCAGCAAGGGATCGGCAACCGAGTTCTGCGGGGTGACCAGGTCTCCCTGGGGCACGGGTTGCCCCGAACGGGAGAAGAGGGTGCCACCGGAATCCAGGGGCTGATCGCTTCCCACCGAGACTCCTTCACCCAGGCGCGTTCCGTAAGCGACCAGCCGATTGACACCAAGTTGTCCGGCGATCGGACCGTAGACCTGCAGCTGAATGCCGACCAGATCGAGACGTCCGAATGGCAGATCGAGTTCGGTGACGGGTGCGATGCCGGCGATGTCACCCGAAGCCGCTCCGGCTCCCCGGGCCCCTCCCGCCGCAGCAAAAGCGATGTACTCGCTCTCCAGCACACACGCCGCGTTGACCGGATCGGAGGCTACCGGACAACGGGTGGTCCCCGGAATCCCCTGCTCGAAACTGGCAAACCCGTCGGGGCCCGGGAAGAAGACGCCGATGCCGCCAACCAGCGTGTCGCCAAATGCGTCGTCGTTGGTGTCGCGGAACAGCGGAATGCCACCCGGCAGAGTCGCGATACCACGGGACTGCGCTTCGGGAAGTCTGCCAGAAACAAACCCGTAGGACTCGGGCGGCTCCAGCGGTGTCACGCCTCCGGGAACGATCGAGTCGGGGATATTGAACCGTCCCACCAGGGTCTGGTCGTCCGCTGTGCCCCGCACGCCGTCCGCACCCGGATGCTCAATGCTATCCCGGTTGGTGTGTTCGATCCCGAACAGATCAACTGGTGGGGTGAACCGAACACCTGGCGGGAAGTGGCCTCCCAGTCCCATCGGGGCGACGAATCCGGGTCCGCGATCGGTCGAAGCAAGTGCCGTGACCAGTGACGTGCCGTCAACGTTGGGATTCGAGTTGATTTCGCGTTCTGTCACCGTCGACTGGCTGACAAAGCGAACCAACCGCGAGGTCAACGGGGCCAGTGTGCCGTTGGCAGGGTCGCCGTTGGAAAAGAACGCAGCGGTCCGGGCCTTGGCCACAGCACCGTCGATCGCAAACACCAGGGTCTCTTCCTCGGCTGTTCCCGGATCGATCACGCCATTGCCGTTGCCGGCACTGGTGATGTTGCCGACGTCATCGATTGCCGCCACGACACCCGGTTCCACCCGCACGCCCAGGATCTGTCCGCTGCGATCGACCACAGCGATGATCGCATCGTCGCTTGACGTGGCGGCCGACGCCCGGTCGAGCAGGGTGGTGACCTCGCCGGCCTGCAGTTGCACGGCGTGCAGAGGTGATACCGACAGGGGAGTCTGGTAGTCCCCGGCCACCAATCGGTCGGCCGACCAGCCCGTGGCGGCCATCGAGATCTCCTCGACGGTCATCTCGCCAATGTAATCGGACCGCATGATCGTGCTGGAACCGACACGGTCGGAGAGGCCCAGGACATGCCCCGTCTCGTGAGCCACCACCGTGAACAGGTCCATCGTCTTGTGCCGGTCTGGATTGCCGGCCGTGGTGTCCCAGGACTCGGTCTCGTCGAGCCAGACCACGCCGTGGATCCGCCAGTCCAGTTGCCGCGACAGGACTCTTTGGCCACCGCCAACACCCAGCACACCTCCCGGCGCACTCTCGTGGCCGACCGACCCCAGGTCACCGATCCCAATGTTGACGATCTGTGACGCGGGACGCTCGGTGTCTCGCCGGAAATCGACTCGGCCGTCGAGCACCGTTTCCCAGGCCCCGAGGGCATCCTCGGCCCGCTGCTGCTGTTCCGGTGTCATCCGGTTGACCGCTCCCGCGTAGTCGCGGAAATCATAGTGGATCACCATCGTCGACGGTTGGAACAAACCGGTGGCCACCTCATCGATCGCCTCGGCCCGCAACAACCGGTCCTCACCGTCCTGCTGCAAGTGGTCGCGGCCCGGACCACCGTCAACCAGGTCTCGTCCCTCTCCGCCGGTCAGCCGGTCGGCTCCGCCGTGGCCCTTGAGAAAGTCACGCCCCGGACCGCCGTCCAACAGGTCTCGACCACCACCACCCAGCAGGCGGTCGTCCCCTGGGCCGCCCAGGAGCCGGTCGAAGCCGGATTGGCCATTGAGTCGGTCACGGCCAGCCCCACCGTCCAGCAGGTCGTTGCCCGCATTGCCGGTCAACGAATCCGATTCGACTCCACCGATCAGGCGGTCGTGTCCACGGCCTCCCAGGACCCGGTCACGACCGGCACCGCCCTCGAGCCGATCGGCACCAGCACGACCATTGATGCGATCGTCGCCGGCTCCACCATCGATCCGGTCGTCTCCACGACCCCCGGTGAGCCAGTCGTCACCTGCACCGCCGAAGATCGTGACCGGCAACGCCACGCCGTTGATCCGAACCACGTCGTCACCGTCACCAACGTCGACAGTGATGGAGGAGACCTGAGAGGCGGCAAATGACTCGCGTTCTCCATTCAACAGCACAGTCAATTCGTCCGTGCCGGCTTCGATCTCCACCGAGTCCGACGCCGACGTACCCTCGATCGACAACACCCCGTAGGAAATTTCGGCCGACAGAAGGGTCCGCGTCTCCAGCGATTCGATTGACGACCATCCCACTCGTCTTCGACGACGACGACGACGGGGCCACTTCAGCCAACGCATGACGCTTCCCTGTCCATTGACGTTGGTCGGCCTTCTCGAATCCAGGTCCACCGAGATCCTCTCGATGGCCCGACTTCTCGATCAGACTGAGAAGGCTCCACCTCTGTGATCGGCTCTCAGGCTCGTCGACAACAACCGGAAATGCCCTTCTGGGCACTCCGGACCGACTGGTTCGGCCAATCTCCACGACCAGAAATGCCCCCAGTCACCCCATTCAACCCAGGCTTCCACATGAAGCCGCCAAGAACAGGACTTTCCGGATGGAATAGGCCAACGGAAGTGTCGAATGGCAAGCCGGAGAATCCTCACAACCGATACAACCGATACCACCGTCCTGCCTTGGAAACGGATGGTTCTGCAAAAACAGGTCGAAATACCGGCCTGGCAGGCATTCATACGTGGCGAGGTCGGCGGCGTGAAACCTGATGTTTGGTGGTAGGAACGATGCGTACGCGAGATTTTCTCTCGAACGCAATTCGCGCGATCACGATTGTGGTGGCAGCACTGCTGTCCCCCTCATGGACCCGGTCCGCGCCACCAGAGAACAAAGAGTCGTTTCGTCCACGGATTCTCGCTCCACGTCGATCCGATTCGGACCTTCAGACTCCCGAACTGGAACCCGCTCAACCCGCCAGTGTCCTTGTTCCCGAATTCGCCGCTCCCTTTGGGTTCAGTGGTCCCTCGGGAGTGCTGCCGCGGGAGGATCAGCAGGGAAGTCACTTTGTCCCGATCGAGGATCGCTGGCGACTGGGAATGCCGGCCTGGGACCGTTACGGCAAAGAGCACCCACCGGTCGACGACTACCCCGGAGTGCTGGGACGTTGGTGGGATCCGTACAACCTCAACGTCCTGAAGGGTGACTACCCCCTGGTCGGCCAGGACACCTTCCTGACAGTCACCGGTATTTCCCAACTGGTGCAGGAACTTCGGGAGGTCCCGACCGGAACGACCCCGTTCGAGAGCACGCTGAACCCGTTCTCCGAGGAGTTCTTCGGAGATCCCGAGCAGTTCTTCAGCACGAACTTCTTCCGGCTCTCGGTCGACCTGTTCAACGGCAGTGCCGGCTACAAGCAGCCGGTCTGGCGGATGCGAGCCACACCGGTCTTCAACTTCAACTACCTCGACGTCAACGAACTGGCGGTCGTCAGTCCCGACGTTCGTGACGGGACAACCCGCTTCCGCACCGACTGGGCACTGGACGACTGGTTCCTGGAGGCAAAACTGGCCGACCTGGGGCCCGAATACGACTTCGTCTCGGTCCGTGGCGGCTCGCAGTTCTTCGTCAGCGACTTCCGCGGCTTTGTCTTCAGCGACACCAACCGTGCCGTGCGTCTGTTTGGCAGCCGCTTCTCGAACCGTGATCAGTTCAATGTGCTGTGGTTCGACCAGACCGAGAAGGAAACCAACAGCGAATTGAATCTCTTCGACGACCGCCACCAGAACACGGTGATCGCCAACTACTACCACCAGGACTTCCTGGTCCCTGGTTACACGGGGCTTCTCAGCTTCCACTACAACAACGACCAACCCGGAACCAAATTCGACCGCAACCGGTTCCTGGTGCGTCCGGACCCGGCCGGCGTGTTCCAGCCGCACCGGGTCGAGGCGTACTATCTGGGCCTGGCCGGGCAGGGTCACTTCGGCCACCTGAACGTCAGCAACGCGTTCTACTACGTCTGGGGCCGCGACAGCCTGAACCCGATCGCTGGCCGGGACCAGAACATCGAAGCCCAGATGTCGGCCCTCGAGCTCTCCTACGACCGCGACTGGGCCCGCTTCCGCGTCTCGTGGTTCTGGGCCTCAGGTGACCCCGACCCCAACGATGGAGACGCCGAGGGGTTCGATGCGATCTTCGACAATCCGAACTTCGCCGGTGGCGAATTCAGCTACTGGCAGCGGCAGGCGATCCGGCTCTTCGGTGTGGGGCTGACCCAGCGACAGAGCCTGATGGCGAACCTGCGTTCGAGCAAGACACAGGGACAGTCGAACTTCGTCAACCCCGGCCTGTCACTGATCAATGCCGGCATGGACATGGACGTGACCCCCAAGCTCAAGCTGGTCGCCAACGCCAACTTCCTGTGGTTCGACGACACAAAATCCCTCGAGGTCTTCACGTTCCAGGACAAGATCGACAGCGAGATCGGAACGGATCTCAGCCTGGGCATTGAGTACCGCCCCTATCTCAACGACAACGTCCAGCTGATCAGCGGGCTCTCCTCATTCATCCCAGCCAGGGGCTTCAAGGACCTCTACACCCCCTTCAACGGCAAGGTCGAAACACTGTTCGGCCACTTCCTGGAAGTGATTCTCACCTACTGATCCCCTTGTCGTCTCCCTCGAACTCCACATCTCCGACCACCAACACTGACCAGAGACCAACCGAGACCGCGCTGACCAAATCGGCCTCGACCGGCAGGAGCCATACACGGATGTCACGAACACGCCTGACCGTTGGAATCGCAGTGATGTTTTCCTGGGCGGCGATCACGGTCGTGATGCAACCGGAACGATCGACGCGGGATCGGCTCGAGGCATCTGAACCATTGAGTCGTCCGTCAATCGAGGCGGTTCCGGTCCGTCCCGCCGGACGCGTGATCCCGCCCCCCGACAACGATGTCGCTGAGGCCGATCCGTCCCCACGCTTCGTTGTTCCAGCCGTCGTCAAGTCAGCCCCCGTCAAGCCGACTTCCCGCGCCGGGCTGCTCGGCCAGTCGGCCGCCGACGAATCCGCCAAGAGCCGAGGATGCGTGTCTTGCCACAAGACGGTTGGCGACCCGCACGGCAGCCAGGCCCTGAACCTCGGTTGCACCGACTGTCACGGCGGCGACGCCACCTCAACAGACAAGCACATCGCCCACGTCCAGCCACGGCATCCGGGAGCATGGACATCCTCGGCCAACCCGATCCGCAGTTACACGCTGCTCAACCACGAACGTCCCGAGTTCATTCGGTTCGTCAACCCCGGTGACCTTCGGATCGCTCATCAAAGCTGTGGCACCGTCGGCTGCCATCCCCGAGAAACACTCGAGGTCAAAAAGAGCATGATGACCCACGGCTGCATGCTGTGGGGTGCGGCGTTGTACAACAACGGATCAGTCCACGACAAGTGGCCGACCTATGGCGAGAGTTACTCGATGAACGGGACGCCACAGCGATTGCAGACGATCCCGCCGCCAACCCCGTCAGAAACCGCCCGCAAGGGAATCGTGCCGTTCCTGAACCCCCTGCCCCGCTTCCAGACCACTCACCCGGGCAACATCCTGAGAGTCTTCGAACGTGGAGGCCGGTTCCGGACCGAGACGGGAATCCCCGAACGGCTCGAGGAGCCCGGACGTCCGCGTGAACGTCTCAGCAACCGCGGCCTGGGGACGCTCAACCGCACCGACCCGGTCTTCATCGGCCTGCAGAAAACTCGGCTGCTGGATCCGACTCTGAACTTCCTGGGCACCAATGAACAACCGGGAGACTATCGGTCCAGCGGGTGCACGGCCTGCCACGTCGTCTACGCCAACGATCGCTCTCCCATCCACTCGGGACCGTTCGCCCGTTACGGGAACGATGGCCGCGCGGCAAGCGAGACCGACGAATTCGTGACCTCCGTCGATCCGACAATCCCCAAGGACGAACCCGGGCATCCGATCGCTCACCGCTTCACACGCTCGATCCCGACCAGCCAGTGCATGATCTGCCACATCCATCCGGGCACGACGGTGATGAACAGTTACATCGGCTACATGTGGTGGGACCAGGAAACCGACGGGGAGCTGATCTACAACAAGTCGGGCAAACCCCTGTCGGCCGAAGACTTTCTCGCCTCGCAGATGGCCAACCCCAACCTCATGGCCACGAAGCGATTCAATCCTTCTCCGAACCGCGAGACCGACATCCCGGAGATCAACGACAAGGCCACCGGCACCCAGTTCGCCGACTTTCATAGCCACGGCTGGCTGTTCCGAGCCGTGTTTCGCAAGGACTCCACCGGACACATGCTCGACCACCAGGGTCGCGTGATCGAGCGACCCACCAACCAGGACCTGAAGGCGGCGATCAAGTTCCCCGGCATGGTCCGAGAACTCTACCGCGGCCGCACATGGACCGCGCGCGACCAGCGATCCTTCGACAAGGCACTTAAAGACCTCGAACAGGTCCGCAACCACATGCCAGTGCACCTGATGGACATCCATCTCGAGAAGGGCATGCATTGTGTCGACTGCCACTTTCTCCAGGACGTTCACGGCAACACCAAGCTCTACGGTGAGGTCCGCGCCGCCGTCGAGATCACCTGTCAGGACTGCCACGGCGACATCGACGGACGAGCGATCGTCCGCGATCGAGACGGGTTGCACATGCGAACCTCAGGGCCGGCCGCCGCCGAACCGACTCCACGGAGACGCGGTGGCCGCAACCTGCTGACAATGCGGACACCCTACGGGAAGCGACGGTTCGAGTGGCGAGAGGGACGGCTGATCCAGAGGTCGATGGTCGAAAAGGACCTCAGTTGGCCGGTCACACAGGTGGCCGACACGATCGACCCCGAACACGTCGACTACAACGCGCTTTCGGCGGTCGCCAAGACCGTTCGCTTCGATGACCAGGACCGGATGACCTGGGGCAGCCTGCCCGACGACCTGCCCCACCGGCCCGGCCCCAGGCCGAACTCCCGCCGCTGTGCCCACGATTCGCGAATCGTCAACTGCACCGCCTGCCACACCTCGTGGAATCCCAGTTGCTTTGGCTGTCACCTTTCGCAGCGAGCCAACCAGAAGATGCCCTCACTGCACAACGAGGGCGAGGTGTCGCGAAACTACGTCTCCTACAACTTCCAGACACTCCGCGACGACGTCTTCATGCTGGCCAAGGACGGCACGGTCACCGGCAACCGGATCAATCCCGTTCGCTCGGCCTGCGCGATCCACGTGGGATCGTACAACCAGAACCGGGAGTCGATCTATTACCAGCAACAGACAATCTCGGCCGAAGGCTTCAGCGGAATCGCCTTTTCGACCAACGTGCCACACACCGTCCGCGGCCGCGACGGGACCCGGCAGTGCCGGGACTGCCACCTGGCCGACACCGGTGACAACAACGCGCAAATGGCGCAGCTGCTGATGCAGGGCACCAACACCATGAACTTCATGGGCCGCTGGACGTGGATCGCTGCCGGAAAACACGGGCTGCACGCAGCCGAGGTGACCGAGCGAGAAGAACCGCAAGCGGTCATCGGGAGTTCGCTGCACGAACTGGCGTTCCCCAAGCACTTCAAGCAACACGTCGAGGGCCATCGCGAGTTGCACGTCGAACACGAACATCACGGGTACGATGTTCTCGACCAGCTATTGGACCGGATTCGACCCCACCGCACCGAAATCCTCAGCATCCAGCATCGAGGCGAATACCTCTACGCGGCCTGTGGAGCTGCCGGTTTCCGAGTCTTTGACATCGCCAACACCGACAACAAGGGGTTCTCTGAACGGATCATCACTGCACCAGTCTCACCCCTGGGCCAGAAATTCTACGTCAAGACCCGATACGCTACCGCGGTCGCCGCCCCGGCCACGACCGCACCCGACCCGACGCGTGAACCGAGTCGCCGTGCCACCAACCAGGAGGGCGTCTCTCCGAACCAGCGGTTGGTGCACCTGATGTACGCATTCCTCTACGTCACCGACCGCTACGAGGGGTTGATCCTGGTCGGAGCCGGGACACTGCTGGACGGCGATCCGACCAACAACTTCCTCGAGCGAGCCGTGACATTCAATCCCGACGGAATCCTCGACGGGGCTCGCTCCATCACCATCGCCGGAACCTGCGCCTACATCTGCTGCGACGCTGGCCTGGTCGTGGTCTCTATCGACAACCCGCTCGAACCCCGGGTTACCGCCGTGCTGGGACCCGAGACTCTCGAACATCCGACTTCGGTTCAGGTCCAGTTCCGTTACGCATTCGTCTGTGACGACCAGGGCTTGGCGGTGCTGGATGTGACTGACATGACCCGGCCGCGCCCGGCTGCGCGGCTGAAGACACACCACGCTCACAGTCTCTACGTTGCCCGTACCTACGCCTACCTGGCTGCCGGCGAGCACGGGCTGGTGATCGTCGATGTCGCCAACCCACTCAAGCCACGCGTCGACCAGATCTTCACTGCCGATGGGGCAATCAACGATCTCCACGACGTGAAACTGGGCGTAACCTACAGCAGCCTTTTCGCCTACCTGGCCGACGGCCACAACGGCCTGCGGGTCGTACAATTGACTTCCCCGGCCACCCCCGGCAACGGGGGTTTCCGACCGCGCCCGGAGCCACGGCTGGTGGCCACCCTGCCGATGCACAAGGGCGGTCACGCGCTGGCCCTCTCCAAGGGCGTCGATCGAGACCGGGCCGTCGACGAGGCGGGAAACCAGCTGTCGGTCTTCGGCCGTGTCGGAGCCCGGCCGCTGACACTCCAGGAGCAGCGGAAATTCTATCTCCGCAACGGACGCCCATGGACCGTCCCGTCAATCAGCCGCAACCCGGACATCAAGGACACCCGCGCCCGAGAGCACAAACTGCAACGGGACCTCCAGCGGGCCCTCCCCGCCTACACGCACCCGAGGAAATAGAGAGCCTCACCGCGAGGCCGACTTGACCGGTGGCCACGCCTTGATCGCCGTCTCAACAGCCTGGAATGCCCGGGTCACCTCTGCCGGGTCGAAGTTTCCGATCGGGGGCAACAGCTTCGACAGGTCGATCTCGACCGTCTTGGACGGCCCCTGCCGTGGTTCAAACAGCCCCTTGGCCACCGGCTGGACAGGCCGTTGTGGAAACACCAGCACATGCCCGGCTTCTCGTAGCGCCTTGAGTTCCTTGGCGTCTCCCTTGCCCAATTCGTCGAAAACCACCTCACAGGCCCACACCAACTGGCGGGAGGACTCGTAGTCGAATCCTCCAACAACCCCGGCCCGGGCAATGTCCAGGAGCACTCGTCGACCGCCTTCACGGGTCAACGGCCTCCGCTCGAGTTGCTTTGCCTGGGTCGTCAACCATGCGGCGGTGGCCATCGTCGTACGAGCCAGCTCTGACCGATTCCCGAATGGTGTCTTGGCCAACACATCGCGGACCTGTTTCCACTGCGCGTCGAACTGGTCGCGCTGTTTCGGTTGCACCAGCGCGACTCGTGCCAGGACGGTCGCCCATTCCCGGAGCACCGGGCGTCCAGGAACCCCAGCGGGATTGACCCGCCTCTGGCGCCACGCCGGCACTCTCAGGTCATGATGGCAGGCGTAGCATTCGAACTGAGCCAATTCGGGCCAGGCACTGCCGCCGGTCGCCCGCTGGCTCAGGCCGGCCGTCAACTCCAGCGACTGAGCCAGTGACACCAGCGCCCCGACCAACATCGACTGTGTCCGGTGGAGGGAATCGAGCCGAAAGGTGTCGGGGCTGAAGAATGGATCGGCGGTCTTGGCCAGGAACTCACTGCGGGATTTCCCCGCCGTGCCGTCACTTTTTCCGGCGACCGACCGCCAATGCGTCGGCATCTGTGCCACAAACGTCGCAATCTCGAATCCGGGAAGTGGCGGGTGGCCGGCGGCGTACATTTCGTGAGTCACCACGCGACCCTGCGAGACATCGCCAATGTGGCAGGTGCCGCACAGCCGCGCCTTGTTCGACGGAGTTCGAACATCAAAATACCCGTGCTGTTCCCACTTGACCTTGGGATCGAGAAATCTCCACGGACGCTTCGGGTTCAACGGCGGCAGATGCAACCGAAACCACCCGTCGCGATCACTGTCTTTGGAGGCCAGATCTCCGCCCGGCCCATGGCACCCCTCGCAGGTGATCCCGAAACTGACATCCGTCTTCCTGTGCCATGTCTCGTTGACCCGGTGCTGGTCATCAGCAGGCATCAGGGCCCGGGGATATCCGGTATGACACGACAGACACCGCCTGTCGCGGTGCACGGCCTTGATGTTCATCAAGCGGCCCATGTCAACCGATCGCTTGTTGAAAAGGACCGCGTAGGCCTGATGGTGCTTGTCCTTGCGAGCCCACGTCAGGACCTCGTTGTCCAAGATCCAGTCACCACTGGGGCTCGGAAGGGGAAGATCATCACCCCCCTTGCCGTCACGGCTGCGACCATGGCATCCGACACAGGCGGTGAAGCCGACCACGGCACGGTGCGGCGGCGGGTCCCCCTGAGCCTGCGAGTCATTACTGGTACTTCCCAGTACGAATCCCGCAATGACCACCGACAGCATCCACTCGCGTCTTCGCAAACGACTTGCTGAAACCCGACTCATCTACTTGGCTCCATCGCTGTCATTCAATGCGGATCGTATCACCCGTATCGCCCGGTCGAAGTGGTCCAACGCCACCGGCGGAGCATCGACATCGGCGGTTGGTCCCCGCAGTTGTGCAGCACTGTCGTGACCGTCGGGAAACTGCAGTGCATCTCTCATCCTGGGCAAAGCATCGCTCAATGCGCTGTCGACCGCTTGACGACGTTTGCCGATCAACCCGGTCGCCTCCTTCTGACCCACCTGGAGTGAGGCGAGTGCCAGGTAAAGTTGAGCGGCCTGATCCCAATCGATCGGGCCACGGCGGTTCCTGGACTCGGTCACCAGCCGCCGGGCCAGTCGATCGAGATCCTTCACGGTGAAAGTGTGCTGGTTGAGCGCCTTGGACCACTTGTCGAGTTGGGCGGCCAAGGCCGCGGTCTCGATCTTCATGCGGTCCCGATCCGGTGCCACCGGCAGGGTCACATCGTCCACCCGCTTCAAAGCCGCAGTCAGCGTGATCCTCGGAGCAGTCGAGTCCATCACCAGCAATGACCCGATCATCGAACGTTCCCACCCGGACCACGGGAATTGCCCCGGACGCCGTCCCGATCGCTTCACCGTCTGCCGCCGCCAGCGCGCATCCCTCAGGTCGTGGTGACAGGCAAAACACCGAGTCTCGGCCAGTTCCGGCCACGGGGCGACCTCGGTCGACGCTGCCCGCCAACGAGACAATTCGGCTCGGGCCCTGAGCGTCTCGACCTGTCCAACGGCCCACAGCTTCAGTTCACGCAACGTACCGCCATCAGCGTCAGGACGCCCAGCATGCCGCTTGAGATCAGCAGCGTCATTCCAGTGTCGGGGCAGGTTGGCGTGGTAGGCGGACATCTCGAAATTCAATCGTGGGTGACCGGCAGCAATCAGGTCGTGGTTGACGTCTCGACCCGGACCTCCAACATGGCAGCCGGTGCATGCTCGGGTCCTCATCCTGACATCATCGGTGTCATAGAAACTCAGATCCGCCGCTTTCCTGAGCTTGACCTGTGGCCAGTCGGACCGAACGTGCCGGGCAATCCACAGGCTGGCCGGTCCATGACACGACTCGCACGACACGCCATCGGTGGCCAACCGCTGCTCATGGCCGGATTTTCCCCCGGAAACTGGCGGCAGAGCGTGACAGTTGAGGCAGGTGACGGCCTCGTGAGCCGGCTGCTTGTACCCCAGGGCCCGAACCATCCGTCGAGACCGCTCGTTCAACAGGACCGTATAGGACCGGGCATGTTTGTCTCGCTGGACCCAGTCACTGTACGAACTGGCCCAACGTGGTCCGCTGCCGTCGCCGCCGTGGCAATTGGCCGCCGCACACGAATTGGTTCCGACGTAATGGGCGACATCCTGGGCCAACACGGTTCCGGCCGCGGCCGAAAGGACCGCAACCGTCAACGCAATCACCCACGGTTGGTCGCCGGAGTTGTTGGGATACCGGTTCATCTCGATTTCCGCCTCAAACAGGGAATCGCATCATCTGATGAAAACCCTATCGACACGTTGCGGGTCAACGCCTGCTGACCGATCCGCCATCAGCCGGCAATGTGGTCGGTGTCAAACCGCCGAACCGCTCGCGGCCGTCACGACCGTGATAAACGTGACATTCGACACAGTCCGATCGAGCCCCGACCGTCGCACGTGGAAACTGCTTGGCCGCCGGCCGTGCGGCGTGGCAGTCACGACACACCGCAATCGACGGCATCAGGATGTCGGAGGTCTGTCGGCTGACTTCCACGGCGCCGTGGCAGTCACCGCACTTCATCAACCGATGACTGTCGTGACGGAATCGGCTGTGAGACATCCAACGGTCCGGAATCTCCGGAGACACCACTTTCCAGTCGGCTCCCGACTGATCAATCGCATGACAATACCGACAGCCACCCTTCGCCTCGTGACCAAACAACGTGTGCACGTGATTCTGCACAACGGCCTCCGCCGCCCTCACTCTCTGACCAACGGTTCTTGCCTGGGACGGATCCAGAGGCCCCCGCCCGCCTCGGCCCGGGAGTGGGCGGCCGGTTTCTCCGGCCCGATCCCTGCTGTCGCTCTTCTCGAGCGCAGAGAGTGTGAACTGTTCGGTGAACCAACCACGGACGAGATCAGCAGCGACATGTGGCGCCTGGCGACCGGGATCGTTGCGGTTGTCGAACAACAACGGATGACACTCGCGACAATGAGAATCAAACCGCACCGGTTTCATGTAGCCGCCCGAGTCATCCGGCTGGTGGCAGGCATTGCAGTTCTTCGAAAAATCGACCGTCTTCCCGTCCTTGTTCCTCAGTCCGACAACCAGTTCCCCGCCCTCATCCCGCTCCATCTTCAGGTGGGCCGCATGATTGAAGCGGATGGTCGCCCTGTCACGAAACACCCCATCTCCGGTTTCCGGATCCGCGACCGCGACCGCCCAGACACCATGCTCGGATCCCGGATTGGTGCCGCCGGCAGCGGCCTTCACCAACCTCTTCAGGGCGAACTCCGGATGCGGATGCTCTCCTTCGGATTCGAACGACGTCACCGAATGCACGAAGGCCTTCGAAGATCCGCTAGCCGTTTTCAGGTCCCGGTGACACCGCAGGCACTGACGGTCCGTTACACGGGCCAATTGTTCATGGTGACGATGTTCGCGGTGACAATCCGCACACGACAACCCGTCGTGCCCGTGGCCGGGCACCTGGGTTTTGTGGTGCAGGGCCTCGTCGTGACACGCCAGACACTTGGAATTGTCTATCGATCGAACGACTTCCGGATCGACCCACCTCATCAACCTCTCGAATGGCGCCCACGTGGTGTGACACGCTTGGCAATCGTTTTCGATCATCCGGTGTGCCGTTGACACCGGACCCGCAGCAAAGACCTCGTGGTGACCGCTTCTCCACTCCGAGCCAATCCAGGCGGCAGCCACAAACGCCATCACCACGGCACCCCAGGCCAAGCGTCGTCGCAGAGGACGCCGACTTCGGCGATGGAAATCGACGTGGACCTGTTCGGCCAATTCACGACTGGACGGCAAGTTGTTCATCTGGTTGATCTCGCACGACGCTGGCCGTGCCCCTCGAAATTCACACCACCTACCATTCCCACGGAACCACTCTCAGGCTCATCACCACATGGGCAACGAACAGGATCAGCAGTGCCGCCGAAACAGGCACGTGCAGATACAGCCAGCCGTGCAACCAACGATGGATGGTCATCAGGCGATGCAACTGGCTCCGCCGATCGCAGAACTCCTCGAGTTGATCCAGAGGCTGGTGCAACTCCGACGGCAGGTCGCTCCGCATCTTCCGGAATGCGGCGCGGCGACTGTCGGCTCGAGACAACGGCGCGTTGGGACTCGATGAAAGTCCCAGGAACGGACGTACGGACTTCAGGTAAAACGTCTTGAGTTCATCCGTCCGGATCACCTTTCGCTCCTCAGACGCCGGCTTCGGTTTGGGAGCAGGACGTTTCTCTTTGGACAAGGACTTCTGCGTGACCGGTCTTGCGGCCTTCGCCGACCCACCCTTTGACTTCGATTTCTTGGCCGGGGCCGCCTGCTGGGCACGGGCCTGTTCCAGGACAGACATCGCCGGTTTCTTCTCAGAATCGTCCGACTCCTTGCCATCCCCACCCTCAGCGCGGGCCGCCTGCTGGGCACGAGCCTGTTCCAGGACAGACATCGCCGGTTTCTTCTCAGAATCGTCCGACTCCTTGCCATCTCCACCCTCAGCGCGGGCCGCCTGCTGGGCACGAGCCTGTTCCAGGACAGACATCGCCGGTTTCTTCTCAGAATCGTCCGACTCCT
>PBOJ01000053.1 GCA_002724315.1 Planctomycetaceae bacterium | reverse complement strand
TGCCACCACGGTCTTGTGACGGTTGTCATTTGTTGGTCTCCGCGGGTGGTGGCTTGAACACGTAAAAGAGGTTCGGTTCGCTGAGGACGTAGAGCACCTGCCGGTCGTCCATCGTGATCCCCTCAGCCTGGGGAATCGCTCGTTTGAGTCCTGCCGAACCGACGTCCAGGGAGAGTCGGGACACGGGACGTCCATCGAGCGAACACTGGACGATGTTGCGGGATTCGTGGCTCATGACCAGCAACTGCCTGGTGGCCGAGTGAAAATGAACACCCGAGAGGTCCTTCTGGCGGAGGGATTTCAGGCGGCTCTTTTTCCAGGGCTCGGTGATCATCGGTACCGAGTCCGGGTTGGGGCCCAGATTGACATGGAAGAATTTCCGCGGATTCTTTTCCTTGACGATGAAAAAGCGTCGGTTTTTTTTGTCGAACGACAGGCCTTCCAGCCCGACGTTGGGTGTCGGTTTGGGGTCGACCAACAGGTACCACCCCCCCTGCTCCGGGGGTGCCGTTTTCTCGACGCGTTTCAGGTCACTGAACTTGATCGAGCGGGTGGTCTTTTCGACGTGGACCACACACAGGTGACGGCGACGCTCGTCGAGGATGCCGAACCGGTCCTGGCCCAGGTAGGCCACTCCCTCGGTGTCCTCGAAACCGGCCAGCCGGATGCTCCGTTTGACTGTTCCCTGCAGGTCGATTTCGACCATCCGTGTCGGCGAGTTGATCACCAGGAACAGGCTGCGGGACTCGGGGCGAAATGTCAGTCCCGAGGCGTTGCCGAAAACGCCGCGGATCTTCCTGGCCTCGACATCCACCGTGTATCGCGATACGTCCAGGCTGGCGGTTTTCTTCCCGTTGGCATCGGCGTTCGGTGGTGCAGCCAGGCCCTCTGCTTGGTGGTTGGACGGTGCAGCCAGTATCGCCACCAGGATGGGCAGGACCAGGCGGAACGAGATCCGGTCACTTCCGGTGGGTTCGACAAAGCACTTCACGAGGCCGTGTTCTCCGGAATCAATTCGCCGTCGAAGCGTAAAAACTGCTGGAACCGCCCGGTCGAGCGTGAACGCACTCTAGTGTAGGCGACCGCCCCCTCTCTTGTTCAACCCGGAACAGGAGTCCACCGGATGAGCCGACGAACCGGTCGTCGATCGATGGCGACTCGGGCCAAATGATCTGGTACGGTAATACCGGTGACGGCCGCCTGTGTTTTGCCGTCTTGCCGCGTCCTGGTGGATGTCTTGCTATGGCCGCAATGGTTGATGAACAACGCTGTTTCGGGACCCTGCCCCGTCGTGCCCTGGTGCAGATGGGGCTTTCGGGACTCGGGAGCCTGGCCCTGCCGGACCTGCTGCGGCTGGAGAGCGAGGCCGCTTCTCGGACCGGACAATCACCCGGCGGCAAGTCGATCATCGTGCTGTGGCTGTGGGGCGGTGCCAGCCACATGGAGACCTTCGACCTCAAGCCCGAGGGACCCTCGGGGTTTCGTGGCGAATTTCGGCCGATCCCGACTTCGGCTCCGGGGCTGGATATCTCCGAATACCTGCCGAAAATGGCCGCCCAGGGTGACAAGCTGGCGATCATCCGGTCGCTGCACCACAACAGCCCCGGGCACGTGGACAGCACCCACACGGTGATGACCGGGTACCCCGGCAAGGATGCACCTCCACCCTACCGGCCCGATTATCCCGACTTCTGGGCGGTGGCCAGCAAGGTGTGTGGCGAGCGGGTTTCGGGTGTTCCGCCGCACGTGGCGCTGCCCCGTGTGCGGTTTCCCGGTTCGGCCTACCTGGGTGCCGGACTGGAAGCGTTCCGGATTCGGTCCGATCCCAATGCCAGCAACTTCGAGGTGCCGAACCTGCAGTTGCCCAGCCAGATGACCGACCGCCTGCGAGAGCGTCGGAACCTGCTGTCGCGGTTCGACGGACTGCGGAGTGACATCGACCAGTCGGGCGTGATGGAATCGCTGGACACCTACAACCGCAAGGCGGCGGAACTGCTGACCAGCGGAAAGGTTCGCCAGGCGTTTGACCTGGGCCGCGAGACGCCCGAGGTCCGGAACCGGTTCGGTCGCCATGCCGTGGGCCAGCGGTGCCTGTTGGCCCGCCGGCTGGTCGAGGCGGGAGTGCGACTGGTCACGATCGATTTTCCCTGCGTGCCCGGACAGAAGGCCTTCAGCTGGGACGATCACGCCAGCGTCTGGAACATCTTCGAACAGATGAAGATCCGCCTGCCGGTTCTTGACCAGGTCACCTCGGCCCTGATCGAGGACCTGCACGAGCGGGGCATGCAGGATGACGTGTTGTTCGTCGTCATGGGCGAGATGTCGCACACGCCCCGGGTTCACTACGTCAAGGGAAACCCCGGACGAGAACACTGGGCACGGGCCATGTCGGTCGTACTCTCCGGCGGCGGCATGACCATGGGACAGCCGGTTGGTGCCACCAACGCCCGGGGCTCACTTCCGCTTCATCGCCCCCTGGTTCCCGGGGATCTGTTGGCGACGCTGTACCAGTATCTCGGGGTTCCGTTGGACACGCAGTTCAACAACCACGCCGGGCGACCGACGCCGATTCTGCCCGAAGGGGCCCCGATCGACGAGCTGATCTGATCCGCGCCGCGGTCATCTCGAGGGGCCGGCCTGGATCTCGATCTTCGCGTCTTTGCCGACGACTTTTGCCGGTTGGTCCTGCCGCACCTTCAACAGGCGGATATTCGGGACGTAATCGGCATAGGCGGTGTCACCGAGTTTTCCGGTGGGGTTGCCGACCCGGCTGTTGATCAGCAGTTGCCCGACCCGTGTCTGCTGAAGCGTGACCGATCGGACCGGTCCCTTGGATCCGTTGCCCTCCAGGGGGTCGGTGCCGGCAGCAAAGCCCAGGCAGACCGGGCCGTCGAAACGGCCACCGCGGAGCAGGACGTTTTCGACCCCCCAGGCGATCGTGGTCCGGCCCACGCAACGGCAGTCCAGCAGCCGGATATTTCGGGTGCGGATCCAGGGCCGGATTTGTGACCCGGGAGCCGTGGCGATCCGGAACCCGTCTCCGTTGATCTTCTCGGCGCTGCACCGTCGGAAGGTGACGTCGTCGACAAGCACCGGCCAGCGGTAACCGTGGTGGCGGACGTAGAAACCGGTTCCGGTGCCGCCGAGGTTTTCGACCACGCAGTCCTCCAGCAGGATCCGCTGCGCCCCCTCCTCGATTTCCCAGGCCTTGACGCATTTTGGCGTATTGACGGCCCGGCAGCGAAGGAATCTCACGTCGGTGCAGCCGCCGTTGATTCCCCATCCGGATGCCCCGAAGGCGTCGTGATCCCAGTCGGTGACCGTGACATTTTCGACCAGGCAATCCCGCGTGTTGGTGGCCAGGCTCACGCCGCACCAGGCGTCACGGATCTCGACATCACGAATCACGACATGGCCGGCGTGTTCGACCCACACGCACCGTGGCAGGCCGCCGGCACGTTGCTGGGGCTGGCTGCGGTAGCTTCCGTCCATCAGGAACCCCGACACCTCGATGTGCTCGGCCACCGATCGGGTTGCTCCGTCACCGCCGATGTGCAGCAGGTGAATCCGGCCGACGGCGTCCTTGAGCTTCAGCCGGGCGCCCGGTCCGGTCAGTGTGACGTGGTGCCCGCGGATCCGGATGGTGCTGCCCAGCAGGTAGAACGCCTCGGTGGCGGGCACCACGACACGACCGCCACCGAGTTGTTCGGCCAGACGCACGGCTGCCTGGATGGCCGGAGCGTCGTCATGTTTCCCGTCGCCCCGGGCACCGAACTCGCGGACATCGATGACCGGCCGGGCGGGAGACGGAGGTGTCGGCACCGGCTTGAACGCGCCGAGATAGCCGCCGTCCTTTGCTGCCTTCGCCAACGGAGACCGTGTCGAGATTTTCAGGAACAGGGGGTGCGAGGGATCTTGTGAGAGGAACTCGGGATCGGCTCCGACGTCGTGTGCCCCGGGTCGGCCGTCGGTGGCGCCATTCCAGCCCTTTCCGTACGCCACGGCGACGTGCCACAGGCAGTTGTGATCGCCGCCGGCATGACCGGAGAGTGCCGGAACGCGTAAAGAACCCATCTGCGCCACGATCGAATTGGTCAGGCGGACCCGGCCCGACGATTCGGAACCCAGGGCCCCGAAACGATGGGAGGCGTAGAAGGTGCAGTGATCCACGTCGAGATGAGACACGTAGGCCCCGCCGCTTGCCGAGATGCCATGGAAACACTCGTAGATCACGCAGTGGTCGACCCTGGTGGCCGTCGTGTTCCAGGCCCCCACGGCGTTGGCGAACCGGCTGTGCAGTCTGCAGCCGGTGATGGTGATTTGGTCGCACTGAAACAGCCGGATCGCGTTGTTGTCTCCGTTGAGGTCGCGGCCGGAAATGTGGATCCGGCAGTCGGCGACCAGGACGCGGCTCATCCCGATCAGGTCCAGTCCCGGCGCCCCGTGGTTGCCGTCGGCGGCGTTGCGGATGTCCAGCCCGGACAACACGACGTGGGTCGTTGTCGGCGACCGGCGGGATCCCAGGTGCCGAACCGGTGACCGGTCGAAACGCGTGGACACCAGCCTGGGCCGATGGCCGGGAGCGGGGCGGTAGGTGATGGGGCGATCGGCCGCCCCCGACTGGCAGAAGTGCAGAGGCCGGTCGGTAAACACTCCACCGGCCAGGAGGATCACGTCTCCGGGAGCAAATGACTTGCCGCCCAGCAGGTCCGCGTCATAAACACGGGCGGCGACTGCGACGTTCTCGGGCCACGGTCCCGCCAGGACAAACGACCGCTCGGTCCGGGATACGTAGGCCACGACATGCTGCCCGATCCGCAGTCGCCCGCTGTCCAGGAATCCTTCTGTCGAATACACCGGCAGTTTCAGTGTGCCGCGGGGGACCGCTTCGCTGGTCCGGGTCGGTTGTCCGCGCGAAGGAGAGGCCCACGCGGTCTGCCTGGATGTGCCGTCGAGACGGTCATCTCCATCGGGCGCCACCCAGTATTCACTTGCCGACACGGGTACCGCCTGGCTGGTGTCAGCCACCACGATGCCGATCAACAGGATCCACGCGTGTCGGCACAGTGATGAAGTGGTCGACATGCTGCCGGGTCGCTGTCGTGGACGGGTGTTCGACTGACCCGATGGTACACATCCCGCAGCGCGAAGTGGTACAACCATGACGGGTCTCCCCGGCGTGTCCCGACCGGAAACCTTCTTTTTTCAGGCCTCCGACATGTTCACTCTTTCATGTTCCTCGATCCGAGCAGACCGGTTGGCGTCTGCGGTTGTTCTGGCCCTGGCGCTGATGACCTGTGGTGAGAAGACGTTGGCCGAGCCCCCTCCGGTTCCCGATGTCTTGAAGCTGCTTCCCAGGGAGACTCCGAAACCCCGGTACGGTGTTCCGGTCCCCAAGCGAATTTCCGGCCGCGTCGCGCGGAAATCCGACGGCGGGTCCGCCGGGATGGCGAATGTCTCGGTCACCGACGGCTACTCGGTGGTCAAGACGGACCGGCAGGGACGGTTCTCGATCGTACCCGACCCCAACGCCGTGTTCCTTTACCTCACCCGGCCGTCCGGACACGACGTGGTCGGCGACTGGTACAAGCCGCTGTCGGCGGAAGTCGATTTTGTGGTCCAGCCGGCCGAGGCCGACGAGAACGACTTCACGTTCATCCATGTCACCGACACGCATGTCTCGCGGAACCGCCGTTCGCTGGTCGGACTGAGTCGATTCGTCAGGGAAGCCAATGCCCTGTCGCCGGCGCCGCGATTTGTTGTCAACAGCGGTGATCTGCTGGATCTGAACAAGGCCCTGTTGAGCAAACCCGCATCGGGGCACGCCGATTTCCGGAATTACGTCGGAATCATGAACCATCTCAAGATGCCCCATTACAACGTCGCCGGGGATCACACCGATTCGTCGTACCGCCTGGAGCAGTTTCCCCGGGGCGACCATCGTTGTGGCAAGGCGTTGTACTGGGAGTACCTTGGGCCGCACTTCTTCTCGTTCGAATACGGCAAGATCCACTTTGTCTCTGTGGACTTTGGGTACCACCTCGGCCAGAGGAAGATCCGGGTCAATGGCAAGAACCTGGACTATCCGACCAACCGTGTGCAGCCGATTCACGTGAAATGGCTGCGGCAGGACATGGGTCACCGGTCGCGAGGCACCTTCGTGGTCACCGCGGCCGAAGCGGACCTGGAGAACCACTGCCCGGACTTCCTGGCGATGGCCCGGCAACACGATGTTCGGATGCAGCTTGTCGGTGACATCCATGTCCTGGCACACAAGAAACGCTCGGTGCCCTACCGGGCCGGGGGTGCGTTGGCCGGTTGCTGGTGGAATCCCAGGACGAACCAGTTGTGCCCGGATCTCATGCCGCAGGGGTATCTCGTGTATCGAGTGCGTGGCGAAAAGATCGAACAGTTCTACAAGGGGCTGGGGCAACGCGTGGCGATTGTCTCGCATCGCGTCGGCGCCGCCTGGCAGGGACAAGTCGAGATCCGGGCCCACCTGGTTCAACCGCAGAAGGGCGAGCGATTGGAATACTCGATCAACGGCGAGGATTGGCTGAAAATGCGGGAGGCCAGTCGTCCGTTTTATCGAGCCATGTTTGCGGCCACCGTGGATACCACATCCGTTCCCGACGGTCTCCTCAATCTCAAGGTCCG
>PBOJ01000052.1 GCA_002724315.1 Planctomycetaceae bacterium | reverse complement strand
GACGACGGGTTCGACGCCGAGTTGCTCGACGAGGGGTATTTGCCCGGTGCGACCGAGTTCGAATCGTTGTACCGCGAACTGGTGCCCCGCCTGAGATTCCTCGAGTCCATCGCACGACTTTGGCAACAACTGGTTGCCGGTGCCCCACTGATGCCGGATCTCGACCCCGACAAGGCCCGGAGTTGGACCGAACACGCCCGCACGGTGCAGGAGGAATTGCTGGGACTGCTGGACGCGATCTGGCAACATCCGATCCCCACGCCGTCAGCCCAGTCCGACTCGGGCATCGAATTCGATATCCAGCTTCAAACCAAGTACGAACTGCTTCAACTGGTGATGGCCGTCCACGTGCAGGCAAGACGGGCCGAGTTGATGTTGCGGGGACTCTTGCCGACCGAGACCACTGACACCGACCGCCGGGAACACCGATTGTGGCGTCTTTTGACCGGTGCGGTGATCCACGGTGACACGGCAACAATCCGGCAGGCCCTTCCGGTGGTGCTGCGGCGACTGGCCCGCCAACCACTGCTGTATGTCCCCCTGGATGCCGACGGCGATCCCCACTCGATGCTCGCCGCGCGGACCCGACATGCCGACCTGCAGTTCCTGGTCGAACACCTGCCAAAACTCGGCCTGCTGCGGGAAACCTCACAGGTCCTGAGAACCGCCTACCGCATGGAGCGGACATCTCGCCCCGATGGCGCAGCGGTGACCGAGTTCGACCGCCTGTTCCGCCTGGCACTTCGCCACACTCTCGAGGCCGTCTGTCACTCGGTCCACGACTGGCCCCAGACGCACGCACGACGTCCCCGCCGCGACATTCCGGGAACCCCACCGCGTCAGAAGCGTCCACGGCCCCGCCACTCTCGCCGTGATCGCCGCCCCGACCGCCGTCGCTCGCAATCGGGTCTCAACCGGGACCAGGGCCTGCTGCAGATCTTCGGGCAACTTGTCGATCGATTCCAGGTCTCGTGGTTGCGACACAGCAGCCGGACGAGACTGGCTGCCGCCGAGGCAATCGAACCCGAAGACATCTGGGAGGACGTGCGGGAATTCATTGCCAACTACGGCAGCGAACTGTTCGCCGCCCCCAAGTTGACCCTGGGACATATCCGCACGATCCTCCACCAGGGGACCGACTGGCTGCTGGAGCATCTCGAATCCGAAGTGGCCGAAGATCCGCTGGCCGAGAGCCTGCTGGTCAACGACCTGCAAGCCGGAAACCTTGATCGCGAGCAGGCCTCGCACATCCTCCAGATGATTTACCAGACGATCATTGACCGCTACTACCGTTTCATCGAATACAACACCACAACCACGCAGTCCGACTACGGTGACAAGATCCATTGCCTGCTCGACTTCCTGCGACTCGAAGCTGCCTATGACCGTGACGCTTGGAACTTCGCACCGTCGGAGATTGCTCACGAGGTCCTCGCACAAGGGCCGCGACCGTGGCTGGCCACCGCATGGGAGGAGATCTGTGGCCGAGGTGTTCGACAACACGCCGAGGGCCATCTCCAGCGACTCGCCGAACTCGAATCGCTTTGGGGAATGAGACTGCCCGGACTGACCGACAGGCTGGCCGAACGTTTCCTGAGACCGCTGGCAGTCAACCGAATGCGGGCGTTGGTCGAGGCGGCTCGCGCCGACGCGAGGGCCCGGCGATTTCCGTCGATGGCCTTCGCCCAGTTGCAGGTCGAAGTCGACCGGTACCTTGATGAAACACACGGTTCGGGAATCGATGTTCCACCGTGGCTGCAGAAACTCGAGCAGGAAATCGACCGTCGGCCAAGCCCGTCAAGACCCCGGGCGGCTGCCGGGCTGACTCCCCGGGCGATCGCGCACCAGCTCGCGACCTGGCAGCGATCGATCATGCGGAGACGACGGAAGCGGAAGTGAGTCCCGAGTCGGCCTCGCTATTCGTCCTCGTCGTCGTCCCGCCGTTTCGAAGCGGCAACGATCTTGCCCTGCTCCTGGGGTGGCACCGGCTCGTAGTGGCTGATTTCGTAGGTGTAGGATCCCTGGCCGCCGGTCATGCTCGAAAGTGACCGCGAATAGGTGGTCACTTCGGCCAACGGCACCTTGGCCTTGACGACCTGGAAACCTCCACCGGCGTTGTCCATTCCTTCCATCCGTCCGCGACGGGTGTTCAGGTCACTGGTGATGTCACCCAGGTGCGCATCGGGCACGGTGATTTCCAGTTGCACGATCGGCTCGAGCAGAACCGGGTTGGCCTGCTGGAACACCTCGCGGAAGCATCGGTTGGCGGCCGTCTTGAACGCCGTCTCGTTGCTGTCAACCGGGTGATCCTTCCCGAAGAACAGCTCGCAGGTGCAGTCCTGCACCTGGTAACCGGCAATCACCCCTTGCTCCATCCGTTCGCGGATCCCCTTCTCGACGGCCGGGATGAAGTTGTTCGGAACCGACCCGCCCGTCACGCGATCGATAAAGCAGAAGTTGTGTTCATCGTCGTAGCTGAATGCCCTGAGGTTCTCGAAGTTGGCCTTGACGAAGAATTCGTCCGGCTCGCCGAACTCCTGCGTCAGGCTGGCGACCTTGAAATGGACTTCGGCAAACTGGCCGGCACCACCGGTCTGCTTCTTGTGACGGTAACTGCCTTCGCTCGAACCGCTGACCGTTTCACGATAGGGGATCTTCGGAGCACGGGTCACGACCTCGACCTTGTCCCGACTGGCCATCCGGTTCTCGATCACCTGCAGATGCAACTCGCTCATCCCCCTCATGACCATCTCCTTGGTCTGGGCTTCGCGGTCCACCCGGAACGTCGGATCCTCGTCTTCGATTTTCTGCAGTGCGCCGGAGATCTTCGTCTGGTCGGCCTGACTCTTGGGCTCGACAGCCAAGCCCACCATCGGCTGAGGAAACACGATCAACGGCAGCTTGGTCCCGTTGTCATCAGCCAGAGTGTCGGAGACCTTCAGGTCTTCCATCTTGACCAGGGCCACGATCTGGCCGGCCACCGCCTGGTCGACGTTCTCCTGTTCGGCCCCGTTGACCGAGAGCAACTGACCGATCTTGACCGGCTTGCCCAGGCGGGGAACGTTGACCGACGAATCCTTTTTCAGGGTTCCGGAGAAGACCCGGATGAAGCTCATCTTCGAGACGAACGGATCGATCCGGGTCTTAAAGACCTGCCCCACCAACGTATCCCCTCCGGCATCAACCACGACCTCCTCCTCACCGGAGTTCATCGAACGGGAAACGTCGCCGGGAGCCAGAGTGCAACTGGCCAGAGCGTCCAGGAGTTCATCGACGCCGACTTCTGTCTTCGAACTCGCACAGAAAATCGGGATCAGCGTGCCCGAAGCGATCGCGGTGCTGACACCGGCCGACAATTCGGCCCCCGAGAGTTCTTCACCCTCAAGATACCGCTCCATCAATTCCTCGTCGGCTTCGACAATCGCGTCCATCAACGACTGGTTGACCTCGGCCGGATCCATCCCGACATCGCCGGGAACTTCGTCGGGCAGGTCCAATGTGCTGACCACTCCGGAAAACTCGCTGCCGATGCCGACCGGCAGAGTCAGCGGCACACAACTGTGCCCGAATGTCTCCTGGATCTCTCCAACCAGTTCTTCAAACTGCACGTTGTCCACGTCGCACTTGTTGATCAGGATCATCCGACCCAACCCGGCATCACCTGCGGCGTTGAACGCCCGACGCGCGTTGACCTCGATCCCTGCTCCAGCACTGATCACCACCACGGCGGTCTCAACCGCCGACAGGGCACCAACCATCTGGCCGATGAAATCGGGAAACCCGGGTGTGTCGATCACCTGCAACCGTTTGCCGCCGTGGTCGAACTGGATGACCGTTGAGGTGATGCTCGACTTGCGCCCCTTTTCCTCGTCATCGGTGTCAAGCAGGCTGCTGCCATCGTCGACCGAACCGGCCCGGGACGCGACGCCGGCCTTGAAGAGGAACAAATCGGCAAGAGTTGTCTTGCCAGTCGCCCCATGCCCCACCAGTGCCACATTGCGAATATTCTGTGTCGTTACATCGGGCATCGCTGTCGCTTCTTGCTACTGGAGGAAATTGCCGGAGAAGCGGTGCAGCTACCGAAAACCGACTGCACCACGCTGAACCTGCCGATGATAAGTGATCCACATCCGCTTCGCTACCGGCAGGGTACAACCCGGCCACCAACCCTAAAAGGGCACTGGCAGCAGCAGCACGTGGTGCTCGAACAACACCCGCTTGCCGTGCTCACTGAACAACGGTGTGAAGAACAGCAGAAACACGTAAAAGCTCAACAACGGCAGCATCATCAGCCGACACAACCACCGCCACGCCCAGAACGACCGGCGAGGTCGTTTCGTGGCCCGGTGGTAAGCCCAACCGGTCATCAACCGTGCCGGGTAGATCGTCACGATGAAGACCAGGGTCGTCATCCACATCGCATCAGCGGGCAGCAGGTAGATCTTGAACAGGTACAGGGGCAAAGACAGAGCGGAGGTGATCGTGATCACGATGAACCAGCACAACGGCGAACGGCAGAACAACTCGCGAATCGCCCCCAGTTCGAACATCGCCCGCATCCGGTTTTCGGTCGCCAAACGCGCCTGCAGAAACGGCACCCACGCCAAGGCCAACACCAGCATCATGCCCCCCACCAGGGTCACCACCAGTTGACCGATCTGGTCAACCTGGCTGTAGACCCCGAACATCGCAGTGGGAATCACGAGCCAGGTCAGTCCTCCCACCAGGCCCCGCAGTCCCAGCCAGAAGTGGTGGCCCATCCTCATCTCGAACACGAAATCGCGAACGTGTTTCTCGGCCCGCTCGAAATATCCGCCTCGCCGCAATTGGCCGATCAGCCACAGCAGGTTCTTCAACGGCCGCACAAAACACCCGAAACTGCCGCCACGGGCCAGTGACAACAGCAAGTGGACGGTCACCATCACAACAGCCACCGTATGCGCCGATTCCAGAGCTGTCGTCGCTTCACTTTCCGGAGCAATCAGGCGGTAGTCGGCCAGGATCTCGGTCAAGATCCAGACCGGAATCAGCCAACCCGACAAGCCCGCCACGATCGCACCGAACCGCGGGGCTATCTCCAGCAGGGGAAACGCAAACCGCAACTTCCCGGTTCGGCCCATCCGCCCTTCAACCTCCAGCAGATAGCCCAGAGCCAGAACATTGACCACCGGTATCGCTGCGATTACCGCCAACAGCAATATCAGGCTGAACAGCCCGAACAGCATGCGAATCAGCCAGCCGGTGGCTCGCAGCGGATGCTGCAGAATGTTGGGGCACCGAAGCACCTCCCCCAACTTGTCCTCGGGCAACAACACGAGGCCCTCGGTTGTGACGGACAGTGTGGAGGGTTGAGCCGACATCGCTGTATCGACCCTCAGCGAGACCTGGGATTTCACGAGGCCGAGTCCAAGGCTCGCGTCAACGAGCACCGTCATCGTCCTGTCGTCCATTTCTACTCTCTCGCTCCCCGAAACAGCCAGACCAGTCGACCGGAGAACAGGATCAGAGAACGTCTTGCCAGTGCGGGACACAGGCGAGACAATCGACCACATGACAGTGCTCCGTCGTCTGGTCCCGCTGCTCTTGGTCGTCGCCGCCTTACTGGCAACGATCCGGGGCATTTCCAGTCGAAACACCGTGAACCTTTCGACCCCGGCCACGGTACCCAAACGGTTCGCCGTCGATCTCACCACCTCGAAGATCGACCAGTGGTTTGCGGAGCGATGGTCCTCCGAGCACATCACGCCGGCGACCACCGCGCCCCCACTGGCGATTCTCAGGCGGCTCTCGCTGGCCCTCCACGGTACAGTGCCGTCCCTGGAGGAAATCCGAGAGTTCGACACTGACGGTCGCCCCCAGAAACTCGAGCGATGGACACAGAGACTTCTGACCGACAACCGCTGTCCGACCTACCTGTCGGAGCGATTGGGTCGGGCCCTGGTCGGTGCCGACGAGGGCCCTTTTCTGGCGTTCCGCCGGGACCGATTCCATGCATGGCTGGCCGCACAAATCGCGGCCGATCGACCGTGGGATCGCGTCGTCACTGACATGGTCAGTGGCCGTGGCCTGCCGACCGGAAATCCCGAGACCAACTTCATCACAATCGCGCAGATCGACGAGGAAATCGATGCGGAGCAACTGGCCGGCCGATCGGTCCGGGCGTTTCTCGGTCAGCGAATTGACTGTGCCCAGTGCCACGACCACTTTTTCGACCCCCGCTGGAAACAGGCCCACTTCCAAGGCCTGGCGGCCTTCTTCTCTCCCGTCCGATTCACTCCACTGGGGATCGACGACGACATCGATCGCCCGTTCCAGGTGACCGACCACGCGGACGATACGCCCCGGGTCGTCCCGCCCTCGGTGCCCTTCGGCAGTGAGTGGCTCCCGGGCAAGGGAACAACCCGTCAGAGGTTTGCCGCTTGGCTGACCGATGAACGGAACGAGCGTTTCGATCGCGCGATCGTCAACCGACTCTGGGGCCTGATGTTTGGCCGCCCCTTCCGCGCACCCGTCGACGATCTTCCCGACCCGGGAGACCCGGCCACCGTCCCGTTGGATTTGGTCGCCCACGACTTCCGCGACCACCGTCGCAGCCTCAAGTGGCTGGTGCACGTCATCGCCGCCAGCCGCCCCTTCCGACTGGATTCTCGCCCCAACCCCCAAGCCCGTCAGTCTTCCCCTGGCGAAATGACCTCCGAAGAACTGAGACGGCAGGAAGAAGCCTGGGCGATCTTCCCACTGATCCGCCTCCGCCCCGAACAGATCATCGGCGCGATGCTGCAGGCCGGCTCCATCAAGACCATCGATCGACACTCCCACCTCTTCACCCGCGCCCGTCGGTTCTTTGGTGAACAGAACTTCGTGGAGGAATACGGGGACCTTGGCGACGACGAGTTGTCCGAGCAAACCGGGACGATTCCCCAGGCATTGTTGCGAATGAACGGCGAATTGGCCCGCGAACTGATCCAGCCCGGCCTCTTCAGTGCCACCACGACAATCGCCAGGGCCACGGTTGAAGACAACGCGCTATGCCTGAGAACCTGCTTCGAAGTCTGCCTGGGACGCCAGCCGGCAGCGGAAGAATCCGAGGTCCTGGGCGAATGGCTGACCGGCACCCGTGGTGAACAAAGGGAACAGGCTGTCGAAGACATCTTCTGGACCCTGTTCAACTCGCCCGAATTCTCGTGGAACCACTAGCATCATGTCGGACATGATCATTTCTCCGGCGACCGATCGACGCCGCTGGCTCGAACAGGTCCTCGCGACACTCGGGCTCGGGTTCTCGCTGCCCACGCTCGAAACCCGAGCCGCGGCACGACGCGGCTCCCAGCGCCCCACTTCCCTGATCACTCTCTTCCTGGCCGGCGGTCCCAGCCAGCTCGAGACATGGGATCCTCACCCCGGTTCCGCCATCGGCGGCCCGACCAAGGCGGTTGCCACTCGGCTGAAGGGACTGAAGATCGCTGCCGATTTCCCGCAGACCGCCGAGGTGATCAACGAACTCTGTGTCATCCGCTCCCTGGTCTCACGAGAAGGTGATCACCACCGAGGTGTCTACCTGGCCAAAACCGGCTACCGCCCTGACCAGACACTGACCCACCCTTCCCTCGGAGCGATCCTCACCAAGGAACGCTGGAACGCCGGCATCGCGATCCCGCAACACGTCTCGCTGGGGAGTGACCAGCGACCGGCTCGGGGAGGATTCCTCGGCGCCCAGTACGACGCGTACAAGATCTACAATCCAGGTGGCCGCCTGAGAAACATCGCTTCACGGGCCGACAAAACCCGTCAACAACGAAGGCTCGCCGGACTGAACGTCGTCAGCCGCACGTTCCGACGCGGTCGAACCGTGGCCGCCCGGGCAACTCAACACCGGCTGATGATCGACCGGGCCCTGGCCATGATGAACGCCGACCAACTCAAAGCATTCCAGCTCGACCTCGACGACGAATCCCGGTCGACCATCGATCTCTACGGCGACAGCCGTTTTGGACGCGGCTGCCTGGTAGCTCGCCGACTCGTCCAAGCGGGTGTACGAGCGATCGAGGTGACCCTGCCGGGCTGGGACACGCACGCCAACAACTTCGAAGGCCATCGCGAACAGGCCGGCATCCTCGACCCGGCACTCTTCGCACTGATCACTGATCTGAAGCAACACGACCTGCTCGATTCGACCATCGTGCTTGTACTGGGCGAGTTCGGCCGCACTCCGACGGTCAATCCACTCGACGGACGAGACCACTGGCCTCATGGTTTCAGTTGCCTTGTCGGAGGAGGAGGCCTGGCAGCCGGCCGTGTGCTGGGAGCCACCGATCCCACCGGCCGCAAACGCAAACCGACACGGCCAGTTGAAATCGCCGACCTGCTCGCCACGATTCTTTCGCGGATGGGTGTCGAATACGGTAAGGAGACGATCACCCCGATCGGACGACCGATGGCCTACTGCGAGGGGACCCCGATTCCCGGATTGCTTTGAACGCCAGGCCCCGACAGGTTGTCGCCGGACACCCGCAACTGTCACCAGTCGGTTGGGTTGGTTACGATCCGGAGACTCATCCACTTCACAACGACCCGACAGCCTGATGCCCGATTCGTCCTCTCCCTCCCAACCACTCCTGGCCACCCTCGCCATCACGGGCGTGGGTTTGATCGGTGGCTCGATCGCCGCCGCAGCCCGCCAACGTCACGTCGCTGAAAGGATCGTCGGAATTGGACGAACCGAGAAGCGGCTGGCTGACGCGATCGAGGCCGGCCTGATTGACGAGGGATCGACCGATGTCGCCGTGGCTGCGGATGCCGATCTCGCCGTCGTCTGTACCCCCGTCGACCGGATCGCCCAGGATGTTCGCTCATTGGCCGCGGTGATGCCCGAGACATCGTTGATGACGGATGCCGGAAGCACCAAGTGGGCACTTTGCCAGGAACTCACTGATCTGGACGGAGCCAATGGCCCGGCTTTCATCGGATCCCACCCCCTGGCCGGCTCGACGCGGCAGGGCTTTGAACACGCCAATCCGGACCTGTTCGACAAAAAGGTGTGCGTCCTAACGCCTCAGGCGAACGCCGATCCGGCCCAGGTGGCACGACTCGAAACTTTCTGGAGGGCACTGGGTGCCGTTGTGCTCCGCCGCACCCCGGAAGAGCACGACCAGGCACTGGCACGGACCAGCCACCTGCCGCACCTGGTTGCCGCCGCATTGGCCGGTTCGTTGTCCGAGGAGGATACCGAACTGTCGGCCACCGGACTGCGAGACACCACCCGAATCGCTGCCGGTGACCCGTCTTTGTGGGTGCCGATCTTCCAACACAACTCGTCAGCCATCACAACCGCGCTGGCCCGGTTCCAGGCTCAGCTCGAAGAATTCTCCGACGGGCTCCGCCGCGACGACGGTTGCGCCTTGCAAAAGCTGCTCGAAGAGGCCAAAAGGAAACGCGACGGACTGGGTTGAGCCGGGAGGTGCTCCCGACCCACCGTCGCGACCGACCCCGACCCGTCCAGGGATGGCATGCTCTGGGAAATCGAAGTTCGACCCTCGTCCAACGAAGCCGACCGTGAAGCGGCCCGAGTGATCTCAGCTGGCCGCGACCTGGGCATCACCACCGTGCGTGATGTCCATGCCTCGAGGAGCTTCCTGATCGAAACCGATGCCGGCAGCGACCGTATCGCTGAAACTGCCGGCACGCTGCTGGTCGATTCCCTTGTCGAAGACCATTCCATCCGCTCACTCGACGGATCCGTCGATTCTCCGACCGACAACGGCAACCAACTGCTCAACGTGCTCTTCAAGCCCGGTGTCACCGACAACGTTGCTCAGAGCACGCTGAAGGCCCTGGAAAAACTCGGCCTGCCCGTCGAGGCAGTGGCCACCTGCCGCAAGTACCGGATCAACTCCGACGCAACCGCAACCGATCTGACTCGCCTGGCCGAACGGGTGCTGGCCAACGACGCGATCGAACACATCGTCGAGGGCCCCTTGGCGATCGACTCGATCGCCCTGGGCAGCGACTACACGTTCCAGCTCCAGAGTGTCCCGCTTCGCGACATGGACGATGACGCACTCCAACGGCAGAGCCGGGACGGGCAACTCTACCTCTCGCTCGAAGAAATGCGGACCATCCGTGACCACTTCACCTCCCTGGACCGCGATCCCACAGACATCGAGCTCGAGACGATCGCACAGACCTGGAGCGAACACTGTTCACACAAGACACTCGGCGGCCGGATCCACTACCAGGACGAATCCACCGAACGGCACTTCGACCAGATGCTCAAGGAGACCATCTTCGAAGCGACAACGGTGATCCGCGAGCGACTCGGCGATGACGACTGGTGCGTCAGTGTTTTTCGTGACAACGCCGGGATCGTGACCTTCCACGACAGCCTCGACGTCTGCTTCAAAGTCGAAACACACAACCACCCCTCGGCCCTCGAGCCCTACGGCGGAGCCAACACGGGACTCGGCGGAGTGATCCGCGACCCGCTGGGAACCGGGATGGGGGCCAGGCCGGTCTGCAACACGGACGTGTTCTGTTTCGCTCGGCCGGACACCCCCGTCGAGGAGTTGCCGCCCGGAGTACTACATCCACGCGGCGTGATGCGAGGAGTGGTCTCCGGTGTCCGTGACTACGGCAACCGGATGGGCATCCCCACCGTCAACGGGGCCATCTGTTTCGACGACCGCTTCCTGGGCAACCCCCTGGTATTCTGCGGCAACGTGGCCACGATCCCTGTCGGCCTGTCGACCAAGGCCGCCCGCCCTGGCGACCTGGTCGTGACTGTCGGCGGCCGGACCGGCCGTGACGGGATTCACGGAGCCACGTTCTCATCGGCCGAACTGACCGACGAGAGCGAGGAACTCTCCGGCGGTGCGGTCCAGATCGGGAACGCCATCACCGAAAAAATGGTCGTCGATGTGGTCCTCGAGGCCCGTGACCGGAAACTCTACTCGGCGATCACAGATTGTGGTGCCGGTGGCTTCAGCAGTGCCGTCGGCGAGATGGGAGAGGAACTGGGGGTGGAGGTCTGGCTGGAGCGGGCGCCGCTGAAATACGAGGGCCTCTCCTACACCGAGATCTGGATCTCCGAGGCCCAGGAACGGATGGTGCTGGCCGTGCCACCGGAGAACTGGGACGAATTCCACTCGTTGTGCGATTCCGAGGGAGTGGAAGCCGCGGTGATCGGTGAGTTCCAGGACACCGGTCGCCTGGTACTGAAGTACAACGACACGGTCGTTGGCGACGTCACCATGAAGTTTCTCCACGACGGACGGCCACCGGTCATTCGCGAAGCCGTCTACACCCCCCCGCCAGAAGAACCTCTCGAACTGCCATCCCGTGACCGCTGGGACCAAGACCTGTTGGCAATTCTCGGATCCCTGAACGTCTGCAGCAAGGAATGGGTAATCCGGCAGTACGACCACGAGGTGCAGGCCGGCAGTGTGTTGAAACCGCTCGTCGGTGCCGCCGACGACGGCCCGTCCGACGCCGCGGTGGTCCGCCCCGACCTCGAATCGGACCGGGGCCTGGTCGTCTCCTGTGGAATCAACCCTCATTACGGTGACCTCGATCCCTACTGGATGGCAATCGCCGCGATCGACGAAGCCCTGCGGAACTGCATCGCGACCGGTGCCGATCCCGAACGGATCGCGATCCTCGACAACTTCTGCTGGGGAAACACCGAACGCCCCGAGACGCTGGGAACACTGGTCCGGGCAGCCCTGGGTTGCTACGACGCCGCCATCGCCTTCGGCACACCGTTCATCAGTGGCAAGGACAGCCTGAACAACGAGTTCGCCTGGGATGACGAATCCGGACAACGGCAAAACGTCGCCATCCCTTCGACTCTGTTGATCAGTGCTCTGGGACAGATCGAAGACATCTCCCGAGTCGTTTCGATGGACCTCAAGCAGTCCGGCAGCCAGCTGTTCCTGGTCGGACACACCCGCAAGGAACTCGGAGGAAGCCACATCGCGCTGGTCAACTCGCTCGACGGTGGATCGGTTCCACGGGTTGACCTCGACACAGCTCCCGAACGACTCGTCCGAATTCACAACGCGATCGGTTCCGGGTCGGTCCGCAGTTGCCACGACCTCAGCGAGGGCGGCCTCGCCGTAGCAGTCGCCGAGATGGCTTTCGCCGGTGGAGTCGGCGTTTCACTCGACCTGAAGGAACTCGCCACCGTCTCCGACGGACTCCAGGTCGCGGAGTTGTTGTTCTCGGAAAGCCCCACCCGTTTCCTGGTCGAGGTCACCGCCGAGAGCGAATCCACTTTCCGGAAAGCGGTCGAGGGGCAGCCGGTGGTTCAGGTCGGAACCACCAACGACGGCGACCGCCTCGAGATCATCGGCAACGACGGACAAACGCTGGTCGACACGTCGCTGGCCGACCTCAAACAGGCCTGGCAGGCCCCACTGGACTGGAACTGAACCGACCGGCTACGAGTCCTCGACCGAGCGGCTTGCGGCCAATCCGACAACGACGAGCAACACGACCCCGTCGACCAGAACGGCCAGCAACGACACCGCGGCAATCACCGTCATCACCTTTTCGACCACGCGATCTCCGGCGGCCGAAAACACCGCGAGCAGACCGGCCGAAATCAACAGCGTGGCCAGCAGGATCCCGCCCAGCCCCAGGCAACGACGAATGGTCCGTCTCAGTCCGTCCATCGGTTCCGACTCCTTCTCCGCTGCAAAAATCCAGTTGTCCTCGGAGTCGTCTCACAAACCTCAATGGGTGTCAAGATCCGTCACGGCGGTGGCCACTGGCGGCCGCCCGAAGGGCATTGCTACACTGGCTCCATGCCCACCGAATCGACGCCACCTGATCCGGCTGACCTTGACGACCTGAGTCGCCGCGAATTTCTGGGTCACAGCGCCAAGAACGCGGCGGTGGCCGGAGCTACCGCGGCCGGGGTGGTCGCCCTCTCGTCGGGCCGGACATCGGCATCTCCCAACGAGCGAATTGCGATCGCGGTGATCGGCACCCGTCGACGCGGACTCGAACTCGCCACCCGACTCGCCGCCCGTAGTGACACCGACGTACCGGTGCTCTGTGACATCGATCCCTCCGTCTTGGCAACCGCTGGACCGCGGATCGTTGACGCCCAGGGTTTTGCCCCCGAACACCTCTCGGACTTCCGCCGTGTGATCGATCGGGACGACCTCGATGCGGTGGTGATCGCCACCCCCGATCACCATCACGCAACAATGACCCAGTTGGCCTGCCTGGCCGGCATGGACGTCTTCGTCGAAGCCCCGGTTTCGCGAACCATCCAGGAATCGCGGGCGATGATCGAAACGGCCCGCACGACCGGACGCGTCATCCAGTGTGGACTCCAGCACCGCAGCGGTCGCCATTTCCGCGAGGCCATCGAGTTGTTGCACGCCGGAGAAATTGGACGGGTGCGGTTGGCCCGTGCCTGGACAGTGCACCGTGGCAAGTCGATCGGCACACGATCTGAAACCGATGTTCCTGCCGGCGTCGACTATCGCGGCTGGCTGGGTTCTGCGGCAGATCGCCCCTTCCATCCCGCCCGGTTCCACGGCAGCTGGCAATGGTTCTGGGATTTCGGCGCCGGCGCACTGGGCCGCTATGGCGTCCATACGCTCGACATGGCCCGATGGGGACTGGGCCTGGAACTTCCCACTCGCGTCTCGGCCAGCGGTGGCATCTACCATTTCCACGACGACCGCCAGACCCCCGACACGCTCTGTGTTCAGTTTGACTATCCCGATGCCACCATCGCCTGGGAACACCGGCTGTGGAGCACTCGCGGCCCCGAGGGCCGCAGCGAGGGAACCGCGTTCTACGGAGAACTCGGAACGCTGGTCATAGACCGCGGTGGCTACAAGATCTACGGTCGCAGCGAGGCCCCCGTCGGTGACGGCCACCGCGCTGATGACGATCATCTGTCCAACTTCATCGATTGTCTCCGATCCAGGGAAATGCCCCGCGCCGACATCGCCACCGGCGCCACCAGCACCACGCTTTGCCACCTGGGCAATCTGGCCCATCGGCTGGGCCGCGAGGTGAACTGGGACGAGGACGACGGAGGATTCGGCGATGACATCGAAGCAATGACGCTGGCCGAGACCGGTCATGACGACCACGTTTGACTGTGTGATCATCGGCGCCGGCCACAATGGCCTGGTCTGTGCAGCCGGCCTGGCGGACGCGGGCTGGCGGGTACTGGTGCTCGAACGACGCGACATCGTCGGCGGCGCATGCGTGACCGATGAACCCTGGCCCGGTTTCAAGGTGTCGACGGCCAGCTATGTCGTCAGCCTGCTGTTGCCGGAAATCGAACGGGACCTCGAACTGGCCAGGCATGGCTACCGCGTGCTGCCACGCAACCCCTCGTCGTTCACTCCGACCGAGGACGGTCGCTGGTTGCTGCTGGGTCCCGACGACGAATCGAACCGTCGCGAAATCGCCAAGTTTTCCGAGTCCGACGCCGAAGCGTTTCCTCGTTACGAAGCGCTGCTGGAACGGATTGCCGAAAGGCTCGAACCGGTACTGTCCCGCCCCGCTCCCAATCTGCTCCCCCTGCCCGGGTCCTGGCGCCGACGGGGACTCTTCTCGAAAATCCGAGATGTCGGCTCCGCCTGGTCACTTCACCAGGCCCTGGGAGACCTGGGCGAGGACTTGCCCGAGGCGATCGAACTGCTGACCGGCGCCGCACGGCCCATTCTCGACCGCTGGTTCGAATCGGACGTTCTCAAGAGCACACTGGCAACCGATGCGATCATCGGCACGTTCCAGCCCATCTCGGCTCCCGGCACTGGGTACGTGCTGCTTCACCACGTGATGGGGTCAGCCGGCGGAGCACGAGGCGTCTGGGGCTATGTCGAGGGAGGCATGGGGGGGCTTTCCAACGCCCTGGCCGCTGCTGCGGTCGAGCGGGGTGTCGAAATCCGTACCGGATGCACGGTGGAGCAGATCGAAACCGATGGCAACAGGGTCACCGGGGTGATCGTGGACGGCACATCGATCGCCGCCCGCCGGGTCGCCAGCAACATTGACGCCCACCAGACCTTCCGCCGGCTGGTCTCCGAATCGGCACTCCCGGACGGATTCGTCCGCGCTGTCGACCGCATTGACTATGCGAGTGCCAGTGCCAAGATCAACCTCGCTGTCGACCAACTGCCCGATTTCCTGTGTTGTCCGGGACACGAAGAACCGGGCCCGCAACATCGTGGCACAATCCACATCGGCACAGGCTGCGAGTATCTCGAAGCGGCTTACAACGATGCCCGCCAGGGTCGAATCTCGCAACGGCCCATCGTCGAGATGACCATCCCCACCTCTGTGGACTCGACACTGGCCCCCCGTGGACAACACATTTTGTCACTGTTCGTCCAGTACGCTCCTTACCAGCTCGCTGACGGCCCATGGGACAACATGGCCCGGCAAACGCTGCTGGACCGCTGCCTGGACGAGATTGCCCGCTACGCGCCCAACGTGCCCGATTCGGTCCTCCACCACCAGGTCCTCTCACCGGTCGACCTCGAACGGACCTTTGGCCTGACCGGCGGCAACATCTTCCAGGGTGCCATGCCGTTGCACCAACTGTTCAATCTGCGACCGGTCCCCGGCTGGGCCGATCACCGTACTCCCCTCGACGGCCTCTACCTCTGCGGCAGTGCCGCCCATCCGGGCGGCGGCGTGATGGGTGCTTGCGGTCGCAACGCGGCCCGTGAAATGATACGCGACGGGCGATAAGAGATGTGGTGATTGCCAGCGGTCGGTTGCCCCGATTAGACTAAAGGGGCCCATGCGGCAGGCAGGCCGCACTCTCCGGGCCGTGACATCACCCCCCGTTTCCTTCCTCGAGGATGTCACGCAGGAGGCGAATGGAGTCGATCCGTGACTCATCCACGCCGCCTTTCTCGAGAGTTGCCCCGATGTCCTCAGACACCAAGCACCGAGTCTTCGTCACGCGGAACATTCCTGACGCCGGACTGGAAATCGTCCAGGCCGCGTGTGAGACCGAGGTCTGGACCGAACCGCTGCCGCCATCCCGTGAACTGCTACTGGAAAAGATCTCCGGGTGCCACGGGGTCCTCAGCCTGCTGACCGAGGCCGTTGATGCCGAGTTCTTTGACGCGGCCGGCGACCAGTTGGCCGTCGTCAGCAACTACGCCGTCGGCTTCAACAACATCGACGTTGCCGAGGCCACTCGCAGAGGCATCCGCGTCGGACACACGCCCAACGTGCTGACCGACGCCACCGCTGACATGGCCTTCACCCTGTTGATCACCGCAGCACGCCGGATAGTCGAAGCCGCCGATCACGTCCGTGCTGGAGAGTGGAAGACTTGGGAACCCCGAGGACATATCGGCCTGGACCTCTGTGGAAAAACCATCGGGATCGTCGGAATGGGACGAATTGGGTTCGCGATGGCCAAAAGGTGTTACGGGGGTTGGGGCATGCAGGTGCTCTACCACGACCAGTACACCAACGAGGCGGCCAACACGGAACTCGGGGCGAGGCAGGTTGATCTCGACACGCTGTTGGCCGAGTCCGACTTCGTTTCGGTCCACGTCGATCTCAACGACACCACCTCCGGCATGTTCAATTCCGAAGCATTCGGAAAGATGAAGCCGACCGCGGTTTTCATCAACTCGGCCCGCGGACCACTGCACGTCAGTGCGGATCTGCACGGCGCCCTCTCCAGTGGCGAGATCTTCGCCGCCGGCCTCGACGTCACCGACCCCGAACCTCCGGCCGCTGATGACCCGCTGCTGTCACTGCCCAATTGCGTGGTCGTTCCCCATATCGCCAGTGCGACGATCTCGAGCCGAAACGGCATGGCCGAAATTGCCGCAAACAACCTCCTGGCAGGTCTTGCCGGAGAACCGCTGCCGTGCTGGGTCAATCCCGAGGTCGGCGAAGACAACGGGGACAACCAGACCCCGGACCGTTAGAATCGCCTCAGCAATCGATTCTCGAAACGGAGCGAGATGTGTCGGAAACGGACTTCCTGCAGACGGGCCTGGACGCCGGGCTCGAAACGGCTGTCGAGGCTGCTCGTCGTGCCGGTGAGATTCTGCTGTCGTGGCGCGACCGGTTCACGGTGACCGAGAAAAGCCGCCGCGACATGGTCACCGAAGCGGACCTCGAAAGCCAAAACGCCATCGCGAAACTGCTGGGCGACCGCTTCCCCGACCACGGCCTGCTTGGAGAGGAAGGCCTTTCCGACGTCGGGGCCGACAGCGATTTCCGCTGGATCATCGACCCACTGGACGGCACCGGCAACTACGTCCACGGCGTCCCGTACTTCGCCGTATCGATTGCCCTGGAGTATCGTGGCCAGTTGGTCATCGCCGTCGTGCTGGATCCCAGTCACGACGAACTGTTCACCGCGGTCCACGGCCGAGGCACGTTCCTGAACGGAGCCCCCGTCTCGGTCTCGGCCGATTCGGTTGCCGATCTGGATTCGGCGCTGGTCACCGCCAGCCTGCCGGTGGGAATCTCATCACCGGACCATCCGGCCGTCGATCGGTTTCTGCGGGTGCTCGTCGCATCGCAGCACACCCAGAGAACCGGATCGGCAGCACTCAATCTCGCCTATGTCGCCAGTGGCCGGCTGGACGGCTTCTTCTCCACCACGCTCAAGCCATGGGACATGGCTGCCGGTGCGTTGCTGGTCACCGAGGCGGGGGGCCGGGTGACGTCGCTTGATGGCGGCTGCTTCGCAGTCGATGTCGCCGACCTGCTCGCCACCAATGGCACCGCCGTGCACGCACAACTCTCCCAATTGATGTAACCCGACCTCCGCGGACCCGCCAGCGTTCCCATCCCGGACAATTGTGCGAACGCCGAGATTTTGGTGCTTTCCGGCCCTGCCGGGCACGGATACCATGGGAGCAGGTGGGTTCCAATCCATGCATGTCCCTTCAAAGCGACGCGTTCTGCGTCCAACTGCCGGGAGCCCCTGGTTGCTCCTGACGATCGGCCTGATGGTCGGCGACACAGCACCGGCCCAGCGGCCGGCGGCACCGCCGGCCAAGTCTGTCGTTGCGCCTCAGCCGACAGCAAAACCTCCAAAGGTCACCGGTCAACCCGCAGCCAAGCCGTCCGACAAGCCCGGTTCGCCACAGCCCAAAAACACCGCCAACTGGATCTTCCTGCCGGGTCTCGAAGGGCAACGGATCCCCGTCCCCACCGATCTCTGGAAAGATTTTCTCCGGTGGCAGAACAACCAACAGGCCCCCCCGTTTCACGTCACAAGTGTCTCACTGGACGGTCGAGTTCTCGGAGACCGTGCCCTGCTGAATGCTCGGGTAGAAGTGCGGGTACAACGAGCCGAGGAGTGGATCCCGGTATCGCTGCGGATGGGGAACGGAAACACGGTCCTCACTTCGCCGGTGACCTACAAGGGCCCGGGACAATCGCGGCCGGATACGCGAAAGACCAATCCTGCCAACGGACTCCGCTGGTGGTTGAAGGGCAAGGGCCTTCACGAGTTGTCGTTCCAACTCAGCGTCCCGGTTCTTCGTGAACACCCGAACCGGCGGCTGCAGTTGGCACTGCCAACTCCACCGGCCGCTGGCACGCGGCTGCTGCTGGTGGTGGAAGGGGGACCACTGAGAGCCACAACCCCGAAGGGAGGTGGCCAAACCACCGTTCGCCCCGGAACCAACGGCACAAATCGGATCGAAGTGCACGGTGTCGGTGATCAACTCGATCTTTCGTGGCGAACCACCGCCACCGCCGATGACGACGACACCGTACTGGCCTCCTCGATCGCCATCTCCGTCGAACCCAATACCGATTCGGTCGTTCTCAAGACACACCAGCGAATCCGCGTCCTCAAGGGACATCCCGAAACGATCACCGTCGCCTTGCCCACCGGCTACCGGCTGGTCGATGTCCAGGGCGACGCCATCCAGGACCCCCAGATCGACCCCGACGAACCCGGCCGAGTACACCTTCCATTGGTCGGAGGCGGTTCCGATGCCGCCAGCGACCCAATCGCCATCCGCTGGACACTGCAGGGCGAATTCCCCACCGTCGGCGAACCCCTGGTGATCGATGGATTCCAGGTTGAAGAAGCGCGGTACCAGACCGGCCACGTGGCGATGAAGCTGCTGGACAACTACCGCAGTGCCAGAAAGCTGGGCCGCTTTGTTCACCGAATCAACGTCCGCGACCTCCCCCGCACCCCGACTCTGGCCCCACTCTTCGGTGATGACATCGCCAGCGCCTGGGAGATCCTGAGACAGCCCTTCCGCCTGGAACTCGATCTGGTCGAAATCGAACCTCGGTTCATCGCCGAACCACAGTTGTTCCTGAAACTTTCGGAGTCCAACGCCGAGTTGGTCATCGACATCCCTCGCGGCCAGGTCTTCCGTGGTGCGATCGAGGCGCTCGAATTCCACTGGCCGGGTTGGACCGAGCAGGGCTGGCAGGTCGTCGCCGACGAATCCCCGGAACTGCAGTTCCGTTTCGACAAGAACACCCAGAAATTGCGAGTGGGACTGGCGGCTCGCCAAAGCCGAGCGGACGGCCAGTTCGCCGTCCGCTTCAAAGCCGATCGGCCAATCGGCAAACCCGCCTCCGCGTTGCTCACTCTCCCGGCATTGGTGGCCCCCACACCTCCCGAACCTGTTCTGGTTGTCGGTCGAGCGATCAACGTAGACACCGAACTCACCCCTCAGAATGAAACAACCACGCGACCACTCTCGGCCCAGCTCAAGCAATTGATCTCACTCCCGAAGGAACTCCAAGACGGCATCGTCCCGGCCGACAACTATTTCCGATTGCCGCCGGAGGCATCCAGCTTTCAGGTGAGTGTGATGCCGCAACCTCGACGCATCACCACATCCTCATCGGTCGTCGCAAATTACTCTGACGGGAAGCTGCAGGTCACCCAGCAAATCGACTACCAGGTCGAATACGCTCGCATCGGATCGGTCAAGCTGATGGTCCCTCGTCCCTTGCAGGACAACCAGGTCCGATTTCGGCTGCAGGCCGACCCCGATGCGGATCCGATCCCACTCGAAGCTCGGCCGGGAATCGAGGTCGGGACCCAGCAACAGGCCGACATCCAGCTCGATGAGGATCGTCTCGGCTCCTTCCGCATCACCGCCGACTTCGAACTGTCGGCTCCTGAAATCCTGGCCATCACGACGGTGGCCATGCCCATCCCCCTGTTGCAGAGCACCGATGCGGCGTTCAGGTCAACGCGATTCGAACTGACCGGCGGCGGGGGAATCGATGCGGTGCTCGACGGGGAAACCTGGCAGTCTGAATTGGATACCGAAAACCGCCCGGTGTGGCGTGCCAGTGGATCTCCCCCACAGGTCGACCTGGCGCTGCGGCTGGGTGACCGCGACGCCTCGTACCACTTCACGGTTCCTCGCGTCGCGATCGTGCAAGTGCTCCAGGACCCCGACCGCGGCACCGTTCAGTCGTGGGCCTGTTACCACATCCAAGGCCAGATCACGACACTGGTGGTGCGGTTTACAGCCGACGCAAAGATGAGTCGTGTCCCGGCATTTCACTGGGACGGTCAGCCACTCCGCAGCGATCACTACCGGGAGACCGTCACCCCCGGCGGCGGAGCCGAGTTCCGGCTGGACGTCTCGGGATTCACCTCCGGACCCGATCACCTGCTGCAGGTCGACTACCTCGTGGTCGCCCGATCCGACAACGGGCTGCTGTCTGGTCGTCACCAATTGGTCACACCCCGACTGGCCGACACCGCGCACATCGCCGAGACACTCTGGCAGGTTCATCTCCCGGTCGGCCACCACCTGCTCAATGGAGCCCGTGGTCATTCCCCACGGTTTTCCTGGCAGTGGCAAGGCCTGCACTTCAGCCGTGAAACCGACACGGGGTTCGACCACGCTGCCGATTGGCTGGCCGTTCCTGGCCACGCACCCCAGTTTCCTCCGATCGCCGTCGGCAACGCCTACACCTTCAGCAATTTTGGTCCTCCGGACAGTTTCTCGTTCCACTCGATCAGCCAGTGGAGCTTCGTGCTTCTCGGAGCCGGGCTGGCCCTCGCGGCCGGCCTCATCCTCCTCTACATTCCCCACACCCGTCACGTGGTCACGGGCCTGTCGGCCGGTTTCGGCGTTGCGGTACTGGCGATCTGGCTGGCCGAACCGATCATCCTTCTGCTGCAACCCGCACTACTGGGCCTGGCCCTGGCCATGCTGGCAGCGATATTGCACCATCGCTTCGGCCGTCATCCCACGATCGATCTCGCCACACTCCCCTCCCCCATCGACGGCATTCGTGGATCCTCGGGGGAAATCTCTCTCGCGAACGCGACGGCCCGCCGCGAACCATCCACGGCCATCCACCCGACCTCGCCGATCCCCACCGAGATTGCCACCCATCTGGAATCGGAGGCCGAGGGATGAACGACCGTCCTCTGGTCGGAGTATTGAGGACTGCGATCGTCGTCACACTCACACTGCTGTCAGTTGAGGAGACCTCGGCCCAGAAAAATGCCGACGATCCGATCCCCACTCCAGTCATCTCACCGATCATCGGCCCGATTCGGGTTCGGGCCGTTGATGACAACAAGACGGACAACTGGCCCGCCGGCCCCTGGAAGGCGATCCCTCGCCAGGACTACTTTGACCTTATCGGCGAAATCACTCGTCTGCGATCTCTGCCTCGTGCGGCCTGGATCCAGACCGCCGAGTACACGGCTCGCATAGACGACACCCAGTTTCGGGACGGCCGCCTCACGCTCGAACTCATCAACAACGCTCCCGGCCCGACGGCCATCCCCTTGGCACCACTCGGCCTGGCGATCGCATCGCTGCAACAGGACGGCCGCCCACTGACCTGGGGTACCACGGCTCATCGGACCATCGTGCTGGTGGCGCCACCGGGTCGAAGTACCGTCACCGGCCAATGGTCGCTGCAGGGACGCAAGGTCGTCTCGCTTGAGGAATTCGATGTCAGACTCGCGCCGGCCGTACAGACTTCGCTTGTGCTCGACGTCCCTGGTTCGCAGCGACTCACCGCATCCCGCGGCCAACTCACTCAGTCCACCAACGACGCGACACGGCCCGTTCCCATCGGCCACCGTCGTTTTCGGCTTCAACTCGGAAACCAGAACCGTTCTCAACTGGTCATCGATCGCAACACAGCCGCCACACCCGGCAAGCCGACGCGACTGCTGGCCAGGCAACGCACCAGTTGTGAGATCGCTGTCAACGGTGCCAGGATCGTCACCGACCTGATCTTCGAGCGTACCGGCCGGTCAACCCAGGACCTGATTCTCTCCGTGCCGGCCGACGCCCGCATCGAGTCAATCTCTTATGACGGTGACCCCGTCGTAGTCCGACCGATCACCCCATCCCCCGACGCGTCCTGGCGCATCACCCTTCCGGACCCACTGCCTCATGCTGCCGACGGCACATCCAGAACCCTCCAGGTAACGATCCACTCGGACATCCTGGCGGGCCGACCGTGGATCCTGCCACAAATCTCGGTGAGAGGGGCACAACCACTGGGCAATGATCCGGAAAACTCCCAGCCGGATCTCACGCTCAATGTTCGCGAACCCCTCGAACTGAAAACGTTCCGGGCGGTTGGATGGAAACAAACCGCCGACGCGGTCGGCGGGCGGCGATTCACCTTCGCGCGGATTGGCGCCAAGACCTCACTGGAACTGATTATCGGCCGGCCTCGCCGCGCTCTCTCAGCAGATGTCCTCGCTCGGCTCGATCGCGGCCAGGACGGCTGGACAGCGTCGGCCGAAATCGCCTGGTCGGCCACATCCGGCGCATCGTTCTCCACTCGCGCACTATTGGCTCCCGGCTGGAACATTGTCGATCTGCAACCCGTCGACCCCGCGACTCGGATCGAATGGCGAACCATCGCGGTCGCCGGCAACCGTCAGCAATTGATCGTCGAATGGTCTGACGCCGTCGACACCACCTCGACCCGTCCCTTGCTGATCGAGATGAGCCGGGCCGGAAACGAATTGGACGTCGGAGACCTTCCGTTGGTCGAACCGATCGAATGTGACCGCCACCGCATGATCCTTGCAGCAGCCGTATCCCTGGTCGGCACCCGTCTGGAGGATCCCGTCGCGGGAACGCTCGAGCCAATTCGGCCCGAAAATCTTGGAGATCCCTGGCCTGCGTTTGCCAGTTTCGATGCATTGACCGAGTCGGCTCCAGGCGGGCTGTTTCGCTGGGCCCCCTCCATGACAACAACTCCCGCCACCCGCACCGGCCCAGGCAAGCCCACCGATGAAAACGGGGCACTGACGACCAGCCAGCCCCCTTCCAGGAAACCGGCAGGACCAGACTTCAACGCGACAGAGACCATTTCACCGAGTCCCCAGAAAATGGACTCCGATACCCCGGCTGACGTGGGACGCATCGTCTCAATGCTGGTGCGATCACGGTTGGCCCCCGTCGAGGCCAGTCACGACCACCACTCGGCACACATGAATTTTGTCGGCAATGTCTTCGACCGCCCTTTCCGCTTCCAGTTGCCACCAGTGGCGAAACTCGAAGCGGTACTCGTCAATGGACAGGTTGCGAGGGCCGAGTCGGACGACACGGAGGTCTCGATACCTCCACTCGAACAAGGCGCCCTGCGAACAATCGAAGTCCGATACACCACCCCCGCGACAACCAGTTTCCTTGTCTCCCGGCGTGTAATTCCCTTCCCGCGACTTGACACCAATGTCACATTCACATGGGAGGTGAACACAGCACGCGGACAAACTCTCAGTGGCTCTCCCGGCCGTTCGCTTTTGGCAGGCCAATCGAAGGAAGAACACTGGACAACCCGTTGGCTCGGCCCCGTCGGCCGGGGTCCTCATCACGGGGTCTTCAACCCCCTTTCAGCGGCTGCCTGGAGACGGATCTTTGGCCGCGGTCAGCCCGAACCGCTGAGATCAGCGGCCAGACGTGGTGCAATCGAGACGTCCCAACGCTCCACCTTTACGAGCCCACCAGCGGCATTGGCCGTGAACGTGGTGCGATACGATCGCCTTTCGGCCTTGTCGTGGCTGGTACTGGCCATGGCCCTGGTGATCGGGATCCGTTACCGCCGGTCCGAACGGCCTCCGAAAACTCGATGGATTGCATCGGGCCTGGCGGGCCTGGTCCTGTTGGGGTGGTGGACACCGGCCCCGTGGACCCTGCTGACGGGAGCCATCCTCGCTGCCAGTTGGCTCCTGCTGTTCCTGCCCCCCTCCCTGTGGGTTCGTCAATCGCCCGAACAACTGGCTATCCCGACGGTTGACGTGATCGAGGACGGGTCGCTGGGTTCGACACGGAGCTATCGAGGCATCCCAACGGGACTGGGTCTGCTGTTGGCCTGCGCCGGATTCTCGCACACCATCGCACAGGAACCGCCACCAGCAACACCCGCACCGGCCCAACCACCGACGGCCGTCCGCCCGGATGTCCTGTTGCCGGTTGATGCCAATGGAAGACCGTCGCAGGTAACGCCCTTCGCATTTGTCCGCCCGGACCTGCTCGAAATCCTGTTCACTGAACGTCGAACCAACAAGACCGACAGCGGCGTACTACTCAGGCGAGCCGACTACTCGGCGACAATCCGGGCGAACGGAGAGATGGGCCTGACCGCAGTCTTCGAAGCTGTCGTCACGGGCCGAAACGAAACGGTCCAGATCCGGTTGCCTGTCGACGGGGTCAACCTGTCTCCGGATGCCTGTCGTGTCAACGGCAGGCGACATCCGCTAGCACGGGAGAACGACGGCGGCATGCTGTTGTTGAACCTGCCACCGAGGACAACAGAAACGCCACGAGTCGACCGAGTGGAACTTGAACTTCGCCCCACGGTGAAACGGTCATCTGGTGGTGGTCTCATCGACCTGGCCATTCCCAGGATCCTTGCGAGTCGTCTCAAATTGGTACTGCCAGCCACCCCCCCGAGAGTCACGATTCCGTCTGCGACAGGAACCGATCCGACAAGCGGGGACGTCCTGTTGGGTGCCAGCCAGCGACTGCAATTGACCTGGAGCGATGACCCGGCCGCCACCACACCACGTCCTCGCTCCATCGCCACCACCGATCCACTCTGCTTCGCCAGAGTGCATCCACTGGAAACGCGTCTCGAATATCGCCTCCCCGTGTTGGTCCGTGGCGGCGCCGTGAACGTCCTCACTCTCTCCTTGCCCGGCCAACTCATCTTCCGACCCGGGGACATCGCCGCACCAGACGTCCTGGCGATCAGGTCTCTTCCTCCCGAGGGTGGCCGTCAACTGGCCATCATCGAATTCGCACATCCACAGACCAGCAATTTCGACATCCGACTTTCTGGACGATTGCCCGTGTCCGCCGATGCCGGGCGACTCACGGTTGCCCCATCCATCACGCTCGCCCACGGCATCCCTCCCATCCCGGTCGTGGCGAGCCCGATGAAAATGGGAATCAGCCCGGCCAACGGATTCCGACTGGCCATGGTCGCCCCGTCACCCGATGGAATGGCTCCGATGGACGTCCTGGAATTCACACGGGCCTGGCTGAATGAGCAGGATGCCTCGCAACCAACAGCCTCTCTCGCCTGGACGCTGGAGAAACCCGCCAGCCTGCCGCTGGATGTCCTGCCGCTGAAACCACGACGCATTGTACGTGTCGAACAGTTCCTTCACGTTCGTGAAGACCGACTGGAACTGACCATCACCGCCTCGGCAAAAACGACGGGGTTGTCGGTGTTTCATCACGCCCTGAAAATCGACCCGCGATTGAAGATCACCTCGATCGGCATTCAACAGCAGGACGGTGCTGATCGACTCGCCCGAAGTGCTCGGGTCGGAGATCAACTGGTGCTGTACCTCAAGGACGCCAATCTCTTCGAAGAGGAGACTCAAACGGGTATCCAGAACATTACCATCCAGGGTGAGTTGCCATTGGATGTGACCAAACGTGCCACATTGCCCGAGGTGGTTTTCACGGACGCGGAGACCTCCTCGACCACCTTGAGCCTGTATCACGACCCTCAGTTGGCTGTGACTCTGACCGGAGCCGAACTCACGAGTCCCGCAGAAGATGCCGCCCCCTCGACCACCTTGGCCGCCGATGCCCGCGAAGTGATGGCCGGTCGATTCGTTCTGTCATCCGGTAAGGTCCGGGCAGAACTCAACATCCGGCGAAAGCAGTTGCCGACACCTCTACAACTGCTGTTTCAACTCCAATCCGATCCCGACGGGCCCTGGCAACTGCGGGCGCGAACGATGCCCCTGCCTGGCCCACATCGAAGCGGCCCGTTACAGGTGACGTTGGAATCGGCCCTGCTGGCTGTCAACGGAACGGACACCTCCATTCGATGGCAACCCAACCCCGACTCGGTGACTGTCGACGATGGTCGTCTTGTGGCCGACTTCGAGAACGTCACCGAGGTGACACTCGAGACGACGTTACCGAACGCACCCGATTCGGACCGATGGACACCGCCGCTGCCGTTGTTCTCGGGACGCCAGGTACGCCAGCGACTGCTGGTTCTGCCATCGGATATCACCTGGGTCCCCGAGGGGGATGTCTCACGGCTGGACTCGTGGCCGGATGGCCTGTCCCGCGACACATTGGATGACGACGACCCCGCCACAATCTGGCGCCTCAACGGACCCAATTGGCGATTGGCGCGTCGCATCGATCCGCCGGTCAACGTGTCCCTGTCGAGCAAACCTCCGACCAACACCCCGCCACCCGCTCAAGGGGCACGTCCAATCGAGCAACCGATGGAAATGACCGGATCACCTTCGGGTTGGTGGATCACATGGCAGATCCTGGTGTCACTCGCGCTGGCCGGGGCCGTCGCGTGGGGATGGCCGCTGTTGGAGCGTTCCCGTCTGAGAACGTGGCTCCGACAACACGACTCATTTGCCTGGTTGTTGATCGGGATCGGCTGGTGGCTGGCCGGACTCGCCGGTGCCGTTGGGTTGGGGTTGGCAACAGCGATGGCAACCGTGTTGCTATTGCGCAGCCGCTCGATTCGTCGGCGACGCCTGGCAAGATCCGAGGGATAACCGACCCGAAAGCGTCAGTGGCCGACAACCCAGGGCCAAAGCCTATATCCGGTCGAGCATGTCGATCCAGCGAGCGATGGCGTCCAGCACCGGAATCGGAGGGTAACTGTGTCCCTCGCCGGGCACGGTCGTCAAGACGACGGGAAATTTCATCGCCGCAAGTCGAGTTCGCGTCCGCTGCACCAGCCGGTGAAGATTGTCCTTGTCACCACACGAAAGGAAAAACTGCAGCCGGAGATCCGGACGATTCTCAGGCGGAGCGAGCCTCAAGGGCTCCGATGACGCCGCCACTCCACGGAACAGTGATCGGTACTTGAAGGCCAAGTGGAAGGAGAACCGGCATCCGTCCGAGTAACTGTGCAACACGACACGTCGACTGTCGATACGGTACTTCTGCTGCATCTCCTGGACCAGGGCCTCAATGAATCCGGCCTCGTTGAGACTCCAGCCTGCGATATTCTTGGCACGCGGACCGACCAGGATCAATCCGCGTTCGTCACAGATCGGCTTCCAGAGATCGTGAATGTCGGCTTCCATCGTGTCACTGCCCGGATGGATCCAGACAACCAGCCCGTAACCGTGTGCCGGATTGTAGGTCTCAGGAACATACGCCCAGAAGCTGTGGTCGTGGCCTTCGAGATCCTGATTGAATCGACCGGTCTTGGGCAGATCAGCAGGCTTGGGGTCGGGCGCGACGATCACATCCGACTCGAGCACTGCGGGCACCTGAGAGGGAACGACCGCCAGCTTGGCCGTCAACGTCCGCTTGGCACCTCCGCGATCAACGTGCACCTTCACCTCGGCTCCCACTCGTCGCCGGCTGATCACATCAAACAATCCGGCCGTATCGACCACCGCCTTGTCATCCAACTGCACCACGCGGTCACCCGGAAGAATCATTGCTTTCGATGCCGGACTCTCGGGCAGAACCCCTCGCACGGTCACCCCTTTAGACACCTCACCCTGCTTCTTGCGAACCGGAAGCAGGCCGAGGAACGTCGGAGTGTAGGGTTCGAGTTTTCCGGTGAGTTCAATCTTCTGTTCCACCGACTTCTCGCCGCGTTTGACCAGTACCGTGATCGTCTCGCCGGCGTACTTGTTTCCCAACGCGTGCCGCACCTGAACCAGCCTTTTGATCACCTGTCCGTCGACCGAAGCGATCACGTCACCGGGCTGCAGTCCCGACTTTTCGGCCGGAGAATTGAATCGGACCCTGTCAATGACTGCTGCCGATGCGTAAACGTCACCCGCTTTCAACGTGATGCCCATCAATCCCGGCAGCAGATCTTTTCCAGACTTGAGTCTCGGAAGCGTCGCCAGGATGTCAGCCATCGGAATCGCAAACCCGATCCCCGAGTCGTACCACTCGACCCCCGCCGTTCGACCCGCCTGACGTTGCGAGAGCGGAACCAGCACACCAATCACACGTCCCTGGATATCGACCAGCGGCCCGCCGTAATTGGCGGGAGAAATCTTGGCATCAGTCTGCAGTGCCCGTCCCCAGATTCGGTTCAGCGCGCTGATGATGCCAACCGAGAGATTGGGCAGTGGGCTTTCGTAGGTCCGCCCCATGGCGATTGCCCATTGGCCGACTCGAAACCCATCACGAGGTGCCATCTTCGGCACCGCCAAACCGGCAGCTTCGATTTTCAACAACGTCACCATTTTCGCCCGATCATTGGCGACGATCTTGGCCGGAAATCGACGACCATCCGACAAAGTGACCAACACCGACGCCGGTCGCGAGACGAAATTGAAGGCACTGGAAATGACATAACCGTCCGGCGAAACCACCACACCGGTCGTTGCGGCCGTTCCGGTCAATACCCGGCCGACCCGATCGAGACCTCCCACGGTCTGGATCCGCACCACCGCAGGTGCCACCACGGCCGAGGCCTCCTTGAACGCCTGTTCTTCACGGGTCTCAAGATCCGCTACTGGCCGATCCTGGGCCACTGCCGGTCCGGCCACCAGGCAGACAGCCAGCCACACGGGCACCCATCCCGTCCGCCGTTCCCGCATCCTCGATGGTCTCATCACTTGCTCCCTGCGGATGGCTTCGTTTTGGGCTGTCCAGGGGCCGGTGTCAAAGGCTTGTCCGGCACCGGCAACTCGACCGGCACCAACTTGTCGCCTCGACGAACAGTCAGCTTCAGCGTACCTCCGGCATCGAGCCGGCCGAGCCGTCGCTTGAGCACTCGGCACGACTGCACCAGATCCCCGTTGACGAACAGCACCAGGTCATCCGGCTGCAATCCCGCGGTGGCCGCCACGGAGCCGGGCTGCACCCGGTCGATGAAAGCCGGCGTTCGGAACAGCACATCCGGCACCAACACGATGCCAAATTCCAACGGACGGAACCTGGGCACCGCGTCCTTGTCGTCCGCGCCTCGCTGGCGAGCCCTGTACTTGCCGGCGATGATCTGCTGGATCGGCTGCTTCAATTCTGAAATCGGGACCGCGTAATTCACCCATGTGTTGCTGGCCGCGTTCCGCAATTCCTTTCCGATCATCCCCAGCAGCCGTCCTCCCCGGGTCGTCAACACGCCGCCTCCAGCTCCCGGGTTGTTCGTCACGGCGTCCACGATGTACGCCGTGCCCTCGTAGGATGTCTCAAACGCTCCGCTCCGCGTCGCCAGGGGAGCTTTGGCCGCAACCACGCCATGCAAAACCGAAACCATTTCGTCCCCGGTCGCCACGCGGAACATGTTGCTGAAACCCAGGACTCGCGTTCCCGGCCCCGCATCGGAGGAATCCGCTTCCAGATCCCACGCGGGAAGTTCCAGAGCCTCTGCATTCAGCTCGAGCACAGCCAGGTCCAGTTGGGGCTCAGCCCCCAATACCTTGGCGCGGATCTTGCGCCCGTCAGCGAGCACAACCGTCAACTCCTCGGTATCCAGCACGTGACTCCAGACAGTCGCAACATGACCGGCCGAGGAAACCACAAACCCGGTGCTGTAGGAGTGAAGTCGCTTGATGCCACCGGCACCAAACACCTTCACGGTTCGCTGCTGAACACGTTGGATCGTCGAGTGGACAGATTGGCCGACGGCCGAAGACGGCCACACCACAATACTGGCCACCAGTGTGAACACCATCCCGAGAACCCGGATCGCCGTCATTTCGCCACCCCTTTCCCGATGGTCACCGTCGTGACACCGAACGTCGCCACCGGTTGTCCTCCCGAACGAACCGCGATTGCCTTTGGCCAGTGACGTCCACCGGATTCAACGTCTCCGGTCAATCTCACTTCGCATTCGTCGGTGTCCTCTTCTCGCCGAGAATCAAATCCCAGCAACCGCCCCTGCTTGCGATCGAGGTACCAGCGACAACGGACATTGCCCAGTTCACTGATCAGGACGTCGACCCTGTCACCGGTTCCGTCCAGTGGTTCACTGCCCAGGTAATAGAATTCCCCAAAGCCCTTGGCACGATTGGCCAGGAAGGTCTTCCACATCTGCATCGCGTACAGGAATCCGCCACTGCCTTTCGGTTCATCGAGCGGTTCAGCCGATTTGAGTTCCTGAAAATATGCCTTCTGTTTCCAGGAGAGTCCGACACCGGCGTCAGCCAGGGTCAATTGGAACGGGTCACCCGCAGCCGTCTTGCCGGCCAGCACCCACGCTCCCGCGGCACTACCGAAATCACCGAGCCGCGGCACCCCCGACAGCACCCGCTTCTGTTCCTGCAGGTTGAAGTAGAAGTTGGCGAACCCGGTCTTCTTGACGAACAGATGCTTGTACTTTTCCGGTGGCTTGGCCGGTGGAGGACGCCGACCACGGCGAGGCTGCCTCTTGGGCCGACCCGGTGGTTGGCCGGGACGCGGTTTTCCCGGCCTGGGCCGGTTCGCCCGGGGCTGTCCCGTCAGCTCGCTGGCTCGGTGCAGTCCTCGCAATCGAAGCATCACTTCGGTTCGCACCTGGTCGCGACGGAAGACCAACGGCAGTTTCCACCCCTTGGGGTAAATCCCCAGGATGTTCTTGAACTGGTTGACACTCCGCAGTGACCGACCGGCGAACGAGATGATCTCATCTCCCTCGCGAAGCCCTCGCCGGAACGCTTCCGATTCGTCCAGAATTCCGTCGACAACAACCGCCCCATCCTCGCGAGTCACCACTGTCGCCCCCAAAGTGGCGTGATCGACGACGCGACCGCTGCGGAGATGGTCCATGAAGAGTTTGATTTGGTTGATCGAGATGGCGTAACCGGCCCCGGAATTGACGCGGCCGCGCTTCTCGAAAGATCCCCGTCCGTTGATCCCCACCAGTTGGCCTCCTGCCGAGAACAGCGGCCCTCCCGAGTTGCCCGGATTGATCGAGGTGTCGACCTGTATGCAATCGGTGTACTCGAGAATTGTCCCGGCCGGATACTGGTAGCGATGCAGTCCACTAACGATGCCGTAGGTCACCGTTGGCTGAAAGTCGGTGGCCAGCAGAAACGGATTGCCCATCGCGAAGGTCCAGTCGCCGACCTTGAGCTTGTCGCTGTCACCAAGTTGGGCATGAGGAAAATCGTCACGGCCCAGGAGTTTCACCAGCGCGACATCTCCAGTCGGATCGATGCCGACGATCACGGCATCGTAGAGCTGACCGTTATTGAGCCCACACTTCATGAACGTGCCGGCCCCCCGGGTGACGTGAAAATTGGTCAGGGCATAACCATCAGAAGTGATCAGCACTCCTGACCCACCGCCCTGTCCCCCTCGAGAAAAAATCGCCACCACACTCGACGCCAACCGCGAAGCCACCCCGATTCGTTTCGCCTCGGCAGCCAGCACCGCCGGATCAACCGCGCAAGTGGTCCGCGGCAGAACGGCCAGGACCAGGATCACGATCATCACCGGCCACCATCGGCAGACCGGGCACTCATCTCGCTCGAGAACTCTCACGTCGCCCCTGCCTCCCTGTTGTCATCACCGGCGGCCCCTGACGCGACCGCTTTCCGTGGGAAAGAACTCCTAGCGAATCAACCTGGCTTCAGCCAAATCGAGGTGATCGGCGATATCGAGGTCGCCGCCGAAATCGACCAGGATCTGCAATTGCCGACGACCGGTCACATCCAGGTCCACCAGCCGTGGCTTGTCGGTCCCCTTGACATCGGTCTCGAGCAACGTCTTTCCGTCGGCCGAAATCACAACGTGCACGTTCCCCCTTCGACCAACCAACGCATCGATACCCATCCACGCCTGGAATCGCCGGTGACGGGCGGCCAACGAGTAGACCAGCCGCGTCTTGGAGTGCAGTGCCAGCCCGCGTGCAAACCGTTGGCCGCCCACTTTCAACGGACCGCCATCCAGGTTGCGGTCGCGACGGTATTTCCATGTCACGTCAAAATACGGGACGTGTTCCACGTCCCGCGGCGTCATCGCCGAAAGATAAGTGATTCGGCTGGCAGCAAAGTCCAGCCGCTTCAGTCGGTCAACGGGCAGGCTGACCTTGGCACCACCGGCCAGGACGCCTTTACAGGTGTTGCCTTCGACGCTGACGGTGGTCAAACCAAAAGTGTCCCCACCGCGCAATGCCACCTGGCAGACTTGAGGCGTGGCTGTCCGGGACGTCACCTTACGGAAGAAGATGACGCCGTAGACCCGTTCCAGCGGTACCGGAATCTCATCCCCGTCGAGCAGGAAATTGACCTGCTTGCCGTCAATCTCCCCAACAACGCCGTCGAGATAATCCAAGGTCTTCCCCTTGAGGATCACCAGTCGGTCCCGCTTGATCTCGCGGCCCAGCAGATCCCGCCACGAATCGACCACCCCTCGTTCGGTCTTGCCGAATCGGACGGAAGAAATCCTCGCGGCCGGCACAGCCATTTCTCCCAGGTGACGAGTCTGCAGTTTCACCTGTCGAGGTGTCGCCACCACGGCCTGGCAACCGATCCGACTCCCGTCGACCATTCGAACCCAGGCCGCCACGGGCTTTGACGGTTTGCTCACCTGATCGGTCAACGGAAAACGGATGTCCAGCACCTCGCCGGTGGGGACCAGTGGGAAACGTCCCTCTTTCCCCTCGACCGTGACCCCGGCCGTGGTCAACGAGACCAGGCGACCGGAGACCTTCTCGCCGGCCAACACGTAACCACCACCGGTGGCCACCGGTTGCGGTTGATCTCTCAGGGTCAACACCTCGACGGCCTGTTGCCCAACCGCCGCCGGGACCAGTACCAGCAGCAGACAAAATGCCGAAACCACGGGCCGCAAGAGGGCCTGCCAGTGAGCCATTCTCCGCATGATCCCCCCGAAGCCTGGTCGGCTAACGGTTTCGCCCGGTCGCCAGATCCCGTGCCGCCTTCTGCACCCGGGCCTGCCGACGAGCCAGGTCCTTCAACTGTTGTAGTACGTCGTTGTCCTTGGCCTGTTCACCATCAATCAGGCGAGCCAATCGCCGGGTCCTCCGATTGACCCGCAATTGCAACGCTCGCAGCATCTTCAACTCGGACAGCTTGTCCACCAATGGAGGTTCCTGATCCTGTTGCTGCTGCTGCTTTTTCTGGTCCTGTTCCTTTTTGTCGTCCTCGGACTTCTCGAGTTCCTTCTGCAATGCGTCGATCATTTCCTCGAGCGATTCGATGATATCCTTCTCTATTGCCCGAGTGAGCTTGCCAACCTTGGATTCCTCGAGCCGACGAGAAACCACCAGCATATCCTCTCGCAACTCGACGACCGCTTCAGGAAACGCTACCGAAGATCCTTCCTCCTTCAACAACGTCAGAGCCTTGATGGCCTCAACGGCAATCTCCTCCTCATCGCGAGCCAGCTTGATCGACTGGGTCGTGTGACGACCAACCCAGGCATCAGCCGCAACCTGGCCGAGCGTGGTCGTGCCCTGAAAAACAGCCAACTGCATGGCCAGCATCTTCTGGAACCGAGCCTCCAACGCGGCCAGCAACAGCTTCCGCTCTTCTTCCCGCAGCTGACGCAGGATCTCCTCGAGTTTCTCCTTGGCCTCCAAGAGTTCCTGAAGCGCCTTGTCCTGGTGATCGGCAGCCGCGTCGCGTGATTTCTTCTTGAGTTCCTCGATCGCACGCTCCATTTCTCGACGCGCACGCTCGATCTCATCGCGACCCGGAGTCTTGTTTTCGTCCTGCTGGGACTGCTGTTGCCCCTGTTGATTCTTGCCGTCTTTTCCCTTGCCGTCTTTTCCCTTGCCGTCTTTTCCCTTGCCGTCTTTTCCCTTGCCGTCTT
>PBOJ01000051.1 GCA_002724315.1 Planctomycetaceae bacterium | reverse complement strand
GCCATCCAAGAGAACCCGGAATCAAGTCCACACTTCTCCGACAGACCATCACGGGGATCAGCCAGAGTGTTCCGCGAGCAAATGAGGTCGTCACCGGACAGTCATCATTTCCGGCCACTGCCCGGGCCCTCCGTGATTCTTATCGAAACGGGTCACCCCAATCACAATCGGTTTGTCGGCAACACAATCGCGGGCGACGTGACCACCGTCACACTGGTCGGCGCCAACAGTGTCAGTGACCGAAAGGTCACCACGAAAACGACGTGACACCCTCCGCCTGTGGCGACTGAGGTCTTCCCCGCACCGGACGGGTTCAAGCCGAACTGAGTTCCGGACGAAAGCCGTACTTCGGCCCGACAGGCCGTCCATCGGCCGTTAACGTAATCATCCAAAACGTTCATGTCTCACGAACAACGTCATCCAGAATCGATTCGATAACCACAGATCACCTGGCCAGTCATCCCTGAGCCTCATCCCACAAAACTCCGGGATATCTCGGGTTTTTTGCCATATCCCCTCGACATTTCTGCTCCCCCTCCATATTCTTCACCAACACAAATGAACGTTTTGAACGTTTTGTATATTTGGGTGGTGCGGGCGAATGGCCTAAACGGGCCTCCTGCACCGCCCACGAACAGAGTTCCCGGAGATTCCCGCGATGATGCAATTTGTCGCGCTCGGACTGGCGATCGCCCTCCCCGTCGACGTCAACCAATCCTCTGACTGGAACCAGTGGAGAGGTCCGAACCGGAACGGTCAGATCTCGGGTACGCTCGGCTGGCCATCGTCACTGGACGACACACGGCTGAAACGGGAGTGGCGAATCAGCCTCGGTTCGAGCTATTCCGGACCGATCGTGGTGGGTTCGCGAGTGTTCGTGACCGGAACGCGCAACAAGTCTCATGAGGTTGTACGAGCACTGGACCGCACATCCGGCAAGGAACTCTGGAAAGTCGAATGGAAGGGGGCATTGAGGGTTCCGTTCTTCGCTCGCGCCAATGGAAGTTGGATTCGGTCGACGCCCGCCTCCGACGGCAAGCGACTCTTCGTGGCCGGAATCCGGGACGTGCTGGTCTGCCTGGATGTCGCCTCAGGCAAGCAACTCTGGCGGGTGGATTTCGCCAAGAAGTACCGGTCCCCTCTGCCGGGTTTCGGTACGGTTTGTTCACCACTGTTCGACGGCAAGGCGGTGTATATCCAGGCTGCCGGATCGGTCGTGAAACTTGATGCGGCGACGGGCAAAGTGGCGTGGAGATCCGGCGAGGAAACCGGTGGAGGTTTGTTTGGCCGTGGGCTGGAGACCAGTGCTTTTTCCTCTCCGGTCATCAGAACTCTTGCCGGCAAACGGCAACTGATCGTTCAGGGCCGAAAAGCTCTTGGGGGCATCGATCTCGCGACCGGCAAGCCATTGTGGTCGAAGGCGGTACCGGCATTTCGGGGCATGAACATCCAGACCCCGCTCGTGATTGGCAACAGCGTCTTCACGAGCAGTTACGGTGGAGGCACGTTCCTGTTCGACGTGAGCGCACGGGACGGTGATTTCAAAGTCAAACAACGGTGGAAGACAACTCAGCAGGGGTACATGTCGTCACCGGTAGCAATCAATGGCAACGTCTTTCTCCACCTCCGCAACCAGCGTTTCACCTGCATCAATGCAAACACCGGAAAGTCCAACTGGACGACCAGGCCCTTCGGAAAATACTGGAGCATGGCGGTCAACGGTCGACGAATCCTTGCACTTGACCAGCGGGGAGACCTCTTGTTGATCGATGCCACCCCCGAAGGGTTTCGCAGAGTCAGTTCGCGACGGGTGAGCGACAGTTCCACGTGGGCTCACTTGGCCGTCTCGGGCACCCAGGTGTTCATTCGCGAATTGAATGCGATCGCCGCCTATTCGTGGAAATGATTCCCAGACTGTCCGGAATCGCCGGTTGCCCACCCACCGCCATCACACTCCCGCCCCACTGCCTGTTATCATCTCCGTTGTTGCAACAACCAGTTCCAACGGACGACATCCGATGGCAAGGGTCCCACTTCTTGCAGCAGCACTTCTTCTCTGTTGGCTCAGTGTGTTGTACGCGGCCGAGCCGTCAGAAAACGGCCGAACAGAATCCACGGCCAACGCCCGCGGGTTCTGGGCGTTTCGTCACCTGACTTCTCCTCGCGTCCCGCGCGAGGTCGGGCCGACTGACAGACTCCGAACCCCGATCGATGCATTCATTCTGCGAACACTGGTTCGAAACGGCCTGTCGTTTTCTCCCGACGCGGCGCCGAACCAACTCGTTCGTCGTGTCCACTTTGACCTGACCGGGCTGCCCCCCACGCCAACCCAGGCCCGGACCTACCTCACCGACACCGCTCCAGATGCCTACGAACGGTTGATCGATCGTCTGCTCTCCTCTCCTCACTTCGGTGAACGCTGGGGCCGCCATTGGCTCGATGTGGTCGGTTACACGGACCTCGTCAGCTACGACGGGGACACGACGGGGATCTTCGGGTTCATCACCGATCGTTGGCGATTTCGCGACTACGTGATCGACGGCTTCAACGCCGACAAGCCCTACGACCGGTTCCTGGCGGAACAACTCGCCGGCGACGAAATCGTCGACTGGCGAAACGCCACGGCCTACACACCGGAAATCGTCGCAACCCTGGCTGCCACCGGTTTCTGGCGCAACGCCGAAGACCGCAGCGAGTCGGCCAAGGAACTCGAGTACAAGTGGTCGTTCCTGCACAACACGATGCAGACTTTCGGCACCGGAGTGCTGGGGCTGACTCTCCGATGCGCGCGTTGCCACGACCACAAGCATGAGCCGATTCCGCAGCAGGACTATTACCGGCTCCTCTCGCTCATCACGCCGGCATTCAACATCAAGAACTGGAAAGACCCCAAGCAGCGAGCCATCCCATCCATTTCCGCAGCGCAGAAGAAAGCCCAGGACTCAGCCAACGCCTCGATCACTGGGCAAATTGCCGAACAGGAGAAGAAGATCACAGCGGTCCGGGCATTCCGAAAACAGCAGTTGCTGGAAGACAGGCTGAAATCGATCCCAGAACCGATCCGGGTCGACACCCGCGCCGCCGTTGCTGCGGCCCCCAAGGCGAGGAATCCGGTGCAGGCCTACCTGGCCGAGAAGTTCGGGGCCACCCTCACCATCAAGAAGGAAGACCTCGAAAAGGCTCTGACCCCAAAAGACCGGTCAGCAATTGGCCGACGGCAACAAAAGATTTCTGCTCTCAAGCGGCAGATCAAATCCCACGGCTGGATCCAGGCCATCTACGACGTCGGCCCGCCTCCGGCCACCCATCTTCTCGAACGTGGCGAATTCAAGACTCCCGGCCCGGAAGTCAAACCCGGATTCCTCAGTGTCCTCTCCGACAAATCAACGGCTTTCTCGTCGTTGGTGAAACCCGTAGCCGGTAGCAGCGGCCGCCGTTCCGCCCTGGCTCGCTGGCTCACCACACGCGGCACGCCGGCCGCGGGCTTGGCCGCACGCGTCGTGGCCAATCGCACATGGCAGCACCTGACCGGACTCGGGATCGTATCGACCTCCGAAAACCTCGGAATGTCCGGCAATGCCCCGACACATCCGGATCTCCTCAATTGGCTGGCCGCCGAATACGTCTCCAACGGATGGCGCATCAAGCCCCTGATCAAGATGATCATGATGTCGACCACGTACCGCCAGGCCTCGCGCCGCGAAGGCCGGACACCGGCCGAACCGAACCCCCTGGCCATCGACCCGGAAAACCGCCTGCTGTGGCGAGCGAGGCTGAGGCGACTCGAATCGGAAGTGATTCGCGACGCGATGCTGGCCACCTCTGACCGTTTCAACGCCACCATGGGAGGTCAACCCGTACCGCTGAAATACCGCCGGGACGGGGTGGCGAGTTTTGACACCGACAAGCTTCCCGCTGCCGGATCTCCCTGGCGACGCAGCGTCTACCTGTTCCAGCGACGCGTGTATCACCTGACGATGCAGGGCGTTTTCGACCAACCAACCGTCGCCGGGAGCGTGTGTCGTCGAAACGCGTCGGCAGTGGCCTTGCAGTCATTGAGCATGCTGAATGACGGGCTGGCCCTGGAGCAGGCCGAGCAGTTCGCCCATCGCGTCTGGCATCAGGCGGGGCGATCACCCGACGAATGGATACGCCTGGCCTTTCTCATCGCGCTGACCCGGCAGCCGGATGAACAGGAAACCCGGTGGAGTGCCGAGCTCCTTCAGCAGCACACCACCCGCTACCGGAAAAACGGATCGACCGACGACGAAGCGGCACGCAAGGCTCTGATGCACTTGTGCCGCGTGCTCTTCAACTCCAGCGAATTCCTCTACGTCGAGTGACCACGTCTCCCAACCACGACCGATCGCACAGAATCCGGTACACACAAGCGACCGATTGAGACAGATATGGAATGCCCCCTCGCACCCCACTCTCGCCGATTGTTCCTGCAACGATCGGGACTGGGTTTCGGATCGTTGGCCCTGGCGTCGCTGCTCGACCAGGACGGACTGTTGTCCGAGCCGACCGTCGCAGCCGAGTCAAAACCTCGCGTCGACCTGCTGCCTCGCCGAGGGCATTTTCCCGCCCGCGCCAAGAGCGTCATCATGCTCTTTCAGTCGGGTGCTCCCAGTCAGATGGACCTCTTCGATCCGAAACCCGCGCTGCAGCGACAACACGGCAAGGACGTCGGTATCGACAGCCTGCAGGGCCGAGCGCGGGAACCGTTGATGGCCAGCCCGTTCTCGTTTCGCCCGCGGGGCGAATCGGGCATCGAGTTCTCCGAACTGGTACCCCACCTGGGATCAGTGGCCGACGACCTGTGTGTCATTCGTTCGATGTACACCTTTGACCCCTGCCACGCCGGGGCCCCCCTGATCTTTCTCACCGGAAAGCTGGCATTCGGCCGCCCCACCCTGGGATCCTGGGTCGGCTATGCACTGGGCACCGAGAACCAGAATCTGCCCTCCTACGTGGTTCTGCACGACATCGAGGGCCACAACACCGCCGGGGCCGCGTTGTGGGACAACGGCTGGCTGCCGGCACTGTACCGCGGAACGGAATTTCGGCCCAAGGGTTCACCGGTGCTCAATCTGCGAGCCGCCAGGAAACTTCCCGCCGGTGCCGACGGGGATGACCTGCGACTGATCGGTCGCCTGAACCAGAAATATGCCGACCGCTTCCCCCAGGCCACCGACCTGGAAACTCGCATCCGCAACTACGAGCTGGCCGCGAGGATGCAGCTTGCCGCCGAGAAGAACCTGGATCTTTCTACCGAAACCGCCACAACCAAGAAGCTCTACGGCCTGGAGAATCCTGCCACCGCCGAATACGGCACCCAGTGCCTGATGGCACGCCGCCTTGTCGAAGCCGGCGTCCGTTTCATCCAGATCATGAACAAACCACACAATCCCTGGGACCACCACTCCAACCTCAGGACTCGTCTTCCCCAGACCTGCCTGGCCACCGATCAACCCTCGGCGGCCCTGATCTCCGATCTGAAGCAGCGAGGGCTTCTCGAGGACACTCTGGTGGTGTGGGTCGGCGAATTCGGCCGTCTGCCGACGTCACAAGGTGGTACCGGACGCGACCACAACATGCACGCCTTCACAGCACTGGCCGCCGGCGGTGGCCTCAAACACGGCCACATTCACGGGGCGACCGACGAGTTCGGCCACCGTGCCGAGGTCGACCAGGTCAGCGTACTCGACCTGCTGGCCACGATCCTGCACCAGGTTGGCCTGGACCACACACGGCTGACATACAAGCACAACAACCTCGAGGAATCTCTGACCGATGCTCGCACAACCGACGCAGCGGTCGTGGGAGAGTTGCTGCAGGGTCCGGTCCTGGCCTGATCCCCGTCGGACAACCCGACGACGAAAGCTGACATACCCGCACAACCGATGCTATTATCAGGGTTCATGCAAGATCACATTCACAACCATGACCACGCCTTCACCGGGTTGAATGCCCGTGTCCGAGAGGGCTTGGTGATGCAAAACCGCCGGGGCATGCTCAAGGCCTCGCTGGCCGGCATGGCCGGACTCTCGCTTCCACAACTCATGCGAGTGCGTGCTGAAGCCGCTCAGTCTGGACAACCCGTGGGCAGCGGCAAAAGTGTGATCCTGCTCTGGATGGCCGGCGGCCCCAGCCACATCGACACCTGGGATCCCAAGCCGGACCGCCCCTTTATCAACCGAGGCCCCTTTGGTGTCACCCAGACCGCACAGCCGGGCGTGATCATCTGCGAACACCTGCCCAAGCAGGCCGCGATGCTCGACAAATTCACGGTGATCCGATCAGTCGATCCTCGCAAGAGCAGTCACGAACCCAACATGGTGTTCCAGACCGGGAACCGCGAGGCAGCCCCGCGGACCAACCCCAAGGGGCACCTCTATCCTGCGATCGGATCCGTTGTCGCCAAGATGCACGGTCCGAATCATCCCAGCATGCCGCCGTACGCTGCGTTCATGCGATCCCGATCCCATCTCGCCTTTGCCGGCTACCTCGGCAAACAGTACGACCCCTTCATCGCCAATCACGCCACCCGACTTCCGGTCTACACGAAGGTCGGTGTCGACACCGGGCGTGTCAGCGGTGCCGATCTGCTGAGAATCCCTACAGGTCTCGATGCGAACCGCCTGACAACACGCCAGTCGCTGGTCCAGCAGTTTGACCGACTCCGCAAGGATCTCGACCAGTCCGGATCGATGGACGCGCTGGATTCTTACCAGCAAAAAGCCGTCGACATGGTTCTCGGCCAGCGAGCCCAGCGAGCACTCGATGTCCGCAAGGAGCCGGCCAGCGTCCGCGAACGTTACGGGAAACATCTGTGGTGTCAGCAGGCTTTGCTGGCACGGCGGCTGATCCAGGCCGGCGTCAGCTTTATCACCCTCGATCTCAGTTACCACACCGCCTCGGGCACCTGGGACACCCACGGGGACAACATTCCGCCCTACGGAGGAATTTCCAAGGGTCTGGGGCCACTGCTCCCCCTGTTTGACCACCTGGTCACGACGCTGGTCTCTGATCTTGACGACCACGGTCTGCTCGACGACTGCCTGGTCATCGCGATGGGCGAATTCGGCCGGACTCCCAACATGGGGACCCAGGGGAGCACCGACGGGCGGAACCACTACACCGCCATCAGCGGTCTGACGATGGCCGGTGGAGGATTGCGACATGGGCAGGTCATCGGTTCCAGCGAAAGGGATGGAGGTCACATCAAGGAGCGGCCGGTCACCCCTGGCGACTTGGCCGCCACGATTTACCGACACATGGATGTCCCGCTGGACGCCACGTACCTGGATCCTCGCGGCCGGCCCCGCTACGTGGTCGAAGAAGGCGAACCCATCGCCGAACTCTTCTAAACGGCGAGAATCATGGCCAAGTGGTCACGCTGCCATGAGAATTCTCACGATCACTGGCCTCGTCTTGTTCTTCGCCCCGACCACCTCCATCGAGGCGGCCGACGACAGCAGGGATCTGTTTGAGTCACGAATTCGGCCCCTGCTGATCAAGCACTGCCTGGCGTGCCATGGACCGAAGAAGCAGGAATCCGGCCTGCGACTCGATTCGCGTTCCGGATGGGTCAAGGGCGGTGACCGAGGCACGTCGATCGTTCCCGGGAAGGCTCGGGACAGCCTGTTGATCAAGGCCGTCAGCCATGTGGACCCGTCCCTGAAAATGCCTCCCGCAGGAAAACTCTCGACGACCGAGATCGCCGACCTGTCGAAATGGGTACGGCTGGGAGCCTTCGATCCACGTACGCCGACGGCCGGAGCGTCCTCTCCGAAAGGGATGAGTCTGGAACAGGCAAAACGTTTCTGGTCGTTGCAACCCATTGTCTTGCCCACGGCCCCGAAGGTTTCGGACCCCGCGTGGAGCAGCGTGCCCATTGACTCCTTCGTGCGGAGCCGCCTGAAAGAACACGATCTCGAGCCGGTCACCGTCGCCGACAAACGCACTCTGATCCGCCGGGCCACATTCGATTTGACCGGACTCCCGCCGACTCCGGCCGAGATTGATGCCTTCCTCGACGACGACTCGCCGGAGGCTTTCAAAACGGTCGTCGAAAGACTGCTCGACTCCCCGGCTTACGGCGAACGGTGGGGGCGGCACTGGCTGGATGTCGCCCGCTACGCCGACACAGCCGGAGATGGAGCCGACTACCCCGTACGGGAAGCGTACAAGTACCGCGACTGGGTGATCGCGGCCTTCAACCGGGATATGCCGTTTGATCAGTTCGTCCGCGAACAGATTGCCGGTGACATTCTCGCCCGCCGGAATGCCATGGACGATCCGGACCGGTACGCCGACCAGGTTTCGGCAACGGGATTTCTGGCAATCGGGAAGCGTTACGGCTACAAAGCGTCGCCGGATTACCAGTACCTCGATTTCGCCGACGTGATTGACTCGGTTGGCCGATCTCTGATGGGACTTTCACTGGGATGTGCAAGGTGCCATGACCACAAGTACGACCCGGTTTCCGCAGCCGACTACTACGCGTTGTATGGCATCCTGCAAAGCACGAAATGGGCCTTTCCTGGCGGGGAAGAGCAAAAACGCCCCGCCCATTTCCCCCCGATGGTTCCTCCCCAGCAGGTCGCCGTCCTGGAGAAAGCCCGGGCCGCGGAACTCGCACGTTTCGACGTCAGACTGTCAAACCTCAAACGCCGACGGATGAAACTCGACCCGGACCGGCAGGCTGGTGGTGTCGACCTGGGATTTGAATCACAGAAATCCGGCCAACGCCCCGGCACGCCGTGGGTCTGTTCCGGTCCGATTGAGATCACCACCGAAGCGCAAAGCCCGTTCCATCACGTCCATCCCAAGGGCTCGTTGGGTGTGCGAATCGGCAGCGGCAAGCCCACCGACGGTCTTCGTTACGTCTTCAAGGATGGGCTGCAGGCCACCCCCGGACAGCTGATGCACTTCACCGTGGACTTCCGCTCCGTCGCGGGATCACCCGAAAAGGGCGCGTTCCGGTTTTATCTCGGACGGGGAGTCGTGCAGTCACTGGCCGTCGAGTGCAGTGCCACAGCCACCACGTTTGCTATCCGCAACGGGAAGAACTGGGAGACCATCCGCCCAATTGTCCCGGGCACGTGGTACACACTGCGACTCACGATCGACCCCGCGAAGAAGACGTATTCCGGCATCGTCGGCACGCCCAACGATCTGGTGACATTCCAGGACAAGTCGGTCGGACGTGGCTGGGACGGAATCGTCAACTGTTTCATCTGTGACGCCTACGGCCACATCAACGGCCCGGCCTGTTCACGGGACCTCGACAACATCGGTCTTCAGGACGAGCCGTTCGTGGCTCCCGGAAGTCGAACGGTGGCCCCCAAGCGCCCGGTTCCCGGTGCCGAGAAACAGAAAGTCGCGATCGCAAAAGAGATCGAGTCTCTGACCGCACAGCGGCAGGTTCGGGCAGCGAAGCCCGCCTACGAAGTGGCCTACGGCGTCAGCGAAGCAACGCCGGTCAACGCCCGCATCCAACTCCGTGGTGAACCACACCGACTCGGAAAAGAAACACCTCGACGGTTCCTCGAAGTCCTCGGTGGAGACCGGCTACCGGAGAATGTCGCCGGCAGCGGCCGGCTGGAATTGGCCGGGTGGATCACTCGTCGCACGAACCCGCTGACAGCCCGTGTGTTCGTCAACCGCATCTGGCGATGGCACTTCGGACAGGGTCTCGTCTCGACCCCCAGCGACTTTGGTGCCCGCGGAGAACGCCCCTCCCATCCACAACTTCTGGACTGGCTCGCGGCGAGGTTCATCGCATCCGGCTGGTCGGTGAAGTCCCTGCACCGATCGATCATGGGGTCTCGGACGTACCAGCTTGGCAGCCACGATGACGGCCGCAATCTCCAGATCGATCCAGAAAACCGCTGGCACTGGCGGTTTGCCAGACGACCGCTGGACGCCGAATCGATCCGCGATGCGATGCTGGTTCTCGGCGGCCATCTCGACCGGACGGTTCCACAAGAGCATCCGTTTCCTCCAGTGCACACGTGGGGCTTCACGATCCACCACCCGTTCCACGCGGTCTACAACTCGAATCACCGCAGTGTCTACCTGATGGTGCAGCGAAACCGCCGTCACCCGTACCTTGCCCTCTTCGACGCTGCCGACCCGAACCAGAGTGTGGCATCTCGACAGCCCACAACGACTCCCACCCAGGCCCTTTACCTGATGAATTCGTCGTTTGTTCACACCCAAGCCGCAGGTTTCGCCAAGCGACTGCTGTCCTCTCACGCGGACGCCGAAACCCGGGTCCGTGTGGCATTCGAACTGGCCCACGGCCGACTTCCCGAAACTTCCCAGCTGAAAGCTGCCGTCGCATTTGTGACCGGGTACCAAAAGAAACTGCCGGAAAACAGCGCCGACCCGGAACGACACCTTTCCGCATGGTCAGCACTGATGCGGGTGTTGTTGACGAGCAACGCATTCCTGTATGTCGATTGAGCCGATTGATGAACCTCCCCGACACCACACGCCGAGAATTCCTGCACCGCGCATCGGGCGGCTTTGGCAGCGTGGCCCTGGCCGGCCTGTGGAACGATCTCCAGGGCGCCCCGCTCAACCCGCTGGTTGCTCGGCAGGGACACCATCTGGCGAAGGCCGACCGCGTGATATTTCTCTACTCAACGGGCGGAGTATCACACGTCGACACGTTCAACCACAGGCCCCGGCTGACAGTCGACCACGCCAAGTCGGTCACAGCGTCTCGCTGGCTCAACAAGACCGGGCAGTACAAGCGGTACCTGATCAAGCCCCGATGGGCCTTTCAGCAGTACGGCGAAAGCGGCACCTGGGTCAGCGACCTGTTCCCGCAATTGGGATCCGTTATCGATGACATCTGTGTGTTCAATGCGATGCACTGCGAAAGCGACGGCCACGACAAGGCCACCCTGGCCGCGCACACCGGGTCCGCACAGTTTGCTCGCCCAAGTGCCGGTTCGTGGGTGAGTTACGGATTGGGAACCCAGAACCAGAATCTTCCGTCGTTCATGGTCCTGGCCCCCGCCGCCCCTTACGCCGGAGCCCAGACCTGGGGCAGCGATTTCCTGCCCGCGTGTCACCAGGGAACCCAGGTCGTGCCCGGCAAAAACCCGCTTCCCAACATCCGGCCTCGTGTCGCCCGGCCGGAACTGCAGAAGATGGAACTCGACCTGCTGGCCCGCTTGAATCGAACTCACAGGAAAGCCCGTGCCGCCGACCAGGCACTCGACGCGAGAATTCGGTCCTTCGAAACCGCATTCGGCATGCAGCGGGAAGCCCCCGAGGCCTTTGACCTGTCCGGAGAAACCGAAGCCACCCTGAAGCTTTACGGGCTGGAGCGTGGAGCAACCAGCGGCTTTGGCTGGCAGTGCCTGGTGGCCCGGCGTCTGGCCGAACGCGGGGTCCGGTTTCTGGAACTGATCGATGTTGGCTCCAACAGCAACTGGGACTCGCACGGCAACATGGCCGACCACGCCCGGCTCGCCAGGGCCATTGACCGGCCCATCGCGGGCCTGCTCACCGACCTGAAACAACGAGGCATGCTGGAGCGGACACTGGTCGTCTGGACAACCGAGTTTGGCCGGACACCGTTCAACACCAACGCCAACCACGCCGGCCGCGAACACCACAACTTCTGCTTCTCGTCCTGGATGGCCGGCGGTGGCATCCGGGGCGGCCACGTCCATGGCACCTCAGACGAACACGGCATCCTGACCGACCAGGACGCCGTACACACCCATGATTTCAACGCCACCATGCTTCACCTGCTCGGCATCGATCACGAGCGACTGACTTACCGTCACGCCGGCCGCGACTTCCGCCTGACCGATGTGCATGGCGAGGTGATTCATGACGTGATCGCGTGAGACAGGTTCCGCCACGTGACGTCGAAAACGGCCCGCCCGCTGATACAACAACGGCCCATTCCATGCGACAGGCCCCCATCCTGTCAGAACAGATCCAACGGTTCCGACCGGACGATCCGATCGAGACGGCGGCGACGCCTCCCGCATCCTGGTACACCACGCAGTCGTTCCTCGAACTGGAAACAGATTCGGTTTTCCAGAACCAATGGCTTTTCGTTGGCCGACGGGATCAGCTGCAGAAGCCGGGCGACTATTTCAGTGGCACCTTCCTGCGTCGGCCATATGTGGTTGTCCTCGATGATACGGGTGAACTGCGGGCCTTCTACAACGTCTGCTCTCACCACGGAACATGTGTGGCAACTGGCGAGGGTACCGCAGAGCACTTTGTCTGCCCGTACCACGGCTGGACCTACGACCGACAGGGAGCATTGACCAAGGCGCCTCTGGCCGGAGCGATGCAGTCGCTGAAAGAACGGAACCTGGATCTGACACCCATTCGAGTCTGTCAATGGGGTCCGTTCATTGGCCTGCACTTCGGAACGCCCTCGGATTCGCCGGACACCCTGTTGGCTCCACTAATCAAAGCTTTCGCTACCGATCCATTCGAGAACATCCAATTTGTTCGCCGCGTCACTTACCAAGTCGAATGCAACTGGAAAGTGTTCGTGAACAATTTCCTGGACGGAGGATACCACGTTGCCCACGTGCATCCAGAATTGACCGGCCAACTGGAAATGGCGTCGTACCGCAGCACGCTGGGCGAACAATGGTCGATGCAATCCTGTCCTGCCACGTCACATCCGGAAAGCGATGCCTCCTCGGATTCTGCCGTGCGAGTCAGCGGGCATGCCGATTACGCATGGATTTACCCCAACTTCATGATCAATCGATACGGCCCCTGGCTGGACACCAATGCCGTTTTTCCGATCTCCCCCCGCAGATGCCTGGTCGTCTTTGATTACTTCCACGAGGGTCCTCCCGAGACAGGTTTCCTGGAGCGGTCACTGGCTGCCTCTGATCAGGTGCAGCAGGAAGACATCGAGATCTGTCATCGCGTCCAGGCGGGACTCAACTCGGGGGCTTTTCATCAAGGTGTGTACGCTCCTGGATTCGAGGCGCCGATGTTCCATTTTCACCGACTGCTCCACGCCGATTTTCAAGCATGACACCGCTCGGACTCCCGTCGCACACACGGCGCCGGGTGTCAGCCGCCAATGGCCTGCCAAGTCGATCGGTCAGACCGTCTCAACCGAACAGTTCGGCGATCGGTTCGCCATCGGTGAGAATCGGCAGCGGCCGTCCCCGACGGTCCAGGTATTCTCGGGAGGTGTCGATCCCCAAGTGACGGTACACAGTGGCCAACAGATCTCCGGGTCGAAGCGGACGCTCCTTGGGCATTTCGCCGCGAGCCGTTGTCGAGCCGATGACCTGGCCCATCTTGAGGCCACCACCGGAAACCAGCATGCTCATCGCCTTCGACCAGTGCTCTCGCCCCGCCTGCACCACTCCGGTCTTCTGGTTCGTCTTCAGGTGGATTCGTGGTGTCCGGCCAAATTCTCCCGTGACAACCACTAGCACTCTCTTGTCCAGTCCCCGGTCATACAGGTCTTCGATCAGGGCCGAAACCGCTTGGTCAAACCACGGAAGCCGTTTCTCCATCGACTCGAAGATGTTGCAGGGGAATCCGGCGTGATCGTCCCAGTCGGACTGAATACCGGGCGCAACGTCGGCAAAATGCCTCCCGTCAGCGTGAACGAATGTGATTCCAGCCTCGACCAGCCGCCGGGCCAGCAACAGATTCTGCCCAACATAGCTGCGGCCGTAACGATCTCGCTCCCGGGGATCGACCCGACTGAGGTCAAAGGCCTTCCGGGCTCGGCCGCCGGTCAACAGTCGAACCGCTTCCTGGTCGTAGCTGTCCATGGCCTGCATCAGACCCCGTTGGTCCAGGTCTCGTCGCGTGGCATCGAACTTCCGCAACAGCGCCATGCGGTCGTGAAGCCGCGCTGTGCGGCCGGATGGCAGGCCGAGGTTCGGGACCTGGAATTCCGGCTTGTTGGGATTGGCTCGCACTTCAAAGGGCTCGTATGCCGTGCCCAGGTAGCCGGGACCGGCCGATTCATGTCGACGCGGTACCCCCACGTAATTGGGCAACCCGTCGTGCCCGGGTGGGCCGGTCCACTTGATGATTGTGCCAAGATCCGGAAAACGCTTGTTCGGTTCGAGTCCGTTCGGTCCGGATGACGTGCGACCACTGAGCATGTACTGGGCGCCCATCGCGTGATCGGCGGCAGTGTGAGTGCACGAACGGATCAGAGTGAACTTGTCGGCCAGGCGGGCATGCCGCGGCAACAGTTCGCAGATATCCAGGCCGGGCACCCGGGTGTGAATTGGCTGAAACGGGCCGCGAAACTCCGATGGCACTTCCGGTTTCAAGTCATAGGTGTCCAGGTGGCTCGGCCCCCCGTCCAGCCAGACCAGGATGCAGGCCGTGCCTCGGCGAGACCGAGTTGCCGCAGGGGCTCGATCCTGCAACCGCAACAGATCCGCCAACCCCAAGCCACCCAGTCCCGCGACACCGGCCCGCAAAAATGCTCGCCGCCCGATCATTTCCGGACACAGGGTCTGCCGGTCCACGACGACGCCCTTTCCTGACTACTGCCGCCCGTCACTTCGAGCATACGTTTTGGTCCAAGGCTACTCGAAAACCGTGTTGAGTGCGCACAAAGTTCCACCGACTGGCTGTTCGAGAACACTCGCTGCGCACGGATCAATACCACTGGTAGGTGTACTCGTCGAACCTTTGCCGTGCGAGCTTGCGCAATTTTGGATCGGCATACCGCCCCCACGCCGGGCGAGCGTTTTCCAACGACACGTACGCCATCCGTTCGGCCAACTGCCAGGTTGTCCATCCGAGGCCCTGATTCACCTTGCTTTTCTCAGAAAGTTGATCGTGATGTTCGACGAGCAGTGATTTCACTCCCTCGCGAATCGTCTCATCATCGCAGTCGAGTAAAGCCGACAATTGCGACACGCCACCAGCACCGATCGGGTGCACACTGAGTTGCACGGCTGGAGCCAGGTGCCCCGAGCGGATCCGCTCGACATTGAAACGAACCCAGATCACATCCACCGGCAACACCGCAAAAAGAAAACTCGCGGCAGCCAGCGATGACAACTGACGCTGGATCAGCCAGGCAAACCCGTGACCGCGAACGATTTTCCAGATGACCATCGCAAATCCCACGACGACCGTGGAAATGCCGAACAGTCCCACGATCCGCATCCGCGTCAGGCCGTTGAAATCAATGTAGATAAACAACCGGTTGAACACCGACAGGGCCAGCAGCACATTCAGGAATGACCATGTCCAGGCCAGCCGCTTGAGCACGTGGACCCGTGGGTGCGTCAATATGCGACCACGAAAAACGAGGCTCAACACCAGGGTTGCCAATCCCAAGGCAACGGTCAGCCACGCGGCACCTCGATGGGCATAACCCGAGTAGTGGAACCCGTCCCCGAATTCTCGAAACCACAGGTTCCCAATTTCGTAGACCAGGTAGCCGGCAAACAGTGCAATGACGGCCACCAACGTGTTGCGAGCGGCGGCGTAGGCATCAGACGACACGTTGTCGTCGCCTCCAATCGAAGTCGTCGTCCGCCCGCTTTCGGCACGGCCTTCCGGTTGGGAGAACTCCATGCGGACCAGTCCCAGTACGATCCAGCCAACAACCAGACAAAATCCGGCTTCGAGCAATCCGGAACCGACCGGATAATCCTGAATCCATCCCAACAGAGTGGAACACGCCTGGATGATCGCTGCAGAAACACTGTTCAATATTCGAGGATTCGCCTGCACAAAAACCCCGCCGAACACGACCATCGCGCCAAGCGGCAACACCACCTTGAGCCAGGTCAACCGCGGCAGCAACAACCCGAATTTGAATTGTCGACCACACTGGACGACACCCAGCCAGCCCCGCCATGGCACACGGCAAGCCAACCGTGCCGCCTCCAGCATCGTGGCCGGCAATCCCGACAACACCATGACGTACGGGATGATCAACATGGAGCCAATCGCGACCAACCCGGACGAACCGCTCCAGGCCATCTTCACCGCCAGCAGAAAGAACATGGCCGCCAGTCCGGAACGCCCCTTGCCCGCCCCCGGCCGTTGGCAACTCATCCACAACAACAGTGGCAACAGGAGGAAGAGCAATGCCAGGCCGGCGAATCCTTCACCGCGGTAGATCGTCAGATCGCAAATCGCGACGCAGCCACCCACGCCGAGCAGTTGCCGAACCGAAATCGGTGCCGATGACGCAACTGCCCGGGCGGCGGCGTCAACCGACCCGGCGTGTGATTCGTGGCCAGCGACGACCCTTGAGGAACTACTCATGTCCACCTTCGTGACAATTCGCACACAAACCCGGTCCGGTCCCGGACCGCGCGAATTGTACTCGGATGTCTGACGGCGAATAGTTCAGTTTGTGGCCGCCGCCGACCAATCCTCTCGCGAACTCGTCGTGACAGATTGGCTCTCGCCTAGTGCGGATCGGCCTTCTGGCCGACCCGGTACGTGGCGGGCAGATCTTCAAGCCCGCTGAGAACCGTTTCCAGGTCCCGCAGCAAACCGTCCTTGAGGTTGTAGATCAACCCGTGCACGCTCAGGTCCTGCCCCTGCTCCCAGGCCTGTTGCACAATTGTCGTGCGGCAAACGTTGTGAACCTGCTCGATCACATTCAGTTCGCACAGGCGATCAAATCTCGCATCATCGTCTTCAATGGCATTCAGAGCCGTTTCGTTCATCTGACGAACATCACGAATGTGCCGCAACCAGTTGTCAATCAATCCGACCGGGTGATTATGACTGGCCGCCATGACACCACCGCATCCGTAGTGACCACACACGATGACGTGTCGGACCTTCAGTACGGCGACGGCGTACTCGATCACGCTCAGGCAGTTGAAATCACTGTGAACAACTACGTTGGCGATGTTGCGGTGCACAAACACCTCACCGGGATCCAGCCCGATCACCTGGTTGGCTGGCACCCGGCTGTCAGCACAGCCGATCCAGAGAACCTGCGGGGACTGCCCCTGGGAGAGCCTCTCAAAGAACTCGGGATCTCGTTCGGTGACGCCTTCCGCCCATCGACGATTGTTTTCCATCAGCGTGGGAATTTCAGACATGCATTCCTCTCAGGCAACAAGTCAAAAAAGTGTGTACACGAGCCGCACCCGCGGAGGCATTTCCTCTCCACAGGTGATCAATACCCATGATTCTGATCGGCCAGACACTGAAACCAATTCCAGTTTCCCAGACGATTTAGGCGGCCCCGTAGAGCGGAGCAATCACCTCGCCCTTGTTCAACTGGTGCGGGCGTCGGAGGCGATCTACGACCTGGCTCGAGGGATCGATGCCCAGTGCCGTATAGATGGTTGCACCCATATCGGCGGGATAATAGGCACGCGTCACCGGATCCGACGCCATCTTGTCGCTGGCCCCGATCACCTGGCCCCCCTGGATGCCACCGCCGATGACCACGGCCGAGAACACACGCGACCAGTGATCCCGACCGGCGTTCTTATTGATCTTGGGTGTCCGGCCGAACTCACCTGTCACCACGATCAGTGTTTCATCAAGCAACCCACGATCACTGAGATCGGTCACCAGCGATGACAACCCCTTCTCGAACGGCGGCACCAACTCCGATCCCAGTCGCTTGAAGTTGTTTCCGTGAGTGTCCCACTTGTTCATGTGTCCCACGTTGACCTGGACAATCGGCATCTCTGACTCCACCAGACGCCGCGCCAGGAGCATCGACTGTCCGAACATGTGTCGCCCGTAACGATCGCGGGTCTCGTCAGTTTCACGTGCAATGTCAAAAGAATCTCTCAGGCCACCATCAACCAGGATGTTGTGGGCCTGTTGCATCCGCCGAGACAGATCGCTGACCTGTTGATTCTCGGCAAGTGCCGCGCGTTGCGAGTCTATGCTCTGCAGCAATCGCTGACGATCGGCCAGGCGTCCCACGCTCAATCCAGGGCGAAACTCCAGTTCATCGACACGAAAGTTCTTGCCGTTGGGATCCTTGATCACGTGCCACGGGTCGTAATCGGCCCCCAGGAATCCGGCCGTCTGACCACAAAATCCGTACCCGTTGTTCAGGTAAGTTGGCAGCATGATCCCCTGGGGCCGTCCCTCCGCACTGGGTCGCAGGTACTGCAATCCCGCAGAGAAACATGGCCAGTCGTTCCGACTGGCCATGTGAGTCGCTCCGGGTGGCTCCTTGTTGATCCCCGTCAACATCCGGTGCGTCCCCAGTTCGTGTGACGGAATTGAGTGCCGCATCGAACGAATGATGGCGTATTTGTCGGCCAACTTGGCCATCCCCGGCATGTGAGGGCCAATCTCCACGCCGGGAACATTGGTTGCCACGGGACGGAACTCGCCACGCGTCGACGACGGCCCCTCGGGTTTCAGGTCCCACATATCCTGGTGAGCCGGAGCACCGGTGAGAAACACCAGCACCACTGAACGAACACGGCCACGAGACTGGCTGGGCGCGGCCGAACCTCGACCCGCCAGAACGTCGGCCAGCCCGAGTCCCAGAAATCCCGAAAACCCGACCTGCAGCGCGTCGCGGCGAGTCAGATCACCAGGGCCATGTACGATTCGATGGTCGTGCACTCCAGATCTCCTTCACAGATCCACCCCACGGACGACGCTGACACCTTATCAGATTTGTCGGTCCCAAAAGACCCCCAAGACCAGCCATTCACATGGGCCGTTTCACTTCTTTTTCGACAGCCCCGCAGAAGACGTCCCGGAAGTCAACAACCGGATCAGCTCCTGCCTGGCCCGGCGAGTCGCATCGGCATTTTCGGGTTCCGTCTCGACAAAATGAACCGTCTGTCCGCGTGCGAACGCCTGCCCGGCAACCACCGGTCGAGGAAACCGGTGACTTACGCAAACAACGACCCCAAAACAAAACCGGCAATCCGTTATGCCGACCGTAGGTCGAAAGTCAGGGCCATCGATCAATACCTACGCGGAAGAACAGGAACAGAACGCATCAATTGTAGCCGTCTCGGAGCAAGGCCAAAATCCAGGGGACGGCGACCAACGCGGCTGTAATCCCGAAGACCACACAGTACACCAGCACGAGTTTTCGCCGTGAGACATCGGCTTGCTCGGGACTGTCTGCCCACAGTTCGACATACAGGCACTGCTGGCAGGTGATCTTCTTCACGAACGCCATTTTCGTCCATGTCCGCGGAGAGAGATCGCTGCTGCCACATTTCGGGCACTTTCCGCTCTTCATGGCTCATCTCTCCCTCAGATTCGAGACCACAATCCGCCGTGTGTGGACGACGAAACCAGAACGGGACAGGTCACGCCAGGATTCCAGTCCTTGAGAGTGGACGGCCGACGGCACTCCCGGTCAAGATCTTACCTGAACGTCCAGTTCTCAACGCCAGGGGAAGATCTCGAATGCGGCACTTCGTATCCGGCAAACGGTTTCCATGTCTTGTCCTGGCCTGGACGGCTCTCCTGCTGCCGCGAGATCTGCAGGCCACAGACCCCACGGCTCCGTTCCACATCGTGAGGCAAGGCCAACCGGCCGCCACGGTCGTCGTCCCGGCAGAAGCCCAGCAATGGGTCAAGACGGCCGGGGACTGGCTGGTCAAGTACGTCCACAAAGCCAGCGGGGCAAAATTGCCGGTGCACATCGAGGGCAAGCCGCTTCCTCCCGGCCGCCTGATCTCGGTCGGCCCGACCGCCCTGGCGAAGAAGGCGGAGATCCACGGCGACAAGCTCAAGTGGGATGGCTGCCGTCTTCGGGTCAAAGGCCGGACCCTGTTTCTGATCGGTCACGACGACGCGGGAACCAAAACCCACGACTGGGTGGGCGCCAGAGGGACCAACCGCGCGGTCATCAAACTGCTGGAAGATCACGTTGGCGTCCGATGGTTTCTGCCCGGACCGAACGGAGAACTTGTGCCGCGACGGAAGGATATCCACGTACGATCTGACCTGAACACGCACTTCCAACCCGCTTTCGCCTATTCCGACGGACGCTCGGTGTATGACGTCAACATCCTCAATGAACCGGGCAAATCCATTTCGGCCCAGGCCAACAACTACCGCAAGGCAGTCAAGGCCGCGCCCGGTGGACACACCTACTACGCCGCCGTATCGGCCGACCAGTACTTCGAGAAACACCCGGAGTACTTCGCTCTGATTGATGGCAAACGCACGAAGCGGGGCAACCATCTCTGCACCAGCAACCCGGAAGTCAAACGCCTGCTCATCCAGAATATGCGGAGCCGATACGACCAGGGACTGGACTGGGTGTCACTCGGACAGGAAGACGGGTACCTGCGTTGCCAATGCGACCGTTGTGAGAAACTCGACGATTACCGCTGGACTCACTGGGCAGCAGATCGCAGCAAGCGAGGTCTTCCCGTTCGCTGGGAGCCGTTTCAACGGACCATCCTTCGCAACAAACCCTGTGAGCGTCTGCTGATGCTGCACAAGGACGTCGCCGATGCCGTGGCCGAGAGCCACCCCGGCAAGGTGGTGATGCTGATGGCATACGCCCCCACGGCCTGGCCATCCCGGAAGATCCCTCACTTCGGCAAGCACGTGATCGCCGAAATGATGAACCTGAACCCCGAGTACATCGAGGCCTGGCGGGGGAAGGTGGCCGGTTTTACCGGATTCACCTACTGGTTCAACACGCAATGTCCCATGGGCGTCAACCTGCACATGACGGCCGACGAGGTCACCACGCGCCTGCGTTACCTGCACAAGAGCGGGTTCATGGCCATCAGCCTGGACCCGGCGGGCAACTGGGGCCTCGAAGGCCCCCTCAATTACCTGATGGGCCGCCTGATGGGTGACCCCTCTCAGGACCACAAGGCCATCGTCGCCGAATACTGCCGCGGTGTCTTTGAAGACGCCAGCGCACCGATGCAACGTTTCTTCGACCTGCTGCAGCAGCGTCTGGCCCAGGTCATCCCGATCTCTGACAACGACATTGCTGCCGACGTACGCAACACGCAGTTGCCACGCTGGCTGACAACCACGCAGATGTACTTGTCGATGTATCCGCCATCCGTCCTGGGAACACTCGAATCACATCTGCAGGAGGCTGAGAAACTCGCCCGGACCGAGCGTGCCAGGGGTTGGGTGCGACTCTCAAGAGACCACTTTGATTTCGTCAAGCTGTTGACCGAGATGCTGATCTCCTACCGGGCCTACCAGGTCCGTGCCAGTGATGCGAACCGCATCGAACTGAAACAAACCGTCGACCGGTTCGAGGATTACCGGATGAAGATCATCGGCTACGAAAAGGCCTACACGGACAAGTGGTTTCCCGGTCACGGCACGTTCTGCAAGTGGCTGGTCGCCAATCTCGAGAGTACCGACACCGCCTACTACGTCTCCTGGGAAGCCCGCAAAGCCACTGTCCTCAAGAAAGGCGTCCGGGGAATGGCGATGGGATTCGGCACCTCCTACTACTACAGCTACATCCG
>PBOJ01000050.1 GCA_002724315.1 Planctomycetaceae bacterium | reverse complement strand
TCAAGCGTATTGGCAACTGCGTCGATGGAGATGACCCGCATCAATTCGTCATTGACACGAATATTGAACTCGCCCACGGCCAGCAAAGAGTTGCCAAATCCGTCGGTCATTTCGGTGACGTCGTCGACGGCCAACGTGGTCACGACATCGTCCACACCCCCGTCCAACGTCGTCGGAACCGACTCGGGATGCTGGAACGTCAGTGTGAAAAACCCACCATCGGGGTCACCCAGCATCGTGATCCGCTGGATGTCGTTGCGGCTGTCATCAGAGGGCGCATTGTGCTCGATCGGCTCGGTGGTCTCGATGTAGAAGACCTCCGCGTCCGCATCGTGGATATCGGGATCGGTACCATTGATGGCCCGAACCACTGTCAGCGTGTGCGGACCGCCGACAACGCTCACATCGACGGCCGTCACTCGCATTTCCTCGTCGTTGACGCGAATGTTGTATTGGTCCTCGTCGGCAAGCGTGCCCGTGGGCAACGGCTGCTGGAACGCGTCGGTCATGTCGGCGTAGTTCTCGACGTCGAACTCGACGGTCGTCAACTGGCCATTGAACTGCCCGGCCACCAGTCCCGGCTGAGTATCCGGATGCAGGAACGACAGCGTGAAGGTGTCGCCTTCAGCCGCGCCGGTGATCGCCAGCCGCTGCACTTCGTTGTGTGCTCCCCAGGTCGGAGTGCTGGTGGCCGGAATCGGGATGGTGGTCTGAACTTCACGGACCTTGGCCCGACGGCGGTGTGACGCAGCGGCGGTGCCATCCACACCACGCTCGACTGTCAGAATATCGCCGGCGACCGCAGTCACCCGCATTTGTTCGTCGTCGACGCGTACCAGAAACGGCACAGACAGCGGGTTCCCGTAGGGGTCGAGGAATTCCTCGGCCTCGTTGACTTCTACCGACGTTGTCGAATCATCGATCGCGCTGGTCAGGATCGTCGCCGGGTGCAGGTACGTCAGCGTGAACACGTCGCCGCCAAAAGCCGCGCCGGTGATCTCGAACTCCTGCACCTCGTTGATACCCGCGAGTGGACCACCGGTGACAATCACGTCACCTGGGGTAAGTGTCGGAACCTTCGGGTTTTCGAGCGCCGCCTGGACGTCAGCTGCGGTTGCCGAATATTCGAGGGGGTCGGTGAATTCCGCCGCCCCGGTCGGAGGACGAAAACCGATCGCAAAATGCCCGTCAAACGCATGCCCGGCCATGTCGATCCGTTGGATCTCGTTGGTCACCTCCTGGAAGGTCAGGGTGAATGTTCCTCCGGACGGATCTCCGGTCAACTCCAACAACTGCTGCTCGTCGACCCCCAGGTCAAAACTGTTTGCGGTCAAATTGGAAACGGTGTAGACGCCGTTGGCCGCCCCGTTGCCAAGAATTCCGCTGATGGTGACTTCATCACCTTCGGTAAGCCGCGCGTTGATCAATTGGCCCGGGTTGGAGGGATCAGGCTCGCCACCAACACCAATCGACGTGATCGTCACCGGCTGCTTCGTCCCGTCGGCCCTGATGTGCGACGCACCGGTGATCGTGCCGGTTGTCCACGGGCCCGTCCCTGCCAGGCCAGCCTTGTTCCCGTCATCGTACGCTAGCGCGAAATCGTCGATCGCAACGTTCTTCATGTCCTCGGAAAACGTGAACTCAATTACGCCGGCATCGCTGTTACGCATTCCCGGTGTCACGTCAACGACATCTGGCAACGGGAAGGTCGCAGTCAACGGATCACCGAAGGTGAACAGTCCCACTGGCGTCCCGGCCGCGTGGGCGGTGATAGGAGTGTTCCGCCAGCCGCGATCCACGTCGAATGTCGCTCCGGTGGGATCGGCGGGGTCACGGAATGCCCGCATCTCTTCCAGGCCAACCTGAAAGGTGAAGCCGTCCGCCAGGCCTTCCATCGGAGGATCTCCGCCGCCCCCGACGAACATATCGGGATCGACAACCGTCACCTTGGTGGTTTTTTCGCTGACGAACGCATCCAGTGTGGTCCCCCCCCATCCGACACCGCCACTGGTCACCGGGCCCATGATGTCCCATCCGCAGACACCGGGAGTATCGAAACTCGAACCCAGGTTGAAATCGTCAAAGGGGCCCGACCCGACGGTGTCAAAACCGTTCAGAACGCGCCACGTCCTTTCGGGACCGATGCCCGGATACTGGAATTCCGGAGCGATCACCGACTCGACGGGGGGAGCAATCGGCAGACCTCGCCATGGAATGAGACACGCCGACCGATCTCGACTGCCGGAACTAAACGCACCAGCCGGCGACTTTCCGGACTCACGACTCTTGAAGTCTGCCTCAGCGTTGTTGTAGAGCGGATCTCCACTGACCTGTGCGGACAACCCGTTCCCGGTGTTCCCGGTGAACACCATGTTGACCCGAGACAGCGGGTCGGACCTGTAAAGACCAACTTGGAACGTACTCGTGTCCCAAGTCCCACTCGTTGCGTCCGGGTCGACCGTCGAACGGAACGCTTCGACGTAAAAGTCGTTTCCGAAGTTACCTTCGAAGGTGTTATTGGCAATCCGGGCATTGATCCGACCATTGCCCTGGCCCACGCTCCCATCATTACTGCCGACGCCGGTCTGGTTACTGGACCCCTCGCCTCCGACACGGGTCAGGTCACCGGAACCGTCGCGAGACGTGAAGTCCGAACTTCCTCCGAACACCGTCCCGGCCCGGATGATCAACCCCGTGCCGTTGAAGCTGCTTCCGAGGCCGTTGTCCTCAATCGTATTCGTGTCGACGTGGAGCATGATGTTGCCGTCGGCGGCGGGGAAGACCGAACCACCTTCCAGCAACGCATCCGTACTCGGCACCGACTGGCTCTGGTTCGTGTCGGACGTGTTGACGACGTAGAGCCCTTCCAGCCGGTTGCCCACGATCTCGTTTCGGCCGGTATCCATCGGCAGTGTCGGATCACCGACCTTCAACTGCGTCGTGCCGGAATTGAGCAGGTCGATCCCGCGACCATCATTGCCCTCGATGAAGTTGCCGGTGACCGTCACGTGCAACGGCCCGGCTGTCAGCCCGGGGGTCGACAATTCGATCGCATCGCCGGTCACGACGCCGTCGGAGAGATCCGAGTCAATGTTGTTTCGGATCAGATTGTCACGAATGGTCACAATCACCTGCGGCGACGCATTGACATCAATGCCGATCCCGAAGTTCTCCGAGATTTCACTCGACTTGATCGCAGTGGTCTGCGGCCCGTTGGGACTGATATCAATCCCTCCGGTCCCATTGTCCTTGACGCTGTTGTTGGCAAACGAGATCGCTCCTTCGGCGTTGACGGTCATCCCGTCCAGGCCGTTGGATTCGATCGTATTTCCCCGGTCCTTGCCGTCGACAGGATCAACTCCTTCGATGCCGATAAACAGGGGCGTCTCAACCGGCTCAGCGCCCGCCGTATTGACCAACTCGGTGATCACATCAAACAGCCCGTGACGCCCAATAATCTGAATTCCGTGGGCGCCGTTGTCGGTGATCGTGTTCTTGACCCACGTTCCACCCACCTGGCGAACATCGGTCCCGTCGTTTTGTCGCGTCGACAATTCGATCCCGTCGGCCGAGTTGTACCGGATCCGGTTGTCTTCGATGTCAGCCAGAATCCTGGCATCCGCCTCAGCCCGCAGCAGCACACCGCTGGTATTCGGCCCCACATTCGCCTCGATCACGTTCCCGACGATCTCGAGATCCTGGAGATCCAGGCTTCCGTTGAGTGCGTGGATGTCAATTCCCGCCCCGCGGCGTTCCGACGCCGACGGGGAAATCGGCTCGCTGGGCGCATTGGAGGCGTTCCCGATAATCGTGTTGTCACGAATCGTCACCGCCCGCCGCTGCAACGCTCCGGATGCGACCAGGTTCAGACGTCCCTCATCCTCACGCCGGAGTTTGAACCCGTCATCCCCGTTGTTGACCACCGTGTTGTTCCTGAACAACAGGTCCTGCAACGTCGAGTCTTCTTCAATCAGAAGCGAGAATCCTCGCCCCTGGTTGCCGCCGGTGGTCGCAAACACCGTATCGCCACCCACGTGTTCTTCGTTCGGGCTCGTCCCGACACCACGAATGACATCGAGGTTCGCGCCAGTGATCCCGGTGACGGTCATCACCTCACGACCCACTTGAATGTTGAACGGCACCGAGAGGGCCTCAAACCGATCACTGTCGGTCACGGTGATCGTCGCTTGCGTGCTGTTGATCGCCGACGTCAATTCCGTGTAGCCGTCGGTTCCCAAGCTGTTGTTCTCGACGATGGCGCCTTCCAGGCGGTTGATGGCCTCAAAGCCCAAGGACACCCCGACCAGTTCCGCATGGATCGCATCACCGACGTAGTTGGTCGACGTGTCGTTGTCATCAACCATGTTGATGACCGTGTTGTTCTGCACGTTGAACGTACCAACCGCCTTGTCGACCAGGGTGAACGCCATGCCCGCACCCAGGTTTCCATCAAAGAGGTTCGCATCGGTCAGCCGATCCTCCCCACCGACATTGACAGAAAATGCGCTGGCGCCATGTTCGGCCGGATTGGTATCACTGGCCCGCAGAATGAAACCGCCCTGGGAATTCCCAGCCACCGTGTTGTCAGCCACGTCGGCCAACAGAACGGTGTTCTCGGGCAACTCGGCCCGGACACCAGCACCAGCCGTATTGTTCCGGAACGTGTTACCACGAATCGCTCCGTCGGCCAGTTGAATCCTGCCGCCGCCACTGTAGACCCCGGTGTCGCTCCCGCTGCCCGACGCCCCTTCCAACAGGAAGACCGAGTCGTGGTAAACCGGTGACGTCCCGAGGTGACTGGCGGCGATGGTCGAATCGACTCCGCGGACCACCGAAAACACATTCGTGCTTTCATCGACGCCAACAACCTGCATCCGCTCGTCATCGACGCGAATCTGGAAGTCGTACTCGCCGGTCACCGGGTCGGGAGACTCGATCAACAGGAACGGGCCCACATCATCGACCGGCACTTCGGTCTGCAACAGGTTCAATGATGTCACCAGATCGGATTCGGCCACGGCCACGTGGTGAGTCCCGTTGGCCGCTACGTTTCCACGGACCTCGTCGACATAGACCAGGTCGCCTCTTTTCAGACCGTGGCCCTGAGAGGTGATCCGAATCGTGTCGTGGTTGGAAGCGTCGGCCACGTCACCGACGAACGTCCCAGGATTACTGAAATTCAGGACCCGCAATCCAACAGTCGAAGCGGCGTTGAACACCATCCCGTCACCGGCATTGTTCTCCACCGTATTGCCGCTGATGCGGCCGCCGAGGTTGCTGTCGGTGAAATCGAACTGCACCCCGTTGGTGGCATTGCCAACCACCCGATTCGCCGAAAGGACCAGGTCCACATTGCTGTCGGTGGCTTCCAGCACCATGCCCGGACCGACGTTGTTCCCGGTCAACAGGTTGTTGTGGACGGCCAGATTCTGGAGCGGCGAGCCGTCCAGAACGATCTCAAGCCCTTCGATGACGAAGTTGTCAGTGATCGAGAACTTCGACGCACTCGTGTTGTCCAGGTCCAACTGCAGGCCATCGGACCCTGTCGATCCCTCGAGGCGGTTTTCCGCGACGCTACCGTTGGAGATCGACGATCTCACAACCCATTCGCCGCCGCGGATATAGTCACCGTTGGCAGCCGTGGCAAACACCACCTCGCCATCGGCGTGCGCCGTGGGACTCGTTCCACGGGAAACGGTCAGGACGTTTCCCTCGGCGGACAACACCTGTAATGTCTCTGACCCGATTCCGATGGTGAACGGAAACACACTGGCAGCCCGCAACAGCCCGGCATCCTGCACCGTCAACGTGGTCTGCTCCGAGTCGATGGCGCCGTCGAGCGTCGTGCTGTCCACTGTGAACGTCGAGTCGGTCACCCGGGTGATCACCCGCTTGCCGTTGACCGCCGAGTTGCCAATCACACCGGAAATTTCGATCACATCTCCGGTCGACAACCCGTGCGTGAGCGCCGTGACCGTCATCGGATTGGTGTTGGTAACACCACCCGCGGGATCAATCACACCGCTTTCTCCCGACACTGACGTGACACTCACGCCGTCGGAGGTCGTTTTCGCAATGTTGAACTCACCGACGACCGTGCCGTCCAGCGAGATTCTTGTCCCGGCACCACCGTCGCCGGCGATATCCGAGTGCACAATCGTCAACGCGCCGAGATTGACGTCGTGCAGGCCGATGGACAGGCCCGCGCCGTTTTCCCCGCTGATCGATGACGACTCGACAACCAGGTCCTCAACCACGACGTCCTGCAGATTGATCCGGAGTCCCGCATCACCATCTCCGGTCGCGATGACCGATTGGATCGAGATCGAATCCAGTTGCAGCTTGGCGGTGTCGTCCCCGGAGAAATCGATTTCGACGGCGGTTCCTGAATCCGGGGCCACCTCCACCGACCGTATGATGAGGCTGTCGTACTCCGGGTTGCTCAACGTCCCGTTGCCGACCATCGCCTGCGTGTCAATGCTCAACGCCTCGCCGGCATTCACAGACTCGATGACCACCGAACTGAGCAACGTTCGATCTTCAAGTTGTTCGACAACCGACGCCCGCGGTGCCATTTCCCGGCGCTGCCGCAAAACGTTCCGTCGATTCGACTTCTGCTGCCACGTTCGACGCAGCGACGTTATCCACGAAGTCAGCAACATCAACCTTCTCCTGATGCTTTCTCATCACGCACCCGACCCGAACACAGCGGCAGTCGACCTGGGCCAAGCAGCCCACACCGCCGACAACCGCGCACGACGGGTTTCCCCGTCGTTACGTCAGATCGGTGATACGCAGAAAGTCTCAAAGTCGTTTTGTCCAGAACACATTCGGAGTCAACGACGCGTCGCTGCAGCCGACGCTTCGTCGACCGTTTGCAGCGCGCATCCGCTGATCAGACCGGAAATGTATGAGTTTTCACGATTTGGAGGAATAGGAATCTGGGCGAGAATGCTGGAAAACGCGGTTACCGGCGTCAGACCGTTCACACCCTCCCCGCTACGCCTACTACCCACTGTTGATCCCTCAACCTTCGTCAAATTCCTTTGTTGCAGACGGCTTTTTGTGTCCCCAACTCCCAAAACTGCCGGTGATAGCTACAAATCGTACAGCGGGCCGAAACGGCCTCGCAAATGCGCCACCAGCGGCTCATGCGACAAACCATCCCCGGTCACCACCTCGACCAACTCGTCGGCACGACATTGTCGCCCTCGTTGGTGAATTTCCCGATTCAACCACTCCTTGAGCGAGCCAAACTCTCCTTCGGCGAATTGCTCGGACAAGGGCCCAATGGCCCTGTCGGCCGCGACAAAGAACTGCGCGGCGTAAATATTTCCCAGCGCATAAGTCGGGAAATAGCCCAACAGGCCGGCGCTCCAGTGAATATCCTGCAGACATCCCTCTGAATCGTCAGCCGGCGTGATGCCGAAATCCCTGGTGAACGCGTCGTTCCAAGCCCCCGGCACGTCAGCCGGATCCAGCGAACCATCAACCAACGCCCGCTCCAGTTCGAACCGCAGCATGATGTGCAGGTTGTAGGTCACTTCGTCTGCTTCGACACGGATCATCGACGGCCGCACGTCATTGATTGCGGCCACGAAACGTTCACGAGTCTCCTGCCCGAGGGCTTCCGGAAACGTTGCCTGAGCCTCCGAAAACAAATGTATCCAGAACGGATCCCCCCGCCCGACGAAGTTCTCCCACATCCGGGATTGCGACTCGTGAATTCCCAGCGAACACGACACCCCCATCGCCGTGCCAAACGCCTGGCGATCAAGCCCCTGTTCGTAAATCCCGTGTCCCGATTCGTGCATCGTGCCGAAGAACGCCCCCGGAAAATGATGCTCGTCGTAACGAGTCGTCAGGCGGCAATCGCCCGGACCAAACCCACTGCAGAACGGATGAGCGGCAACGTCGAGCCGCCCCTCTTCAAAAGAAAAGCCGATTCGCTTCGAAGCGGCCATCCCGAATTCCCGCTGTGCGTCGACCGGATACGAACGTGTCAGAATGTCGACCGGTGGTTGCACTTGACTGCCACGAATTGCATCGAGCAATTCGACCGTAGCAGCGCGAAGCGGCGAAAAGACTCCGTCGACCCATGAGGATGTCGCCCCTGGCTCATAATGGTCCAACAACGCGTCATAAGGTTCCCCACCATCACCAAAGCCGATAGCAGCCGCCTCTTCACGCTTCAGAACCACCACCTGCTCGAGGAACGGCAAAAACGCCGGAAAATCCTTTTCACGTCGCGCCGCCACCCACGCCTGCTGCGACAGGGTTGTCACCCGTGAGATCTCTTCCACCAATCGCCGTGGCAGGCAGGTCGCGCGGTTGTAGGCTCTGCGAGCTTCGCGGACATTGGCCGCTCGTGGCCCACCCGGCTCACCCAGTTCCTCCCCCTCAAGCTCCCCGATCAGGTCGCCCAGTTCCGGTTCGGTGGCTTCCTGGTGCGCCATACCGGCAAGCAGCGCCAACTGCTCTGCCCGGTGCGCAGCCCCACCGCTGGGCATGTAGGTCTGCTCGTCCCACCCCAGCACACTGCCGCACGATTCCAGCAACGCGACCTTACGAAGCCGCTCGACCAGAACGGCATAGCGATCGTCGGTCCCCGACATACTCACCTCCCTGCGGCGTGTCCGGCAGCCCAGTCATGATTCAGAGCGGTATCTTCCTGCTCCGTCCGAATCGGGCGCCACATAAGGTACCACCCTCTTCTCGCCGGCTCAAGCACCCATTTCCCCGGAAGGAGTGCCGAAATCGCCTTGGGCCAGGTTGCGAAACCCAACTCCAGGCCGCTCGCTCCTGTTCAAAACCCCTTGGCAGCAGCTTCATCCAATGGGTACATCGCCCGACCAAGACGAGTGAACGGAAGATCGGAGAACGACTGACTCAACAACCCTTTGGCATCAACGTTATAGATCGACCCGGCAACCGGCTCGAATCCACTTCGAAAATGACCTGTGGACTTCACGCAGATGTACCGGAATTCCTTCGGCTCCATCCCCAGCATGTGACACAAGGCCAAATCGACAGGTTGTTGTGGCAGGCTGATGACCACCACCGAGACCCCTCCCTGTTTCAGCCAGGCGGTGGGCCCCACCGAATCGGACACTCCTTTCCACATCGGACCGTCGTAGACGAAGTTTCCGTCACAGAGCCCCTCTACCACCGCCCGCATGTGCACGGGAGGCCCCAGATCGGTGTGAGATCGACCGCCCACCTGGACATCAATCACCGCACCCTCGCCGGCTTCATGCGCCTGGGCCGCAGCCTCAGCATCAACCACATACAACACCACCGACGGTTCACGACCGTCCCGTATGAACATTCTCAGCACTTCGGTGCCGTCTCCGGGTGCGCCCCCACCGGTGTTGTCTGCCTGGTCGGCCAGCACGATCGGATACGCCCCCTGGGCGTCACCCAGGGCGAGTGCTTCGCCGGGCGTCATCGTCTGCGAGATCCAATCCGACCGCCGATCCCAGACCCAGTCGGCCATCGCATCGGCTTCAACCCGGGCGGCAGCAAGGTCATCGTCCGTCACCACCACCGTGCTGGTACCGACCGCCGGACTGTCGACCCACTGGTACCCGACCCCGAGACTCGCCGACACCACTCCTGGACGATTGTTGGCCTCCACGACGCGTGCAACCGCTTCCGACATGGGTGGTTCGGCGTCGATCATTCGCGGCGCGCTCCACAACAACGGCAATTGCCGAAAAGCCATCGTCGGCCGCAACCGCCCCGCAAGCGTCTCCCCCATCAAGTCGGTGACGTGCAAGGCCCTCTCTCGCATATCCACGTGCGGATAGGTTCGCATCACTGCCAGAGCATCGGCAGGATTGATCATTGCTTCGGTCAGATTGCAGTGGAGATCGTGGACCGACATCAGCGGGACATCCGGCCCCACCTGATCTCGCACCGCCTGCAGCACGGCCCCATCGGCATCATCGATCCCCTCGGCCGCAAATGAACCGTGCAGGCTCAGCAGCACCCCATCCACCGGCCCGCCGCGGCGGAGATCATCCAGCAATTCGCCCAGCATCGCGTCGAACGTTTCACGGGAAGCCGGTGGACCAGATGTCCCCTTGATCCATATCAGCGGAGCGATTTCCCATTCACGTCCCCTCGCACCGTGCAAGTATCCGTCGACCACCGTGTTGGCATCTCCGGGGCGTTGCAGCAACTGGTCCGCAGGAAGGCGACGACGATCGAAAACCGACATCGGGGTCTCGCCCGGCAACAGCCCAGCCGTTTCGTGTTCGATTCCACCGATCGCTATGCGGGGGACAGCCATAGCAAAGTTCTCCGTGCCTGAAGGACCGCATCCTAACGAAAATCTCGTGAAGGCACCGCCACCCCTCCCAACATCTTCGACAGATCCGTCACACGTGAAACCAGCAGGTGAATCACCCCCTCCTGGTTCTGAACCGTGCCGAAGGCCATCAGTGCTGTCGCCGACCTCGCCGCCTTCCGGTACGTCTCCCAAACCTTCTGCCTGATGATCAGGTTGGCCGCCCCCGTTTCGTCCTCCAATGTCACAAACGTCACTCCCCGAGCACTCGAAGGCCTCTGCCTCAACAACACCAACCCCGCCACCGCCGCCCGTCGGCCATGCGAAACCTGTCTCAGCTTGACCGCCGTCGTTGCCCCCAATCGCTCGACACTCTCTCGAAGGCTCTCAAAAGGATGGCCTCGCAAGCTCAATCCCTGTGCCCGGTAATCCGCCACCACCTCTTCCGATTCACTCATGCCCGGCCACTCGACCGACTGGGATCCGATCACCCCACCCCACAAGGGCTGTTCCGATCGATCGGCCAGCGCATCCCACACCGCTTCCCGTCGCGCCACTTCCAGTGAGCCAAACACGTCAGCCCGTGCCAGCCGAACCATCCCCCCTTCCCCCAGCCTCACCCGACGCGCCAAATCTCCAACCGACCGGTAAGCAGCCCGCTCCCGCTCAGCCACGATTCGCCGGGCCACCGATTCGGACAGCCCCCGCACCGTCCTCAACCCCAACCTCAAAGCCGGCCCACGTCCCACCCGGTCGCCCGACACCGACCATCCTCGGCCCTTCGCATCTCCCTCGATCGTGCAGTCCCAATCGCTGTGATTGATGTCCACACCGAGCACCTGAACTCCGTGCCTGCGGGCATCCGCAATCAACTGGGCTGGCGCATAAAAGCCCATCGGTTGGCTATTGAGCAAAGCGGCTGTGAACTGGGCGGGGTGATACCGTTTGAGCCAGGCCGAAACGTAGACCAGCAGGGCAAAACTCGCTGCATGGGATTCCGGAAACCCGTATTCGCCGAATCCCCGGATCTGACGAAACACCCTCTCTGCAAACTCGACCTCGTATCCCCGTTCGACCATCCCCTGGACCAGTTGCCTGTGAAAGCGGTCGATCACCCCCGGGCGTCGCCAGGCCCCCATGGCTCGCCGTAGCTGGTCGGCCTGCCCGGGAGTGAACCCTGCGGCCACCACCGCCAACCGCATCGCCTGTTCCTGGAAAATCGGCACCCCCAGGGTCTTCTCAAGTACGCCGCGAATCGCGTCGTCGGGATAACTTGTCGGCTCCCGACCCGCTCGGCGCCTCAGGTATGGGTGCACCATATCCCCCTGGATCGGCCCGGGCCGAACGATCGCCACCTCGATCACCAAGTCATAAAAACACTTCGGCTTCAGCCTCGGCAACATGCTCATCTGCGCCCGGCTCTCGATCTGAAACACCCCCACCGTATCGGCAGAACCGACCATCCGGTAAACCGCCGGATCCTCTGGCGGCACACTCGCCATCGCATCATCGATGGTCTGCCCGGCCCCCCTGGCCCCGATCATCTCCAGGCAACGGTGAATGGCCGACAGCATCCCCAGGGACAGGCAGTCGACTTTCAGAATCCCCAACGTATCGAGGTCATTCTTGTCCCACTGGATCACCGTTCGACCGGCCATCGACGCGTTTTCAATGGGGACCAGTTCCGACAAACGCCCCCGCGTGATCACCATCCCCCCGACGTGCTGAGACAGGTGACGTGGAAATCCAAGAATCTCACGAACCAACTCGATCAACAGACGTCCCAGTCGCGATCCCGGGTCCAGTCCCGCCTCTCGGACCCGCTGCACGAAACTGTCGTCGTGCACACGGCCGACAGTCTTTGCCAACCGGTCGGTCCGGTCCAGGGACAACCCCAAAGCCTTTCCGACATCTCGCAGCGCCGAACGAGGCCGATAACGGATCACCACCCCGGTCATCCCTGCTCGTTCCCGACCGTATTTTTCGTAGAGATACTGCAGGACCTCTTCCCGACGGTCATGTTCGAAATCGACGTCGATATCGGGGGCCTCATCCCGCTCCTGGCTCACAAATCGCTCAAAAAGCACGTCAATCCGTTCCGGATCCACAGACGTGATCCCCAGGCAGAAGCAGACAACCGAATTGGCAGCTGATCCACGCCCCTGGCAAAGAATTCCGCGGCTGCGAGCGAAACGAACCAGGTCCCACACGGTCAGAAAATACGGCTCGTATTCGAGTTGGGCAATCAGTTTCAATTCATGATCAATCAACCGCCTGACCGAGGACGGCACTCCCGACGGATACCGCCTCGCCGCCCCCTCCCAGACCAGGTTCCGGAGCCGGTCTCCCAGGGTGGTCCCTTCAGGGCACAACTCCTCGGGGTACTCGTATTTCAACTCGTCCAGGGAAAACCTGCAGCGTTCGGCCACCTCCAGGCTGCGACTCACCGCGTCGCGATCACCTCCAACCAATTCCACCATCTCCTCGAACCCCTTCAGGCTTCGCTCGGCATTCACCTGGCGATGGAACCCCAGTCTCTCGACCGGGCACCCCTCCCGAATGGCCGAGAGCACATCGACCAACCGCTGCCTCGCGGGGTCGTGATAGAGCACGTCGGCGGTCGCCACCAGGGGCAATCCCGCACCCCGAGCCCAGCCGGACATCTGTCGCCACGCGCCCGCATCGTCCGGGCCACGACACAGCCCTGCAAGGGCATAGCCTCGATCCCCGAACAGTCCGGCAAATTTCTCAAGGAACGGCGTCACGCTCCCGTGCCCCCCATCACCTGCCACGCCCTCCGGCAACAACCGGTGCAGCAGCACTCCGGCCAAAAGCCCGCCGCCAGCCTCCTCAAGGTCTCTCCACCACAACCGGCACTCCCCCTTCCCCGCTCGTCTCCGCCCCAGCGTCAGCAGGCGACACAATGCCGCGTAGGACTCCCGATCCGGCACCCAGACCACCACCGGGGGCGAGTCTTCAAAACGGAGTCTCGCGCCACAAACGATCGACCAATTCCCATCGCCACACAATTCACGAGACGCCGCGTGCGCCCGTACCACGCCGGCCAGGCTGTTGACATCGGTGATCGCCAGCGACGCATGCCCCAGCCGGGCAGCCCTGGCCACCAGTTCGTCCGGATGCGAGGCCGCTTCCAGGAACGAATAATTCGTCCGGCAACACAGCTCGACATAACCCGCACGTGAAACGTTCGCACCTCGAGACCTCGATGGAAGCGGTTCCGGCATCACTCGAAGACCCCGTGCACGAACCAGTCTTCTTCACCGAGTTGCCGGAACACCCAGTACCACTCGCCCGTGTCGATCTCGACACGATAGTAGTCCCTGGCAACCTGCCGATCCGTCCACCAACCGGTCACAATCCGCTCGGGACCCCAGTACTGCAACACGCGGTGTGCTCGCCCTTCCCACTCAAAGCGAACAGGAGGCCCCTGGGAAACCACCGCCATTGCCTTGATCGCACGCGGCCCATTGATCAAACGCAACGGCCGCCGGGATGGCTTCATGCCGCCGCCGCTTGTCGTCGAATCTGAATGATGCAACGGCTCTTCCCAATCCAGCCCTGTCACCGGGCACAATTGCACCACAGACTCGGGAATCACGGCATCACGCAGCACCGGCCGTGCCACGGCGTTCCTTCCCAACCGGCTCACCAACCGTTCAACCAGGCTCCCCACACCTCGCCTCACTCGCCGGCAGGCCGCCTCGGCGTCCACGTCGAACAGCGTCTCCTGCGAACGTTCCGGCACCACCACCCCCTCGGCCGCGACCTCCAGTCGAGTCACCTGCCGAGGCCAACGGTGCCGCTGCATCCCCAGTCGCACCAGCCCCCACAGACGATCCACCTTCCAGCCGGGCTCGGCCAGCCCCGTCACCCATTTCATCCGACCGGGTTCTCCACACCTTTCCCGGCCGACCTCGTGACACACCCGGCACACCAGTCTCCACGTCACACGCCCCCGACTCCTCAACCCTTCGGACACCTCCACCACCAATTCCTGCAACACCTGCTCCAACCAATCTCCCCGACTGACCGGTTCTTCAAAATCCCTGTGCGCCACAACCGGCTCCGGCATCGGCAGACAGTCGAGGGGCTCATCAACCCGGCCAACCGCCCTGTCAATCCTCCACAGCGTCTGGTCACCAAACCGCCGCTTGATTTCCGGAGCGGGCAGATCGATCAATCGATCGGCACGATGCACCCCCAGTTCTCGCAACGCTCTCGCCACGCTGGCGTCGATCGCCAACGCTTCAACCGGCAGCCGTCGCACCCACTGTTCGTCTTGCCCCGGCGTCACCACCAGGGGGGCGTCCGGCTGGCCGGTCCAATGAGCCGCGTGCGCAATGGCCCAAGCTGCTCCAGGAGAACCGGCCACCGCAATTCTCCCCCGGTAGCCTCGCTCCAGCCAGTCCCCCCGCATCGCCTCAGCCAGCCCGTGATCGTCTCCAAAGAGATGCCCGCACCCGGTGATATTGGCCAGCAATGATTCTGGGCGGGTCCGTGGATCCGATTGAGATGAACGGCCCCGCGGCCCCAGGGGAGGCAGGGCGACCCGAGGGGTAAACCGCCAGGCCCATTCACACTGACCGGCCAGCATCTCGCGATCACGATCGGAATTTGCCTCAACCACCTCCAGTCCTTCGGCCCCTTCCCCAGTTGGAGACAACAGCACAGCCCTCGCCTCCGTCAGCGGCATACCCGGACGCACCCCGCCGGCTGACGCTCCATCACAACAGGACTGCACCCGCTCACCACGGCCACCGTCCCTCGAGATCACCACCAATCGACGGCGGTCACCCGGTGGCCTGCACGCCAACCGGTGCTGCACAGTCCAGTCGGGAAAGTAGATGCAGGCCACCCGTTTCATCGTCCCACTCCAGCAACCACTCAGACCCGTCGTCCCCCGCTCCTCCTGCCCGATTCCGCAAAACGCTGACGACCCAACGTCGCCCCATCCGTTTGACGAAACTCCCTGCAGGCCCCTCGGCCTCCTCACAGGCCCCACTCCGCACCAAGAGGCTCACCGACGCCCACGACGCCTCCCCCAGCACCTCGGACGACCGCACCAGCATCCCCACACCTCCGCCCGCTTCAGCAGCCAGCTGCCATCGACGAAACACCCGACCCTCAATCCGACCAGCCCATGTCAACGTCACGTCGACAGCCGGACTCCGCAACGCCTGCTCGACCGCCCACATCCATTCGGCTTCCGACTTCGGATGAACCAGCAACACCCCCTGGGGTGGCAGCCCCAGTTCCGCCACCGCTGCCGGATAAAAACCACCATCCCGGTCGACGACCACAAGTGTTCCCATCATCCGGTTCTCCGGGTCCTGCATCAGCTTCCTGGCCGCCAACAACGCCAGTGTTGCTGCCCCCACACCCGGCCCTCCGGCACTGATCCATTCGAACACCCTCCCACGCCCCAACCCCCTGCCCGGCAACAGGCCTCCCAGGACTTCCTGCCCTGCCCCGGACACCTCGCTCTTCAACTCGGGCGGCCGACGTGACCGCTCCATCCGTCGGAGACGACGGGCCAGGGCACCAATCTGCTCCAGGCGAGACGACATGAGCACCACCAACCTGGGAATCACACACGGGGAATCGGGAAGCCGCGAGGGACTGGTACGTTATGAGACCCGGCGGACCACACCCACCACCACACCCAGAATCTTCACATCCCGGGCGTAGATCGGATCCAGATCGGCATTGGCCGGCTGCAGCCGAACTCGATCCTCTTCGCGATAAAATCGCTTCAACGTCGCTGCCTGACCTTCCAGTAACGCCACCACGGTGTCCCCCTGTCGACACCGGTCCGTCTGGCGAACCACCACGAGATCCCCGTCGTCGATGTGATCCTCGATCATCGAATCGCCTTTCACCCGCAAGACATAATGGCCGTCGCGGTTGAACAACGCATCGAAATCAATCCGTTCATCCTGCTCGATTGCCTCGATAGGACTCCCCGCGGCGATCACCCCCGCCAGTGGCAAGCCCACGCGGCTTGCCTGGCCAGCCAGTGCCGTCTCTTCACCTAACAGGCGAATCGATCGACTTTTGCCCGGATCTCGCACAATCAATTCGTGACGTTCCAACGTTTTCAGATGCCGATGAACACTCGTTGGCGATCGGTCCCCAACATGGCGAACGATGTCACGGACGGAAGGAGCATATCCACGAGTCTCCAACTCGCTGCGAATGAACTCCAGGATCTGGTTCTGACGATCGGAAAGAGGTCGCAGCGGAGGCTCGAGACGGTTCGAATCCTGCCCTCCCCCGGGTTCGTCGCCCTCCCCTCGTCGTTGCTTTCCAACTTGTGCATTCATGTCGCTTCCCCTGTCGTGACATGCAGATGTTGTCGAATCGACTGTAAACGATTGTATACATGAGTGTACGTTTGTTTTCAATGCTCATTTTGCGAACATAGTGGCCCCAGACAACCCGACCTCTGTCGCATCACCGACGGCCGATCTGCTATCGTGTCCACACCGTGCCTCGTAGCGCGACATCTGCTCACCAATTCGCCTTCCAGGACCAACGGAATGAGACGCCACTGTCTTTCCGTCCGGACGCTTTCGTTGGTTTTGGCCTCATTTGGCCCGACCCTCACAGCTGCCGAACCTCCGCTCCCCGAGACGATCAATTTCAACCGCGACATCCGTCCGATCCTCTCCAACCTCTGCTACCACTGCCACGGCCCGGACAAAACCAAGCGGCAGGCCAAGATGCGGTTTGACACCCGCGAAGGCCTGTTCGCCAAGAGGGGCGACCACCGCGTGCTCGTTCCGGGTAAGCCGTCAGCCAGCACCATCTATCAACGGGTGAGTTCCAAGGACCCTGCCGAACGGATGCCTCCATCCGACTCCGGACTGTCCATCACCAAGCGACAAACCCGATTGATCGAGAAATGGATTGCCCAGGGAGCCCGTTGGCAACCCCACTGGTCATTCATCCCACCGGTCCGCCCCGCCCTGCCCAGCGTCAGTCGCCCGGACTGGCCACGAAATGCGATTGATCACTTTATCCTGTCTCGGCTCGACAGGGCCGGTCTGACGCCATCCCCTGACGCCGACCGCACCACGTTGCTGCGACGTCTCCACCTGGACCTCACCGGCCTGCCCCCCACTCCGCGCCGGATCCTGGCCCACCTCTCCGACACGCGACCCGGCGCTTACGAACGGGAAGTCGACCGACTGCTCGCCTCCCCGCGTGCCGGCGAACATCTCGCCGTCGACTGGCTTGATGCCGCACGCTACGCCGACACCAGCGGGTACCAGAACGACGGACCTCGTTCGATGTGGCGTTGGCGAGACTGGGTCCTCGAAGCCATCAACGGCAACATGCCATTCGATCGCTTCACCATCGAACAACTCGCCGGAGACCTCCTGCCCAACCCGACTCTCAACCAACTGATCGCGACCGGGTTCAACCGCAATCACCGCGGCAACAGTGAAGGCGGAGTAATCCCCGAGGAGTACCAGGTTGAGTACGTCGTCGACCGGGTCGACACCACCGCCACCGTCTGGCTTGGCCTCACTCTCAAATGTGCACGCTGCCACGAACACAAGTACGACCCGATCTCACAAAAGGAGTTCTACCGGGTCTTCGCCTATTTCAACAACATTCCCGAACACGGCCGTGCCATCAAGGAAGGCAACTCCCCTCCCTACATCAAGGCCCCCACCCCCGTGCAACAGCAACAGCAGAAAACGCTGATGAGCGAAATCTCTGATGCTCGCCGGACACTGCTGAAGCTCCAACCACTGCTTGCCGCTGCTCAGAGCAAATGGGAGGTCTCCGACGCAACAACACTTCCCGCCGAAACCGACTGGTCGATCACTGACGGACTTCTGGCCCACTTCCCGCTCAACGGCACCCTGACCAACACGGCCGACCCCAAACAGCCAGTGCAACCGCTTCCAGCCGAGGCCGATTATGCCGTCGGCCAGGTTGGACGCGCGGCCCGCCTGGCCAACGGGTCTCACCTGGCCACCGACAAATCCGTCGCCAAGTTCCTCTACCGCGACCACATGACTCTCTCCACGTGGTTCCGACCCGACCAGGTGAAGAGCGGCACGGTGATCTCCAAGATGACCGACGAACCACGCGGAAGGGGTTACTACGTCGACCTGGACGACGGACACATCCGCATCAACCTGGTCGCACGCTGGCTGGACGATTCGATCCGAGTTCGCTCGGCTCAACCGATCGTCGCCGACCGCTGGTACCACCTGGCGGTCACATACGACGGCAGCCGTGTCGCAAAAGGCATCACCTTGTACCTGGACGGCAAGCCGGCCCGCCTGACCGTCGACCTGGACTTCATCAACCAGACCTACAATGCCGACGAACCCCTGCGACTGGGTGCCGGTGGCGGTCCCGCCGGAAATTTCTCCGGGCTGATCGACGACGTCCGTATCTACACGCGAGACCTGTCGGCCACCGAGATCTCGATCTTGGCCACCCCCCAGAGAATCCGCCAACTGATCAAGATCCCAGCCCCCAAGAGAACGCCCGGGCAATTCGCCAAGCTCCGCGCCTACTACGTCGCCAAACACGCGTCCCCGGCTCACCGCATTGCGGCCAACCGACTGCCCAAACTGCAACGGCAGGCCCGGTCATTCCTGGCCACTGTCCCCACCGTGATGGTGATGAAGGAATTGGCCCAGCCTCGCAAAACACAGGTGCTCATCCGCGGACAATATGACCGACCAGGAGAGCCGGTCGTCGCTGGCACGCCGCAGGCCCTGCCCTCACTGCCCGAGAAAAGCCCGCCGAACCGCCTGGGACTGGCCCGCTGGCTGGTCAGCAAGCAAAACCCGCTGACGTCACGAGTGATCACCAACCGGCTGTGGCAGCGAATCTTCGGATCCGGACTCGTACGCACCGCGGAAGATTTTGGATCCCAGGGCGAACAGCCATCCCACCCGGAACTGCTCGACTGGCTGGCCACCGAATTCCATCGGACCAACTGGGACAGCAAGTCACTGATCCGTGCGATTGTCACCAGCAGCACCTACCGTCAGACCTCCCGGTCCACGCCAGCCCTGTTGGACCGCGACCCCGAAAACCGATTGCTGGCCCGCGCCCCCCGATACCGTCTTTCCGCCGAGGTCATTCGCGACCAGGCACTCTATTCGGCCGGACTCCTCAACGAGCAAATCGGCGGCCCCTCCGTCCGCCCCTATCAACCCGCTGGCCTGTGGAAAGAAATCGCGTCCACCACCGACTACAACCAGTCCACAGGAAGCGACCTGCACCGCCGCAGCCTTTACACCTACTCCAAGCGGACCGTCACCAACCCGACCATGCTGGCTTTCGACGCCAGCACTAGAGAGGCCTGCATCGTCCGCCCGTCCCGGACCAACACTCCACTGCAGGCCCTGACACTGATGAATGACGTCACGTTCACTGAAGCCGCCCGGGCACTGGCCGAACGCGTGCTTGTCGCCCCAAAAGACAACGACTCCGAGCGGTTGCAGTACGCGTTTCTGCTGACCGTATCCCGTTTGCCCACCGCTGCCGAGTCGACCATCCTGCTGTCCAACCTCAAGTTCCAACGCGACGCTTTCTCCAATGCTCCCAAGTCTGCCGCCAAGCTGGCCGGAATCGGAGATGCGCCACGCCAGAAACATCTCGATCCGCTCGATGTCGCCGCCTGGACCGCCCTGTCCAGCCTGCTGTTGAATCTCGACGAATCCATCAGCCGCGAGTAACCGATGGACAACACATTGTTTGCCCCACCGCAACCACTCGATGACCATCTTGCCATTCAACGGCGAGCATTTCTCGGACGATCGGCGGCCGGACTGGCTGCCGTCTCGACGCTGCTCGCCGAAGACGGCCTGGCCGAAAAGCCCGCCCCCGAACCGGGCCTTGGGGACCTCCCCCACTTTGCGGGCAAAGCCAAGCGAGTCATCTATCTCTTCCAGTCCGGCGCGCCATCTCAGCTCGACCTCTTTGACTACAAACCCCAACTCAACAAACACCATGCCGCCGACCTTCCCGACTCCATCCGAAAGGGCCAGCGACTGACAGGGATGACATCCAAACAGGAACGTTTCCCCGTCGCGCCCTCCACTTTTTCTTTCGCCCAACATGGGGAGAGTGGCCAGTGGCTCAGTGAACTGCTTCCGCAGACCGCGCAGATTGCCGACCGCATCAGCATCCTCAAGACGTTGCACACCGAAGCGATCAACCACGACCCGGCCATCACGTTCATTCAGACCGGAGCTCAACTTGCCGGCCGCCCCAGCTTTGGCTCCTGGCTCTCTTATGGGCTCGGCAGCCTCAACCGGGACCTGCCGGCCTTTGTGGCGATGGTCTCGGGAGCCGGAGGCCAACCGCTTTACGACCGGCTGTGGGGCAGCGGTTTTCTTCCCACCAAATTCCAGGGCGTCAAGTTTCGTTCCGTTGGCGACCCCGTCCTGTTCCTTTCCAACCCCACCGGCCTCGATTCCAGGGTGCGGCGCCGATTCCTGGACGACCTGTCTCGCCTCAACGACCTCAAGCTCAAGCAGCAAGGTGACCCCGAAATCAGCACTCGAATGGCCCAGTACGAACTGGCCTTCCGGATGCAGACGTCCGTCCCGGAACTCACCGACACCTCCAAGGAACCCGACCACATCTTCAAGCTCTACGGAGAAGATTCCCGCAAGCCCGGCACTTTCGCATCCAACTGCCTGCTGGCTCGCCGCCTCTGTGAACGAGGAGTCCGGTTTGTGCAGCTGTTCCACCGGGGCTGGGATCAGCACGCAACGTTGCCCAAGAAGATCGCTGAACAATGTGCGTCCACCGACCAGGCCAGCGCCGCCCTGGTATTAGACCTTGCCCAACGGGGGTTGCTCAAAGACACCCTGGTGGTTTGGGGAGGAGAATTTGGCCGAACAGTCTATTGCCAGGGCCGACTGACCAAGACCGATTATGGTCGAGATCACCACCCGCGATGCTTCTCAATCTGGGTTGCCGGAGCTGGAATCAAACCCGGAGTCACCCATGGCACAACCGACGACTATTCGTACAACATCGTGGAAAACCCCGTTCACGTGCATGACCTGAACGCCACGCTGCTGCATTGCCTGGGAATCGACCACCAGCGATTGACATTCAAGTACCAGGGGCGGCGACACCGCCTGACAGACGTGCACGGCAACCTGGTCAGGGACATCTTGGCCTGAGACGTCACACCACCTGCAGGTGCCATCTTGCCGCTCCGCTCTAAACTCCCCGCGTCTTGATAACCTTTGGCCTCGCGTCGGACTTTTGAGGCGGCCTGGCTGGCCTCCGTCGTGGCGTCGCCTTGCGGTCTGGCCCGAGCAACCCCGAGAGCGTCTTCTGCGCTTCGCCGAGTTGCTTGAGCACCTCTCGCAGCTCTTCGGGCTTCGTCTGCGGTTGCGCTGAGAGCTTCTGCAGCCTCTCGACGGCCTCACCCAGCTTTTGCTGAGCACTCTCGACCCGTTGCTGCCAGCCACCAATGCCAGGCGGCAGCGGAAGAACTCCGGCCCCACGGTTCAATGGCAGTGCTCGCCGACCACCGTTCCTGACCCGAGGGGGAAACGCCCCAACACGGATCCTCAGTGGATTGTTCACAGCATACTGCTGATACAGCTTGGCGGCTTCCGGGTCCGCCTTCTTCAGCTCGTCGGCCGAACCCGCTTTGACTTCACGAGTCACGGGCTTCCCTTTGGCCATCGTCGTGATCTTGATGCGAATGTCCTTGCCGTTGAGATCGGAGATGGCAATCTTTCGGTCCGGCTCGGTCACTTCGATTGTCCTTTGTCCATTGATAACGCGAGTCGAGACCCGGGTACCATTGCGAACCTGGATTCTTCCGAGTTGCCGAGCCGTTCCTCGCCCGCCAGGTTTTGGATCGGCCTTCGGAAGGGCGGCCTCCGCACGGCGTGCCACCTTCGGGTTTTTGTTCTCTGACAGCCGCTTCAATGCCGCCTCTGCTGCGACTTTTACGGGCTTGTCACCCGAAACCAGCAGTTGCCTGAGAACGGCGATGCACCGTGTGGTCCGTTCGAGATCATCACCTTCGGCAGCCTTAGCAACTGGCTCGATCGCCGCCTGTCCGGCCGCCACCAGTTGCCGGGATGCCGCCCGCCGCTCCTGAAAATCACGGCTGGTCAACTGTGACACCCAACCGGCTATCTGCCCGGCTGTCGCCGTCGGCCGCTTGGCCGGTGAGGGAGAGTCGCCGGCCTTGTCAGTCGGTTCGGCCTGCGCCCACGCGACCCCGAGCAACACCAGCCAACCGGCAGCCATCCATGCTGCCTTCAACGTCCTCCGCTCAAAACAGTCCACGAGCCATCCTCCAGGCGTGCGTCATCACGACGGGATCGAATTCCCCAACGAATTTTGACCGAGGTGGCTACCAGTCGCAAGAGGTGAATCTCCTCCGGCACGGCGTTACCATGCACCCCCGCCGACACCATGGACTCCCTGACGATTACCAACATGGCTTCACGCACACTCTCACTGACCATCGGCCTCCTGCTGACCGTCTCTGCCGCATCATCCGCAGCCGACGAACCCAAGAGACCGTATGGCATCGCCCGCCGTACCGCCTGGACGACCTCCCGGATCACCGGGTCACCCGAACCGCCACCACCGTTCGCCACCCGGCCAATATTCCCCAAGCTCCGCTTCAATGACCCGGTCATCCTGACTCACGCGCCGGGCACCAGCCGCCTGTACGTCGTCGAACTCAAGGGCAAGATCCTCACGTTCGACCCTCGAAAGTCACCACAGACCTCCGACCTGGCCGTTGACCTCGGACCAGCCATCGAAGGGCTGACCCAGATCTATGGCCTGGCCTTTCATCCGCAATTCGAAAAGAACCGTCACTGTTACATCACGTACGTCCGGAAATCCGGCGACCCCGATGGGACGGTGGTCTCCCGATTTACCGTCAGCAACACCGACCCACCTACGATTGACCCGAAAACCGAAACCACGGTGATCCGCTGGCTGGCCGGTGGACACAACGGTGGATGCCTGGATTTTGGCCCCGACGGTTACCTCTACATCAGTGCCGGAGACGGTGCCGGCGCCTTCCCTCCGGACAGCCACCGCAATGGACAGAACCTGTCCACATTGCCATCCACCATCATGAGAATTGACGTTGACCATCCGTCCGGCCAACGGCCCTACTCGATTCCCGACGACAATCCGTTCATCAACACACCCGGCGCCAGGCCGGAGGTCTGGGCGTATGGATTCCGCAATCCCTGGAAGATCACGTTTGACCCTTCCAACGGCGCCCTGTGGTGCGGCGATGTCGGCTGGGAAATGTGGGAGATGATCTATCGGGTCCAGAAGGGAGCCAATTACGGGTGGAGCATCGTCGAGGCGTCACAGTCGGTGCATCCCGAATGGGATCGAGGCCCGACGTCCATCTCTCCACCGGCCGTCGCACACTCTCACACCGAATCCCGCTCGATCACCGGTGGCGAGGTGTACACCGGCCGACGCCTGAAGTCCCTGACCGGTGCATACATTTACGGTGATTACGTGACCGGAAAAATCTGGTCCGCTCGCCATGACGGAAGCCGCCTGACCGAGTCCCGGGAACTGGTCGACTCCACCCTGCAGATCGTCTGCTTTGGAACGGACCACGACGGCGAACTCTACATCGTCGACTATGTCAGCGGGGGCCTTCATCGCCTGGTGCCCACTGACACAAAGACAGCCAACCGCAACTTCCCTCGCAAGCTGAGTGACACCGGGTTGTTCACAACCACCAGCACACACCGCCTCGCACCGGGAGTGATCCCTTACTCGGTCGGTGCCGCTCCGTGGGCTGATCACGCTGTGTCGGAACGGTTCGTCGCACTGCCGGGCACCACCCAACTTGGCGTCCACAAGTCATCGAACATCCAAATCGGTAACGTCGCCGGCCAGTGGGCCTTCCCGGTTGACGGCGTTCTGGCCAAGACGATCTCGCTGGACCTGGTCGCCGGTGACGCCCGTTCGAGACGTCGCATTGAAACCCAGGTACTGCACTACACCGGCCAGTCGTGGCAGGCGTACAACTACATCTGGAACGACGCCGGAACCGACGCCGTCCTGGCCGACAACCAGGCTTCCGACCGCCAGTTCACCGTCACAGATCCGTCCGCCCCCGGCGGGAAACGAGTGCAGACGTGGCACCACGCCAGCCGCACCGAATGCATCCTCTGCCACACGACCCGTGGAGGCTCGATCTACGGGTTCACACCGTCCCAACTCAACCGTGACCACGATTACGGTACGGTTGTCGACAACCAGATCCGCACGATGACTCACATCGGCCTGATCTCCGCCCCGTTGGCCAAGGTCCCTGCCACGATGCCCGACCCGACCGACTCCACCCTTCCGCTGGAAACTCGTGCCCGGGCGTACTTGCATGCCAACTGTGCCACGTGCCACCGCCGTGGTGGCGGCGGCACGGCGGCCATGGACATCCGGTACGACTTCTCCCTCAAACAGTCCAACCTCCTCGGCGCCCGTCCCACCCAGGGCACATTCGGCATGCTGGCAGCCCGCGTGATGGCCCCAGCAGCCCCCTACCGCTCGGTCCTGCTCTATCGCATGGCCAAGCTTGGCAGAGGCCGCATGCCCCACTTCGGCTCGCAGATTGTGGATCGGGCGGGTCTCCAACTGATTCACGACTGGATCGCCTCTCTCGACCCCAAGCTCGCCCCAGCCGGCAGTGGTGACAAATCCTCGGCCGCTCTCCGCAAACGTCATGACCAACTGCTGGC
>PBOJ01000049.1 GCA_002724315.1 Planctomycetaceae bacterium | reverse complement strand
TACAACAAGACGATGGCCGAGGCCAAGATCGTGGCCATCCCGGACAACCCGCCGCAGGTGATCATTGAACGGCCACGGCAGACGCTGGTGCTGACTCAGCCACGCCCCGTTCCGGTCTTCATCACCTCCTTTGACGACTTCGGGGTGAAAGAGGTCGTGCTGAGCGTGAAGACGGCTGACCAGGATGCGTTCGTCGGCGAGCCGATTGTGACACTCAGTCCGCCGCTGCAGAACGATCGTCGGGAGGTCACGCTGGACCTGGCCGATCGGGGGCTGAAAACCGGTGACACGTTGACCTACCGGGTCGAGGTGCGCGACGGCAAGGGGCAGAGCGGTCAGACGATCGACTACGTGATCCAGATCAAAAACGACAACAGCGCTGCCGACAAGCAGTTTGAACAACTCGAAAAACAGACCGACACCTTCCGTGACAAGCTGGTCGATCTGATTTCGAAGCAGAAGAAGATCCAGACGAAATCGAACGAACTCGAGCAGGACTACAAGGAACTGACCGAGAAGATCGAGAAGGCCAAGGAGGAGGCCGACAAGGAGAAACAGGAGCAGGCGAAGAAGGACGCCGAGGACAAGACCAAGAAGAAGGACGACCCCAAGGCGAAGCCCGAAGAGGACAAGCCGGTCGAGCTCGATGCGGAGGAGCAGAAGAAGCTCGCCGAGTTGAAGAAGGAACTCGCGAAGCTGTTGGCCGAGGAAAACAACAACGCCAAGCTCTCCGAACAGGTCAAGAACGACCTGGGCGCACTGGCGAAGCAGGCCGAGGAGAATCCGCTGGTGCCGCCCCAGGTGGCCGAGCAGATGAAACAGCTGGAACAGGCCTTTGAAAAGGCCGCCGTCGATCCGCTCAAGCAAATCGCCGAGGATCTCCAGAAGGCCACCCAGCCCAAGCAGCAGGACACCAAGCTGCCGGAGATCAACAAGAAGGCCGACCGGGTCCAGAAGGATCTCGAGGCGATCCAGAAACGGATGGACGCGCTGGCCCGGGCCCAGCGGGACAGCCGCGACGACATGAAACAGGCGATGCAGGATCTCAAAAAAGACCTGCTCGAACAGAACGCCGAACTGGCCCGTGACGCCCTGGAGGATCTCAAGGAATACCTCAAGGCGATGCAGAAGGACCTCGAGGCACTCAAGGGCAAGGAAGAGAACCTGTTGAAGTCCAGCCTCCAGGATCTCTCCTCCAAGGAACTGCTCGACGCATTGAAGGACTTGCAGGAGGAGACTGCGAAGAAGTCCGACAAGAAACTCGACAAGACCGCCGAGTTGCTCAACTCCAAGCGTCAGCCCGACTTCCCCGATCGGCCCTACAAGCCCGAGGACAAGGACTACAAGATCCCGCCCAAGGAACAGGACACCCAGGAGGGCGATCCGACCAAGGAGAACGAGGACGCCAAAAAGGATGGTGAGAAGAAGGGTGAGAAGAAGAAGGGTGATGAAGAAGCGGAAGAGGAGTTCTTCCTTCCAGCCCTGGGAGGCCTGCGTGCCGAACTGGATCCTCGCTTCGAGAAGATGATTCGTGATCTGAAGGAGAAGCTGAAGAAGCAGCAGGAGAATGGTAAGGAGGCTGCCGATCCCGAGCAGCAGGAACGCAACCGCCAGCAGTTGCAGCGGCTCGAGGAACTCGACATGGCCCAACGGGCGTTGAAGAGCGACCAGAAGTCGCTACAGAACCTGCAGGACCAGTTGCAGAAAGCCCAGCAGAAGTCCGAGCAGGGCGAACAGCAACAACAGCAACAACAGCAACAACAGCAGAGTCTCGAGCAGACCCTGGAGCAGGCGTTGATGCAGCAGGCTCGCAAGATGATGCAGCGGATGCAGAAGCAGCAGAACCCGGATCAACAGCAGCCCGGTGACCCGAAAAATCAGCCGCCGCAGGATCAGCAGAAGAACCAGCCGATGCCGCCACAGCCGACGCTGGCCAACCAGTTGATCGGAAACCAGGACCCTGACGGTCAGGAGGCCGAGCAGGTGCTGGTGGACCTGAGCAAACTGGACGTGGCCACTCGGCGGGTGATCATGAAGATGCAACCCAAGGAACGGGAGGAGTTGTTGCAGGGACTGCGCGAGGAAGGACCGAAGGCCTACCGGGGCTTCATCCGTGACTACTTCAAGAAGTTGTCGCGGGCCCGGACGAAAGGGCCAAAGAAGTGACTCCGCGTGTGGCTCACTGAGCCGACCACGGAGGGGGGCGTAGTCCGAGGATGCTTGAGTCGTTGTTGCGGTCGATTGGCGTGGCCGACGAGATGGTTGTCAACATCTCGGACACCCATATTGCGTTCCAGCGTCCACTGTGGCTTTACGCCCTGTTGCTGGTGATTCCGGCAGGCTGGTTCATTTACACTCGCCAGAAAGCCAACCTGGCGACGGTCCGTCGCGGCTTCCGGGTGGCGTTGACCGTCACCCGCGTCTTCGTGCTGGCGATGCTGATCCTGGTGCTTGCCAGTCCTGTGTTGCGACTGACCGAGGAGATCGACAAGAAACCGATCCTGGCGGTCGTCTTCGATGCGTCGCAAAGCATGCAGTTGCCGGCGGGTCCGTTCGAGACCGATGAGGAACGCCTGGCGGTCGCGCGAGCGGCGGGATTGGCCGTCGGAGATGACGAATCGCTGGACGCTGAGGTCCGGGAAACGATCACCGGATACGGGCGAGTGCAACTGGCTGAAGAGGCCGTCGAGGTCGCTCGTGAGGAGGTCTTCGACAAGCTGGCAGAAAAGTACGACGTGCAGTACTTCGCCTTTGCTCGTCGCCTGGAACCGATTGAACTCTGGGACGATGGTGAGAGTGACGGTGAAGGTGAAGGTGAAGAAGAGGCGGGGATTGCTGTCACGCAACCCAACGCTTCTTATCTCGGCGACGCCGTGCTGGGCGTGCTCGACCGGGCTGCCGGCCAGCGGGTCACAGGCGTGCTGCTGTTCTCCGACGGTCAAAACACCGGCGGAGCCAGCCCTGCTGACGCGGCGGCAGCGGCACGCGGATATCGCCGGGACGGCGCTCCGGTGTTCACCGTACCTGTCGGCTCGACCGCCGACATCCAGGACGTCGCCATCATTGACGTCTACACCAGCGGGCTGGTGGCCAAGAAGGACACGGTGCGGGTGCACGCCACGATCGAGGCTCACGGCTTCGACGGGCAACCCATCAAGGTCGAACTCGTCTCGCACAGTCGCGAAGGCGAGACGGTGCTCGCGACCAAGGAACTGGTGCTCAGCGGAACCGAGCAACAGCAGGTCGAACTGACCTATGTCGCCGAGGAATCGGGGCCGCAGTACCTGGAGGTGCGGGTGCCTGAGCATCCCAATGAGAGCCAGCAACTGCGGGCCAACAATCACGACGTGGCCTACGTGCGGGTCAGCGAAGAGAAACTCAAGGTGCTGCTGCTCGACGGCCGCCCCCGATGGGACTTCCGGTTCCTGAAGAACGCCATGCGGCGCGACAACGGAGTGGCCGGCCGACTCAGTGAAGACGACCCCGAGGTGGTGGTCGAAACCGAATGGCGGCGGCAGCCGAAAGCCGAACAGGACAAGGCTTTTCCGGCGACGATCGAGGAGATCGGCGAGTACGACGTGATCGTGCTCGGAGATGTCTCGCCGGAATTCCTCAATCGGGAACGCGAGGACCTGTTGATCCGCGCCGTCCAGGAACTGGGGGTTGGGTTGATCGTCGAGGCGGGGGCCGAACACATGCCCCACGCCTACGGGCCGGATTTCCAGGAGCTGTTGCCGGTGGTGGTCCGGGAAGGCGTGGCTGGTCGTGAGGCGAAGGTGTTCGAGCCGTTTCGGATGGAGGTCTCGGCCAGCGGAGCCGTGCACGAGACGATGCGGCTTTATGAAGATACGGGCCGAAACCAGGTGGTCTGGAGCGGAATGCCCGAGTACTACTGGTGCGCGGCTGTTGAGCGTCCGGCGGCCGGAGCCGAGGTGCTGGCCTGGAACCCGTCGGTGCGGTTGGCCCAGGGCAAGTTGCCTTTGATTTCGTGGCACCCGGCCGGGGCCGGCAAGGTGATGTTCATTGCCACCGACTCGACCTGGCTCTGGCGACGCACCGTCGGAGATCGCTTCTTCTACAAGTTCTGGGGCCAGAGCCTGAGGTTCATGGCGCCGCGAGATGAGAAAGGTGGAGCCAAGAGCTTCATCGAAGTTCGACCGGTGCGCGTCCAGCCCGGAGAGGAAGCGACGATCGAGTTGACGGCGTTCCTTGACGCGGACGGGAAGCCCCGCGAGGAAGAAAAACTGGCCGTGGCCATCAATGGCCCCGGGGGGAGCAAGACCGTCGAACTGCAGAGAGATTCTCGCCGTGAGGGATTCTACCGGGGCAGTTTTCTGCCCGAGGAAGCCGGCAAGCACGCCGTGTCTTTCACTCCTCCGACAGGAGCTGCCGAGCAGGGCGCCGAGGCATTGCTGAACGTGATGATTGCCCCGGAGGAATTCCGCCAGCCGCAACTCAACCGTGCCACGCTCGAAGGACTCTCACAGGCCACCGGCGGCAAACTGATTCCGTTGGACCAGCTTGGTTCACTCGGGCCGTTGTTGACCGGTAAGACCTTGACCACGCGGCGTCAGGACCAGGCGACGATCTGGGACAACTGGCTGGTGCTGGTGGTGCTGGTGGTCGTCTACTCGATTGACGTCGGGATTCGCCGGCTGATGGGACTGTCCTGATCCCCAATTGCCTCTCCAAGAAAAAAACACGGCAGATCGCCGATTCACTCAACCCACTGGCACTCCATGACCATTCCTCGCGTCGCCTTCCGCTGGCCCACCGCGACCCTGGTTGTCGGCCTGGCCATGGCCGTCACCTGGGGGATCTTCGTCGCCGGGACGACACGTCCGGTTCGAGCTCAGCCCAAGAAACCGGCTGCCAAGGCGGCGACGGCCGACATCCTGACCGAGAGGGACATCATTGACCAGGTGACCGGGTCACTGAATCGGTCGGTCAAGTACATGGCCGGGGTGCAGATCCGCGATGGATCGCCGATGGACGGGGCCTGGGACGACTGCAACGCCCCCAACGCACTGGCAATCCTGTCGATCATGGGCCTGGGCCACGTGCCCGGTCGCGGCCCGTACGCGGATGTGCTCGAACGGGCCAAGAAGTACATCCTGCGGACCCAGCAGGACAGCGGCCTGTTTCGTTCGAAGCGGATTCCCGGGGCCGGCCCGATGTACTCGCACGGCCTGACCACGCTGTGCATGGCCGAGATGTACGGAATGGACCCCGATCCGGATCTCGAGCAGGCGGTCAGGAAAGCGGTGGACCTGATCGTCCGCTGCCAGTCGAAGGCCGGTGGCTGGCGGTACCAGCCCAACCCCAGCCAGCAGGACGTCAGCGTAACGGTGATGCAGGTGGTGGCTCTGCGGGCGGCCAACAACGCAGAGGTTCCCGTGCCGCAGAAGACGATCGACAACGCGGTGAAGTACATCAAGAGCTGCGCCCATCCCAAGGGTGGTTTTGGCTATCAGAGTCCGGCCCAGCGACCTCCGACGACCGCAGCCGGGATTCTCTCGCTGCAACTCCTGGGACATTACGACGATCCCACCGTCATCAAGGCCCTGGACTGGATGTCAACGCTTCCAGTCAAATGGAGCACGGCTGGCGGGATCAGGTACTACTATTACTTCCACTACTACGCCATCCAGGGCAACTACCAGGCTGGCGGCAAGTACTGGAATCAGTGGCATCCCAGGGTTCGGGAAATGCTGCTCGAAAAGCAGCGTGAAGACGGCAGCTGGAATCTTCCCGGGGGCTCTGAAGGGGCCGGCGTCGTCGGACGCAATCGCGTTTATTGGACGGCGATGGCCTCGCTGATTCTTGAAGTCTACATGCACTTCCTGCCTGCATATCAAAGGTAAACCGGTCCCCCCCATCCGAACACTCTTTTCGGCACATCGCCGATTCACTCAACTCACTGGCGCTCCATGACCAATTCTCGATTCGCCTTCCGCTGGCCCACCGCGACTCTGGTTGTCGGCCTGGCCGTGGCCGTCACCTGGGGGATCTTCGTGGCCGGAACGACACGTCCGGTCCGAGCTCAGCCCAAGAAACCGGCTGCCAAGGCGGCGACGGCCGACATCCTGACCGAGACGGACATCATTGACCAGGTGAGCGGGTCTCTTGGGCGGTCAGTCAAGTACATGGCCGGGGTGCAGATTCGCGACGGGTCGCCGATGGACGGGGCCTGGGACGACTGCAATGCTCCCAACGCGATGGCGATCCTGTCGATCATGGGCCTGGGACACGTTCCCGGTCGAGGCCCGTACGCCGATGTGCTCGAACGGGCCAAGAAGTACATTCTTCGGACCCAGCAGGACAGCGGCCTGTTCCGTTCGAAGCGGATTCCGGGATCGGGTCCGATGTACTCGCATGGCTTGACCACGCTGTGCATGGCCGAGATGTACGGAATGGATCCCGATCCGGAGCTCGAGCAGGCGGTCAGGAAAGCGGTGGACCTGATCGTCCGCTGCCAGTCGAAGCGCGGTGGCTGGCGGTACCAGCCCAACCCCAGTACCCAGGACGTCAGCGTGACGGTGATGCAGGTGGTGGCCCTGCGAGCGGCCAACAACGCCGAAATTCCCGTGCCGCAGAAGACGATCGACAACGCCGTGAAGTACATCAAAAGTTGTGCGCACCCCAAGGGCGGGTTCGGTTACACCGGACCGTCGCAAGGACCGCACACGACCGCTGCCGGTATTCTCTCGCTGCAGCTCCTTGGCCACTACAATGATCCCACGGTCATCAAGGCCCTCGACCACATGGCCAAGGTCCCGGTCAAATGGGGCAAGTCGGGTGGAGTCACCTACTTCTATTACTTCCACTACTACGCCATCCAGGGCAACTACCAGGCTGGTGGCAAGTACTGGAATCAGTGGCACCCGCAAGTCCGAGAGATGTTTCTCGAAAAGCAGAACGAAGACGGCAGTTGGGACGTTCCGACGGGAATGTCCGAGCAGGCCAGCGTCGTGGGACGCAACAAGGTCTACTGGACCGCGATGGCCTCATTGGTGCTGGAGGTGTACATGCACTACCTGCCCGCTTACCAACGGTGATCCAATGATCCACAAGAGTGCTGTCTGTTGCGGACTGCCACTGTTGCTGGCCGTCGTGCTGGGTTGGCCCGGCCCGGCCGCCGCCCAGGTCACTCCGCGGATCACCGGCCTGATCAGTCCCGCGAAGGGACTGACCGGTGTTGCCGCGATCGAACGGAAGACTCGTAAGAAATTCGTCGGCAAGATCGTTGATGCCACGACCGGCCGGTTTGCCGTCGCCGGGCTCACAGCCGACAGGGTCTATGACCTCCAGGTCGATTTTGGAGCACGGTGTCGGCTCGAGGGCATCAACCTCAAGGTGCCGCGATCCGACTACGTCGAGGAGCAACCGTTGTCGGCCGATGACATCAAGGTGATCAACACCAAGGTCCGGCGGCTCAACAAGTTCGAAGACGAAGTGCAGATCCTGACCATCCAGGGCAACATTCAGCACGCCGCCATCCTGATCACCAAGCTCAGAACCCGACCGTTTTTCGGCTCAAAGCCTGGGGAACTGATCTGGCGAGCCGAACTCTGGCACTTCGAACGTCCCGAGGAGACGTGGTTGAAGCGCACAGATGAGCTTTTTACGGTACTCTACCGCCAACGCATGCAGAAGAGTCGATATGTCCAGAAAGCTGTGACGTTTGACGGTTCGCTGGGTGGGATTTCGGTAACGTCGAAGACCCCTCGGGTTGAGCTGGGTCGGATCGCGGCACCGTCGGCCAAGCCCGGCGTGCGACTGCGTGGGGCGGGCTCTGTTGTGGACAAGGATAAGAGCAAAGAAGTCCGGGGAGCGAAGACTCCCTGAGTGTTCTGGAGAGATGTCGTCGGTCGGTGGACCAGGATCCTTGAGAAGAGGACGAGGCCATGAAGAAGTTGACGAGTCTTGAAACGGGAACCGGCGGTCGCGTTCTCAGGATGGCGATCGTGTTGTCGGTGGCCGTCGGTCTGGCGACTTTTGCCATGGCCCAGCAGCAGAAGAAGACCCGACGCTTGGGCACCTGCGGTCCGCCGCCTCGCAAGAACCCCCAGCGGCAGACCTCTGCCGAGGGCTTCCCGCCTTTGCCGCTGCCCGTGACGCCCCTGCGTCGCAGCGAGCCGAAGGCCGAGCCGGCACCACCGCTGATGATGGCCAAACTCGAATACGGTACGACGCAGGACTGGAACACCGATCCCGGTGATGTCGACAACCTGATGCGGCACTGCCGCTACGAACTGGGGCTGTGGTATGGCTGGCGCCATCTGTCGATCCAGGAAGTGGTGGCCAACCACAAGGCGGACAAGAAGACCAAGATCCCGATCCTCTATATCAGTGGCCACGAGATGTTCGGGTTCAATCCCGAAGAGCGGGCAGCGCTGCGACGCTACATTCTTGACGGCGGAACACTGCTGGGCGATGCCTGCTGTGGACGCGAGGAGTTCCGGCGGTCGTTCATGGGCGAAGTGAGCCGGATGTTCCCGGACCGGGCCTTTGACAATCTCGAGCTGGACCATCCGATCTTCCGTGCCTACCACAAGTACACCAATGTGCATTACCGGAAATTCGAAGAGGGTGTGCAGCACGATTTCCAGGGGCCGCCACAGTTGCTGGGAATGAACATCGGATGCCGCACCGCGGTGATCCTGACCCCGTGGGACATGAGTTGCGGCTGGGATGAGCACGTGCACCCCCACGGGTCACGTCTGCTGCCCGGCGATGCGATCCGACTGGGAATCAACATCATCAGTTACGTCGCCGGTCTGCGGCAGCTGGGCGAGGTGCAGGCGGTGACCCGGGAACTGCAGGCCCCGATCCGTCGGTCTCGCCAGCGGTTCCAGATGGCCCAGCTCAAGCACGACGGCGACTGGAACCCGGACCCCAACAGCACCCAGCAGTGGCTGCGTCACCTGGCGGTCGATTCGAGCCTGGCGGTTCATTTTGATCTGAAGGGTGTCGAGGCGACTCCCGAACGGCTGGTCAACTATCCGTTCGTCTACATGACGGGTCACCGGAATCCTCGCCTGGGCAATTCCGAGACCGTATCGCTGCGGTCTCACCTGCAGGCCGGGGGATTCTTGTTCATCAACAACTGCTGTGGTCGCAGTGCCTTTGACCAACACGTGCGTTCGCTGGCCGGCACGCTGTTCCCACAGCAGAAACTCGAAAAGATCTCCGGCGATCATCCGCTGTTGCGTTCCTTCTACAAGGTGGCCGGCGTCCGCGATCGCCAGTCGGGAGGCCAACGGCCCCTGGAACTCTGGGGCGTTACACTCGGCAAGCGACTCGTGCTGGTCTACTCGCCTCACGACATGATCACGCACCTCAAGCAGGTCAGTGATCCCTACGGCAACGGTTACGACGCCGAGAGTTGCCGGCGGCTGGCTGTCAACGTGGTGGCCTACGCACTGCAGAACTGACAAGACCAAAACCAAGTTTCTGATTCCGCCGCCCACGGACGGTCGGCGGTCTCCTGCCCAGGGACGGGTGCCTGACGAACGACCCGATTCCTGGACCCCGGCTGTGGTCGGGCGTCCTCGATGGACGACACGCAAGGAGACCCAGATGTCGGCCGAATCGAACGACAGCCAGTCGCTGTCACAATCCAACGCCTCCGCGGATGACCTGAAGGCGATCGAAAAGCTGGGCACGGCCCGCCAGACGCTGAAGACCGAAATCGCCAAGGTGATCGTCGGCCAGCAGGAAGTCGTCGACGATCTCCTGACGGCGATCTTCTCCCGGGGCCACTGCCTGATGATCGGTGTTCCCGGCCTCGCCAAGACCCTGATGGTCAGCACCATCGCCGACGCCATTGACCTGGATTTCAACCGGATCCAGTTCACGCCCGACCTGATGCCCTCGGACATCACCGGGACGGAGATCATCGAGGAGGACAAGTCGACCGGTGGCCGCGAGTTCAAGTTCGTTCGTGGGCCGGTGTTCGCCAACATCCTGCTGGCCGACGAAATCAACCGGACACCTCCCAAGACCCAGGCGTCACTGTTGCAGGCGATGCAGGAACTGGAAGTCACCGTCGGAGGCCAGACCTACCAGCTGCCCCGGCCGTTCTTTGTGCTGGCCACCCAGAACCCGATCGAGCAGGAGGGCACCTACCCGTTGCCCGAGGCGCAGCTTGACCGATTCATGTTCGATATCCGTATCAGTTATCCGACACCCGAGGACGAACTCGAGATCGCCAAGACGACGACCACTGATGTTGAGGTGAAGATCAACACCGTGCTCAACGGTGAAGAAATCCTCAACCTGCAACAGATCGTCCGTCGGCTGCCGATTTCCGATCATGTCGGCCGCTATGCCGTCGACCTGGCCCGGGCGACGAGGCCCGAGGACGAGATTGCTCCAGGGTTCACCAAGGAGTACGTCACCTGGGGTGCCGGCACCCGTGCGGTGCAGTACCTGGTGCTGGGTGCCAAGGCCCGGGCGGCCATTTCCGGACAGTACAACGTCACCTGTGACCACGTTCGCGAAGTGGCACCGATGGTGTTGCGGCATCGGATCATGACCAACTTCCATGCCGAGGCCGAGGGGATTTCTCCGGATCGGATCGTCGACATGCTGCTCGAGGCCGTCGACGAGCCCAAGGCGGAGGCTTACGTCTAGGATGGCCAGCGGCAACCCGACTCAACTCAAGTACCTCGATCCCGAGGCCTTGGGCCGACTGAAAAATCTCTCGCTGGCCGCCCGGCTGGAGGTCGAGGGTTTCTTTGCCGGGATGCACAAGAGCCCGCATCGTGGGTTCAGTGTGGAGTTTGCCGAGCACCGCGAGTACACCCCGGGAGTGGATCCGCGTCACATCGACTGGAAGGTCTTCGGGCGTCGCGACAAGCTCTACGTCAAGCAGTACGAGGAAGAGACCAGCCTGCGGTGCTACATCGTGCTCGACAAATCGAACTCGATGTCCTACGGCCAGGTCGGCGGGATCAACAAGCTCGAGTACGCCAACTTTCTTGCCGCAAGCCTCGCTTACCTGATCGCCTTCCAGCACGACGCCGTCGGTCTGATCACTCTTGACGACGAGGTCCGTGACATGGTGCCCCCCCGGCAGGGGGCCGGGCATCTGAGGGTGTTGATGGACCATCTCGAGGCAATCGAGCCGGGCGGCGAGACCAGCCTGGCGGGTTCGTTCCACCAGTTGGCCGAGAGGATCAAGCGTCGTAGCGTGGTGATCATTATCTCGGATCTCTTCGATGATCCCGACGCGGTCGTCAGCGGGCTGAAGCATTTCCGGCATCGCAAGCACGACGTGATCGTCTTCCAGACGCTCGATCCCGACGAATTGTCGTTCCCCTTCGACGACGTCAGCAGGATTGAGGACATGGAGACCGGCCGCCAGATCACCAGCGATCCGCGAGCTTTCCGCGCCAGCTACCTCGAGGAACTCGAACGCTTTCTTGACACGATTCGTGAAGGCTGCCTGAGTTCCCGCATCGACTACTCGGTTGCCGAAACCGGTACGCCATTCGGCCAGTTCCTGGGCGCCTACCTCGCCCGACGTCACCAGATGCTCTGATTGTCGCTCATGTTCTTCCAGACACCCATCTACCTGGTCGGCCTGCTTTCGGCAGCGATTCCGCTGCTGATCCACCTGAGCCGTTCGCGGAAGACCCGCACCTTGCGGTTCTCAACCACGCGGTTCCTCACCGACCAGTTCCTCCGCAGCTACCGGATGAGCCGTCTCAAGGAACTGCTGCTGTTGGCGGCGCGGATGGCGTTGTGTGCTTTGCTGGCGATGACGTTTGCCGAACCGTTCCTGCAGGGATCGGTCGCCACCGGCGATCCGACTCTCAGTCGCAGTGTTGTGATCGTGCTCGACGATTCGGCGAGCATGCATTACCGCGATTCCGACGGCGGCACACTGCTGTCACGTGCGGCCCGCGAGGCGGTCGAGATCATCAAGGGGCTCAAGCCCTCCGATTCTGCCTCGGTGGTGCTGGCCGGCCGACGGGCGGACGGGCCACTGGCGGTTTACCCCGAGCCGACCACCGACCTGGTCGGGATCGAGAACGAATTGCTGGGCCTGGCCGAGTTGTCCAACAGTGCCCAGGGGCGACCGGAGGCGCTTGGAACTGACATTCCCGGAGGCGTGTTACTGGCCGAGCGGATGCTGGCCGATCGCGAGGAGTCCAGCCACGAGGTGTACGTGTTCAGCGATCTCCAGCAACGTGGCCTGGCCGCACCGGCGCTTGCCGGTGAGACTGAGGGCTCCTTCGATTCCCGGGTCGTCTTCGTCCCGGTGCAACCGACCGAGCCGGTCAGCAACCTGGGGATCACCGCCGTCCAGTACGGGGCCTCGAGGCCGATGGCCGGCATCCCGTTTTCGATTCGGCCCCACATCCGCAACGACGGGGCTTCACCGCGGTCCTGCACCATCAGCTTGCACGTGCGTGCCGATGCTGATGCCGACGACGCCGACGAAGAGGGGTATCGCAAGGTTGCCGAGCAGGTCGTCAAAGATCCGCTCGAACCGGGACGCTGGAGCGTCTTCACCCTGCACCACATTTTTCATTCCGGTGGCTGGCAGTCGGGATACGTTGCCGTCGAGGATGAACGTTTGACAGCTGACAATCGCAGGTACTTCTGCTTCGAAGTACTCGATGCGGTCAACGTCATCGCCGTCAACGGTGCCCCCTCTTCGATTCGCCGCAATGATGAACTCTTCTTCCTGCAGGCGGCCCTGGCGGCCGGTGGGGCCGATACCAATCCGATCAAGGTGACCAGCGTTCGGGCCAATGCCTTCCAGGGAGCTTCCCTGGATGACGTCCGGCTGGTGATCCTGGCCAACGTTGAAACGTTGCCGGAGGCGGCCGTCGGAAAACTCGAGCGGTTCGTTGATCGGGGGGGCAGCCTGCTGGTGTTCCTGGGGGACCAGGCCGTTCCGGCGTTCTACAACAATCAACTGGCCGATCCGTCCCGCAGCCGTGGCTCGCTGCTTCCGGCACGCCTGGCCGGCAGCGGACCCAAGGGCAATCCGTCGGCCGGCGACGACCAGCCGCCTGTGGCCGGCGTGGGCGACTTCGCCGAAGATCACCCGGCGCTGTCGGGATTCGGCAGTGGTGAGACCGGTCGCCTGGGAGCCGTGGGCTTCAGTGCCTACTGGGCACTTGATCCCACGCCCAACAGTCGTGTCGTGATGGCCACCGGTGGCGGAGAACCCCTGCTTTGCGAACATCTCTACGGCCAGGGACGAGTGGCCCTGTTCGCCTCGAGCTGTGATCGCGACTGGTCCAACTTTCCTGTCCGCCCGGCCTTTTTGCCGTTCGTTTACCGGCTGGTTGGGTATCTTGCGCAATCGGCCGGAGGCCAGAGTGCCGAGACTTCGGCCGAGAACTCCGGAAAGGACACGGCCACCGCAGTCACTGCAGCGGGGAACTTCTTCCGCACCGGACAGGCGATTCGACAGGCGGTGCCGGTGGGCAGTCCATCGCAGAGGTTGCGGGTGGTGAAGCCTGACCGCACGATCGGGGTTTTCGAGTCGATGGCCGATCCCACGCTGCGGCAGGTCGCCTTCAGTGAAACTGACCAGCCGGGAGTCTACCGGTTTGACGAAAGTGGTACCGACGGCAGCAGCCGTTCGTTCGCCGTGAACCTGGAGGCGGGGGAGAGTGACCTGACGGCGATCGAACTCACCGACGACGTCTCCGCATCATTCGGTGATTCGCTCCCCTGGGTGGGCCCGAAACGCCTGGTTGTGGTCGACGACGCCGCGACCCTGGGTTCCCAGGCCGGGGTTGGGCGTTCGCGGAGCGAGTTGTGGGAAATCCTGATGTGGGTCGTGCTGCTGATCGCCGTGCTCGAACCCGCCCTCGCCAACTGGATCACCTCCCGACACTATCTCAAGCCCCGTACCGATCCGAAGACGATCGCTGTTCCCACCGGCCGAATTGAGCTCGGCGGTGACATCGATTCGGTGAACTCTTCACAGGAATCCGCACCCGAACCCGACGAGTCGTCTGTCCCCGTTTCCCAGTGACCCCCCGTCACTGACGGATTGTCCGTCAACCGCCGCTGTTTCTCATCGACAATCACCACATGTCCCAACTCGACCACTTCCAACTCGAAAATGTCGGCTCGGTCTGGCCGTGGCTGCTGGGCATTGTCGCGGGTGCGGCGTTGTTGTTCGCCGTGTACCACAGCATTTTCCTTCGGACCGAGCACCGGTTGACGTGGGTGTTGCTGGGGTTGCGAGGGGTTGGCATCCTGGCGCTGCTCCTGGCATTGGCCCGGCCCGTCTGGACCGAGGACAGCAGCGTGGTGGACCCGGGCCGGTTGGCCGTTGTCCTGGACGATTCGCGATCGATGTCGTTGGCTCACAGCGGAGGCAAGTCCCGTTACGAGTGGGCCCGCGAAGCGGTTGAACGGTTGACGCGGCAGGTGGAAGAGGGCGAAGGAGCGGAGGTGCGGGTCGAGCTGTTCGGGATGGACGGCAAGCCGATCGACGGCGAGCCGGCTGCCGAGCCCACCGGCCAAGTGACCGATCTCGTCCGAGCGGTCGGAAAAGTCGAGAGCCGTTTGCGGAGTCGCGAGTTGATCGGGATGGTGCTGGTTACCGACGGCATGGACAACTCGGGACGCGACAGCGTCCTGCAACTGGCTGACAGCGACACGCCGATCCACGCGATCGGTTTTCCCTCCGATCCGTCTTCAGCGGAGTTCGACCTGGCTCTGCGCAAGCCGCAGGCTCCCGAACAGGTCCTGGTGAACAACTCCGTCACGGTTCGCGTGCCGGTGGTCCGTGCCGCCGGCCCGACCGACCGGCGGGTCGCGATCACCGTGACTCTCAGCAGCGATCAGCCCGAAGCCGAACAGCAGGTGGTTCTCGAGGCCGGAGCCAACCAGGTCGAGGCGGTCCTGACCTTCGAACCGACGGTCGCCGGGCGGTTCGTGTACCGGGTCGAGGCCAAGGCGGATGGTGGTGAGGGTGTGGTGGAGAACAACGTCGAACAGTTTGCCCTGCAGGTCAACGCCGAGGCCATCGGGGTGCTCTATCTCGAGGGGTTTCTTCGCTACGAATACACGTTCCTCCGCAAGCGGCTCGACGACGATCCCGACATCAACCTGGTCACCGTTGTGCGGACGGCCAATCCCCGTCGTCCCAATCCCGAAGCCTCGAAGGTCCTGCTGACCAAGACTCAGCTGGAAACCGTTGACCTGGTGATCCTGGGCGACATGGAGTTCGATTTCCTGGGGGAGGCCGAGTACGAGGCGTTGACCGAGTGGGCTGGTGGAGAGGGGCACGCGATCCTGGTGCTGGGCGGCTATCGCTCGTTCGGTCCCAACGGTTTTGCCCGCACGCCACTGGCCGACGTGTTGCCGGTGGAGTTTGTCACACAGGAGGAGGCCGACCAGGCCAACGAACCATTCACGATGGATCTGACCAGCGTGGGCCAGGCCCATCCGATTTTCCAGGTTCGGAGTGACCGCGTGCAGAACAAGGCCCTGTGGGATCGTGCGGCCCAGTTGGCCGGGTGCAGCCTGGTCAAGCGGGCCAAGCCCGGAGCCGACGTGCTGGCCACCAATCCGATCACATCCGTCGACGGCAAGCCGGCCGTCGTGGTGGCGGTGCAGAATTTCGGACAGGGCAAGTCGATGGTTGTCACCACCGACACCACCTGGCGGTGGAGCCGCGTGGCGAGATTGAAGGGTCAGGGTGACGTGCTCTACGCCCGGTTCTGGAGCCAGGCGGTTCGCTGGCTGACCGGCCGTGGGCTGAACGACGAACAGGCACCGCTGGTTGTCACCACCGACCGACCCGGTTACGGGCACGGCGAGGCGGTGCGGGTGCGGGTCGTCAGTCGTGATGCGGCAGCCTCGGAGGGCCAGGGGCTGGTCGCCACCATCACCAATTCGGGGGGGGGCGAGCGGAATGTGCCGCTGCGACCCGCCGCCGACGGATCCGGTGACCAGGTTGCCACCGTCTATCCCGACGGGATCGGTCGCCACGTGATCGTGGCCCGCTCGACCCTCGACGGCAAGACGGTGGCCAACTCGAATGTCGAACTGCTGGTCCATGGTGCCGACATGGAAATCGCCGACACCCGTACCAACCCCCAGGTGCTCCGGCAGATCACCGCCGAACGTGGTGCGGGGTTCTATGTCGACATCAACGAGTCGGACACGCTGGGCAAACGGCTGCAGCCGGATCGCCGCGAGCGAACGATCACTCGGGCCCGGGATGCCCGCGAGTACTGGAATTCCCCCTTCCTGTTCTGCTTTTTCCTGGTCGCCGTGACCGGGGAGTGGTGGTTGCGACGAAACAACCGGCTCGTTTAGCGAGACGAGGAGAACGACGGCATGAGCACCATCAAGACCTACCCGCGGTTGGTGTACGCGATGGACGAACTGCGGCGGGCCTGGCGTCAGCGTCACCTGCTGGAAGCCGCGCTGCTGATCATTGCGGCCGTGCTGGGGGTCCTGGTGCTGGCCGTGGCTGCGGACAACCTGCTGGCCCCGGGCGTCGGTGGACGCGTGGTCGCGCTGCTGGTTCTGCTGGCATCCGGTGTACTGCTGACCCTGGGACTGTTCGTCAAGAGATTCCTCGAGGACGAGCGCCGAGATGATTTCTTCGCAGCACTGTGTGAAAACGAATTCCCTGAACTCAACAGCCGGTTGATCAACGCGATGCAACTGGGACGTGGCACCGAGCCGGGTTCTCCACAGATCGTTGACGCAATCGTCAGCGATGCCAACGAGGCCTCCATCGATCTCGATCTCACCGATTCGCTCGACTGGCAGCCGGTTCGCCGGGCCGCGTTGGCCGGGCTGGGGGTCCTGCTGGTGCTCGCGATGTATGTCGGGTTTGGCAGCGAACGCTTTGGCAATGGACTCTCCAGGATCCTGATGCCGTTTGCTGAAATCGAACCGTTCACCGCGACGCAGATCATCGAAAAGACGATCAAACCAGCCGATGGCAGCAATCGTTACGCGGAAGGGATGTCGGTGAAGTTCGTCGTGGGTATCGAAGGCGTGTTGCCGGCGAACGCCGAACTGAGGATGCGGCCTGACGGCGACGATCACTGGACGACCCTGGTGATGAACCCGTCGAAGAAGGGTGTCCGAAAGGGACGCCGGGAGTACACCGCGACGCTGGAACGGGCCACCCGGACATTGGAGTTCTTCATCACCGCGGGTGATGACCGGTCCCGCGATCGCCAGGTCGTTGTTCACCGTCGTCCCCGAGTACAGGCGGTCCAACTGACCGTCACGCCGCCGTCCTACACGATGCTTCAGACCACAACCGCTGCGGGGGATACCGGTGAGGTGGCCGCGTTGGCCGGCAGCCGGGTCGAGGTCGCCGTGACCGCCTCAAAAGATCTGAGGTCAGCTCGCCTGGTCACCGAGTCGGGGCAGGAGTTTGCCCTGACGGGGAGCGGCTCGGACTGGAAGACCGACTTCATTCTGAAGGTTCCCGAAGCCCGGATTGAGGGTGGTTCGCTCTCACGCAGCCTGGTGGCTCCGGATCGTTATCAACTCGTGCTGGAAGACACGCTGGGCCATGCCAATGATGATCCCGTCTGGCGATCGATTGCCGCTGTGCCCGACCAGCCGCCGACCGTGGCGATTCCCCGGCCGGGAACAGACCGGCAGGTCGCCCCCGAGGCGACCGTCGTGCTGAAAGTTGCCGCCAAGGACGACTACGGTGTCGCTCGCGTGCGGGTGCTCTACCGGGTCAACGACGATGAGACGGTTCGCGTGTTGACCGGTTTCGAGCCGGCCTCGGGAGCCGAGAACGAACCGATCGTGGCGGAGTTTGAGTGGAAGTTGGGTGAGCATGAGATCAGGGGGGGAGACCTGGTCCGCTACTGGGCCGAGGCGGTCGATCGCAACACGGTCACCGGGCCCGGCAAGGCGAGTTCGAAACGGTTCACGATCTTCGTGCTGACTCCCCAGCAGGAAGAAGCCCAGGTGGCGATGCAGTTGGAGGACTTCTCGCAACTGCTCGAAGGCCTGATCCGGTTGCAGAAGGAGAACCGTGCCCGCACGACCAACGGTGACGCATTCGAATCGCTGTTGTCTCGGCAGAGCCGGATCCGCAAGGGGACCGGGCAACTGGCCGCGTTGATGCAGAGATCCACTCTGCCTCTGAAGACGGTCATCGGTTCCCTCAACGAGCTTGCGATCGGCCCGATGGCCAAGGCCGTCAGCCTGTTCGAGATGGCCAACGAGACGAAGAACCAGGCACGGCAGCAGACCCTGCGGGACGACTCGTTGCCGGTCCAGGACGAGATCATCAAACAACTGATGGAGTTGCTGGCCCGACTCGACAAGAACCAGCAGGCTCGCAAGGACCTGAGACGGATTCGCAAGAAGGACGAGTCGGCACACAAGTCGATCACCACGGCACTCGAGAAGTTGATGAAGGGCCTGGAGCGGATGCAGGCCGATCAGACCGAGCTGGCCAGCAAGCTGGAAAAACTCCCCAAGCGGAAGGTCGATGAACTCAGCGAAGAGGAACTCGACGCGCAGAAGGAGTTCGACGACATGGTCGCCAAGTGGAACAAGTGGAAAAAGGGGACGATCGACGAGTTGACCAAGCTGCCCACCGGGTTTGTTGACGATTTCGGGCTCCGCAGTGATATCAACAGCGTTTTCGAGGAAGTCGAGATGGTCGCCAAGCGGCCGAAGACCTCGAGCCTCGAAGTGGCCCTGGAGGACCTCGGGTCGAGCAAGGCGACCAAGATGCTCGAAAACCTCGAGATCTGGCTTCCCGACTCCCCGGATGCTCTGAAATGGTTGATGGAGGAGCCGCTGGACGCCAAGCGCATGAAGATGCCTGAGATGCCGCTGCCGGATGCCCTCGAGGACCTGATCGGCGAGTTGTTGCAGGAGGCCGAGGAGTTCGAGGATGAGGCGGACGACATCACTTCGGCCTGGGGCGACAATCTCAACCAGGCCGGCTGGGGTGTTTCCGACGGACCGATCAGCAACTTCTCGGCCAAGGGTGTCACCGGCAACGATCTGCCGAACAACAACGAGGTCAGTGGTCGTTCGGGTGACGGCCGCCGCGGGAAGTCGAGCGGCCAGATGGTCGGCGACACCGCCCGAGGGCTCGACGGTCGCAAGACCCCGGCGAGGCTCAACAACGAGCGTTACGAGAAGGGGCGTTTGAAGGAGGAAGGCCGCCAGGATCCCAACGGTGCCACCGGCGGTGGAAAACGGGCTGGCGAAGGTCGCAAGGGCCTGCAGGGCGGAACGCCACCACCGTTCAGCAAGGACATGAAGCGGCTCTCCGAGAAACAGCGGGGTCTCCGCGAACGCGCCACGCAGGTCGCTCGCAAGCTCGATACCAACAGCGTTCGCGGGCGGCGGTTGCAGGGAGCGATCCGATTGCTGGATTCGATCGAGGACGACCTGAAGAACAACAAGTTCGATGACGCCTTCCGCAAACAGAAAATCGCGTTGCGGCAGATCCGCGATGCCCTGGGCGGAGTCGACCAGACCACCGTCATTCGTCTCCAGCAGGCCCGGGATCTGCCCGCCGACCTGAGAGATGAGCTGCTGCAGTCGGCCGGTGAGTCGTATCCCAAGGGGTACGAGTCGTTGCTGGAGCGGTACTACCGGGCGTTGTCCGAGTCGGAGAAGTAGGGAGGCGACCGATGCGGGGAATCACTGGATGGTTGGCCGTGATGGTCGTGCTGCTGCTTCACGGTGGCGGCGCGGGGGTTGCCGCTGACTCGTGGCAACTGGATGGCTGGAAGGCCCGGGCCGTGGTCACCATCGCCAAGCCCCTGCCCGATGCCAGCGTAGACGCCGCGTCGGTGCGGGTGGTGCACCAGGGACGTGCCAAGCCGGATGGCTCGGACTTTCGCGTCCGTGACGCTGCCGGCAAGACCGTGCCGTTCCAACTGACCTGGCACGACCCGGACGGCTACTCGTTGATTTCGTTCCAGGCCGGCAAGCCTTCGGCGGGCGCGAAGTTCTTCGTCTATTTCGCCAATCCCCAGGCTCCTCGTGCGGCTGAGATGGTGGTGGCGACGGATCGGCCCGGTGCCGGCCCCCCCAAGGGAGGCTGGGTGCCCAGGCAGGGACTGGTTTTTGCCACGATCAAGCGTCCCGAGGGGGACAATCCCAAGACGGTGGCCGATCTTCAGCAACTGATGGCCGCCAGCACCGAACGTTACGGAGCCCGGTACCAGCAACGGATTGCAGATGGCCACAACCCCTTCGGACCCTCCGATTACTACATCAGTGTCTACAAGGGCTGGATTCGGATTCCCAAGGATGGCGTGTACCGCTTCTGCACCGCTTCCAACGAGGCCAGTTTCTCGTTCCTGGACGGAAAGCCGCTGATCCACTGGCCCGGTCGGCACACATCCGAACGTGGTGCGCGGGGCGAATTCAACCAGAAGGTCGAACTGAAGGCGGGGATGCACTACCTGGAGTACTACCACGAAGAGGTGATGCTCAAGCAGGTCGCTTTCCTTGGCTGGAGTCCGCCCGGATCCCAGAAGGGGCACTACGCCGGAATCCCCGGAAACCTTTACCCGATGCCGCATTCGGCACAGGTGGTTGCCTACGAATCGCCCACCGTTCCGCTGGCGTCATTCGTTCCGATCTATGTCGACACGATCTGGCCCGACCCGGGCGTCCGTGCCAGCGGACAGTACACGCGGGTCCGACTGGGAGTTGAGGTGGCTGGGTCGTTCCCCAAGGGCACGACGTTTGCTTGGGATTTGGGTGACGGACAATCGGCTTCCGGTGCGACGGTGGACCATGTCTACCTGTCGCTCGGCCGTTTCCCGGTGAAGTTGACCACTACGATCGGCGGCAAGTCGCAGGCCGTGGGGTCGTCTGTTGAGGTGTTCGAAGTGCAGCACGTGGCCGGAGACATCCGGCAAGGGCGCTATCCCGAATACGTCAAAATGACCGCCGGCTACGACCTGGCCAAGCTCGATGCCGCCAGTCTTGGGGAACTGGTCCACCTGCACGGTGAGGGCGGAGACTCCAAGCGGGCCGTCGAGGTGGGACGGAACTGGGTGAATCGATTCGGCAAGATTCGTCCTAAGCGGGCACCGGCCATTCGTCGGGTGCTGGCCCTGGCATCGCTGTCCAGTGGCGAGGAGGGCATCGATGAGGCGATCGCCAACTTCCAGGCATCGATTACCGACACGACCCCCGCCGCCGAGTCCCTGGATTCGCTGGCCCGGCTGATCCGGTTGCTGGGAATCCGCCGCAACGAGCCGGACAAGTCGCCGGAGTTGCTCAAGCGCGTCCACGATGTGGCCGTAAACGCCAAGCCGCCCCTGACCCAGGATGCCAAGGCCAAGATGTCTTACCGGCGGGCGATCAACGCTGCCGGGGACGTGGCCCTGTGGCACGGCAAGAAGGCCGAGTCCCTGGAGTTTTATCGGCGGGTCGAGGCGTTGCTGGGACGCGTTGTTCCCAGGTCGGTTCGCTCGGCACGCATCGGGTCGTTCCCGAACTCGATTCGCGAGTATCTGCAGGAGAACAATTACGGAGCGGCGATCGAGACGGTTGATCGCTGGGAGGATCAGTTCGCGACCGAGAAGGTCAAGGGACACACGTTCTTTTGGCGGGGGCTGGCGTTGTCACTGAGGGGCCAGCATCGTGAGGCCAGCGAGTTCCTGGACCTGGCGTTGACGTTGGGGACGGGAGCCTTGTGGGAGAACCAGGCTCGCTGGAGGTTGTCGGTGGCTCTTGAAGCGACCGGACGGTCCAAGCGGGCTCGGACCGAACTGGCCAAGCTGGCTTCCACGGGGATCCGGGACCGGTGGACCGTGAGGGCCCGTGAGAAACTGAAAGAATCGACCGGTGGAAAGAAGGGGGCGACACCGTGATGAGGACACTCGCAATCTGTCTGCCGGCCCTGGTCGCCACGGTCGCCTGGCTCGGCCAGGCTGCCGACGCCGACAAGCCAAAGGCCAAGCCGGCCGCCAGGGCTCTGTCCAAGCCATCGGTTTCGCCCGACGGCAACCTGCTGCCCAACGGCAATTTCGATGCGGGCAAGATCACGCCCGGCCACTGGCAGACCGTTGACGGTCTCTCGAGCTTCTGGGTCAAGGATGCCGACGCCAAACGGGGTCGAGTGCTGCTGTTCGACAGTGACGTGCTGCAGAGCCAGGCCTACGACTGGTGGCTGAAGATCGACGACGGTGCTTCACCACTGAAGGCGCCCAGGAAGATCCCCACCACGCCGCCCAAGTACGATACGCTTGCCGGCTTGGATGGGGTCTGGTTCTGGAGTCATCCCATTCCGATCAAGAAGGGCAAGCCGTACTGGTTGACCCTGGACGTGAAAGGGCCCGAGATCCTGGTCTGGCTGGTGGGGTATCCCGAGAAGCCCAGCGTGTCCTTCGGAGCCGACGCGGGTGCCGTGCAGCAATACTTTTCCAAGCGTCGCGGGAAAGCTCAGCCCAACAAGCGGGGCCGCAAGGCGTTCATCCACAAGTACGTCTGGCGGGGCCAGTTGAAAGCCGGTGGAGCGAACCAGTGGCGAACTTACTCGCGACGCAAGAAGCCCTTCCATCCGACCAAGTACACGCCGAAAGTGAAGTGGGTTCGGGTTCTGCTGTACCCGTTCTGGCCACCCGGCAAGTACTTCGTCGACAATGTTCGCCTTGTGGAATACGATCCAAAAACCCACGGCCAGCCCACCGCCAGCCGTTGACGGATTTCGGCCGTGCTTCTTTCGAACCCGTACCTGCAGTTGTGCCGCTGGTGGAAGCATTTCGTGCGTGGTGGACCGTTGGCGCGGTGGGATGGTTCCTGAAGAATCTGGAAGTGGAGATCAGGTGATGGCGAGAACGTATCGCGTTGGAATCATCGGGCGGACCGGCAAGGGCAATTACGGCCACGGACTGGATGTCGTCTGGAAGGGTGTCCAGCAGTGCCGGGTTGTCGCCGTGGCCGATGACAACAAGTCGGCACTGCCCGGAGCGATGACCCGGACCGGGGCCAAAAAGGCCTACGTCGACTATCGCGAGATGCTCGAGAAGGAAAAACCGGACATTGTCTCGATCTCGCAGCGGTGGCTCGATCGGCACCACGAGATGGTCATGGCAGCGGTTGAACTGGGTTGCCATGTTTACATGGAGAAGCCGTTCGTCAGAGACCTGGTCCAGGCCGATGAGATCGTCAAGGCGTGCGAGATGAAGCACGTGAAGCTGGCGATTGCCCACGGCAACCGTTACTCGCCCCAGGTCGCCGTCGCCCGCCAGTTGATCGCCGACGGCCAGATTGGAAAGGTGCTCGAACTGCGAGCCCGTGGCAAGGAGGACTCGCGACGGGGTGGAGGTGAGGATCTCTGGGTGCTGGGTACGCACATGCTGGACCTGATGCGGGTCTTTGCCGGGGACGTGACCAGTTGCTTTGCCCGCTGCTTTGAGAAGGGCCAGCCGGTCAACAAGTCGCATGTCTACAACGGCAACGAGGGGATCGGGCCATTGGCCGCCGATACGATCGATGCGATGTACCGGTTCAAGAATGGCGTGACCGGATACTTCTCGTCGCACCGCGGCCATGGCAACCGGTTTGGATTGAAAGTGTTCGGGTCCAAAGGTGTGCTCGAATTCCAGTCGGGCTATCTGAAGACGGCCTGGTTGCTCAAGGATCCCGCCTGGTCACCGGGGCGTTCGGGGGCAAAGTGGTTGCCGATCTCCAGCAACGGCGTCGGCAAGGCCGAGACCCGTGACACCAAGCACGGATCCAATCACGCCGCGGTACTGGACCTGATCGAGGCGATCGAGAAGGACCGGCAGCCGGTCTCGGGTGTCTACGACGCCCGGGCGGCGACCGAGATGATCGCTTCGGTCTTCGAATCCCACCGGCAGGGTGGTCCGGTGGCGGTGCCGCTGAAAAACCGCAGGAATCCGCTGACGCTCTTGAAGAACTGATCACGTAGACAGAATCAATACAGCCGAACGCTCAAGCCGTTCTGTTGGAAGACCGGCTGGGGTGTCTCGGTAACGCGGCCTCGTCGGGCACGCTCGGCCGGCCACCAGCGCCAGGCTTGGAGGTCGCGGCGGATGCCGACCCGGGGAAATGACGGCGGTGGTCCACCGGCGAACCAATCGTCGAGAATCTGTTGCCAGGCCGATTCGATCCAGCGGCTGCGAATGTGGATGGGGTCGAGTCCGTACCAGTGCCCCTGCGGCTCGGTCAGCGGTGTCGAGTACCGTTGGGCCAGTTCGACCACGCCGGCATCGAGCTTCAAGGCCTCGCGGCTGACGTCGGCCAGTGAGAGCCCGCAGCGGGGGAACAGGATTTTCCTGGCCAGCCTGAAACGGATGCGTGACAGCGTCTCGAGGCTGGCCAGCGGGAGGCGAGTCATCACGACCTGTGCACCCATGTCCTGCAATCGTCCCAGGCAGGTTTCGACCCACCTGAGGATCTGGTCGGTGTCGTGGCCGTAGAGAATGTCGTTGCCGATGTCGGTGATCAGGGCGCGCGGAGGGACCGAGTTGTCCGCGGGTGTCCAGGCACCCCAGAAGCGGCTTTCGGTGATTCCCGGCAGCGCCCGACCGAGCACCTTGCTCCAGGCTCCGTAGGACCGACCGTGTCCGTGGACACCCCAGATCTCGAGCGGTTCCCCCACTCGTTCGGCGAGTCCATTGACCAGCCTCGGGAAGGCAATCGTGACGTTGCTGGCACCGATCAGGATCAACTGGTTCATCGGGTCGACGATGTAATCGTGGATGGGGTGTGAATGGACGCGGGTGAGTTCTTTGACGGAATTCTTCGGTTTCAACAGCCGTCACTATTCACTATTCACGTCCTGATCCCAAGTCCTCGGATTTGTCACAGGTTCCCATGCCGGTGGAATTGCAGTCCCGACGCTGGTTGGCGGTGCTGTTCGGCACCACGATATTTCTCAGCGCGCTTCTGCTGTTCGGGATCCAGCCGCTGTTGAGCAAGGCCATCCTGCCGTGGTTCGGTGGCAGTTCGGCCGTCTGGACCACCTGCATGCTGTTTTTCCAGGTCGTGCTGTTTTCCGGTTACGCCTATGCGCACTTGCTGGCCAGGCGGTTGACGCCGGGAGCCCAGGTGAAGGTCCACCTGGTGGTGTTGGGACTGGCACTCGGATGGCTGGGGTATGGGATGGTCGGTGATGCGGCCGCTCCCGTTCTTCCCGGCGGATCCTGGAAACCTTCGGCCGAGGCCGATCCGACCTGGCAGGTGCTGCTGTTGCTGGCGGTGACGATCGGCTGGCCCTACTTCGTGTTGTCTACTACCGGACCGCTGTTGCAGGCGTGGTACGGCCGGTTGAGGCCGGGAACGGTGCCCTACCGGTTGTACGCTCTGTCGAATGCCGGGTCGTTGTTGGCGTTGTTGGGGTACCCCTTCGTGGTCGAGCCGGAATGGAACCTCGGTGGGCAGGGGCTTGGCTGGAGCGTGCTGTTTGTTGGTTTCGTGGTGCTGGCCGGCGTCGTGGCGTGGGTGAGCCGTCGGCCCGGTGGAATGATGCCGGGGCCCGAAGATGCGACTGGTGGGAATGGTGCGCCCGGGACAGGCCCTCCACCGTTGGGAACGTTGTCGGCAATCTGCCTGGTGGCCGGGGTACTGACCTGGGGCTGGTTGATCGGCATCCTGTCGGGACTGGTGGCGATCGAGGAAACACTGGCGTTGCGGGCGGTGACCGGACCCGGCGTGGTTGGCCTGTGCCTGTTGCCGGCCGGATGGGGTTTGTGGCGAGGTCTCCGCTGGGGCATCGAGTGGGCCCGCGGTGCCCTGTGGCTGCTGCTGGGCATCTCGCTGGTCGCCTGGTTGTGGCAGGACGGGCCGAGCCTGGTGGGAGGAGGCCGGGGTTTCGACTGGACATCGCTGGTGCAGTCTCTGTCTCCGGCGGTGCTGGCCGGGTTTCTGTTGTGGTGCCTGGATCTGCCGTCGATGCGAGCCAGGTTCGAAGACGACTCTCAGCTTCGGTTGGCTTCAGTGATTCCGACTGCCGGTGTCCGGGGGCTCTGGTTTTTGCTGGCTGCTGCGCCGTCGGTGTTGCTGCTGGCCGTGACCAATCACGTCTGCCTGGACGTCGCGACGGTACCCTTCCTGTGGGTGGTGCCATTGGCGTTGTACCTGGTCAGCTTCATCTTCTGCTTCGAAGGCGAGCGGTGGTACGTGCGGCCGCTGTACCTTTTGCAGGCCGCGGTGTCGCTGGGGGCTGTGATGGTGGCTCTTGGAGAAGAGTCCGGATTGCCCGTCCCGATCCAGGTGGCCATTTTCTTTTCGGCACTGTTCGTCCTGGCAATGGTCTGCCACGGTGAACTGGCTCGGCTAAAACCCGATCCCGGTCACCTGACCGGTTTCTACCTGACCGTTTCGGCCGGTGGTGCTGCCGGGGGCGTGTTTGTCGGAGTGGTCGCACCCCGGGTGTTCTCTGCGTACCTCGAACTCCACGTCGGCCTCGTCCTGGTGACGGCATTGGTGATCGCGGTGTTGAGCCGGGAGGTGTGGGCCAGTCGACGGACGGTTGACGGATCCCGTCCACGGTCATCGAACCGAATCGGTGCTGCCGCGATCGTGGGTTGGACGGCACTGGCTGCCGCCATGCTGTTCGTGCTGGGGCGAATGGGCGAGAGCACCCGGAGAGATGTGATCGAGGTGTCGAGGAATTTCTACGGAGTGCTGCGGGTTCGCGAGGAGCGATTGCCGGGAAGCGGTGCCGCGATCAGACGACTGGTTCACGGTCGCACGTTTCACGGGCTGCAGTTTCTCGAGGGACCGGGACGAGAGGAGCCCACCAGCTATTTCGGCAGGCACACGGGGGTCGGGATGCTGCTGGGGATCAAGTCGCAGGCACCGCGGCGGATCGGCATCATCGGCCTGGGTGTCGGGACGCTGTCGGTCTATCCACGGTCGGGTGATCGGTTGACGTTCTACGAACTCGATCCGGATGTTCACCAGATGGCCGAGAGACACTTTGACTATCTCGAGTCGGCACGCCGCCGCGGTGTGGATCTGGACGTGGTGATCGGTGATGCCCGCTTGAGCCTCGAGCGGCAAGAGCCCCAGCGGTTCGACGTGCTGGTCCTGGATGCCTTTGCCAGCGACGCGGTGCCGGTCCACCTGTTGACCCAGGAGGCCTTTGCGATTTACCGCCGGCACCTGGCCGAGGATGGCGTGTTGGCACTGCACGTGTCGACGGCCCACTTCCAGTTGCAGCCACTGGTGACAGCGCTGGCCGAGTCGATCCAGATGCAGTCGTTGACGGTTGTCTCGGCTCCGGACCTGGGTCGCGGACAACAGGCCTGCCAGTGGATGTTGGTGGCATCCGGAGATGTCGTGGCCCGGGTTCCCGGACTGGCCGGTCTCGATACGGTTCGCCGTCGAGAGGAGATCCCGCCGACGGCCGACTCGGCGATTCTTCAACCCACCGCCCGACGCGTTCTCTGGACCGACAGCTTCAGCAATCCCTTCGCGATCCTGGCGAAGTAGCACCGCGACGGGAGACGGTCCGTCAGGTGGTCTTCTTGTCAGCCGGCTTCTTTGGGTCCGGTTTGTCGGCTGCCTTTTCGGTCAACTGGTAGATCCGCACGTGCCCGAAGTGAGGCTGGTACTCTTCAGGCTTGGCGTGACGTCCGTTTCCGGCTCGTCCGTTGGCGATCCAGATCGGCGTGCAGATCCGTCGGCCGTCGGGATGGATGTCCAGATCGTAACCCGAGGGGGTGTCGACGGTGTGCAAGACCTTGCCGTCGTCGGGATTCCAGAACTCGAGCGAGCACATCGCGTGCAGGCGTTCACCCTGCCCGACAACCGTGCCGTCCTCCAGGAACGCCAGTCCCGTGATCGGTCCGTCGTCGACTTTTCCCTTCTTCATCCTCAGGAGTTGCGTCTGCTTGCCACTGGCGAAGTCGAAGACCAGTACACCAGGATGGCCCGGGCAGAACGAGTTGCTCTTGGCGTCGGTCATTCCTCCGCAGGCCAGTCGCTTGCCGGGCTTGTCGAAAGCCAGGCTGCGGACCCCACCGACGTCGGCGAGGAAGTTCTCCTTGCGGGAGTGCAACTGGGCGGCGTCGAACTGGCGGACCGATTTTCCGGCCGAGAGGTCCCACTGGTGGACCACCCCGAAAATGTCCCCGCTGACCAGGGTCTTGCCGTCGGGGTGCATGGCCAGGCTGAAGATGTCTCCGGCATGAGCTTCGAGCGTGCCGGCGGGCTTGCCGTCGGCGATGGACCAGCGACGGATGATCCCGTCGGTGCCGGCCGTCAACAGCGTCTTGCCGTCGCCGGTGACGGCCAGGGCACGGATCCAGCCGGGGTCTCCCGGTTTGGACGGATGCGCGTCCTTGACCGTCCAGGCCGGCTTGGGGGGATCGGCGGTGAGGTCCCAGCCGATCAGGGTGCCGTGAAGGTCGCTGCTGATGAGCCGGAAGCCGTCGGGCGAGAGCACCAGGCGGCTGACCCATGCCGGGTGACCCTCGAGCACCGTTGCCTCCGGTTCAGGTGGTTTCTTGGTCCCTTTGTCCGCTTCCGGTTTGGGTTCAGGAGGTGATGCCAGCGACCAGCGGAGGATCTTGCCGTCCTGGGTCCCGGCGAACACGTGACGTCCGTCAGGGCTGAAGCGGCAGCAATAGAGTTGGCGTTGGTGTTTGAACGTGGTGTGGATCCATGCCTTGGTGACATCAAGCGGGGACGGAGCGTTCAGGTTGAGGTGGTTCACTTGAGCACCTCCGCGATCACGTCCATGTCGTCGTGGGCAATCGGAAGCGGTTGACCGTTGTTGACGTATTCGGTCGTCTTCGCGTCGATGCCCAGGCAATTGAAGATGGTGTGAAACAGGTGCCCGATGTCGTATTCGGCACCGTCACAGAACGCTCCGTTGGCAGTGGTTTTGCCGGCGACCAGTCCGGGCTTGAGGCCCAGTCCGGCCAGCATCACCGACCAGGCCTCGGGCCAGTGGTCGCGTCCCAGGCGACTGTTGATCTTGGGGGTCCGGCCGAACTCGCTCATCAGAACCACCAGGGTGTGGTCGAGCAGGCCACGGTCATCAAGATCATTGACCAGGGCGGCAAAGGGACGGTCGACCTGGGGGACCATCACGCGGTGCATGTTGAAGTTGTCGCCGTGGGTGTCCCAGTGATAACTGGTCACCTTGACGAACTGGACACCCGCTTCGAGGAGCCGGCGAGCCTGGAGCAGATGACGTCCGAGCGGGTGTGTGCCGTACCGTTGGGCGTCACCGGCGGGGAGCCTGGAAGGGTCGAACAGGTCCTGCCGCCTGGTCAACTGTCGGGCCATTTCGTACGAGTAGTCGTAGGCCGAGATGAACCGGTCGAGCCGGCCGGTCTTGAAGCTTTTGTTGGCCTGTTGCCTCAACCGGTCACGGATGGCGGCACGATCGGCCGTCAGCGAATCGGGTCGGCGGATGTGGATCGGCGGTTTGCCGTCGCCCAGGCCGAGTGCCCCGTACCGGGGACCCAGGAATCCGGCGTCCTTCCACATGTATCCGCCCCGGCCGGGCTTGACGTGCATGTAGGACGGCAGGCCGTTGTCGGGGCCGTCGAGCAGCTTGGTGACGGCCGAACCCAGAAACGGGTAGGTTACCCCCCGATTCTTGGGATCGCCCCGCTGGATTCGCGGGACTCCCGAGGAATGGTTTTCGTCCTTGGTCGACATGCTGCGAATCAACGTCAGCTTGTCGGCGATCGCTGCGGTGTCGGGGACCAGTTCGCCGAAATGGACTCCCGGGAGCTTGGTCGGGATCGATCGGAACGGTCCGCCGAACTCGGTGCCCGGTTTTGGGTCCCAGGTCTCGAGTTGGCTGATGCCTCCGTCGAGCCAGATGAACAGCACCTGTTTCTGCTGCTTTTTGACCTCGGCGGCGACGGTCGGGTCGAGCAGGCGACCCAGTCCGAGACCGGCGGCTCCGCCGGCCAGCGATCCCAGGACATGGCGTCGCGAGACGTCGTGCTGCGGGCCGAGGCAGGCGTGGTGATGAGCGTGTTCGGACATGGCGGGGATCAGTGGTTGAGTCGGAATTCGGCGGATGCGAGCAGTGACCAGGCCAGGTCGGCCAGGGCTGTCGGCCGGGAGGTGGCGTGCTTGTCGAGGAAGGAAACGGCCGCTCGCTTTTCGTCATCGGAAGGCCGTCTCGCCAGGACCGAGAGGTAGAGCCGCTGGACGGTGTCCGGGTTCTTCTTGACGGTGATCAGGTGACCGACCAGCGAGCCGTCGCGTGGCTTGAGCCAGTCGAGGACCAGGCGTTCGTTCATCAGGAACAGTGCGTGGCCCATGGCCGGGTTGTAGTCGTCGGGATCTTCACCCGGCGGATTGCCGACCATCCAGCTGAACAGTTCCATCGTCTCGCCCACCGTCGCCGGCAGCCTTTCGACCTTGCCGTTGATGTAGTTGTAGGCGTCGAACGGCTCGTCCTCGGGGACCTTTCCTTTGAGCATCCGCTGTTGATTGCCGGTGGCAACCATCAGGCTCCAGGCGAGTTGTTCGGGCGAGAGCGGTTTGGGCAGGGCGACTCGGAATTGATCCTCGGGGACATCGGCCGCCTTGACCCCTGCGGGCAGGTGGCTGGAACGCTGGTAGGTTTTGCTGAGGATGATCTCGCGGAGCAGGTGGCGGGTGTCGAAGTTCCTGGCCGTGAATTCCTGCTGCAGGCGTTCGAAGAGGGCCGGGTGGGATGGCGGGTTGGCCGGGTGATCGAGGTGGGCGGGATGGACGAGTCCCCGGCCCAGCAGCAGGGCCCACAGCCGGTTGACGCTGGTGCGGACAAAGGCCGGGTTGGCCGCGCTGGGCAGGTCGCGGGCGAGCATCATCCGAGGTCGGAACTTGGCGGCCTCCTGTTCCTGGCCCTTCTCGAATTTCGGCACCTTGATCTCCTGGCCACCCGGCAGCCGTGGGCCGGTGGTTTTCTTGCCCGGAGCGAAGACCGATTCGAACTCGCTGTTGGCCTTGGCTGGCTGTTCCTGGACGTAGGAGAAGATGCCGAAGTAGTCCTGCTGGGTGTAGGTCTCGACCGAAGGATGGTTGTGACACTGGGCACACATGATGTCGCGTCCGAGAAAGATCCGGGCGATGTCCTGCGTGACCTGGTGGGCATTTCCTCCGCGTCCGGTCGCTTTCAGGAATTTTGTGGCTGGCTGGTTGGCCGCGTCGTCCTTCTCGACGAACAGCAGTTTGGCCACCAGTTGGTTCCACGGCATGTTCTCTCGAAAACCCGCCTGCAGCCACTTCGACCAGTCTTCGGACTTGATGCTCTTTTCGGCCCGTCGTTCGAGCACCATCACCTCGAACCACTCCCTCATCCGCCGAGGGAAGTCGGGGGAGGCGAGCAGCCGATCGACCAGTTTTGGCCGTTTGTCGCCGGTGTCATCGGCGTGGAAGTTGGTTGCCTCCTCAAACGTTGGCACGCGTCCGGCCAGGTCGAGTGTCACCCGCCTGAGAAACTCGGCGTCGTCGGACAGCTTGGCCACCGGCCCGGCCGCCTTGGCCTCGATCATCCGATCGATGTCCACGTGCAACGGCTCCGCACCATCGGCCGTCGGCACGAGAATGCCGGACAGGGCGAAAATGGCGAGCGTGGTCAGGGAGACGTGCATGGTCGACCGTGGAGGGGGGTACCAATGGACCATCATACCGGATCAACGGTTCTTGATGGGACCACCCTTGGCCGGTTTCATGCCCAGCAGCGCGGCCGGCGTGTCGCGGCCCATCTTGAGGATGTCTTTCTGCGAGAACCCTTCTGCGGCCAGTTCCAGGGCGAAGCGTTTCATGCCATCGGTGGGGATGGGATTGAGGTACTGGCCGAGGTCGGAGCTGAGGATGAAATGGTCGGTGCCGACGGTTTTCATCGCCTTGGCGTAATCGGCCGTGGAGACCTTCTTCCAGTGCCGCATGCTGGCCAGGTGCGAACCGGGCCCGGCCAGGTTGGTCATCCAGACACACTCGATCTTGGCCCCCATTTTGGCGACCAGCTTCATCTGCGGGATGGTCATCCGGATCGGGTCGGCCATGGCGTGGGTGACGACCAGTTTCCGGACGCCGGCTTTGCGTGCGGCTTTCAGCAACATCAGGCATTCGGTGGCCGAGGAGTGTCCGGTTTCCAGGACCAGGTCGTGTTTGGCACACAACGAAAAGATCTCCGCGAGTGCTGCGACCGGCTTGCCTTTCCGGACGACTGGCACTGACGGACGATCTTCCTCGAACCGTCGGATGTGGTTCTCGGCATCGAAGGTCGGCAGCCAGACCACCCTGGCCCGGTTGCCTGAGAAGGTGACCATGCGCCGGATGGCTTCCGGGTTGAGTCCCCCGACAGCGCGGTTGAGCACGATGCCGCCGTAGCAGCGTTGTCCGGTGACGCGTTCGGCCAGTACCGCGCGGTCGGCGGTCATCGTGAAGTGGTTTTTCAGCACCAGGGCCCCCATCTTGCGATTTTTGGCGATGCGGGCGATTTCGAAGTCGGTTGTCGATCGGGTGAAACTGTCGGGGCCGGAATGGACGTGAAAATCGATCAGCCCGACCAGGGGGTTGCCCTTGAGCGTGGTGGGTTCCTGGGCCTGAACGCCGGGTCGGCCACCGAGCAGGGACACGGCCAAAGCGAGGCCACACGTCAACAATCTGGTCATGGTCGGAAGTCCTTGGGGAATTCGTCACGGCTGTGGGGGACGGGCCGTTTCGGCCCGCGTGTCCCCTGCCGGTCGATTCTACCAAGGGGCTGCCGGCCGTGCGTGCCGGCCGCAGACCTCTAGGCCGACGTGCCGTCGGGGAGGATCGTCTCGCCGTTGCGAACCGTGACCACCGCTTCCCAGCAGCCTCCGGGGCGGGTCTCTCCATGGACGTCCTCGAGCGTCGCGGCGTCGTCTCGGAAGGCCAGCAGGGTGAGGTCGGCGGGAGCACCCGGTCGAAGGCACCCGGCCTCGGACTCCAGGCCCAGGACCTGGGACGGTCTGAGTGTGACCGCTCGAAAGATGTCCGCTTCGGTCATGCCGGCGGCCAGCAGCTTGGACATCGTTCGAGGCAGATCGTGTTGCGGTGTGCTGTTGACGTGGCGTTCGTACTGGTCGGTCGAGATCGTGTCGGGAGCGAAGCCCTCGGCGAGTGCCGCTTCCAACTCGCCGAAGTCCAGTGACGTCATGCCATGGCCCACGTCAAACAGCACTCCCTTCTCGCGAGCGGCCTTCACCTCGGGCCGCACACGACCTCCGGCAACGATCCCGTGCGGTTCGCGTCGGAAGGTGTAGGTGACCACATCGCCGGGCCGGAGCAACTCGAGTTGCTCGGCAAACGCCCAGTCTTCATCTTCTCTCAGACCGAAAAGCAGGGGCCGATCTGTGGAACGCGCGGCTTCGAGGGCCAGGTCCAGCGCCATGCGTGGGTCGCCGGCCCCCGCCGAGGCGCGGCTGCAGTTGACGGCGATTCCCCAGATCAGGGGGCCGCCGTCGGAGATCGCCTGCACACACGCGTCGACGTCGAGCCAGTCGAGGTCATCCAGGCAGGGACGATCGGTGCTCTCGCCGTGACGCGAGATGCTGATCGCCATGCGGACTCGAGTTCTTGATCCCTCGATTGTTTCGGCGCGGTAGTGTGCCCAGTTGTCGGCCCCGGCATCTCCCTGGGAGAGCACCGTGGTGACTCCCCGGGGAAGAAATTCTCGGTCGGGATCGACGCCGTACTTGGAACCGCTGCAGGCCGGGTGAGCGTGCAGGTCGACCAGCCCGGGCAGCAGCACCGCGTCGGGAAAATCGAGTGTTTGCTCGGCGGTCGATTCCGGGGGTGGGTCGACGGCGGAGATCAACCCGTTGGAGATGCCGACTGAGCCGGGAGTGTCTCGGCCCGTTTGTGGACAGACGACGCGGCCAGCGCGAACCAGGAGATCGAACGAGGAGGAGGTGGTCATCAGAGACGGAACCTGAAAGTGCGGCGGTACCAGCGGTAAATCCACTGGTAGGGGGTTCGGGTGTCGACCAGGAATCTCGAACGGCCCCGGAGCCCGGTCTTCAGCAGAGCCGGGTCCTTTCGGAGCAGTACCGTGGCCTGGTAGGCGGGGCTCAGCGGGCGTTCTCGCCCCTGGCGGTCGGTCGCGGTGGCGACTTCGCCACCGAGCTTGTTGGAGAGCAGTTCGGGGACGAATTCGAGATCGCGTCTCGAGATCTTTTCGATGAATCCCTCGTACGTCCGGGCCGGCAAGTGGTCGAACTTCAGTTCCACGCGGGTCGGCGAACGTGCCGGGGCCAGCTTCACCTCGCGATTCTCGCCTCCGGTACTCTTCACGCTCAGCAGCAGAGGTCTCGGCGCGGTCTTGTCGGTCGAGTCAGTCGTTCGGGGGAGCAGGTCGGCCAGGCGGGTGACATCTGACCCGTTGTTTGACGTGATCTGGTCGCCGGGCACGATGCCAGCCCTGGCGGCCGGAGTGTCCGGAAGAACGGACGTGATGGTCAGCCCGGCAGGGCTGGAGATGCCGGAAAACCCAAGAGATTCCTCGGCAGAAACCATGTCGTTGCGGTCGCCCTGATCGATGACGACGACGGCCTGGAACTCACTGTCGGGTGCGATGGACAGCAGGTGGGTGCGGTCGGGCAGCAGGCAGTTGCGGTTGCGATCTTCCAGGGGTGTGCCGTGCCAGGAACCCAGTTGGTCTCGACGGGAATCCAGCGGCGGGGCGGGTACGCGGGGCGGTGCGACAACGGTGCCGGCACACGGTGCCGTGATCGTCATCCTCTCGATCTGCTTCTGAAACTCGGACAACTGTGTCCTGGCCGACTCCCGATTGGCCCGGGCCAGTTCCTCTCGAGACCGGTCTTCCAGTGCGTTGGCGACCGAGACCCGGATCAACTGGACTTTTTCCTGCTGTTCAAGGCGGAGCTGTTCGAGTGCGAGCGCGGGGTTGGTGAGCGTGGCGAGCGTCTGGCCGAAGGTGACCTGGTCACCGGGTTGAACCGGCCGGTTTTCGAGTCGGCCGGGGACGGGAGTGTAGACATGCCGCACGTCGTGGGGTTCGACCAGGAACATCGCTTCGATGTGCAGGGGAAGCGGAACGGCCATGGTGCAGGCGATCACTGTCACCAGCAGGCCGAGAGAGATCGCGATCTTGGGACGGCTCAATGGTTCGATCCTCGGGGCGGTGACCTGCTTGTAGATGTTCAGGACGAGGTTGAAGAGTATCGTGACGATCGAGACCACGGCGAGTGCGATCCCAATGCTCTGCAGACCGTATGGCTTCAGGACGGTGTAGAGGAAGACCATGATCGCGGCCAGGATGAACCAGCGGTACAGGCCGGCGGCGATGGCGAACATCACGAATCCCGCACGCCCGCTTTCGGGCATGAACGGGTCGGGCTTGGCCTCGATCCCCAGGCAGTACCAGCCGAACCAGTCTCGCAGCAGCCGGTCGGCCTTGGGACGCAGGTTGGGGATTTCCAGGAAGTCCGACATCATGTAATAGCCGTCGAACCGCATCAGCGGGTTGGCGTTCCAGATGACGGTGGTGATGGTGGTCACGAAGAAGATGTTCAGGCACAGGTGGTGGATCAGTCCCGACTGGGTGTTCCACCAGATGTAGATCGCGATCGCCGAGATCACCACCTCGATGTACATGCCCGCCGCCCCGATGGCGATTCGCTGCCACTTGCTCTTGAGCATCCAGCTGTCGGAAACATCGCAGTACAGGCAGGGGCTGAACACCAGCAGCATCACGCCCATCGCGTGGCATTCGCCGCCGAAGTGCTTGCACGAGAGCCCGTGTCCGAACTCGTGGATCACCTTGCACGTGCCCAGGGTGATCCAGAGGTACAGCAGGTTGGGCCAGCTGAAGAACTGCTGGAACTCGGGCATCTGTGCCGTGAACGTGTCGAACTGAACGGCCAGCAGCACCCAGCTGGAGATGACGAACAGCAGTGTCAGCGTGACGGTGGTCGGATGGTAGATCCAGCGGACCAGGGGGTAGAGACGGGCGAGGACAGCCTCGGGGTCCCATCCCGGGAGCCGGACGTACAACAGGCTCCGCATCGTGTTGAACAGCTTCTTCTTTTTCTCCTCGAAGTTGAGCTTGGCCAGCGACGCGCCCTGTCCGATGCGGTTGGAAAAGACCAGCCCCTTCTGGTGCAGGTCGGTGATCAGGTGCTGGATGTCGGAGAGTTGGAGGCGGACGGTGGGCAGTTCGTCGTGGAGCGCATCGCGGAGCTCCTCGAGGTGGCGGTCACCGTTGAGCAGTTGCAGGGCGTGGTACTGCTCGGGCTGCAACCGGAAGTACTTCAATCCGACCGGGTCCTTGACGACCCAGTACGAAATGCCCAGGTACTCGATCCGCTCGAAGATCAGGTCGTCGCGGACCTGCAGCGGGATCGGCCGCCGGTTGGCGGTTGTCAGCGAAGCGGCTGAACTCATGGGTTGTTTGCGGTGTCGATTTCGATCATCGCCGTCAGTCCGTGACGCAACAGTCCCCGCTGGTTGTTGACTCGAGCCCAGACTCTCACGTCCCGTTTGCCGACAAGATTGACCCCGGGGTCGATGTAGACCAGTGTTCCCTGAAATCGTGCCTGCTTGAACTCCTGCGGCAGGTCGCCCCGGCCGTCATCTTCGGAATCGATCAGCCGGACGGTGACTTTCTGGCCGGGCCTGAGCCGGATGGCTTCGGCCAGCGGGATCCGGCCCTCGACCTTCATCGCCGAGGTGTCGACGAGTTCGACGATGGGATCACCCTGTCCGACCGATTCGCCCTTCTGCTTGAATCGCCGGGTGACAATGCCGTCGAAGGGAGCCCGGAGGACGTAGGTGTTGACCTGGGCCTGGGCGAGCGTGCTGTCGAGTACCGCGACCGCCTGGTCGTGGACGGCCTGCTCGATCTGCAGCTGGCTCCGCTGCTCGGCCAGGATCAGTCGCTTGATCTCGATCAACGGCACGACGGCCATCCCGGCAGCCTTGTTGGCCTGGACGGCCTGTTCACGTTCGTTCTTGGAAACGGCGTAACTGGCGGCCGCGTAGCGGTTGTGCACGTCGTTGCTGGCCTTTTTCTTGGCGCTGTTCAACGCGGCCCGTGCCACCTCGTCGTCGAGCCGGGCGATGACCACCCCGGACTGGACTCGTCTGCCCTCTTCGAGATCGAGCTGCTTGATGATGCCCACGCGGTCGAAACCCAGCAGGACTTGTCGCAGCAGCTTGATCCGGAAACCATCACCGATGATCGTTCCGCCGTTGGCCGGGCCAACCGCCTGACGGGGCTTTTCGGGGATCGGTCGCCGGCGGTCCTGGGCCGCGGCATCCAAAAGCCACGCGGTGCAGATGATCAGGGCGAGCGCCGAACCGATCAATGCGGTGGCGCGAGGGTTGTGCGTGATGCGGCTCATCGTGATTCTCCGTCGACTCCAACACCGGTGCGGCCGACAGTGTACTCGCGACCAGCGGGAAGACGGAACACGAGTTCGGGGCGGAAATCCGCAGTTGGCCGCCGTGGCCACCGCGGTTTCACCGCTCCAGCCGCTGCAGCACGCGCTTGGCATCGATACGGATTCTTGCCGGCGTGTCATCCCCGGCGAGCGGAGTGACCGCCTTGACCAGCGAGGTCCGCTCGGAATCCGGCAGCGAATCGGACAGGTTGCCGATCGCCTTGAGTGTCAGCTGCAGTAGCAACCATCGCTGTTCGAAGGCCTCGATCTCGCTCTTGGAGTCGGGCTTCGAGAGGTCCAGCGACTCGCGATCTTCGGTGGCCATCCGGATCGTGTCACGAAAGACTGACAGCCCCTGCATCCGGCCCCGGCGGACCAGCGAGACCGCCGCGTTGTAGCGGACGATCTCGTCGGAATCGTCCAGCAGGGAATCGAGACGGTCGACTGCTGTTTCGGACGAGAAAGTTCCCAGGGCGACGGTGGCGTCGCGGCGGAGGTCGGGCTCTTTGCCAGAAAGAATTCCGTCGATGCGGGAGACCAGGCTGGACTCGTCGATGGGCGCCTCGCGGTCGATCGCCCGTTTTCCCACCGAAGCCAATGCCTGCAGCCCGGCCTGGCGGACGGCCGGGTCCTGGCCGTCCGAAAGCGATCGGTCGAGGACCGGCAGGGTCGCACCGGGGACATCGAGCAGGCCGAGCAGGCGGACCAGCAGGACCACCTGTTGCAGGTGGTCGGCGGCCTCTTCGGGACCGGGTTGTTCCGCCAGTGTTCGGGAGGCGAGATCGGACAGGGCGGTGGCCAGGGGAGGGTGCTGACCCAGCGGTGTGCCGGTTTCGGTGGTCTTGCCGGAGTTGAGCAACTGGGCCAGGTCATGGAAGGCGCGGCCGCGGCGGTGAGCGTTGTCACGGCCGAGGCTGACGATCAGCGTCTGCCAGTCCTGGGTCTGGGATCCGCTCCAGCTGAACAGCAGGAACAGCCCGATGATGCCCCCGACAATCAGTGCCGGAATCAGAAACAGCTGGGCGATGAAACGGCCCGAGGGGGCTTCGACCGGCGGAAGGTCGAGGTCGGCGCCGGCCGCCGGTTCGCCTGTATCGACGGGCCCGTGCTCGGGAGCCTGGTCTGCAGGCGACTCGTCGGTCGAATCGTTGACCGGGTCGACCGGGACGTTGTTGTCGGAATCGCTGTTCATCGTGGTCACCACCGCACATTCTGACGGGTGGGGGAACAAGCGTCGAGGGAGTGTCGGTTGGAGGCGATGTCCCGAGGGCCTTTCTCTTTGAAGGGGATTTCGTACAATCGACCCCCGCGAGCACCCCTAGCTCAATTGGATAGAGCATCGGTCTACGGAACCGAAGGTTAGAGGTTCGAATCCTCTGGGGTGTACTGATTTTCGACGAGGAGTGACCCGGACCGTGACCCCACGATTGGGACCGCGGTGAGACGGCCGTTCGGCGTGCTGCCAGCCCGAGTCCATTTCCGGCCGGGAGCACTTCGGGCAGGCGGGTCCGGAGCTCGAAATGCTCTGGCAGCCCCCTTGCCGTCGCTCCAGTGCTGCGAGGTTTCGCTGATGACTCGAACATCACCCGGACCGTCTTGTGCAAGAAGAAACGTCGGGGGGTGGCAGAAAGCGGTCGTCGTGTCTGCAGCATGGGTGGTGGTGACATGTGCCGCGCCGTCACCGGCTGTGGCACAGGTGCACATCGTGAGCCAGGGCAAGACGGCAGCGGTGGTGGTGACGGCTGAGAAGGCTGCCATGGTGGCAACGTATGCCGCCCGGGAACTGGTGCATCACATCGAGAAGGCCACGGGACAGCGGCTTCAGGTTGTTCCCGAAACAAAGATCCCCGCTGGCGATGCCAGCCGGATTTTCGTTGGTGTCACCGAAGCGGCACGGAAACAGGGCATCGTTCCCGAGAAGATGAAACCGGACGAATTTGTCGTTCGCACGGTGGGTCGCGACCTGTACCTGGTCGGCATGGAGGACAGCCGTCGCGATGTCGTGCTGGGTGAACCCACCGACAGCGACTGGAAACACAAGATTCTCCACGACGGCATCTACGGTTATCGAGGCCCGTCGAGCATCTCCCCCAACGGCACACTGTTCGCTGTTTACGAGATCCTGGAGCGGTATGCGGGAGTCCGGTGGCTTTGGCCCGGTGAGCTGGGGACCCATGTCCCGCGGACCCGTGACGTTCGGATTGGCGAAGCTCTCGATGAGTTCCATGTTCCCAAGATCGCCTGGCGGCGCTTTGCGTGGTTTCATCTCGTTCACCCGCTGCGACGGCCGGATACCTATGATCGGCGGACCGAGAGGCTCGCTTTTTCGCGGCAGGGGCTGCGCAATTTCTGGCACGCGACGGGGATCTACCTCGGTCGTCACCGCATGGGAAATTCTTCTCATCCCCCGACCTTTCGGGAGGAATTTGCCCACAAGCCGTGGGTCGGTGCCGGAACGACACTGGTCGGCGAGCATCCGGAGTTTTATGCGATGGATGCCGGTGGGAAACGTCCGGGAGAACCTGGCTATGCCTATGGTCGACCGGACATGTGTGTCTCCAATCCCGATCTTCACCGTTTCATCCTGGAGAAGGTCTGGCGGGGACAAGGGACCCTGAAATTGGGCCAGGTCAACACGAGGCAATACTGCCATTGCAGCAGGTGTATGGACTGGGACGGCCCTCAACCCCAGCCCGGTGAGATCCCGAATTTCGAGCGGGGAGCCTACGGCCCGCGGGCGGTCTCACACCGTTACGCGCGGTTCTGGAAGACCGTTTACGCACTGGCTGCCAAACGCAATCCCAACACCCGGGCGACGGTTCTCATGTACGAGACGACTCTTCCCTCGCCCGGCGGCATTCGGCTGAACAAGAACATCTACGGGGAATACTGCCCCTGGACCGGTGCGGCGACCATTTTCCCCATGCGGAAGGTGGTGGATCAATGGTCTCGTCAGCAGTGGCTCGGCTGGAAGAAGACGGGCATGAGCATGACCTGGCGCCCCAATCACCTGCACCTGGGTTACACGATGCCGTTCCTCAGCACCCGGCAGGTTGGCGAATTCTTCAAGTTCACCTATCAGAACGGGTTGAAAGGGTTCATGTTCGACAGCCTGCGGGTGAGTTGGGCGACACAGGGGCCGATGATCTACGTTCACATGGCCCTGGGTTGGGACCCGGAACTGGATGTCGAGAGACTCAGGAAGGATTTCTGGGCCGCGTTCGGTCCGGCGGCTCGGGAGGTCGAACGCTACTTTGATTTCTGGGAGGCGTATTCTCTGACACACCCCCAAGGGTCCCTGTACGACCCGATCAGGGCCAACACCGTCTATCCGCCCGCGGTATTCACCAGCCAGGCGGCGGTGTTGAAGCGAGCGTTGCAGGCTGCCGCTGGCGACCCCCTGCCCGAGTTTGCCGAGCGTGTCCAGTTTCTCCAGGCGGGCCTGGAACACGCTCGACTCTCGGCAAGGTTCATGGGCACGCTTGATAAAGGGAAGGTGCCCGAAGATCGGGATGGATTCCTCAGGGCCCGACAGGCGGTCCGGGAGTTGGCCGCATTCCGGCGTGCCAAGGAGCATCTCTTCATTTCGGATTACGTGGACGCGGCCGCGTTCCGAGAGCGACGAACCGTGAAGGGAATCGATCGTCTCTTCGAAGATTCCGGGACCGGGCGGCCGATCCGGTAATCGGCTTGCTCGCCGGGACGGTTTTCGCCTGGATGATGACAGTGAGTTCGTGTGGGCCGGTTGCCCTTTGAGTTGTCTTCCCGGCGGTCCAGAGTGGAAGATCGTGACGGGTTCCATTCGAACAGGACATCTGCCGCGCACCCCGGGCCATCACGAACCATGGCACAGACCGAAAGCTCCGGTGTCGCTGGTCGGCGCCAGCTGGGGATCAAGTTCCTGGCGTCGCTGGTCTTCACCGTTGTCTTGCTTGAGATCGCCCTCCGGCTGGTCGGGTTCGCCCCGGCAGCACCACCTCCGGTGATCGCCGACCTGGGCGGATTGCCGATCCGCGAACTCGTTGATCATGCCCATCGCAGCAAGTGGATCCACGAGCCGTCCTCACGAGAGCCGATGAACCTCCAGGGCGAGCATCCCGATGTGACGCTGGTACGAAACTGGTGCGGCTGTCGTGAAGATGACGAAACCCCTGTCGAGAAGCTTGCCGGGGTGCAGCGGATCGTCGTGCTCGGCGATTCTCACACCGACGGAATCGTGGCCAATCGGGACAGTTATGCCAACGTGCTGGAGCGGTCACTGGGTGCGGGCCATGATGTTGTCAATTGTGGCCAGGGAGTCACTTCGCCGTACCAGCAGTTGTGGATCTATCGGGTGCTCTACAGCCGGTTCGAACCGGATCGGCTCGTGGTCGGGTTCTACGCCGGAAACGACCTGGTCGAATTGACCCGGCAGCACGACCGGATCCATCTCGAGTGGGACGGCCGGCGATTCGTCCACTGCCAGCCGACTCGTCGGCCCGACGTCACGATGGAATGGTACGGGACCGGTCCGTTTCTGAGACGTCACCTTGCGACGGTGCACGTGCTGCAGCGTATCGGCTGGATCGGTCCACCTTCCCGACCGGTCCGTGCCCGTCGTGATGCCCGGTTCAACGAGAGGATCCAGTCTGCCCGGGACCGGTTTCCGGCCGCCACCTGGCAGGGGCTCGGCCAGGCTCATTTCTTCAAGCACTTCCCGGACGAGTGGGACAATGCCCTGGCGATGTTGCGCCACGTGGTGAAGCGGTTCCAGCAGGAGTCTCCCGGAGGGGACATCGTGTTCGCCGTGATCCCCACCCTGCGGCAGCTGCACCCCGAGGTGGTCGGTGATGCCGCCGAGGTCCTGGAACTCGAAGGGCAGGACCTCGAATGTGATGACCGGGTGTGCGAGGCCATGCTCGCGATCTGCCGTGAGTCGGATGTTGAGGCGATCGACCTGAGGCCGGCGATGCGGCGTGAGACGACGGCGCTGTTCTGGGATTTCGACCATCACATCAACGTCGCCGGACACCGGGTCATCGCCCGGGAACTCGAGAGCCACATGAACCGGTAGTTGGTCGGCTCAGCCTCTCTTGATCTCACCGGTCAGACGCGGTTGCTGCCGGGACGGTCAGCCGATCGAGCCCACAAGTGTCTCGCCGCCTATAGACCAGAGCCTGTCATCGACCGCGTTGCCTTCGTTGTCAACTTCATGTGCGTGGAAGCTGATGGAACACGAGAACAGTCCTGCGCCGGCGGTCTGGATGGGGATGTCGAACTCTCTGGAACGGGAGTACCTGTAAGTCCCGATGATTGCGGTCCAAAAAGGCCTGTCGGGAATAAACGAAAGTTCGTCGATTTCCTCCAGTTCGTCATCGGGACCCGTTTTTTCGGCTAATGAACCGACTTTCAGTCTCAACCGTTTTTTTCCGTTCAAAAGAAGATCGCCGTCCATGATTTCCAGCACGTCGACATCCATGGATAGCCCAAGCAGATCCACAGACGCGGTTCCCCGTTGTTGGACTTCGATACGTAGAGTCAGGAATGTCCCGTGTGGCGTCTCGTGTACCCGATAGTCCAATCGAGGGTCCATCTTGATGCCACCGGTCATGGCTTCCTGCAACTGGGTCTGTCGCCTGCTCAGGTCCTTTACGTCTTTGTCGATTTCGAGCTGCTTAGTGACCTGCTCTTCAAGTTTCTTCTTGTGCCGGATCTGAGCGATCTTTGCCCAGATGCCGACAATGGTCCCCAGCAAGCCGAGGCCGAGTCCGACCAGGTGCAGGGTGTCTTCGCTGAAACCGCGAAGGTAGTCGGTGAGGAATTCGAGCCTGTCCATGTTGTTGCTCTCGGAGTGAGATCAGGTCGGAGTGGTTCGAGATCGCCACGTTGAGATCTCTTCGGATTCAATGACTTGTTGACCGGGGGTGTCGTGAGAGTCGACGAGCAAGGACTGCCCGGCCGCTTCGGCGGACCATTGTGATAACCGGGCGTTCACGAACGTAACCGAATGGCCGCATCGCTTGCCAGTGTGGTTGAGGGGGCGAGTTTCCGGGGCATCGATGGCCCGTCTCGAGAGATCCTCGCCGGAGAGTTTGCCGGCAGGCGGTAAGAATTGGGGTTGTGTGATTTTTCCCGGAGACTAATATGTTGATGTTGAGGATCAACAACAATTTCCCGTGTGGCGTTAGGACGGTTGTTCCTCGGTCACGACTGATAATTTGCAACACTGATGCCCATGTCTCCCACCGATCCCCACTGGCAGTTTGAAGCCTGGCGGCGCGAGTTCTATGTCGTCGGGTCACTGTTGCCGCCTCCGTGTTGTCTCGCTTGAGAGGGACCAGGTAAGAGCCCGGCTGATGGATTCCGGGCTGGAGAGTTGAGAACACGGAGGTGAAAGCATGCTGGTGTTGTCGAGAAAGGCGTCGCAGAGAATCACGATCGGGAACAACGTGGTGGTGACAGTGCTGCGGACGGATCGCGGGACGGTGAAGTTGGGGATCGACGCGCCGCCGGAGGTGCCGGTGGTTCGCGGCGAGATTGTGGGTCGGAATGAGCCGGAGACCCTGTCGGAGGTGATCCGGCGGTTGGACCTGATGGGCACAACCGGGCACGAGTAGGCAGGCGTCGTCTATGCCGAGCGAACTGGAGATCGGGCGGTTGATCGGTGGCCTGCGGGTCGATCGGGGGCTGACGCAGAGAAAACTGGCTGAGTTGGCCGACACCAACCACACGTATCTGTCGAAGATCGAGAACGGCCGCCTGGGGACGATGCCCAGTGCCGGCTTGCTGGTTGCGCTTGCTGATGTCTTGGAGGTCGACCGTGACTGGTTGCTGACCCGGTGTGGTCGGCCTCCCGAGGGCATGGCCGAAGCTATCGGGAATCACCCCGACTTCTTCCAGGGACTGGAGGGACGTCTGGCCGACGGCGTGACCGGTCCACGGCGGTTGAGATTGGTCGGCGACGTGCCGGCCGGGCTGCCGATCGAAGCGATCGAGAATACCGATGAGTTCGACCTGGCCGAACAATTTGCTCCGGACGGTCACTTCCTGTTGCGAGTGCGTGGCGAATCGATGATCGAGGAGGGGATCCGAAACGGGGACCTGGCGATCGTCCGTAGCCAGCCGGAATGTGAGAATGGTGGGGTGGCGGTGGTCTTGGTCGACGGGTCAGATGCGACCCTGAAACGTGTCTACCGGGATCGTCGTGGGGCGACCGTGACACTGCAGCCGGCCAACGCCGAGATGCAGCCGCTGGAGGTCGCAGCCGACCGGGTCGAGGTGCGAGGCATCGTGGTGGGAATCGTTCGACTGGGGCTGTAAAACAGTCTTCGCGGTCGAGATTCGCAGTCCGAAGTTTTCTGGACCGCTGCACATCACGAGGAGCCAGAGACATGCCGATTGACCCAAAATTGCAACGGACCATCATGGGCCGTTTCGCCACCGGTGTGACCGTGGTCACGATGAAGGCCGGAGACACGCTGTGGGGGATGACAGCCAATGCCGTGACCAGCCTGTCGCTGGATCCGCCACTGGTGCTTGTCTGTGTCGACAAGACGACCCAGACGCACGGGTTCCTGAATGAGGCGGGCGCGTTCGCGATGAATATCCTGGCCGAGAACCAGGAAGAGATTTCCAATCGCTTCGCCACGCCCGGGCCCAAGGAGTTCTCGGACCTGGACTACCAGGACGGGGAGACCGGTTCGCCGGTACTGGGGGGGACGCTGGGCTATGTTGATTGCCGGCTCTCGGAGGTGATTGCAGGTGGTGACCACGACATCTTCATTGGCGAGATCGTCAATGGTGAGGATCGTGGAGAAGACGGCGGCCGGCCGTTGCTGTATTTCGGTGGCTATGCCCGCCTGGGGTAGCCCTCTTCCGAAATGTTTGTGCAGTTTCCCCATCCCCCCTCTGCTACCATCGGTTTTGGGTGTGGACCGGGTCCGGTTGCCGGTGCCCATGGACGGCACAATACCCCGAAACAAGAGACACACTGACCAGCTTCAGGAGATCTGACGATGACGGGTTGGACAAAATCGATATTGGCCGTACTGGGCCTGGCGTTGACGGTGATGGTGGTCAGTTGGCCTTTGGCTGCCCAGGAGGAGGACCGCCGGCGGGACGAGTCGGAAGAGCGTTTCGAGCGGAATCGGGACGAACGCCGCGAGAGGCGGCAATGGGAACGAGAGGAAGAAGAACGGCGAGAAGAGTGGGAGGAGCGAGAGCACCGCGAGCGGCACGAAGGTGGCCGGCGTGACCAACGTGAGCGAGGTCGAAGGGGTCGGCACGAAGAGCGGCGGTCTCACGACGAATCACGGCCTTGGAATGGCCGTGATGAGCAGTCGCTTGGGCCACTCGGACAACTGGAGGTGGCCGGTCACGCGGCTCAACTGCTCGTGACTGCCGGAATGGAAGACGTGGCGAGAATCGTGGAAGAGCGAATCGAGCGATTGGAGCGGCGAATAGAACACGAGAGATCACGCGGTCGACGGGAACGTGACGACCGGGGGCGAGGTGGTGACGGTGATCGCCGTAGGGATGGGGGCCGTGACGGTGAATTGAGAGAGTTCCTCGAACACATCAACCGACGGTTGGATGATCTCTCTCGACGCGTCGACCGACTTGCTGAATTCGCCAAGAGGCGAGACCGGGATGAGGAAGACGACCGAGACCGAGACCGGGACCGGGATGACGACGAGCGGGATCGGGATCGGGATGGCGACCGAGAGCGGGATGACGACCGAGAGCGGGATGACGACCGAGAGCGGGACGAGGAGCGAGAGCGGGTCGAGGAGCGAGATCGAGATCGAGATCGAGATCGAGATCGAGATCGAGATCGAGACGAAGGCCGCGCCGAGCATCGTCCGGAAGCGGAGGCTTCGAGTTCCCTGTTTCTGCGGTTGTTGCGGTCGCTGCTGACATAACGTGAAGCGACCCCGGCGCTCGGGAGGAGGCACCGGGGTCGATTCCAGGCGGTGGCGACCGGTTGGTCGGCGAAAGGGATCAGAAATCGCCGATCTGATCGTCACCGAACCGGGTTCCAAGAGCCCGGTAGGTTTCGAGATTTATGGAGCGGCTGATCGAACGGACATGGCCGTCCATGAACAGGGCATTGACCGATTCGCTGTGGAAACTTCGTGCCGTCACTGCGGCCCGGACGAATGTCCCGCAGCTTTTGTCCTCGCGGCACGACGTGTAGTCGACGTCGTAGACCCTGTTGTCCACCGTGTGCGGTACGACCGTGTTGGGGGGATACGTGGTCGTGAATCCTGACTGGTGGACACGGCCATCCACCCATTCGGTGTGCCCGGTGTTTTTCTTGAAACTGCCCCCGAGGCCGGAGATCGCGTTCGGGTCGGCTGGCGGCATGGGGCCGGCTGATCCACCGTCTCGAAGATAGGGGGTGAACGTCTTGACCTCGGAGAAAGCGAGCGTGTTGCTGGTGCCGTCGATGAAGTCACGGGGTTTCAGTCGGCTGTTGGGATAGAAGGCCCCATCACCACCCAGGTTTCGGGCAGGATCATAGACCTGCCAGGTGCCTCCGTTGAAGACGTAGTTCAGCGGGTAGTACTTGGCGTTCCCGTCGGATCCGACGCGGGCCATGTCGAGGGTTTCACTCGGGCAGAGAAAAGTGTCGACCCGGTGTGTCTTGACCTTCACCTGGTTGCCGTAGGACTGCGTGAAGTCGATCAGGTCCTGGAGATTCTCCTGCTCAATGAATGGCAGGAGCCTGGCCTGCACGCTCCATTCGCCACCACCGGTGTTGGTTCCACCGAAATTCCTGTCCGTGCAGAAGCTCATCGGGAAATACTTGAACGTCTCCTGGTAGTTGGACAGGGCGAGTCCGATTTGCTTGAGGTTGTTCTTGCACTGCGCGCGTCGGGCGGCTTCACGCGCCTGTTGTACGGCTGGCAGCAGCAGGGCCACCAGGATTGCGATGATGGCTATTACAACCAGCAGTTCGATCAGCGTGAATCCCCGTTTGCGGGGCCGTCTTTGGGTTTCGGGGGTGTGAACGGTTGACATGCTTCTTCTTCTTCTTCTTCTTCTTCTTCTTTTCCTGCCTGTTGCGGTGTTGCCAGGCTGCATGTGTTGTGAAATTGAGATTCAATCTCAATAAAGGCTAGTGGACGGGAAATGGGGTGTCAAGTGACTTGGGGAGGCCATTCTCGGGGATTGGCTGTCGGGAGGCGAAGCCTCGTTACCGGCCAATGTGGGCAACGATGGCCGTCAGGAGGACCCGTTCCAGGGCCGCATCGCGGCCGAGAGCAATCCATCCCGGAGGTGTCGAGCCGCCGATGACGACATTGAGGTCACGTTGCACTGGCTGCCCGCCGGGGTAGTTGGCCACACCGGGAGAATGTCGGGTTGGACCTCTGGGGTTTTCCCTCTCCTTGGTGACTTCCACGTCGACCTGAATCCCAGTGTCGAGTTGGGTCAGTGTCACGAGGGCACGACGCCGAATCGGTTGTAGCGAACTTTCGATGCGATCTCCCAGCGTGACCGAATCGAAGTGCCACGGTTCGAGCAGCCCGGCTCCGGGCAGATACTCGGTCTGGATGGTACCGGCCAGCCGGTTTTCCTTTTCGATCGAAAAGTGGAACGAGTGCAGGGCGTTGACGGTCTGTTCCCAGGTCGTTTCGGTGATCGTTCCGGGGACAACGGTGGGCGTCGGTCTGACCGGAGCCATGGCCGGCATGGCCGCGCAGCCGCCGGCAAACAGAACAGCCAGCGACAGTGTGGAGCACCGGTGAGCGATCACGGTCTTCATCGGGATTGGTTGGAAGAACGGGTGTGGCGCGCGGTAGTGTCAGCAAACCGCTCTCACGGGGCAAGACCATTTCCGGACTCATCCCCGCGGCTTTCCCGATTCCGGGTCGAGCAGTACATTACGGATCACCGAGGCTGTTGTTCCCCACACCGACGGATGCCCTTCCATGTCGCATTTTCCCGAGGTCGACAAGATCGTTTACGAGGGTTCCGAGAGCCGGAACCCGCTGGCCTTCCACCATTACAATGCCGACGAGGTGGTCGAGGGGCGCACGATGGAGGAGCATCTCCGATTCAGCGTCTGTTACTGGCACACGTTCCGAGCCACCGGGGCCGATCCCTTCGGGGCTCCGACGCTGCAGCGTCCCTGGGACGATGGCAGCGAATCCGTTGAGAACGCGGTCAACCGGGTCGATGTGGCCTTCGAGTTCATCGAAAAACTCGGAGCACCCTTCTACTGCTTCCACGACCGTGACGTGGCTCCGGAGGGATCGTCGCTGGGCGAGACGAACGACAATCTCGATCGGGTCGCCGACGCCTTGGCCGCTGCCCAGGAACGGACCGGCATCCGGTTGCTGTGGGGCACGGCCAACTTGTTCAGCCATCCCCGTTACCTGCACGGAGCCGCCACCAGTTGCAACGCGGACGTGTTTGCCTATGCGGCCGCCCAGGTCAAGAAGTGCCTGGAGGTCACTCACCGGCTCGGCGGTCAGAACTACGTCTTCTGGGGTGGCCGCGAGGGGGACATGAACCTGTTCAATACCGACATGAAGCGTGAGTTGGACCACCTGGGACGGTTCATGCACATGGCGGCCGAGCACGCGGACTCGATCGGGTTCGATGGCATGTTCCTGTTCGAGCCCAAGCCGAAGGAACCGACCAAGCACCAGTACGACTTCGACGCGGCTGCCTGCCTGAACTTCATTCGTGCCTACGGGCTGGAGGATCGTGTGAAGCTGAACATCGAGACCAACCACGCGACGTTGGCCGGTCATACGATGATGCACGAATTGACCTACGCCTCGCACCAGGGATTCCTGGGCAGCATCGACGCCAATACCGGTGACCTGCTGCTGGGGTGGGACACCGACCAGTTTCCGACCGACATCTACCTGACGACGCGTTGCATGCTGGTGATTCTGGCCCAGGGTGGGCTGGCTCCGGGTGGCGTCAACTTTGACGCGAAGGTGCGGCGCGAGAGCTTCGAGCCGATCGACCTGTTTCATGCCCACATCGGTGGCATGGACGCGTTTGCCCGTGGCCTGAAGATCGCAGCAGCGATTCGTGCCGACGGAGTTCTTTCGGACTTCGTTGCCAACCGCTACCGGAGTTATGACCAGGGGGTCGGTGCCCAGATCGAATCCGGCGAGGCGAGTTTTGCGTCACTGGAGTCATATATGCTCGAGAAGGGTCAGCCGGAGGCCAACGAGAGCGGGCGTCAAGAGATGCTCGAGAACATCATCAACGACTTCCTGTAGGCCGTTGCGGCCGTCAATTGCTCTCGACGGTCAGCACCGGACGTCGACTTGGCGAGGACGACCCCGCGGGCAGTTCCGCCTCGACCAATTCCCTGGTCCGGTCGTCCAGGTCCTCGAGCCATTCGATTTCGCCACCGGTGACCGCAGCCACGGCGCGGCCGTCAAGCAGCGCGACCCGGTTTTGCGACACGGCCGGCACCCGGCCTCCGTCGGTGAGGATTCCGACCAGGTTGAGCGGATCGGTGGCCGAGATCACCAGGATCTCGGGCTGTCCGCCACCCTGCCCGTCCCCGTCCCGAAGTTGTCTCAGCCGCCGCACCGTGTCTCCCAGGGCGAACTGCTCTCCACTCGGTCCCTCGACAAACCGTCCGCCCCGGATTTCTCCCCGCGCCTCCAGTCTCCGGAACACGCCCAGCAGTTGCCACCACTTGGGGGCACCGGGTTCGCGGCGCAACAGGTCGCGACAGACAACGCCCCATCTTCTGAGCAGCTGCCAGGCCCACTGTTCCAGCGCGTCGGCTTCGGCGGCGCGCTGCCGTTGTCCGGATTCGTCGGTGTCGTCGGTCTCGTCAGCTCCGCCCCGTGACCACACGCTCCAGCGTCCCGATCCGCCCACCGGTCGTCGTGTGCGGGTCTTTCTGCCTCGATGTCTCCTTCGCGATGCCGTTCCCGCGACGATCTGGCGGATGCCGGAAAACGTGTCGCAGGTGACCAGTCCGCGACGGACCAGTTCACCAAGCGTTCCACTGAGCTGGTCGGGCAGCGCGCCGGTTGTTTTCAGCAGGTCGGCAGCGAACTGGGCCCCCCCTTCGGACAACAGGTCAAAGATCTCGCGAGCGCTGGCTCCCAGCGTGTCAGCCTCGGGCACCCGGCTCCAGCGGGTCAACCACCCCAGGTCCTCGCGGAGAAACAGCCCCAGCGGTGCCGTCCTGGACAGCGACGACATTGGCCGTGCCCGCTCGAAGGCCCCGGCACTCGGATACAGCCGCCCCCAGCCGACCTCGCCCGACAGGGTCAGTTCGTCCAGCCAACTCTCCCGGTAACCGGTCAGACGGCTGGCCAACAGATCGGCTTCCCAGCTCTCGGCCGGAACGTCCAGTCCCTGCAGCATTCCCACCACCTCGAACAGTCCCCCTGGCCCGGACCGCTGGGTGCCGGGATGCCGACCGTGGTGCCGGGCGAGAAACCTCTGAAAGGTGGGCACATCGACCGGCCGGATCTGTCGTCGCAGCCCTTCGACGGTCAGCCGGTGAATCCTCGCCAGCAGTCGTCGGTGGCACCACTCGGTCTGAGACTGGCCGTCCGGGCGGTCCTCGGCCGGTCGGAAACGTCCGCGGAGGACCGTGCCCTCGCCCTCGAGCGCTTCGAGTGCCGCCGATGCCTGTGAGCAGGTCATGGACAACTCGCCGGCGATCTCCTCGTCGGTGGTTGGTCCGCAGATCTCGACCAAACCCCGAACGGCCGCCAGGCGAGCGTCGGTCGAGGTGTAATCGGTGCGGACCCCGTCGGGGGCTGTCAGCAATGGGTCGAGCGTCGGATTGTCGTACATGGCCACTGCCGCCGGCAGCCGTTCGGCAGCGACCCAGGCGGTATGGTCGTCGGCCAAAATCACCCGGGTCGCCCGGCCGGTTTCGACCAGTTCGTCAAACCAACCGGTCCAATCGTCGGCAGGGGCTTCTGCGGGGAGGACGAACCGCGAGAGCAACAGGTCGTGCAGTTCGTCGGCGTCGCGTACCGGCGGCCGGGCCTCGTCGATGACCTGGCGGATTGCCTCGGGGTCGAGACGACCGAGGTCGCCGAGTTCTTCGACCGACAGGCTGCGGCGGGTGGCCACGGCCCGAGCCCGTCGTTCCTGGATTTCGCCTCCGTCGAGGAACGCGTAGGGGTTGGCATTGAGCAGTTCCCAGGTGAACGGCGACGGTTCACGGGTGTCGCGGCCCACCAGTTCGATTTCTCCGGAGTCGATTCGCTCGAGCACCTGTTGGAGTCCGGCGTAATCCAACGCCTCGTGCAGACAGTCGTGCATCGTCTGTTGCACCAGCGGGTGGTCGGGGATCTCGTGATCTCCGGTGATGTTCTCCTGGCAACCGGTGAGCTTGGGAAAGACGGCCGTCAACAGGTCGTCGGCACGGAATCTCTGGATCGCGTGAGGCACCTTCTTGGAGCCTTGCCGGCGGAGCACCATCAGCGATCGGGTGAGGTTCCATCGCCAGCGGAGTTGGAAGACCGGGACGGCCAGCAGTGCCTGTTCGAGCAGGTTGCGAGCGTTGTGGGGTCCGAGCATTCCGAAGAGGCTCTCAAGCGGAAAACTGTGCTGCGGGCCGAGAGAGAGGATGAAGCCGTCGTCATCGGCGGTGGCCTGCAATTCGAAATCGAAGGACCGGCAGAACCGCTTTCTCAACGCCAGGCCCCAGGCCCGGTTGATCCTCGAGCCGAACGGGGCGTGGATCACGACCTGCATCCCGCCCGATTCGTCGAAGAACCGTTCGAAGAGCACTCGCTGTCCCGAGGGGACCAACCCGACGGCGGCCTGTTGCGATGCGATGTAATCGACAACCTGTCCGGCGGCGTGTTCGTTGCAGAGCGTCTCCTCAGCGACCCACCGTTTCGCCTGTTCCAGCCGTCGGGCACGCCCGGATTCCTCGCCCCCCGGTCCTCCGATCCGTTCGGCAATCTCCTCTCGCAACCTCGAGACCTCCTCGGAGAGTTCCCAGGTTCTCCCGGGGGCTTCGCCTCTCCAGAAGGGAATCGTCGGCGGGGCTCCGCCGGCGTCGGAGACCGTCACCCGTTCTCCCCGGACATGGTGGATTCTCCACGAGGTGTTTCCCAGCAGGAAGACGTCGCCCGCCTGGCTCTCGATCGCGAAGTCCTCGTCGAGCGTTCCCACGAACAGATCGTCCTCGGTGACGACCCGGTAGCTGCCGATGTCGGGGATCGCTCCGGCGTTGGTGCAGGCCGAAAGGCGTGCCGACTTGCGGGCTCTCAGCCGCCCGCCGACTCGATCGTGGTGCAGGTAGACGCGTCCGCGTCCGGACGTGTCGGTGATGCCCTCGGAAAGGAAATCGATCACCCTGTCGAATGACTCACGTGCCAATTGAGAATACGGCCCGGAGCCCCGGGCCAACGCGAACAACTCGTCGGAGGACCATTCCCGGGCGGCCACCTCGGCGACGATCTGCTGGGCGAGCACGTCCAGTGGCGCGACGGGGACCTGGACCTCGTCGAGGCGATGGCTGCGGATGGCCCGCACCATCGCCTGGCACTCGATCAACTCGTCCCGCGACAACGCGAACAGCCGCCCCTTGGGGATCAGTCCCAGCGAGTGGCCCGAGCGACCGATGCGCTGAAGGAGCGTGGCGATGGCCCGGGGAGAACCGATCTGGATCACCAGGTCGACGTGTCCAATGTCGATACCCAGTTCCAGCGATGCGGTGGCAACGACCGCCTTCAGTCGGCCTTCCTTGAGTTGTTGTTCGGTGTCCAGGCGTGTTCCGGACGACAGGGAGCCGTGGTGGCTGCCCACGTGGTCTTCACCGAGGATCTCGGTCAACTGGTGAGTGACTCGCTCGGCGAGTCTCCGGGTGTTGACGAAGACCAGCGTGCTGGTATGTGTGTTGATCAGTTCGACAATCCGAGAGTTGATCTCGGCCCACTGCTCGTGGGAGCAGACAGCCGACAGATCGCTGGGAGGGACTTCGATCTGCAGGTCGAGCTCTCGCTGGTGGCCCACGTCGATCACCGTCGGAGTGCCCTCTGCCGCCCGGCCACCGACCAGGAACGACGCGGTCCGGTGAATCGGCTTCTGGGTGGCCGAGAGTCCGATCCGCTGGAGGTCGGCGGAGGTGTGGGCTTCGAGGCGTTCGACGCTCAGCGACAGGTGGCTGCCCCGCTTGTCTCGCACCAGGGCATGGATCTCGTCGATGATCAACGTGTCCACTTCACCGAGGGTCTGTCGGGACTTTTCGGCGGTGAGCATCAAGAACAGCGATTCGGGCGTGGTGACCAGGATCTGGGGCGGACGGCGGACCAGCTTGGTGCGTTCCCAAGAGCTGGTGTCACCGGTGCGGAGTCCGACCCGCAGATCGGGCATGTCGTAGCCCTCCTGGCGTCCCAGCTCAAGGATCTCCTCCAGGGGCAACTCGAGGTTTCGGTGCATGTCGTTGGAGAGGGCCCGCAGGGGCGAGACGTAGACGACCCGGACGGTGTCGTCGAGACCGCCGTTTTCGAGTCCCTCGCGCAGAAGCCGGTCGATGACGGCCAGGAAGGCGGTCAGGGTCTTTCCGCTTCCGGTGGGCGCGGCGATCAGGGTGTGCTCACCTGCGGCGATGGCTGGCCAGCCCTGGGCTTGTGGCTGGGTCGGAGCGTCGAACCGTGACGCGAACCACTTCTGGATCAGCGGGTGAAAGGTGGAGACCGGCATCGTTGGGAGGCATCGTAACGAAGTTGTCCGGACAACCAACCGAGTTGTACCGGCCAGGTGTCAACCAATTTTCGACACAGCGGAAAAAAGTCCAGATTTCCACGAACAGTTTTGTTCGGGAGGGGGTTATCGGGTAGCTCGAAAGAGCAAATTCCGCGTCCTGCGGTGTCAACGGAATATTTCCCGCCCTTTTCGTTGTGCACCGTCAGGACCGCGGTTTCTCACTCACCTCCCCCGCGGTCCATACCGTGGGTCATCCTCTGCGGGCCGCAGATGGAGCCCCGAGATGAACCAGGCTGTTTGTCTGCCTCCGATAGACCCTCTCGAACGGGAAGAGCCGGCTGCGACGCGCGAGTCGATCCGCCAGAGTATCCAGTCTCGCTGGCAGGATTCGCCGCGGATCGATGTCCACTACGATCGTGGCTATCCCGTACTTGACCTGGGCACCAAGGAGATCTGGGACGGTTCGGATCTCTGTCTGCTCCGCGACACCCTGGTCGACCTGTGCCAGAGGGGGGGCCGGGAGCGCCAGTCGCGATCTCCTGCCGGCGGGGGTTGTCGAACGGTTGGCATCGAGATGAAGTCGGTCAAGGGGATCCCGACGGGTTTCTTCGGCATGCTGCACGATCTGCACGTTGAAGAAGGGATCGCGGTGCACCTGTTGTCGCCTCAGCCAAACGTCTGCGGCATGCTGTGGTTTCGCACGTTCTGCGAGCCGGACGAGGTCGGCGGTTTCGTGATGCTGCGTGACCCCAAGCCGAACGTCGTGCCCGGTGCGTACCACTTCTGGGCCAGCCTGCGGGGCGAAGATTTCGTCGAGGCGTCCTCGACCGAGTTCACTTCACGGGTCTGACACGTGGACGGCGGGTGGCTGTTGACAGCCCCGGTCGTCAGATGACAATGAGAGTTGTGTCATCTCGCGTCATCACTCGCCGCGGTGCCTTGCAGGTCGGGACCCTGGGCGGTCTGGGCCTGAGTCTTCCGGACCTCCTTCGCTGGGAGGCCCGGTCCGATCAGAAGGACTTCCAGAGCCGGCCCGGTCCGGCCCACAGCGTCATCAACATTTTTCTCCCCGGCGGGATGGCTCACCAGGACACCTTTGATCCCAAGCCGAAGTCCCCGACCGAATACCGTGGCGGGCTGGAGGTCATCGACACTCGTCTTCCGGGCATCCAGTTCAGCAGCCTGCTGCCCCGCACCGCCACGATCCTTGACCGGGTGACGCTGTGCCGGGCCGTCAGCCACGTCCTGGCCGACCACGATGCGGGTGTGCACCAGATGTACACGGGGTACGGTCCCAGTCCGGCGATCAGCTACCCCAGCCTGGGCAGCGTGGTGGCTCACGAGTACGGCCCCCGCAACGATCTGCCTGCTTACATCTGCGTGCCGGGCAAGCCCCACCGTTTTGCCGGTAACGGTTACCTGAGCAGTGCCTACGGTCCGTTCGGCTTGGGCAGTGACCCGGCCGAGGACGGTTTTGCCGTCAAGGACCTGCGGCCACCGGCCCGTGTCAATACGGCTCGACAGTCGCGAGCCCGTTCGTTGCTGTCACTGGTCAACGAGCGAGTCGACCGCGAGGCCGAGGTCCCGCGTCTCAAGGCGATCGACTCGTTCTACCGGCAGGCCTACCGGATGATCGATTCGCCGGCGGCCCGCGCGGCCTTTGATCTCTCTAAGGAAAAGCCCGCAATCCGCGAAGCTTACGGCAACGGGGCGGCGGGCATGAGGATGCTGCTGGCACGACGGCTGGTCGAGGCGGGTGTGAGGTTCGTATCGCTGGAGTACGGCACCTGGGATGCCCACTTCAACATTGCTCCCTCGCTGGCCGGCCAGGTTCCGGTCTTCGACCATGCCCTGGCTGCCCTGGTCACGGATCTGGACGATCGCGGTCTGCTCGAGACGACCCTGGTGACGGTCACCACCGAGTTCGGAAGGACGCCCCGGATCAACAAGTCGGCTGGTCGCGACCATTGGGCGAGGGTTTTCAGCGTGATGCTGGCCGGGGCCGGAATCCGCCGCGGTCACGTTCACGGATCCAGTGACCTGACCGCTTCCTCACCCGACACGGGGGCCCTGTCTCCCCGGGACCTGCTGACGACGGTCTATCACCAGATCGGCATCGTCGCCGAAAAGGAACTGATGGCTCCGGGGGCACGGCCGATCGAGATCGTCAAGGGTGGGCGGGTGGTCAAAGAGCTGCTGGAGGCATCATGAGTTGCCGGGGGCGAGCCGACCGTGCGATCCGGCCGCTGGTGACGGTCTGCCTGGTGCTGGCGATGGTCTCGACGGGGCAGGCCCAGTCCGAAGCCCGCTCGGTGGTCTCGGCCTCACCGCGTTACCTTCAGAGGGGCACCGTTGCGACGGTCCTGTTGCGTTGTGCCTGGTTGCCCTCGGCCGAGGACATCCTGTTTTATTCGCCCGGACTGGTCTGCCAGGGACTGACGTTGCTGGAACAGTCCAAGGGACTGCCTCCGGACGGTCGGGAGTACCTGGCGACGATCCGGGTGTCGGCCGACTGCCGGATCGGCCAGCACCGGTTTCGAATCCGTGACCGCGGTGGGCTCTCGACCCTGCACACCCTGTACGTCGGTCCTCTGCCCCGGCTGGCCGAGCGGTCCAGAGCGACGACATTCGAGGATCCCCAGGACGTGGCACTCAACACAACGGTGTCGGGATACATCAGCGATGTGGGCCAGCTTGACTGGTACCGCGTGATGCTGAAGAAGGGCCAGCGTCTGAACGTCGACGTCCAGGCCGTGCGGATGGCCCAGGGCCTGTTTGACGCTCACGTGACGGTTTTCGATGCCAGAGCCCGGGTGCTGGCCGAGTCGGATGACACGGGACTCGGACTGCACGATCCGATCACCGGGCTGGTCGCCGGCACCTCCGGTCCCTACATGATCGCGATCCGCGAGAGCGGCTATGGGAACGAGGGGTCGTACAAGGGGCCCCGGGGGAGGTACCTGCTGCACGTGGGCACCTTCCCGCGTCCGCTCGCCGTGATCGCCGCCGGTCGCATCTCGGACAAATCGGTGCGGATGACTTTCCTGGGTGATCCCCGGGGACCATTCACTCAGCTGCTGGCCGTTGCCGCCGATCGCAACCGGTCGGTCTTCGGCACGACCACCGTCACCCCGACGCTTGGCGGACAATCGGCTCCGACCCCTCACCCGATCCGGATCAACGACCTGCCGACAGTGGTCGAGGCCGAACCCAACGACGACTGGCGGAAGTCACCTCCGTCGGAGCAGACCGTGCCGGTTGCGTTTGCCGGAGTCATCTCGAAGCCCGGTGACGTCGACACGTTTCGCTTTCGAGCCGAAAAGGGGCAGCGGCTGAAGATCCAGGTCTACGCCCGTCGTCTCTATTCGCGGCTCGATTCGGTCCTCAGCGTTCACCGTGTCCGTGATGGGACGAATGTCGCCGGGGGTGACGATCCGCCGCGCAGACACCGCACGTCGATGTTTGCCTACAACAGCCATCACGCCGGCTGGTTTGCCCAGGACGCCTACACCGAGATGACCGCAAACGAGGAGGGCATGTATTCGGTCGAGGTGGCCGATCACCTCAAGAAGGGTGGCATCGATTACCACTACCGGATCGAGGTGACGGTGATCGAGCCGAAGCTGACGCTGTTTGTCCGCCGGGATCCGCCGTACTGGCGAGGTACCCCCGGGCAGAGCGTGTCGGTGCCCCGTGGCAATCGCTATGCGGTGATCGTCGAAAATCTCAGGGAGAACTGTCCCGAGGGGCCGCTGTCGGTGGCCGCCGTGGGGCTGCCACCGGGAGTGTCTTTGGAGTCACCCGGATTGACCTCCAGACGCGTGCCGATGCTGTTCACGGCGGTCGGGGATGCTCGCCGCACTGCCAGCCTGGCACGGTTCCGTTCCAGTGACCCCCGGGGCCGGCCACTGGACACCCAATTCGAGCAGTCGGTCTTCTACGGACTCAATCCCCCCAACTACGCCTTTTTCGGAGTCGACTCTGAACGGCTGGCGGTTGCGGTGGCCGAGGACTACCCGGTGCACCTGGAACTGGAGCCGCTGGGGGCTCCGCTGGTTCAGGAGGGTGAGTCGCTGCTGAAGATTCGCGCCCGCGTCGGTCCGGGACTGAGGCGGAAGGTGCGGTTGTCGATGCTCTACACGCCCCCGGGGATCAGTGCCGAGTTGTCCGGCCCGTTGTCCGACGGGGAGCGGGTGGTGGAGATGCGGCTGGAAGCCAATCGCGAGGCGCGTCCCGGTCGGTGGCCGATCGCGGTCGTCTCGCGGGAAGCCACCCAGCTCCGTGGAGGTGGTGTGTCGACACAGTTGCGGACACTGGAGGTGCTTCCCGCCTTCCTGGACCTGGTGCTCACGCGGGCCATTCTCCGGAGAGGGGAGACAGTCGAGTTGAAGGCACAACTGGAACAGAAGGTCGATTTCTCCGGCGGGGCGAAGGCCGAGTTGCTGGGGTTGCCCGAGGGAGTGACGGCCGGGGCGGTCGAGATCGCCACGGCGTCCGAGTCGATCACCTTCCGGGTGACGGCCGGTAAGACGGCACCCCTCGGGTTGCACAAGACACTTTTCTGCCGGGTCTCGATCCCATGGCGCGTGGCAGGTGGTCGAATGACGACCGTCGTGCAACGGCTGGGCCATGGTGGGCAATTGAGGATTCTCGAAACAGCGGCCGGACCTCGGCAGGAGGGGCAAGGACCGTGATCCCCGGTTTTGTTCACAGGAAACGGACCGATTGCCTGGTCTCTCTTGGGGGCCTGGTGGTTGCCCTGTGCTGCAGCACGGCGATTGCCGATGCCCCGGTGATTCGCGTTTACCCGTCCCGGGTGACGCTCGACGGGGCGGCCGATCGCCAGCGGGTGATTGTCCAGTCGGTCAGTGCAGACGGTCGGACTCGGGATTTGACTTCCCGGGCCCGGCTGGTGGCTTCGGTGGCCCACCGGGTCCGAATTGTCGGAGGGGTTCTCGAGCCGTTGGCCGATGGGGCGTTGGACCTGGTGGTGACCGTCGATGGCCGTCGACTGGTTGTCCCGGTGACTGTTCGCCATGCCGACATGACATCTCCGGTGAGATTCGGTCTCGACGTGATGCCGGTGCTGACCAAGGGGGGATGCAACAGTGGCAGTTGTCACGGGGCGTCGCGAGGACAGCGAGGATTTCGACTGTCCGTTTTCGGGTTTGACCCCGCCGGCGACCACTTCCGGATTACCCGGGAATTTGTTGGCCGGCGGATCGACCTGGCCCGGCCGGCCGAGAGCCTGTTGCTGACGAAGCCGTCCGAGCAGGTGGTCCACGGTGGTGGCCAGCGGTTCGACGCCCACAGCGAGATGTACCGGGTGCTGTTGAAGTGGCTTGAGCAGGGAGCACCGCGGGATCCCCAGGATGTGTCCCGCGTGAAGCGGCTGGAGGTGTTCCCGTCGGAGGTCGTCCTGTCGGGCACTCGACCCGGCGAGGACGCGGCTGCGGAAAGTTCTCACCGGCTGGTCGTCCGGGCGCACTACGACAATGGTACCGATCGTGATGTCACCGGGCTGACTGTCTTCACCAGCACGAACACCGCATCGGCGGTCGTGTCGGCCGACGGGGTGGTCAGCGGTCAGCGGCGTGGCGAGTCGTTCGTGATGGCGATGTTCGGTGAACACAACGTCGGGTTGCCGGTGATCGTGGTCCCCGGCGGACCCGTGGCGGCGTTTCCCGATCTGCCGGTGGCCAACCGGGTTGACGAACTGATCCATCGGAAGCTCAGGAAACTGAGAGTCGTGCCCTCGCCGCTGTGTGATGACTCGACCTTCCTTCGCCGGGTGTACCTGGACACGATCGGGCTGTTGCCTCAGCCGAGTGAATACGACCGGTTCATCGCCGACAAGCGGACCGACAAGCGGAAGCGGCTGGTGGACGAGTTGCTCAAGCGACCCGAGTTCACCGATCTCTGGGTGATGAAGTGGGCCGAATTGCTGCAGGTCCGCAACGTCAAGGGGGGATTTTTCGGCTGGTTGCGGAAGCGACTCCTGGCCAACGTGCCGATGGATCGGATGGTCCGAGAGTTGTTGACGGCCGAGGGCGGGTTCTTTCGGGATCCTCCGGCGCAGTATTTCCGCCAGGTCGGGAAACCGAAGATCCTGGCCGAAAACGTGGCCCAGGTCTTCATGGGGACCCGTATCCAGTGCGCACAGTGTCACAATCACCCGTTCGATCGTTGGACGATGAACGACTACTACGGTTTTGCCGCGTTCTTTGCACAACTGGGTTCGAAGCGGAACTGGGAGGACACGCGAGAACAGATTGTCTTCAACAAGGGGTCGGGCGAGGTCCGTCATCCGGTCGACGATCGTGTGATGCCGCCGAAGTTCCTTGGCGGTGAGGTGCCCAAGCTGGGTCGACGGGACCGCCGGGCCGTGCTGGCCGAATGGCTGACGGCCGACGGGAACCCATGGTTCTCACGGAACCTGGCCAACATCGCCTGGGCGCAGTTCTTCGGGAGGGGAATCGTTGACCAGGTGGACGACGTGCGGTTGAGCAATCCACCGTCGAATCCCGAGTTGCTGGATTTCCTGGCCAACCGGCTGGTGGCCGACGGTTACGACTTCCGCAAGCTGATCCGCGTCATCACGCTCTCGTTCGCGTACCAACGGGCGACCGAGCCGACCGCGAGCAATCTCGACGATCGGCGGAATTTTTCGCACGCGTCATTCCGCCGGTTGCGAGCCGAGGTGTTGCACGACTGCCTGTGCCAGGCCACGGGCGTTCCGAGCCGCCTGGGAGGATTTCCGCTGGGCACACGTGCGGTCCAGTTGCCGGTTGCCGCGATGTCCACCGAATTTCTCGATACGTTCGGCCGTTCCGACCGCGAGACGGTCTGCAGTTGCGAGGTCGACGTGCAGCCGAATCTCTCGCAGGCCCTGCACCTGATCAACGGCGCCACGACCTGGGGCAAGATCGAGAGGGGCGAGGTCTTGAAGCGATTGATGACGGCCGATGACGAACCGGCCACCGTGATCTCGGCTCTTTACGTTCGCTGCCTGGCCCGACAACCGACGGTTCGCGAGCGGACCCGGTTGCTGGCGGCTGTCGCTGCGGCCGACGATCGAAACGAAATCTACCAGGAGTTGTTCTGGGCGTTGTTGAATTCCAAGGAATTTCTGTTCAACCACTGATCCCGTTCCTGTCGGGAATCCGCAGCACACCACTTTGACTTTCCATGCAGCGTGACCAGATGCTCGAACGAACCAACACCCTGTTGGCACTGGTCCTCCTGGTGTCGCCTGCGGTAACCCTGGCCGAGGATCCGGTTGCGAGGAAACCGAAGACCGCGAAGGTGACGTTCCGTGACCAGATCGGGCCGTTGTTTCGTCGTCGCTGTACCGGGTGTCACGGCGGTGGCCAACCCAAGGCCGATCTCGACCTGTCTCGCTACGTGGCGGCGATGGCCGGCGGGTCTTCCGGCGAGGTACTGGTCCCGGGTGATCCTCTGCAGAGCCGGCTGTACCTGCTGGCGTCCCACGCCGAGGAACCTCACATGCCGCCCAAGCGGCCTCGGTTGCCGCCGGCCGAATTGACGTTGATCCGCCAGTGGATCGATGGTGGCCTGTTGGCGACCAGGACGAGCCGTCCCAGGACCTCCAAGCGTCCTCGCTCGTTGCTCTCGCGTGTCGGACCATCCCTGCGTCGCCCGGTCACGAAGGGACGAGGTGACCAGCCGGGAGCCCGTCCCTTCGGGTGGCCGGTCGTGGCGATGCGGACCTCTGCCCGCGGCCGCGCCGTGGTGGCCCTGGCGGCCAGTCCGTGGTCGTCCCTGGTGGCTGTCGGCGGGATCGGTCAGGTGTTGGTCTACGACGCTGTCAGCGGAAAACTTTCCGGTGTTCTGCCATTTCCCGAGGGGCGGCCGCACCAGCTCTCCTTCAGTGCCGATGGCGAGGTGATCTGGGCTGCCGGCGGCCAGGCGGGTGTCTCCGGGGCCGTGGTGGGCTGGAACGTGCGGTCCGGGCGCAGGCTGTTTGCCGTCACCGATGGGGAGGATGTCGTGCTGGGATCCGCACTGGATCCGTCCGGCAAGCGGCTGGCCATCGGTAGCGATCGGGTGGTTCGGATCGTTGAAACGGCCACCGGCCGGACGATCCGTCGGCTGGCGGTTCACACCGATTGGGTTGTCTCAATCGGATTCAGTCCCGACGGACGGCGACTGGTGACCGGTGATCGCGGAGGCGGCCTGGTGTTGTGGGAAACCCGACAGTGGGATCGGGTGTCGACGCTGGCTGGTCATCGTGGAGCCGTTACCGGCGTGGCGTGGCGGCCCGATGGTCGCGTGGTGGCCTCGGCCAGCCAGGACGGGACCGTTCGCCAGTGGGAGGCTGAGGGAGGACGGCCGTTGAGGAACTGGATGGCTCACGAGGGAGGCGTGCTGGGCATCGCCTGCCGTGCCGACGGGCAACTGGCGACCGTCGGCCGCGACCGGGTCGCTCGGACCTGGAACCAGGCTGGTGCCGAACAGGATCGGCGAGGCCCGTTGGATGACATTGTCACGCGGGTGGCCCTGGTCGGTGTGCCGGGCTGGCTGGTCGTCGGCGATTGGACCGGTTCGCTGCGATTGTGGCGCGGATCGGAGCCCAAACCACGAGCGACCTGGCAGCCCGGTGTGGCCTCCCGATGAAGGGTCTCTTTGGTTTGACAACCCTGGTCCTTCGATGGCCTTGCTTGCGATCCGATGGGCCGACTCGGATAATAGTGAATTCTCCGATGTGCAGTTGGCGAGTTGCTGAGATCGGCGGAATTCATCATCCGAAACACATTCGGGACCAGAAGCGACACGATGGACAGTGCCAAATTGAGCCTGGACGGGCAGGACTACGAACTTCCGGTGGTTGTTGGCTCCGAGGGAGAGCGGGGGGTCGACATCACCCGTTTTCGCGGCGAGTCGGGGGCGATCACGCTCGACTCCGGTTATGGCAACACGGGGGCCTGTCAGAGTGCGATCTGTTTCATCAACGGTGAGGAAGGGATTCTCCGGTACCGTGGATACCCGATCGAACAACTGGCCGAAAATGCCACGTTTGCCGAGGTCTGCTACCTGCTGATCTACGGGGACCTGCCGACAGTCGAGCAGCTGCAGGGATTCAGCGACGGGCTGACTTATCACAGCATGATCCACGAGGACATGAAGAAGTTCTTCGAGGGTTATCCCGCCTCGGCTCACCCGATGGCCGTGCTCTCCTCGATGATCGCCTCACTGGCCACGTATTATCCCGAGGTGGCTGGGGAAGAGGATGACGACCTGAACATCGTCCGGATCCTGGCCAAGTCCAAGACGATGGCCGCCTGGTCCTACAAGAAGTCGATCGGTCAGCCGCTGGTGTACCCGCTCAACCATCTCTCCTACACCGCCGACTTCCTGAACATGATGTTCTCGGTGCCGACCGAGAAATACGAGGTGTCGCAGGTTCTGCAAGACGCTTTGAACGTGCTGTTGATTCTGCATGCCGATCACGAGCAGAACTGCAGCACGTCGACGGTGCGGATGGTGGCCAGCAGCCAGGCCAACATCTTTGCTTCGCTCTCGGCCGGTGTCTGTGCTCTCTGGGGGCCACTCCACGGTGGAGCCAACCAGAAGGTACTCGAGATGCTCGAGATGATCCGCCAGGACGGGTCCGACTACAAGAAGTACGTCGACATGGCCAAGGACAAGGACAACGACTTCCGGATGATGGGATTCGGTCACCGGGTCTACAAGAATTTCGACCCGCGGGCGACGATTCTGCGGAAGGCCTGTGACGAGGTGCTGGAGGAGTTGGGTGTCGACGATCCTCTGCTGGAGATCGCCAAGCAGCTCGAAGACGTGGCCCTCAACGACGAGTACTTCGTCGAGCGGAAGCTCTACCCGAACGTCGACTTCTACAGCGGCGTGCTCTACCGGGCGATGGGCATCCCGACCGACATGTTCACCGTGATGTTTGCCCTGGGACGTCTGCCCGGCTGGATCGCTCACCTCAAGGAACTTCGAGACGATCCCAGCAGTCGGATCAATCGTCCGCGGCAGATCTACACCGGTCCCACCGTCCGGGACTACACGCCGTTGGCTGAACGCTAGGCGGACCGCCTCGTCACGCCCCCCGACCTGCGGCTCTCGCCGTAACGCTCGCGAAGGCTGTGCGCCGGGGTCGTTGTTCGCCACTGCGGTCAGAACAGTCCGTGGGGCGAGTGGCACTTGAGCGACCGGAGCGGATTGATTACACGGGAGGCTGGGGCGGGCGAGAAGACGTGGCGAGAGCAATGACGACCGAGGCAACCGAATCCGGAGATGGCCTGAAGGAACTGGGCGAGCACTACCGGTCGCTGGTGGACGGCGAGCTGGTGGGATGGGACGCGATGCGTCCGTTCCGGAAGTGCCTGGGGGTCGGCGGCCAGGGCGTCGTGTATCTCAGTGAACGCCGTGGGGTTGACGGTTTCACGATCCCGGTGGCGTTGAAGATCTTTTCGCCGGACCGATTCACGTCCCCACCGGAGTACTCCGCCGAGATGGCTCGATTGGCCACGGTCGCCTCTCGGGTTGCCCGAATCCAGCAGGACCACCTGGTCGATGTGCAAAACGTCGTCAGTGTTGATGGCATTCACGTGCTGGAGATGGAGTGGATCGACGGGTACGACCTGCGACGGCTGTTGACTCCCGATGCCTACGGCCGTGTCCGCGAGCAGGTGACCGAGCGTCGCTGGCAGACAATCAACCAGGTCGTGATGACCGAGGGACGACAGCAACCCCGGTTGCGTCCCGGCACAGCGGCGTCGGTGATCCGGGAATGCCTGTCGGCGTTGTCGGCGATGCATCGCCACGGCATCGTCCACAACGACATCAAGCCGTCCAACGTGATGCTCAAGCGAAGTGGCAACGTCAAGATCATCGATATCGGTGCTGCGTTCGAACTGGAGAACCGGCCACCGGTGCAGCCGTGCACGCCGATCTATGCCGCGCCGGAGGTGCTGGAGGGGCAGCCCGGGACGCCCGCCTCGGACCTGGCCAGCGTTGGCTACCTGCTGATCGAGATGCTCTCGGGTGAGCAACCGTTTTCCGGGATGAGTTTTGCGGAGATGCTGAAGTCCAAGCGGTCGGTCTTCGACTGGTTGCCGGGAGCGTTGCCGGTCGAGGAGTTCGCCTTGACCGAGCCGCTGTTGCGGCTGTTGCACGGCCTGGTCGACCCGAATCCGATCCAGAGGTTCCCGTCAGCCGAGGAAGCCGAGCTTGATTCCGGTGGCGTGGCCGAGTTCCAGCGAGAACTGGTGCAGGCCGGGGTGACGAGCGAATACGAGGCGGAAATTCGTCACTGGATTGACGAGGTGGAGGCGGAGTTCGAACTGCGGGATCCCTCCGACGAGGTGACGCGCGACTTCCTGCCGCCAACTCGCGTGTTCAATCCTCCGTCAGAGTGAACCGGAGGAGGCGAGATCGACTCCTCGGCCACGTGGTCGGTTCTCACTGTTCTCCCGGATCGTCGATCTTGGACAGGGTTTGCTTGGCCTGGTCGGCCGACACGGTCAGTGGGAACTGATCGACGATTCCCCGGAGAAGTGCCACGGCTTCATCTTTGCGTCCGTCCGCAGCTCGTCTTCGGGCCTCTTCGAACAACGCGCTGGCGTTGATTTCGTCAGCCTCGCTGGCACTGGTCAACGAGGATTCCTCCGCCTCCGGTTGGTATGGCTCCGGGGAGGTGGGAACAGATTCGGGCTCGAGAGCCGGTTCCGGTACGAGTTGGTGTTGAGGAACGGTAAGGGGCTCAGGTTGAACCGTTGGGGTCGTTGTGTCCTGTGAGATCACCATGTCCCGGATCACGGCAATGACGTTCAACGCTCGCTCCACGTCAATGGGGATGCCTTCGATCACATTGGGCTGGAACCTGAGAGCAATCTCGGGTCCTCCTTCCGGGTACACCATGATGACGAACGTCTTGGCCAGCACGTAACCGACGACCAGTGCGGTGGCCAGGACGAGTCCGACGGCCGTTGGGATCACCTCGTCTGTGGAGACACTGAGAGTGATTCCCGCCACCAGAAACACTGCAGCCGCGACGAGGTTTCCGACCGGTTTCCGGACACCGGCCGACAGGGTGGAGATGTGGTTGATCGGAATCGTCTGCGAGCTTTGGCCAAACAGGCTTGCCGATTGGCAACGGAGTTCGTTTCCGGCGAGGATGAATCGCGTGATCGGACTGAAACCGATGAGCGACAGGAAAAATGCCACGATGCCCCGACTGCGGCCTACGATTTCGACGGTTGGTGCCGGCATCGGCAACGGCTGGGTTGAAATCGCAAACTTCTGGATCACCAGCGAATTCGCACGCATGGTCTGGGTACGGTCCTTGAACCGCCTCCAACGGAAAGATTGAACACCGGTATCAGTGGAATTGCTGCAATAACACAACCGGAAGACCCTGATGAAGATCAAAGGAGCCGAAATGCGTCTGACAAAAAATCTGGGCCTGCTGATTCTGTTCGGTGTTTCCGTGTGGGCTCGGTCGATTGTCCAGGCGGCTCCACCGGACGAGGCCCCACCGACGGAAAACCGGGTGGAAACGAGTTTCCGCGGGCTGGCTGATGCCACGCTGCCGAAGTTTGCCTGGAACGCCAACACGGTCGGAGAGCACAGGGCCTGGCGCAAGGCGTTTCGGGCGAGAATGCTCAAGGTCCTGGGCCGCATGCCGGACCGCGTGCCACTGAGGGTAAAGTGGATCGAGAAGCAGCGGTTCGACACGTTCACGCGGCACAAGATCTACATTCAAACCGAGAAGACCTACTGGTGCCCGGTCTATTACCTGGTGCCGCACAAGCTCCGGAAGCGGGCACCTGCGATCGTTTGTCTGCACGGCCACGACGGCGTCGTTCCTTACCTGGGTGAGGGAAGAAAATCGGGCACGCCGCGGCCGTTGCTCGCTCGCGACTTTCCCCGCTTCTTTGCCGAGCATGGCTACGTGACGGCGGTGCCGATTGTCCGTGGATGGAACGAGACGGCCGGATACCAGGACCCCCAGGGCGGGTCGTTGAGACGCAGTTGTCAGAACGTGACCATGAACACCGTGCTGCTGGGCATGTCGCCGGCCGGCCTGCGGTGCTGGGACGCGATGCGGGTGATTGACTTTCTCGAAACCCAAGACGCGGTCGACGCAAAAAGAATTGGCCTGGCTGGTCTTTCGGGAGGCGGCACGCTGTCGCTCTATCTGCCGATTCTCGACGAACGTGTGAAGCTGGTCATGATGGCCGGCATCTTCTCGTCCTACCGCAACTCGTTTTTTGCGATGAATCACTGCATCTGCAATTGCCTGCCGGGGGTCATGCAATACGGTGAGATGTCCGACGTGGTCGCCCTGCACGCCCCCAGGCCAGTCTTGCTCATCAACGGCACGCGAGATGAAAGCGCTCCCATTGCCGACGCTCGCCAGGGATTCGAAAAGCTGAAACGCGTCTATGCTCTCCTGGGCGTAAAAAAGAGAGTCGAAACGGACTTCTTCGACGGTCCCCACGAGTGGTCGAACGGCAAAACCCTGAAATTCCTGTCGAAGCACTTCGGGAAATAGGATCGCCATTGGACCGGCGACCATTCGGTCGAGGTTGACGATCCGCGTGATGGTACGATGTGACGGGCCGGGCGAAGACGGCCGACATCCAAGAGGCTGACTGAACGACTCCGAATTCTGGAACTGTTAGAGATGCCGCGTTACGGGATGTTGTTTCCGGTGATGGCTGTTTTGGCATGCGCGGGACTGCCGGGTGCTAAAAACGTCGCGAGGAGTGAGGACGTCGCCAAGAAGACAAGAGGGGGTGTGCTGTTCTACGCAGGATTTGACCAGAGCAAGGATGCCGACTACGCCGCCGGGAGTTCCAAGGCACGGCTTCACGGGGGTGGTGGAACGCTGAATGCCGACGGGCTTGGCTTTCGTGGTTCGGCGTTGCGTACCGGTGACGGGGAGGGTTACGTCGGGTTTCCCGCCAAGGGCAACATCAGTGCCAAGGAGGGCACGATCGAGTTCTGGATTTATGCACAGGATTGGGATCACGACGACGGCCATTTCCACCGGTTCATCGATGTCACCGGTGGGGGACGAATATTCTTCTACATCAGGCCACCGGGCGCGGGAGAGTTCGTGGTGCGATCCACGAGCAAAGTGGCCAACAGGGCCTACGGGTGCAATCCGCTCAAGGGCAAGTGGAGTTGGCACGCCCTGACATGGAAGAAGGGCAAGCGACTGGGATTCTATATCGGTGGCATCAGGCCGTCAGGGGAAGCGTGGATCCATGACTGTTCGGCAGAATCCGGCCCGGTGCCGGAACCGGAGGATCTGCGGCGGATTCTCATCGGCGATTTCGGGGGAAATGCGGCCCGGCGAGCTCACACGCTGATCGACGAGGTCTACATCTATAACCGCGCGCTGACTCGCGAGGAGGTCGACTGGGCCGCGGCAAATTCCCTGACCCGGAAGCGGGGCATGGACATCCCGTTGGACTTCATGAAGCCCACGGCCAGGGTCGTACCGGATCCGGCCGGGAGCACGCTGGTGGTGGAGGTCGACAGCGGCGACCGCAGCGGCAATTTTGTGGGCAAGGCCCGGCTGGTGCCGGCGAGAGGAACGTCTCCTGCGGCCATCACCCGTACCAAGGACCGTTTCGGCCAGGCGGTCATCCCCTACACCGACTTGCCGCAGGGTGAGTACAAGGTGATCTCGGACATCACGAACCGGGATGGCCAACCCCTCGCGTCGGTGACGACCAGGTTTGTTGTCCCCGGTCCGCCGGTGTGGCTGAAGGAAAAGGTCGGGGTCAGCGACACTCCTCCCTTGCCATGGACGCCGGTCGAGGTCGAACAGGATCACGTTCGGGTGTGGGGACGTGATTACCAGTTGGGGGCATTCGGGCTGCCCGCAAAGATCGAGACGCAAGGCGCATCGATGCTGGCGGGGCCTGTCAGTTTTCGGGCCGTCGTCGATGGTGCGGATGTGAACTGGACGCCGGGAAGCCGCCGTGTCACGAAAAAGACAAAGGCCGAGGTCGTCATTGCGGGCCGGTCGCGGAGTGGGCTGGGCGAGTTGAACTGGCGGACCCAGGCGGAATTTGACGGGTTTCTGCTGCACGATTTTTCACTGACACCGGCCGAGGGTGCTGCGGTGGAATTGATGGAGTTGCGGATTCCGATCCGCCGGGAATTCGCGAAGCTCTATTCCCAGGGCTCGAGGACCCGAGGGTTTCTTCCCAAGGGGGCGGGAGAGATTCTCGGCGCCGGGGGATACTGGTGGATCGGCACGGACGACTTCGGGCTATGTGGTGCGACCGAACACGACGGTTCCCTGGTCGACGGTGGTGACGGTGGTTTCTCGATTGTGCGAGAGCCCACCGGCGACATCACCGTGATCTACCGGTTTGTCGGAAAGCGGACCGTGTTCACTCGGCCATGGAAGTTGCGACTGATCCTGGAGGCCACGCCCACCAAGCCGCTGCCGGCCGGTTGGCGGACCTGGCGGGACTCGGCTCCGTTCGCAGGTCCTTCAGCCGACTACCGCAGATGGCGGAGCGACGTGAAGCTGTGGATCGCGTATCCCTGGCCGCACAAAGCGACGCACAGGCATTTCGCCTTTCCTGTCGTGAAGGACCCGAACTGGTTCCGCGATCACGTCAAGAACCTGCATGCCGGCGGGCCGGGGATGTGGCGAGACAACAAGAGGTTGCCGAAAAAGGGAACACCCGGCCTGAAACCAAAACGACTCGGGAACAGGGTACTCCCCTACAGCATGTTCGCATTCATGGCACCCGGGATGCCCGAATGCGACTTCTACTGGAGGGAGTGGTACAACCCGCTGGGCTTCTCCAGTCTCGGCCAGGGACTCTACAAGTACGCCGCCGTGCGACCTGTTCCGTCGTATATCGACTTCATGGTCTGGAAGCACCGCGAGCTGATCAGGGAGTACGGGCACGACGGGCTCTATGTCGATTTCGCCGGCCTGTGTCAGCCGGTGCTCGACGTGAAGCACGGCCTGGGATACGAGCGAGGCGGTGTCCAGCGTCCCGCCGAATTTCCGATCGTGGCCAACCGCGAGATCTGGAAGCGGATGTACACGATGCTGCGCAAGGAAAAACCGGAATCTCTTATCGTCGGTCACACCTCCGAGAATTCGTGTGCCCCTCTCCTGTCCTTCCTCGATGTCTGGGAGCCTGGCGAGGGCAACTGGTTTGGACAGTTGAGGGACAATTACCTGGACGTGCTGCCGCTGGATGAACTGCGAGCGGAGTTCCGGGCGCAGCATTTCGGCGGCATCCCGTGGTGGTTGCCGGCATGGCAGAGGGCAGCGATTCTCGAGGACAAGGACGTGGCGGTTCGCCGCGAGGACGGCAGTGTCGGAACGGTCAGTGTCGAGAAGACCCATCACATGCTCGGCATTGGACTGCTTTTGGACATCTTCGTCTGGCCGATCACCGGAACCAATTATGGAGCAGTCAGGCCGCTGTACGCGGTCCAGGACGAGTTCGGCATGGCCGACGTGAAGTTTTTTGGCTACTGGAACAACGCCAAGCTCATCGGAGGGCAGACGAAGAAGATCAGGGCGAGCGTTTACAGGAAACCCAGGGGCGGGTCGCTGGTGGTCGTCTACAACACGACCAGGGAGGCCATGTCCGCGAAGCTCACCGTCGATTGGGATCGGCTGAAGTCAGACGGACCGCTCAGGGTGGTCGATGCCTATACGAAGAAGGCCGTTTCGGTGAGCGGCCGTTCCCTGGTTCTCGAGGTTCCACGGCTCAACTACCGGCTGCTGTGGATTCGGTGATTTGCGGAGGAAATCGAGTCGGATCGATGCGAACTCTCCACCGGAATTCCGGTCCGATTCTGCATATGATTCTTCGAGCCGGACGTATAATGGAAGTGGTTGCATCGTCTATCGTCTGAGAATCTGTTGAATCGGTCGGGGGCATCGCCCGGGCCATAAAAGGCTGTCGCATGGTTTCCCACGAATCTCGAGATGCCCGCAGGCGAGATCTCTTCTCGCTTAGCTCGCGACGCCGGTTTCT
>PBOJ01000048.1 GCA_002724315.1 Planctomycetaceae bacterium | reverse complement strand
TTCTTCACCTCCGGCGGCGGCGAATCCAGCGACACGAACTTCAAGACCGCCCGCTACTACTTCCGGCAACTGGGCAAGCCCGAGAAGACCAAGGTGATCTCCCGCCAGTGGGCCTACCACGGCGTGACGCTGGCGGCGATGAGCGCCACGGGAATCAGCGGCTACTGGCCGATGTTCGAACCCCGGGTGCCCGGGTTCTCTCACATTTCCTCACCCTATCCCTACCGGTACGAGGCTCCCGAGGGAGTCAGCCCGGGAATCGCCGCGGCCAACGAACTGGAACAGAAGATCCTCGAGGAAGGCCCCGAGACGGTGGCGATGTTCCTGGCCGAACCGGTCCAGGGAGCCGGCGGGATCCTGATCCCACCCGACGATTACTTCCCCCGGATCCGCGAGATCTGTGACCAGTACGACGTGCTGCTGGCCGCCGACGAGGTGATCACCGGTTTCGGCCGCACGGGCACGATGTTCGGCCTGGAACACTGGGGCGTCGAGCCCGACATCATCCAGTACGCCAAGGCGATCACGTCGGGCTATTTCCCCCTGGGCGGGACCGGAGTCAGCGACAAGATTGCCGATGTGCTCGACTCGGGTGAGGACGTCTGGATGCACGCTTACACCTACAGCGCGCACCCGGTCGGCTGTGCCGTGGCGATGGCCAACCTGGACATCATCGAGGGTGAGGACTTTCCGGGACAGGCTGCCGAAAAGGGTCGTTACCTGCTCGATGGACTCCAGGCCGCTCTCGGTGACCATCCCCACGTCGGCGATATCCGCGGGTTGGGACTGATGCTCGGCGTCGAGATTGTCGAGGACCGTGACACCAAGCAGGACTTCGCGGCCGAGGAGAAGGTCGGGGCCCGGGTGCACCAGGCGATGCAGCAGCACGGCCTGTTCAGCCGGATGCGAGGCGACGTGGTGTGCGTGGCCCCGCCGGTGGTGATCACCCACGAGGAAATGGACCGGATCATCGCCGCGGTCGCCGGTGGCATCGGCGACGTCCTGGGAAGCTCCTAGAGATGGCAGACTCGCCCCACACCGCCCCACCCCCGGGTGACGTCACCTTTGCCAGTTCCTACCTCGAAGACCTCCGTTCGGTCATCTCGGGCCTGGACCCCGAAGCGATCGCCACCGCGATCGACTGGATGCGACAGACCCGTGACGGCGATGGCACCATCTTCATCTGCGGCAACGGCGGCAGTGCGTCGATCGCCTCGCAGATGGTCGTCGACATCGTCAAGGGGGCGTCGCTGCGAAAGGCGGCCCGGTTCAAGATGATCGGTCTGACCGATTCGATCGCCACGATCACCGCTTACGCCAACGACGAGGGGTACGAGACGGTCTTCGAGGAACCTCTCCGAAATTTCGCTCGACCCGGTGACCTGGTGATGGGCATCAGCGGCAGCGGCAACAGCGAGAACGTGCTGAGAGCCATGCGATTGGCGGGCGAAACCGGTTGCCGCACCGTTGGGTTGACCACCGGCGAGGGGGGGGCACTGAAAGACCTGGTCGAACTGGCCCTGGCCGTCCCCAGCTCTCATATGGGGCGACTGGAAGACTGCTTCTTCATCATGACCCACGTGCTCTGCTACGCGTTCATGGAATCCGACTGACCCGTGGTCTCTCGCCAGGCCGCGAGAACGTGATCGGCGATTTCGGCGACTCCCTCACCGTTGCGGACCTGGGCGAACACGAACGGGCCGTCTCCCCGCATCCGCCGGCTGTCACGATCCATCACGTCCAGGTCGGCACCGACCGCCTCGGCCAGGTCGGTCTTGTTGATCACCAGCAGGTCCGACTGGGTCGTCCCCGGGCCACCCTTGCGGGGAATCTTGTCGCCACCGGCCACATCGATCACGTAAATCGTGTAGTCGGCAAGCTCGCGACTGAAGTCTGCCGCCAGGTTGTCACCGCCGGATTCCAGCAGCAGCATGTCCGGCTCGAACTCACGGCTCAGTTCCTCGACGGCCGCCAGGTTCATTGTGATGTCCTCGCGGATCGCCGCGTGAGGACAACCACCGGTCTCGACCGCCTGGATACGTTCAGCCGCCAGCGCCTCGTTCCTGATCAGGAACTCGGCATCCTCGCGGGTGAAGATGTCGTTGGTCACCACCGCCAGGTTCATCTTCTCGCGCAACGCCTGGCACAGCGCGAGCACCAGGGCGCTTTTGCCCGTTCCAACCGGTCCCCCCACACCGACCGTGAAGGCCCGCTTGCGGAAATCCCGGTCCGACAACGGCAACGCACGTTCTGCAAAGTGCCCGGGATGCTCGAGCACCTCGTGGTCGTGACCATGGTCGTGGCTGTGGCTGTGATCATGACTGTGGTCGTGGTCGTGGTTCACGTGTCTCTCCTCTGGCGAGGACCGGACCAGGCCGGTCTCGAAGTTAGCTCTGGAACAACCGGCTGTAGAGTTGATCGTGGCGTGTGGCAACAAGTTCCATCAACGGGCTGGTGATCGCCACCTCCTCGACCCGCAGGTGAACGGCCTCTTCGGCTTCGTGCTGGACAAAGCGACCGAAATGGGTGATCAACGACTGCCCGGCCAACGGACCGACGATATTCAGCCGGGTGGCCGCCGAAACGACATCGCGGACCTGGGTGTAGAGATACCAGGCGACGGTTCGCTGCAGGGGCAGGGACAACAGCGAAGTGACCCGTCCCACCAGTGGCGCGTGGTGGCCACAGAGTTCTCCGGTCGCAACCTGTTCGCGAAGTTCGACGATCTCGGGAACCCCGAAGGCGGCCTCGGCTGCCGCCAGAAAACTCCGGCCCTGGACCCGGCTGGCCCGATTGGCCACGTGGTTGGAGACGAATGCGTCACACCACTCGTCGACACGCTCCAGGACCTGTTCCCCGCTGTGAACCGCGACGAGAAACGGCAGGACGCCACGCGAGGTGTCCTGCACCAGCGTTTCGAGGAATCTTGCCAGCGATTCCACGTCGGTGACCAGGCCCTCTCGCCAGGCCGATTCCAGTCCCGACGAATGCGCAAAACCGCCCGAGGGAAAAGCCGAATCGGCCAGTTGCCAGAATGTCCACTCGGCACCGATCATCACTCGGCCATTCCTGATCCCAGCCGTCCTCGAATCTCGCCAAACGCAGGCGGCGAGCATACCCACTGCCCAATGGCTCCGCCAGCGGGTACCGGGGGCCACAAAACAGGAGTGATCCTCACAGATTGCCTAACCGTTACCTCCAATAGATCCAACAGATCTGTCGCATGTGGACGCAAGATCCGGTTCACCCGCATGATCCGGCCCATCCGGACAAGTCGCTGATCCGGTCAACCGATAGAACTCCAACGGACACGCGGTACGACCTGTGCAATCCCGGTCACCGGTGTCGAAATCGCGGCCCGATGGAGAATAGGCCGCAGAACGTTGTCGTTCCTTCAACACAAACAACCACGTTCCTACGGAGAGGAAAACCATGTTGTTCAGGAAAACACTCACCATGTGTACCGTGGCCCTGCTGGCCATCGGCACATCAGCGTTCGCCCAGGACGCCACCACGCCCCTGCTGGGGCTGCTCGCTGCCGATGACGAAAACTGCGGAAAAGACGTCGCCAAGACGGCCGGATGTGAGCCCCGCGACAACTCGTGGCTGAATCCGGACATGACAGCGGTCCAGAACCGCGTGAAGGTTGGCTTCGGAATCAGGACGAGTTTCACGTCGAGAGAAGTTGGTCGCACGCGGGACTTCGGACTCGACAACGCCCGAATCTTCCTCTCCGGAAAAATCAGCGACAAGATCTCGGCGTTCCTGCACACCGATATCAACAACGCACAGGGATGGTCGTTCGCGGGTGCCGGTGCGAGCCCCGACGGTAATGGCGATGGCCTGAGAATTCTCGATGCGGCCATCGACTACAAGCTGTTCGACCAGGTCTCGGTCATGGCCGGTCGTTTCCTGCCGTCCACCGACCGATCGAACCTCAGTGGTCCGATGTTCATCAACGCCTGGGAATTCCCGTTCGTGCAGCACAGGAACGGTTACTACGACATCTTCCAGGGTCGTGATGACGGTGTGACGCTTTACGGTGACACGGGTGACGACGTCCAACTCAAATGGTCTGTCGGCGTCTTCGAAGGTCACAACAATGTCGCCGGCGACGACGACGTCTGGCTGGTCGCTCGAGCCGTGTTGAACTTCCTGGACCGGGAAGACTCGTACTTCAACCAGAGTACCTACTACGGTGAGAAGGACATCGCCGCGGTCGGCTTCACCTTCTCCAACCAGGACGACGCCCACGGTGCCGGCCTGGATTACACGTCCTGGAGTCTCGATTTCCTCTACGAGCGCCCGCTGGACAGTGGCGGAGTAATCACGGCTGAGGCCGCCTACTACGACCGCGACGACGACGATTCGACTGCCGGTGACGGCCGCCAGGGCGAAGGCTACTTCATCCTCGGCAGCTACCTGTTCGCCGACAGCATGAGCATCGGCAACCTCGAGGGTCGCCTGCAACCGTCGATCCGGTACCAGGAATCGGACCGTGACAATCCCCAGGCTGGTGACCGAGAGCACCAGGTCGACTACTCGCTGAACTACATCATCCACGGCCACAGCGCCCGGGTGTCCCTGGTCTTCCAGGACATCAATGTCGCCGGTGGTGCCGAAGATCAGCAGAACCTGATCATCGGTGGACAGGTCCGCTTCTAGGATCACACCGTTGGATCCGCTTCGGCGGATCCGGATGATGGCTGCTCAAGCCCCGGTCTCACCTCCAAGTGGGACCGGGGTTTTTCTTTTCGTCGCCTGGTCCGTGCCCTCGATGTGAGCGCCCCTGCCCGGTGCACGGGCACGTTGACCACGCTGGTGGTCCGGCCGACGGCCGCAATTCGGACTCGGTGACGAGCCAGTCCCGGAAAAACGTGCTCCCGCATGGTCCGGCAACCCGTTTTCCCTCGTTTGGCACTGCCTTTGCACTCCTGAGCTCCGTTAGACAGATCGGTCCGTCGACATTGAGCCGCGGATCGCCTTGGGGAGTGTTTCAGGAAGAAACCAGTCCAGATCATACACTGGCGCGCCGCGAGACAAGGATCCGGGCCCGCTGCACAGGGGCATCCCGAAGGGATGCGGGAAAGGTTGTGGAGAGATGATGCGTAAGACACTGGCAACCATGTTGCTTGGATTCAGCACGGCGCTCCTGCTGGGCGGATGTGCCGGCGGAAACGGCGAAACCGATGCCGGCGGCGGGGTCAGTTCCAGCGGAAGCGGGACACCGGCAGCCGGCGCAGGTGAAGAGATCACCGCCGAGAGCAGCACCCGGGTGACTGACGATCCGATCGAAGCGGCCTACTTCGGCGTGTACGTCTGGAAGGCTGCCGTCGAAAAGGCGCAGAGCTTCGAGATCGACAAGGTGCGTGAGGCGGTCTACGGGCTCGAGTTCGACGCCCCGGGCGGCAAGAAGAGCATGCACGAGTCGAACCAGCACACGCTCAAGCCGGTCTACATCGGCGAGATCCTCAAGGACGGGCAGTTCAAGATCGTCAAGAAGTTCAACGACGGCAAGCTGGTCGTTCCCGACTCCTACAGCAGCTACCTGCACGAGAAGGGCAAGGCTCCCGGACCGACCGGCGGCCCCCAGGAAGGCAAGAAATATCCCCAGCCTGAGGTGACAGAGGAGACGGTCAAGATCGGCGTCCTCCACTCGCTCTCGGGCACCATGGCCATCTCGGAAACCTCGCTCAAGGACGTCGTGCTCTACGCCGTCGACGAGATCAACACCTCCGGCGGAGTCCTCGGTCGCAAGATCGAGGTGGTCGTCGAGGACCCGGCCAGTGACTGGGACCTGTTCGCCGAGAAAGCCCGCAAGATGATCACCACTGACAAGGTCTCGGTGATCTTCGGCTGCTGGACCTCGGTGAGTCGCAAGAGCGTGCTGCCGGTGTTCGAGGAATACAACCACCTGCTCTTCTACCCCGTCCAGTACGAGGGTGAAGAACAGTCCAAGAACGTCTTCTACACGGCGGCCACGCCCAACCAGCAGCTGGTACCGGCGGCCCAGTACATGATTGACCAGGGCTCGAAGAAGTTCTATCTGCTGGGCACCGACTACGTCTTCCCGAGGACGGCCAACAAGGTCCTGAAGGCCTTCCTGAAGTCGAAGGGTGTTCCCGATGAGAACATCATCGAGAAGTACACGCCGTTCCATCACCAGGACTACCAGACCTACGTCCAGGAGATCAAGAAGTTCGCCGCCGGTGGCGACGCGTGCATCCTCTCAACGATCAACGGCGACAGCAATGTGCCGTTCTACAAGGAGTTCGCCAACCAGGGCCTGACGGCCGCCGACTGCCCGATCATGGCGTTCTCGGTTGCCGAGGACGAACTGCGGGCGATGGACGTTCCTCCGCTGGTTGGTCACCTGGCCTGCTGGAACTACTACCAGAGTATCGACACGCCCGAGAACAAGGCGTTCGTGTCCGGCTTCCAGGCGTTCTGCAAGAAGAACAACCTGAAATAGGACTGACCGAACTCCCCAAATTCTGTCAGTTCTTCCCGGGGCCCGGCGTCCTCACATGGACGCCGGGTCTTCGGCATGACTGATCCTCCGTGTCACGCCGGCCCACCGCTTTCGGGCCGGTTGAATTCGCTTTGCCGTCGTGCTATCGGATTGTCGCATGATGTTCGCCAAGCCGTTCTCCACTGGCCGTGGACCGAGTCCGTGGCTTTGCCTGCTTTTCGTCCTGCTGTCGGCGCCGGGTCCGGTCCCGGCGGCCGACGACGAGCGAACCGATCAACTTGTCCGTCTCGCCTCCGACGACTCCGCCGTCCGTCAGGAAGCTCTCCGGCAGTTGGGGCGATCCCGGGACGGGCGGCTGGTGACATTCTTTGCGTCCTACCAGCAGGGCGACGCCTACGTGCACAACGGCCGCGTCGTCCTCTGCTCGAAGTTCCAGGACAACGGTGGCCGCAAGATGGCTCCGCTCTCCGACCCACTCACCGCCAAGCCCCTGTCCAACGCCGATGGTGCCCCGCTTATCGTTCCGGCCGACGACCTCAAGTCCATCGGCCCCAGCGGACGCGAACGTCGTGCCGTCGCTGACGCGATCCGGCTGCTGGAAATCTGGTCTCCCGCGCTGGAGACACGGCTGTCAGCCATCCGCCGATTCGGCAACGGACGGAAGTCCGAGTTTCTCGAACCGCTGGGTGAACTGGTCGACGCCGAAGTGCCCGACGCGGTGCGGGACCGGGCGATCGAAAGCATCGCATTGATCGAGCTGGGATCGGAAGATTTCAGCGATTCTCCCGAAAAACGCATTGCCGCCGCCAATCGACTGGGTGAACTGGCCAGTGCCAGTGCCGTCCCGATTCTCGAGGAACTGTTGAAGAAACCGGATTCACTCGAGGCGTCCGAGCATCAGGCCTTCACGATGGCCCTGGAGACGATCGAGTGGTACCAGTGGAAAATCGCACGGGTCCAGGATCTTTTCTACGGCCTCTCGCTGGGGAGCGTCCTGATCCTGGTGGCGCTCGGACTGGCGATCATCTTTGGCCAGATGGGCGTGATCAACATGGCCCACGGCGAACTGATGATGATCGGCGCCTACGCGACCTACGAAGTCCAGTTGTTGTTCGGCCACACTCCCGATGACCCGGTCAACGTGTTCTTTCTTGTCGCGCTGCCGGTTGCGTTTCTCCTGTCGGCTTTTGTCGGCTTTCTCATAGAGGTACTGGTCGTCCGACACCTCTATGGCCGACCGCTGGAAACACTGCTGGCAACCTGGGGTGTCGGGCTGGTTTTGATCCAGTTTGTGCGGTTGCGGTATGGAGACAACATCGGCGTCAACAGCCCGACATGGTTGGTGGGCAGCTTCGAACCGATCCAGGACCTGAGAATCTCCTACAACCGTGTCTTCATCATGTCGTTGTGTGCTCTGTGCGTACTGGCCATCTGGGCCATCATGAACCGCACGCGGCGAGGGCTGCTGATTCGCGCCACGGTGCAGAATCGCGAGACAGCCGAAAGCCTGGGCGTCAACACGCGGCGGACCGACGGATTGACCTTTGCCCTGGGAGCCGGACTGGCAGGAGTCGCCGGTTACGCCTGGACGCTGATCGGCGGCGTGACGCCCGACATGGGGCAGAATCACATCGTGGATGCCTTCCTGGTGGTGGTCACCGGCGGAGTCGGCGAACTGGTGGGAAGCGTGATGGCCGGCCTGGGCCTGGGTGTCATCAACAAGGTGATCGAACCAGCCCTCGGGTCGGCGATCTGGGCCAAGGTGATCCTGTTGTTGCTGGTGATCGTCTTCATCCAGTGGAAACCCGCCGGACTCTTCCCGCCCAAGGGGAGGATGGCGGATGTCTAACCCGCTTGGATCCCGTCCCGGTCGTACCGTCAACATCGCAACCACCGCCGTGGTGCTGGCGACCGGACTCGTCGGTGTGCCCGGCCTCTACCTCTCGGGCGTGATCGGCATCGAAACCGTCAACATGCTCGGCCGGTACCTCTGTTTCGCGCTGCTGGCCCTGAGCCTCGACCTGATCTGGGGCTATGGCGGAATGCTCTGCCTGTGCCAGAGCTTCTTCTTCTCGCTGGGTGGTTACGCGATGGGGATGTTCCTGGCCCACCACGGGGGTCCCGAGGGCATCATCGACGCCAGCGGGTGGAAACTGCCCGCCTGCCTGTACGTGGTCTACCCCTACGAAGTGGGACAGGCTCCCGGGGAAGCCCTGGTCCCGGAATTCTGGAAGCCGTTCTGGAGTCTGCCGGTCACGTTGCTGTTGGGCATGCTGATCCCGGGACTGGTCGCCGCGTTGATCGGGTTCTTCGTTTTTCGCAGTCGCGTCCGCGGCGTCTTCTTCGCCATCCTCACGCAGGCCGTCACCCTGGCCGCCTGGCTCGTGTTCTCGATGAACCAGATGATGTTCTGCGGCACCAACGGCCTGACACGCTTCGACAGGATCACGCCCGGGTTCACCGAGGTGATCCAGATCGAAGTCAACAAGGAGTCACTGGTCGAGAAGCAGGTCGAGATCGGGCAGGTCCAGAAAGTCCTCGAGTCGTACCAGTCGGAACATGGAGGAAGCCTGTCGAGGTCGGGAGACCGCTTCACCAGCCGTCCACGCAAATTCCAGAATGTTGATGCCGACTTCGCGTCACTGCAAATCACCTCCGCCCAGGGGGCGGTCAAGCTGGGTGACATCGCGAAGTTGGATATCGCGGGCTGGCGTCTGAGCGATTCGAGCGTCAAGTTCGCGCTCTACATCATCACCATTCTCTCGCTGCTGGCCGTCTTCATCGGTTGCCGCGTGATGATCGGTTCTCGGTTCGGTCGTGTGCTGGTTGCGATCCGTGACAACGAGACGCGATTGCGATTCGCCGGCTACCGTCCCTACGTCTTCAAAATGACCGTTTTTGCCCTGTCGGCCATGATCGCCGGGCTGGCCGGCATGCTGTACGCCCCCCAGATGCAGATCTTCACGCCAACCAACCTCGAACCCAAGGAATCGATTCTGGTGGTCGTCTGGGTGGCCTTCGGCGGCCGCGGAACACTCAGCGGCCCCGTCATCGGTGCCCTGCTGGTCAACCTGCTGTACTTCTTCCTGACAGGCTGGTCCCCCGATACCTGGCCATTCCTGCTGGGTAGCCTGTTCGTGTTCGTGGTGATCGTGATGCCCGACGGCGTGATGGGATTCTGGAATTCGCTGATCCGCACGCTCAACGGCCAGCAGGTGGTGTCGTCTTCCGACGAGGAACCCTCGCCCGATTCGGTGACGATGACCGACCGTCTCCAGGCGCTGGCAATGCGGCAGCGGACCGACACGACCGCCAGCCACCTGGACAGCCCACTTTTGTCCGTCAAAGACATCCAGGTCCACTTCGACGGCTTCCAGGCTCTCGACATCGACCACTACAGCGTGCCGCACTACGCGCTGAACGTGATCATCGGCCCCAATGGCGCCGGCAAGACCACCCTCTGTGACGTGATCAGCGGCAAGACTCCTGTCAGCCAGGGCCGTGTCGAATTCGCTGGAGCCGACATCACCTGGGCCAGCGAAGTCGATATCGCCAGGAAGGGAGTCGGACGCAAGTTCCAGACCCCCACGGTCTTTGATGGACTCGACGTGCGACAGAATATGGAACTGGCCCTGCCCGGTCGGCAGAAGCTGCTGCGGAACCTGCAGATGACATCCACATCCCGGGAATCCGAGCAGATCAACGAGATCCTTGAACGGGTTCGCCTGATCGACGACGTCGACCGGCCGGTCAAGTTTCTCAGCCACGGCCAACGCCAGTGGCTGGAGATCAGCATGCTGATCCTCTCCAGCCCCCAGTTGCTGCTCGTCGATGAACCGGCCGCCGGACTGACCGACGAGGAAACCGTGCTCACCGCCGAGTTGCTGCTCGAGTTGCAGGACGAGCACAGCATCATTGTGATCGAACACGACATGGAATTCGTCCGCCTGCTCAATTCCCGCGTCACCGTGCTCAACGAGGGCAAGGTCATCGCCCAGGGTTCGCTCGACGAGGTCAAGCAGGTTCCCGAGGTGATCGAGGCCTACCTCGGTCGCTGATCTCAAACCACGCCCCCCATTCTTCACTCATCCGGTCATGCTCACGCTCAACAAGCTCGAGTTCTCCTACGGGACCATTCAGACCCTGCACGGGATCTCGGCCCAGATGTTGCCCGGCCGGGTCACCTGCGTGATCGGCCGCAACGGCGTCGGCAAGACCACCCTGCTGAAGGTGATCATGGGAATCCTGCGGTCCAGCAGTGGCTCGATTCAGCTCCCACACGTCGATGTCACCTCCTTCGCTGCCAACCGGCGCGCCCGCGAGGGCATCGCGCTGGTGCCGCAGGGGCGACAGATCTTTCCCAAGCTCTCCGTCGCCGACAATCTCCGCGTCGGGCTCGAGGCGAGCCGGCCGCGGATCCGGCAGGTGCCACAGGACGTCTACGATCTGTTTCCCATTCTCTGGGACAACCGCCAGCGTCCCGGGGGCAACCTCTCCGGCGGCATGCAACAACAACTGGCCATCGCCAGGGCCCTGGTCAGCAATCCGCGAGTGCTGCTGCTTGACGAACCGACCGAGGGCATCCAGCCGAACATCATCCAGCAGATCGGCGAAGTGCTGCGAGAACTGGTCACCGAACGGAACATGACCGTGGTGCTTGTCGAACAGTACCTGGACTTCGTCAGGGAATTCGGCCACGACTTCTATATCATGAACCGCGGTCAGATCACTGCCGATGGCGAGACGTCGGACCTGACCGAAGAACTCATCTCCAACTATCTCAGCGTCTAGCCACCTCCGACGTGACCCGATCCAGCACCACCCCGATCCGGACTTCGGACACCGAACCGGCTGACGCTCCGCCAGCGGACCAGGTGGTGGGCCCCCTGTCGGCGGTGCCGTTGCGACCCGGCCAGGGTCGGCTCCGCGTCACCCGGATCGGCCAACGCAGCCACGTCACCAGCAACCGTGCCACCAACCCCCTGAAACTCTGGGTCCCGCGTCGTCCCGGTCCGGCCAGCTGGATCTACGCCACCACGTTCGGTGGCGGACTGGTCGCCGGCGACAACGTGCAACTCGACCTCGATCTGGAAAACGACACCACCGCGGTGCTGACCACACAGGCTTCGACCAAGGTCTTCCGTTCGCTGAAGGACCGTGGCTGCGGCCAACAGTTGCAGGCCCACGTCGGCCCGGGAGCCACCCTGGTGATCGCTCCCGATCCGCTGGTCTGTTTTCGTGGCGCCATCTACCAGCAGCACAACCGCGTGCACCTGGCCGACGACGCCACCCTGGTCCACATCGACTGGTTGACCAGCGGCCGCATGGCTCGGGGCGAATGCTGGCATTTCGGCCGGCTGAGAACCCGGCTGGAAGTGATTCGCAGTGACCGCATGCTGCTGCTGGATTCGCTGGACCTCGTCCCCCGCCAGTCCAAGCTCGACAACCCCCTGCGAATGGGCCACCATCATTGCCTGGCCACGGTCGTGCTGTTCGGTGAAACGCTCGCAAAAGCCATCGAGTCGATCCGCGAATCGGTGACATCCGACCAGCCCCGGGAAGACAGCTGCCTGGAAGCGGTCAGCCCCCGAGAGGAAGGCCTGGTCTGGAGGCTTGTCGGGCCGAATTCCGAAACCGTCGGTCGGCGGCTCAAACAACGACTCGCCTTCCTCACCGATCACCTCCAGGAAACACCCTGGGAGCGAAAGTGGTAACCCACCCTCGGGTGGGCCCGTCACCAAGGAGAACCTGCTGATGCACCTGAGTCCGCGCGAAATCGAGAAGCTGATGCTTCACAACGCCGGGTTCGTCGCCCAGAAGCGACTTGCCCGTGGACTGAAACTCAATCACCCCGAAGCCGTCGCGCTGATCGCGGCCCAGTTGCTGGAGTTCATCCGCGACGGGCGGACCGTGGCCGAGTTGATGGACCTGGGCAGACAGTTTCTCGGACGTCGGCAGGTGATGGACGGGGTCGCCCAGATGCTCGCCGAGGTCCAGGTCGAAGGGACCTTCCCTGACGGCACCAAGCTGGTCACTGTCCACTCGCCAGTCGCAGACGTCGACGGGGACCTGGAACTGGCCCTCTACGGCAGTGGCCTGGCCACCCCCGACCTGGCACTCTTCGGTGATCTGCCCGAGGAAATCGATTCGCCGGGAGCCTGCCTGGCCGCCGAAGGTACCCTGGTGCTCAATGCCGACCGCGACACGGTCTCGCTGGAAGTCACCAACCTCGGCGACCGGCCCATCCAGGTGGGCAGCCACTATCACTTCGTCGAAACCAACGCCCAACTGGCCTTCGACCGCGAGGCCGCCTACGGCAAGCGGCTCGATATCCCCGCCGGCACCGCCGTGCGTTTCGAACCGGGCGAGTCTCGCACTGTCACGCTGGTCGACATCGCCGGCAACCGTGTGATCCGGGGCGGCAACAACCTGGCCGACGGACCCGTCGACGACGCCGGTCGAGCAGCGATGCTCGAAAAGGTTGCCGAACAGGACTTCGCCCACCGCAGCTAGCCGGACACCTCCACACCATCTCGCCGACGCCCCGGAGCGTCTGGCCGCTCGATACGGGAACCGACAACATGGCCTACGAAATCAAGCGATCCACATACGCGGAAATCTACGGACCGACCACCGGCGACCGGCTGCGGCTGGGTGACACCGGCCTGGTGCTGGAGGTCGAACACGATCACGCGGTCTACGGGGACGAGTGCAAGTTCGGCGGAGGCAAGGTGCTCCGCGAGGGCATGGGCCAGGCCGCCGGAGTCTCGCAGGCCGACGCGCTGGACCTGTTGATCACCAACGCCCTGGTCGTCGATTACACCGGCATCTTCAAGGCTGATGTCGGCGTCAAGGACGGCCGCATCGTCGGCATCGGCAAAGCCGGCAACCCCGACGTGATGGCCGGAGTCGACGACTCGATGGTGGTGGGTGTCACGACCGAGGTGATCGCCGGCGAGGGCAAGATCCTGACCGCCGGGGGCATCGACACCCACATTCACTTCATCTGTCCACAACAGGCCGACGAAGCGATCGCCAGCGGACTGACGACGATGCTCGGCGGAGGAACCGGCCCGGCCACCGGCACCTGTGCGACCACCTGCACGCCGGGAACCAACCACATCCGCATGATGCTCCAGGCAACCGACGACCTGCCGCTGAACTTCGGCTTCCTGGGCAAGGGCAACACGGCCAAGCCCGAGGGGATCGCCGAGCAGATCGTCGGCGGAGCGGTGGGACTGAAGCTGCACGAGGACTGGGGCACCACACCGGCGGCGATCGACTGCTGCCTGAGCGTTGCCGAGGACTACGACGTGCAGGTCTGTATTCACACCGACACGCTCAACGAATCCGGATTCGTGGAAGCCTCGATCGCCGCCTTCCGGGGCCGCACCATTCACACCTATCACTCCGAGGGAGCAGGCGGCGGCCACGCACCGGACATCCTGACCGTCTGCGGACAACCCAACGTGCTGCCCAGTTCGACCAATCCCACGCGTCCGTTCACCCGCAACACGATCGACGAACACCTCGACATGCTGATGGTCTGTCACCACCTCGACAAGAACCTGCCCGAGGACGTGGCATTCGCCGAGAGCCGCATCCGCGGCGAGACGATCGCCGCCGAGGACATCCTGCACGACCTGGGCGCGATCAGCGTCATGGGTTCCGACTCGCAGGCCATGGGCCGCATCGGCGAGGTGATCACCCGGACCTGGCAAACCGCCGACAAGATGAAGTCCCAGCGGGGACGGCTGACGGAGGAAACCGGCGAGAACGACAACCTGAGAATCCGACGCTACGTGGCCAAGTACACGATCAATCCCGCCATCGCCCACGGAATGAGCCACGAGATCGGATCGATCGAAGTCGGCAAGCTGGCCGACCTGGTGCTGTGGCACCCGGCACTGTTCGGGGCCAAGCCGGAACTGGTGATCAAGGGCGGGATCATCGCCTCCAGCCAGATGGGTGATCCCAACGCCTCAATCCCCACGCCGCAACCGGTCTTCACCCGGCCGATGTTCGGCGGTTATGGCCGCGCCGCGGCTCCCATCTCCCTGGCGTTCGTCAGCCAGGCCTGTCTCGACAACAATGCCGCCGCCGATTACGGGCTGGCCAAGACCCTGGCCGCGGTCAAAAACTGCCGGTCGATCACCAAGGCTGACATGAAGCTCAACGACGCCACGCCGGATCTTCACGTCGATCCCGAGACCTACCAGGTCACCGCCGACGGGGAAGAACTGACCTGCGAGCCGGCCGAACAATTGCCGCTGGCACAGAAATACTTCCTGTTCTAATCGCCGACCACCCGCCTCACCCGCTGGCTGTTGCGGAACCCGATCCGGCAGGCGACGGCTCGCAGTTGTGTTCCGGCAGCCACCGTGATCGGTCGGCTGTAGAGTTGCCACTTCGGAGGGGTTCCCTTGCCGGTCGCAAAGGCAATCGAAGCACCCGGAGTCTTCGAAGTGATCGTCACGGTGAACCCGCCTGCGGCGGTTGACCTGGCAACCGAAATCACCGGGTCGGCTGTCACCTCGTACCGGTTCTCCGGTCGCATCGCTTCGACCAGCAACGCCTCGGGCAGCAGCCCCTGGTCACCGATCTCCTCCTGCCAGCCCTCCAGGACTCCCCGCATCCGCTTCAACGTGGCGGAGTGAGCCGAAACCTCAGCCAGGTTGTCCACCTCGAACGGATCCTTCTCCAGGTCGTACAACTCCTCGACCGGCTTGGTCGGTTCGAAGTACTGCCGCAATGCGACCGTGTCGAGTTTCCCGGCGGCGTTCAGACGCCGCATGTCGATCATCGTCGGCATCTTGTTCATGTAGTCGATGTTCTGGGCCCGGGTGCGGCCGGGCATCAGGTTGCGGATGTACTTGTACCGGCGGTCCCGAACGGCCCGGATCAGGTCGTAGGCCTCGTCCATCCGATCGCGTTGTGCAAAAAGGTACTCACGAGGGTCGGCGGTGTGCCGTCCCAGGATCACCTGACCGTGCATGTGGGCGGGGGGCTTGACTCCCGCCAGCGAGAGCACGGTGGGAGCAAAATCGAGAAAGCAGACCAGATCGTCCCTGGACGTGCCGGGCTGGATCTTTCCCGGCCAGCGAACGACCAACGGCACATGGATCCCCGAATCGTAGATCCAGCGCTTGCCCCGGGGCAGCCCCTCACCGTGATCGCCCCAGAACATCACGATCGTGTTCTCGGCCAATTCGTCAGCTTTCAGCTTCGCCAGGATTTGACCGACCTGTCGGTCCATCAGGGTGATGATGTCGTAGTAACGTGCCCGGTCCCGCCGGGCAGCCGGAGTGTCGGGGATGTAGGGAGGCAACGAGACCTTCGCCGGATCATGCACCAGCCTGTCAAACTTCGCCCGGATCTTGCTCTCGTGCGAAACCGTCAGGTTGATCACGCTGAAGAACGGCTGTCCCTCGGCCCGACCGCTCCAGTCACCACTCCTGCGACCACTTTTGTCCCAGGCGGTCAACGGCGGTTCGAAGTTGTAGTCGGTCTTCGAACGGTTGGTGCAGTAGTAACCGGCGGCCCTGAGGTACTCGGTGAAACACCGTACGTTCGGTGGCGGCACGATTCGCGACCGCATGTGCTGGCTGCCGATCGAGACGGGATAGACACCGGTGATCAGGCCCGACCGTGCCACGGCACACACACCCGCATGAGAGAAACATCGTCGAAAGACAACACCCTGGGCAGCCAGTCCATCGATGTTCGGCGAGGTCGAATACTCGTCGCCGTAGCATCCCAGGCTGGGACTGATGTCCTCGCAACTGATCCACAGGATGTTGGGACGATCGGCCGCCGACGCCACCGGCGGCACCAACGGCAGAAGCGAAATCACGACGAGCAGCAGCAGGCGATCACGAGTCATCACTTGCCCCCTTTCTCAGCACGAATCCGCTTCAATGCCTCGTTGGCTGCTCCCTTGACGTGGTAGTCCTTGTGCCGGGCCGCCACCAAGAGGGCCGGGACTGCGCTGGCCGCCGGTGGCCCGATGCGAGCCAGGAAGTCGGCCGCCGCACAGGCCACACCGCGATGAGGATGTTCGAGCCCCTTGGCCAGCACGACGACCCCCGCCCCCGTTTCGCCAATCCGGCTCAATGCGTAGGCCGCACTCAACCGCAAGCCAATCGACTTGTGTTTCACCAGGACCCTGAGTCGTTCGTAATTCGTCCTGGTTCGCGTGGACTTGTGGGCCAGGTCTCCGAGTCCGCTGGCCGCCCAGTAGATGACCCCGGGGTCATCGTGTTCGAGCGCTTTGGCCAGCGGCTTGACGGCAACAGGCCCGAACGATGGCAGCGTCAATGCCGCCCGCAATCGACGGGTCCGAGACGTCGAGGCCAGTTCCGCCGTCCACTCGGCCAGGCTGCGGCCGGCCACGGTTTCCGGAGCCGCAGCCGGAGACTCGAATGTCATCACTCCGACCAGGAAAACGACCGACCACGCTCTCACTCTCATCTCCACGCCTCCTGGCTCTCTGAGAATCACCCGGTGGTCAACGGAAAGCCACGAGCGTGCCACTCGCCAATCCCACCGTCCATCGAAATGACGTTGGTGTAACCCATCTGCTGCAGCGCGTCTCCGGCCAGGGCCGATCGGTAACCTCCACCGCAATACAGCACGATCTCGGCCTCGCGGTCGGGAATCACCTTTTCGATGTCTCGCTCGATCACGCCTTTGCCCAGGTGGACCGCTCCCGGAAGGTGGGCCATCGCCCACTCGGTGTCCTCGCGGACATCGACCAGGAAGAACGACCGTTCCGCATCTTGCCACTCCTTGACATCCACCGTCGTGCACTCACGCACACGTGTCTTGGAGTCATTGACCAGATCGAGGAAACCGTTTGAGTGGCTCTTGCCCATGAGATTCGCTCCTGCGGAATTTCCGTTTTGCCCATCCTAGCGATGCCCCAGCACGTGTGAAACGGGTCCGTAGCCGACACGTTCCCGACGTGTCAGAATGACGCAAGAGAGTTTTGTTGCCCGTTTCCCTGCCGGATCCTTCACCTTGGCCGAACGACGAGCCGAACTGGCGCGTTACGACAACGTCGATGGAGACTATCTCGACCGACGCCGACTGCGTCCCAGCGCCGGCTGGGTGCTGCTGTGGGCATTGGGAGTCGGTGCGGTCATCTCGGGAGACTTCTTTGGCTGGAATCTCGGACTGAAATACGCGGGATTCAACGGCCTGGCCATCGCCACGGTCCTGATGGCCGTGATGTACGTCTGCATGGTCTTCACCATCGCCGAACTCTCGGCCGCGCTGCCGCACGCCGGAGGGTTCTTTTCGTTCACCCGCAGTGCCCTGGGGCCGCTGGGCGGATTCCTGTGTGGATTGACCGACACGATCGAATATGTCGTCACACCGGCGGTGATCGTGGTCGGAATCGGAGGTTACCTCGACGCGGTGGTCTTCAGCGACCCGTCCCAGGCTCCCGAGTGGCTCCCACTGGTCTGGTGGACACTCGCCTATACGGTCTTCGTGGTGATCAACGTGCTGGGGGTCGAATTGACCCTGAGGTTCGGGTTGATCGTGACGGGACTGGCCGCGGCCGTGCTGGTGGTCTTCTATGCCGCGACCCTGGCCACCGGATCGTTCGACACCGAACTGCTGTACAACATTCCAGCCGACGAAGGACAGACGGCTCGAGGCCTTCCGCACGGCTGGCTCGGCGTCTTTTCGGCCCTCCCGTTCGCCATCTGGTTTTACCTGGCGATCGAGCAACTGCCGCTGGCGGCAGAGGAATCCCATGACGTCGTTCGTGACATGCCCCGAGCCCTGTTGCTGGGCATTGTCACGCTGCTGATCCTGTCGTTGCTGACCCTGGTCCTGAACACGGGGGTCGGCGGAGGCGCGATGGCGTTGTCGACTTCGGACGCACCGCTCGGAGACGGATTTCGTGCGGTGTTCGGCAACAACGCAACCAGTCGTGTGCTTGGCCTGGTCGCATTGACCGGGCTGGTGGCCAGCTTCCACACGATCATCTATGCCTACGGCCGCGTGCTGTTCGCGCTGTCACGAGCCGGGTATTTCCCGAGATGGATCTCGATCACCGGTCGGTCACAGACCCCCTGGGTCGCCCTGGTCCTGGGTGCGGTTGTCGGCCTGGGCCTGGCCGCGGCCATCCACTTCAGCCCGGCATCCTCCGAAGCCAACGATTCGGTCACGGTTGGTGCCGTGCTGCTGAACATGGCCGTCTTCGGTGCGGTCATCTCCTACGTGCTCGTCATGGTCAGCTACATCGTGCTGAAGATCACTCGTCCGGAAATGCCGCGGCCCTACCGCAGTCCGTTGGGAATCCCCGGGGCAGCCGTCGGCACCGTTTTGGCCGTGATTGCCCTGGCCGCGACATTCTCGGTTCCCGAGTTCCGACCCGGCATGTACGGGGTCGCCATCTTCCTGGTCATCGGACTGGCCTGGTTCCTCTGCTACAGTCGATATCACCTGGTCGCCCAGGCCCCCGAGGAAGAGGTCGCATTGCTCTCGGCCGCCCAACGGGAACTCGACGGCGGCAACTCCGAGACGTCCGACTCTACGGATGACCACGCATGAACCTTTCACCCCGCCCACCCGGCTGTCTCACCCTGGAAGAACTCCAGGCCCGATTCGACGAAGGCACGATCGACACCGTGCTGGTCGGTTTCACCGATCTCTACGGCCGACTGGCCGGCAAGAGGTTCGACGCGGGTTTCTTCCTGGAAGAGGTCGCCGACCACGGTACGCACGGCTGCGACTACCTGCTGACGGTCGACATGGAGATGGAACCGGTCAGCGGATACGAATTCGCCAACTGGGAACGGGGCTACGGTGACGTGCACCTGGTGCCTGACCTCGCCACGCTCCGCCACGCTGCCTGGCTCGACCGCACCGCGGTCGTTTTGTGCAACGTCGTCGACGACTCAACCGGCGACGGCGTGCCCCAGGCCCCGCGGGTCATGCTGGGCGGACAACTGGAAACCGCGGCCGCCCTGGGATTCCAGCCCCAGGCCGCCTCCGAACTCGAGTACTACCTCTTCCGCACGACCTACCGCGACGCTGCGGCTGCCGGTTACCACGGCCTGCCGGCTGGAGGCTGGTACCTGGAAGACTACCAGTTGCTGCACGGCAGCCGAGATGAAGACATCCACGGATCGGCCAGGCGACACCTGGCCGCCTCGGGCATCCCGGTCGAAAACACCAAGGGCGAATGGGGCCTGGGCCAGCACGAGTTGAACATCCGGTACGCCCCGATGCTCGAAATGGCCGACCGCCACGTGCTGCTCAAGCAGTGTCTCAAGGAAACCGCCGACGCGGCCGCAGCCGCCGTGACGTTCATGGCCAAGTTCGATGCCGAACAGGCCGGATCCAGCTGCCACGTCCACATCAGTCTCTGGAAAGACGGTGCCAACGCCTTTGCCGGGAACGAATCCCTGGGACCAATCCAGTGCAGCCCGGCCTTTCGCTGGTTCCTGGGCGGGTTCATGCACCGTGTCCCCGAGTTGATGCCGCTGCTGGCCCCCACGGTCAATTCCTACAAGCGATTCCAGTCCGGCTCGTGGGCCCCGACCCGGATCGCCTGGAGTCACGACAACCGCACTGCCGGATTCCGCGTGGTCGGACACGATTCGTCGCTGAGGGTCGAGTGCCGTATCCCCGGAGCTGACTGCAACCCGTACCTGGTCTACTCGGCCGCCCTGGCCGCCGGGCTGGACGGAATCGCCAACCAGGTCGAGCCACCGGCCCACTTCGACGGCGACGTCTACCAGGCCGACGACGTGCCCGGTGTGCCCGGCACGCTGGCCGAAGCCACCGAGTCGTTCGCCGCCAGCGAGTTCGCTCGAGCCGCGTTCGGGGAGGCCGTCGTCGACCACTACGTGCACTTCTTCCGCACCGAGCAGGCCGCCTACGACCGATCGGTCACCGATTGGGAACGGCAGAGGTACTTCGAGAGGATCTGAGGTGATGGCTGCGGGACCGCCGTTGATCGGGATCACGTCCTACGGACGCAACGAGGAAGACAAGTTCTCGTTGCCGGCAAACTACGTCGCCAGCGTACGACGTGCCGGTGGCATCCCCGTGCTGCTGCCCCCCGGCGAGACGGCCATCGAAGAACTGTTTGCGAGGCTCGACGGTATCGTGCTGGCCGGAGGCGGCGACATCGATCCGGAACTCTACGGCGGGAGCATGCACCCTGAGGTCTACATGGTCGACCCGGATCGCGACCTGCTGGAACTGAGCCTGACCCGCCGGATTCTCTCTGAGCGGCTCCCGACCCTGGCCATCTGCAGGGGTGCCCAGATGATCAACGTCGCCCTGGGCGGTTCGCTGCACGAACACCTGCCAGACGTGGTCGGTGAAGAAATCCAGCACCGGCTGCCACCTCGTGAACCGACACCGCACGGGGTGACACTGGTCGAGGGAACCTCGCTGGCCGAACTGATGGTCCAGACCTCCTTCGATGCCGCCTCGTGGCACCACCAGGCCATCAACCGCGTCGGTCGCGGACTGGTTGTGGCTGCCCACGCACCCGATGGCACAATCGAAGCGGTCGAACTGCCCGGCCACAAGTGGCTGTATGCCGTGCAGTGGCACCCGGAACTGACCGCCGAGGCTGATCCACTGCAGCAGGCACTTTTCGACGAACTGGTGGAGGCCTGCGAGGACCGGACGGCCGATCCGCAGGACTCCGCCGGTGACGATTTTCCTGACCAACAAGGGGACGAAGCGTGAGTGGACGACTGGCAGAAAAAGTGGCGTTGGTGACCGGGGCCGGTGGTGGAATCGGCCGGGAGACCTGTCGGTTATTTGCCTCCGAAGGAGCCCGCATCGTCGCCGTGGACGTCAACGAAGAGTCGGGCCAGGAGACGGTCGCCGAGATCGAGGCGGACGACCCCGGTGCGGCGATCTTCGTCCGCGCCGATGTCGCCGATTCCGACGACTGCCAGGCGATGGTGGCCGCGGCCGAGGAATCGTTCGGACGACTTGATGTGCTGTTCAACAACGCCGGCATCATGGATTCCGCCGATGGCGACTCGACCGAGACATCA
>PBOJ01000047.1 GCA_002724315.1 Planctomycetaceae bacterium | reverse complement strand
GACTGGTTTGGTGACTGGTTTGGTGACTGGTTTGGTTTGCCCAGTTGTCTGGATGGTCGCCGGAGCGGGAGGAACTGTTTCGACAGTGACCGGACGGTTCTTGTTCCTGAGGTCGGCCATCGTCATCGGCGGCATCTGCAGACCGTTTTGGCGGTAGATCTCCTGAAGTTCGTCAAGAACGGCTTCCGTGCGAGCGGGCTTAGCGGGACGTCTCTGGGGCAAACCCAGCCGCTTCAGGAAGGCCGGCAATCGCAATTTCGGCAGCTGCAGGGCTTTTGACGGCGGCAAGCTGCTCTGTTGTGTGGTTGTCTCCGTATTGTCATCCAGCGGTTCAGCCAGCGCGGAGTCGTCAGCGTGAGTGGTGGCCAGCAACGAGATGCCCAGGAAGATCGCCGTCGTGGTGCCAAGGGCGGCCAACCATCTTCGTGCGATTGTTGAGTTCATCAACATGGTGAGTTTCCTCACAGGTCCTGAATGGTCCATTTCATTGCACGAGTCGTTGCGGCGAACGATAATCGCGTCATCACCGGTCGTTTCGTGTGATTGACAGAATGGCGGATCGGCCATCTCGTGAATCCACCCGGTTGTGGTTATCGACTCTCCCGGAAGCGGGTGGCTAGACAGGAACAACCGTTTTGATCGAACTGAACCGAACGATCGGGGCCGATCGTCAATTCCGGTGGAACCCTGACAACCGGTACAACCGTTAGAGTTGGCCTCGCTCAGTCACGAGGAATTCCGTGCAGGAGTAGTGATGAACGGCGATGTGCCCGAACCCGACGTGGCGGTTCCGGAGTCCTCGGATGCCAGCCCGTCCGAGATCACTCGTGAGGAGTGCTCGAAATCCTCGAGATGTGGACGGTTGCCCTACCGGACCGGTTGGTGGTCGAAATCCCGTTGGGTGTTGTTGGTATTGCTGCTCGGCTCGCTGGGAGTCAATTGGAGCCAGTACCGGCTATGGCAGGCTGCCCGAGGTGATGGTCCGCGGGAGGTTCATCATTCCGGTGATGTCGAGTCGGAGGCGAAGTTGGCGTTGGTGCCAATCACCGGAGTGATCATGCCGCCACTGACCGGTCGGGTACTGGCGATGATCGACAAGGTCCAGGAAGACAAGTCGGTGCAGGGGATGGTGTTGGCGATAGACAGTCCCGGGGGATTGGTCGCAGACAGTCACCAGATCTACCATCGTCTCGAGAAATACCGGGCCGAGACGGGCAATCCGGTGACAGTGACGATGGCGAGGATGGCCACCTCTGGCGGTTTGTACGTGGCAATGGGATCGGGATCTTCGGGTCGGATATTCGCCGAGCCGACGACATGGACGGGGTCGATTGGAGTGATCATCCCCCGGTACGACGTGAGTGCGCTGGCTGACCGTTTCGGCGTGGCTGTCGATCCCCTAAAGACAGGTCCCCTGAAAGACTCATTGAACCCCTTCCGCAAGCTCAGCGATCAGGACCGCGTCGTCTGGAAAGGGATCCTCGACGACGCCTTCGACCGGTTCGTTGGCGTGATTGTCGACAATCGGCCGAGTTTGGACGAGGCGTTGGTTCGCCAACTGGCGACCGGTCAGATCTACACTGCCGGGCAGGCTCTGGACCATGGGTTGGTCGACGAGATCGGTTACGAGGAGGATGCGATCGAGTTTCTCAAGGAGCAGTTGAATCTCGAATCGGTTCAGGTGGTCACCTACCGCGTTCGTCCCGGTTGGATCGATCTGTTGCTTGACCAGGTCGAGTCTCGTGATCCCGAGCGGCAGTTGTCCAAATGGCTCGAGGCTGGCGTGCCTCGCGGGATGTATCTTTCCAGTTGGGGGGCGTTGCCGCCGTCGCCACTCGAATAGCTCTGTTGTCCGGCTACTCGGTGTCGCTTCAGTCCTCGAGTTTTCGCTTCAGCCGCTCAGCCAGTTCAATTCGGCCGCGGTGAATCCGGCTGCGGACGGTGCCGATCGGGGTTTCAGTCTCCTCAGCGATCTCATCGTATCGCAGGCCTCCAAATTCCTTCATCACCAGTACGAAACGGTACTCATCCGGCAGTTCATCCAGCGTTTCGCGGACCAGCTGACGATGTTCTTCTCGAAGAACCGTCTTCAGTGGCTGCCCGTGGCTATCGGGGGCAGCGGGATCGAAGCCGCTGGTTTCTTTCAATCCCTCGATCGACGTCGGTTTCTGCTTCTGTGTCTGCTTTCTGAGGAAGCTCAGCGCCCGGTTGGTTGCGATGCGGTATAGCCAGGTGTAGAAGGCCGACTCACCTCGGAATGTGTCGAGCTTGCGGTGGGCCTGGAAGAAGGCTTCCTGAACGATGTCGACAGCATCCTCGTGCGATTTCAGTATCGAGACCAGGGAGTGGTACAGCCGGGCCTGGTGTCTTTCCACCAGCACTCCAAAGGCGGTGTCATCGCCGTCACGACAGAGTTCCAACAGTTGCTGGTCGTTGAGGTTGTTCACCGTGATCCGATCGAGGAGGCGGGGGTCACAATTCTACGGGATGAGCAGGAGGATCCGGCATGGGTTGCCGGTACAGCCATACCGAGAACACGATTCCGACGACCACCAGGGCCAGGCTGAAACACTGAGAGATCGTCAAGCCGGTGCCGAATTGTCCCAACTCATCCCCGCGGAGGATTTCCAGCAGGAACCTGGTGATCGGGTACACCACCAGTGCCACCGCAACCGTTTGGCCGGGGCGTGGGCTGTTGCGGAAGATTGTGGAGGTGACCAGGCAGAGCACCAGGGCATTGAACGAGCTGTAGACTTGGCTGGGGTGCAATCCGAAAGTGGCCGCTGCGTCGGCGTGAAGGAATCCTCGGGCGGCCAGAGAATTGAAGGGGACGCTCCCGTGCGGGAAGCTGATTGCCCACGGCAGTTGGCAGGCGTCGCCCCAGCAGCACCCGTTCATCAGGCACCCGAGTCGTCCAAAGGCCAGGGCCAGGAAAAACGACGGAATGATCAGGTCGACCAGTTTTAGCGGTGGGCACTGGACTCGGTTCCGCCGGGCAAAGATGGCGATAGCCACCAGTGCGAGGCCGACTCCACCGTAGAGCACCAGTCCACCAGAGGAGATGTCGACGGCGGCCTTGAGATGTTCCAGCAGCGAGGTCTTCCCGGCAAACAGTCTCTCGTGGTACTGCATCACATACCATCCACGGGCCCCGATGACTCCCGAGACGAATAACCAGATCGCCAGATCCCAAACCAGTTGCTCGGGGATGTTCTGCCGAAGAGCGTGACGGACTCCGAGCATTCCCGCGGCGACGCAGCCCAGGAAGACCAGGAAACCGTAGCCGAAGACAGGGACGATCGGTCCGGGGGCTCCACCTTGAGTCACCAGGTTGATGACGACCAGCGCAACCAGTCCGATCACGAACTGGATCGACAGGGCTTTTCGCTCCGTTCGAGGCGTTTCACTTTTTGCCGCTCGCCAGATCCAGTAGAGCGTCAAGGCTGCCCAGGGCACCACCATCCAGCCGATCCCGAGCCGGGGGATCCCGTCGATGGACTCGGTGGAAAACGCCGAGTCGAGCTGAAGACGGAACAGTGTTTGCCGCATGGTAGGGAAGGAGCCGTTCAGTCAGGGACGGGGAGCCGATTCTGTGTTCAGTGGCAGATTGTCGATCAGGCGGACGCCCCCGACCGAGCCGGCGACAATCGCGACCATCGATTTGGTCACTTCGTCGGTTTCTTCCAGTGTCCCGGCATCAACGATCGTGGCGTAATCGACATCGAGGCCAGGCGTCGATTCCAGTTCGTCTCGCATTTTCCGTCGGATCGCCTGGAGGTCACCCTCGCCGTTGTTCAAACCGGCCTCGGCCCGCTCCAGAGCCCGGAACAGCGACGTGGCGACGATGCGTTGATCGGAGGCGAGTAACACATTGCGACTGGAAAGAGCCAGCCCGTCGGGATCTCGGACCGTCGGACAGGTGACGATTTCGACCGGCAAGTGGAGGTCACGGCAGAGGCGACGGATGACCAGTTGCTGCTGGAAGTCCTTGTGACCGAAGTAGGCGACATCCGGAGTCGTGATGTTCAGCAGTTTGACGACGACGGTGGCCACGCCCAGGAAGTGGTCCGGTCGATGGTGTCCCTCGAAGATCTGGCCCAGTGGCCCCACGTCGATGGTCGTCTGGCCTCCCGGGGGATAAACCGTCTGGTCATCGGGAGCGAAAACCACGTCGACTCCCAGTTCTTGACACGTTGCCAGGTCGTCCTCAAGCGGTCTCGGGTACCGATGAAAATCGTCGGGATCGTCGAACTGCGGAGAGTTGACGAACAGGGTGACCACGACCAGTTGGCAATCCTCCACCGCCGAACGGATCAGGTTGGTGTGGCCGCGGTGCAGTGCCCCCATGGTCGGCACGCAACCGATCCGCCGACTGTCCCGCCGGGCTGCGGCGACCAGTTCCCGGACCTCTTCGACACTTTCGGTCGTCCTCATCCGAGCGGCTCGAACCTCGTGCGGGCCAGTCCAGTCCACGACCGGGAAACGGCCGAGGATGCAGTTCTGAGGGGATTCTATTGTCTCGTCGTCGATTTGACGAGGTGGGTCTGTGGTTGAGATGTGGCTGGCGCAAAGACCGACGGCACGATCGGCCGTCGTGGCCAATCGTGCCGTCTTGTCGCGTGCCGGGCGATTCGCCGTAGAGAATCTCCCGTGGTGAATTCGAAGTTGGAGTTTTCTTCGAGCTTCACCGGTTCTCCGCGGAATGGTCCTATTCGAGGGTGAAATCGGAGTCGCCGATTTTCTTGTCCAGCTTCACGTTCGAGTAGGTGTATTCCTCGATCAGCGGCGGCTTTCCGCCGGACTTCCGGGGGAACCCGTACTGCTGGACACGGATCGGCAACCGGGTCTTGTTGTCGATGTACAGCCGTGTCATGTGGAACGGGCTTTCCGAGGATCGCTTGGGACGGATCACCTGGATGACCCGGACACTCTTCTTGCCCAGCTTGGCGTTGGGGAAGTACCGAACCTTCGAGTTGCCGGGAAGCTTCTCCCATTGCTGAACGACCGTATCGAGCATCCGGAGGATGCCGATGTCGGTGATCGGGTAACGGTTCTCTTTCATCACCAGCTTGTTGTTGGGTTCGAGTTTCCGGAGCCCGAGGATCTTCCCGAGTGTGCCGCCGAGGTTGACGACCAGCTTGCCGTCGTTGTGACCGTCGACGTAGATCACTTCGCGACCGCTGTGCGGGTTGGCGAATTTGAGGTAGACCGAGAATGGCTTGTGTCGCATCTTCAGCTGCATCGTCTGTTCGATCATCTTCTTGCCGACGACTTCCTTCTTGGAGAATGTCGCGGAATAGGTTTTGACCGTCTGCAGAGCCGCGCGGCTTTCGCCGGCGATCTTCAATGCCTGCTTCAACGCGCCGCCACGACTGGTGGACGGCTTGACCGCTACGCGGTCGGCAGCGTGGGCTTGTGAGGCCAGTGCGACAACCAGGGACGCCAGGCAGAAGGTGGTTCGGAGAGTGAGGGTGGTGCGAGTCATGCGGCTAATCCGGGCAGTGGTGTTCATTTCATGTCCTGGGTGTCGCGGTTGGGCAATTCTGAGAATTGCCCGGCGACGAAGTCGTGAGCCGGGAAGCGGACGGCGGGAGTCCCGGCGAGAGGTCTATCGTCGTGGTGGCAGGCTGAGCTTGGGCGGAAATCGTGTTCGACAACCTCGCTCGAGCCAGGGCGGGCCGGTCAGTCAGATCGGTCGGAAAAAATCGATTTCCCCAGCTGGTTGCGTGAGACCGACAAAAAAGACCTCACCACAACAGTGGCGAGGTCTGAAAACGAGCCGGGAATCGGCGGTCGATTAGGGGCTGGCGGGTGTGCCACCGCCTCCGGAAAGTGCGTTGACCTTGTCTTCGAGATCGTTGACCTTGTCGAGAGTCACCCCGGCGATTGTCACGGCAGCGATGGATGAGCTGACCATGGCCAAGGTGATTGCGTCGAGCTGGTCGACGGCTGCTTCGATGTGGTTGCCCCGAACGACCGTTTCGGTTTCGGCAACCAGGACCGCCTGGTGATGCGATCGGGGCGGGGCGGTTTGAGTTGTCCAAACACGATAGATGGCCCGTGTCGATCCAGCGTCGAGTTGATAGAGGCCGACCGGGATGTTGGAGAGGGCAAAACGGCCCTCGGAATCGGTCACGGTACGTGCCACTTCGCGGCGTCCCTGTCGCAACACGACAACCAGGCCGTCACGCGGGGTTCCCTGCTGGTCGACGATCTGGCCGACCAGACGGCCACTGGCATCCAGCACCACGTCGGTGATGGGAAGAACCGGCTGGAGACTGGAATCGGGTTGTTGGGATTGCGGTGGCCCAAAAGCCCAGGCGGGCAGTTGCCCCAACATCAAGCTGATGCACGAGAGTGCGACCAGGGACCAGGTCCAGGTATTGCGGTTGACAATCCGTTTCATCGGTCCGTTCCTCTTGCAGGCAACCCGTTGGTTCGGGATTTGTCTCGTTCGCGTTGGGTGCCCTGTCATTCGTGACAAGCGGATCTACCCCGTCAATGGGTGCAATCCGGATAACCCGTATATCCCTTCCTATCGGATCGGTGACGTGGCAACTCCAGTCAGAACCGTACAAATGCACGGTTTTCTGGCAGCGGAGAGCGGGCTCGAGGCTGACGGGGATCTGTCAGCGAGACAGATCGGAGAGGTGCATCTTCAATGCGTCAGCCGCAGCGGGCAGTCGGGGTTTGATCCATCGACTGAAGAGACCCGGAGGTCGGTTTTGCCGGATCGCGACGAGGTAATCGGCCAAGGCACGTTGAGCGGCCGGTGGCCCGTGTAGCAGGAAATGCACCCAGGCCCAGGATTCCCGGTAATCCCGTGTCGCCATCGACTGAAATCCGCGACGGGACTCGAGTCGTTCCAGCGACGGTGTCCATCCCAACTGAATCGACCAGCGGAGCCTGGCGAGATGCGGGTGTGATCGGGCCGATTCCGACGGGGGCCCCTCGAAGTACTCGGCCAGGCCCTCGTCCAGCCACAAAGGCAGGTAGGGCAGGGCGTTGTGAATCATCGCGTGGGTGCATTCGTGGTGGAGGTCACGCGACCAGTCGTTGTGCCGATAGGCGAAAACGTAACCACGGTCGGGAGCCTTCAGGTACAGCGCTCGGCGTCTGCCCCTGTCGGGGAGTCTCTCACGGACGTGGGCCCGGTACCGACGACGGCTGGATAGCAGATGGACGTGAATGGGTTGTCCGGTGACGGGCAGATCCAGCGTTTTGTGGAACCGGGCCGGAAGCGTATCGAGTGAATCCAGGACGTGCCGGTATCGGCCCAGGGGAAATTCCGAGTGGACCAGGAACGGGCCGTGACGTTGGACGGTTGCCCATTTCGGTTCGACGGCCTGTACCTGTTCGGACAACCCTGCCAGGAAGATGGAGACGAGAGCGATGAAACGGATTGAATCGACCACCGGCCACAGGCGGCGACCCGACGTCAGGAGATGAGGAGAGTGATTCGGCATGTGGGGTCGACTTTTGAGGCCGGATTGTATTCGGGGGCCACTTGAGGTCAATAGCCTGGTGGAGAGTGCCGCAACGAGCCGTTCGGGGCGAGATCGGGCATTGGGATTGCAATTGTCGGCCTGAGGCCGGTTCCGTATCATTCCCGCCCGGATGGACCAGAGGATCAGGAAATGGCAAGGATGATCGCGAGGTGTCTCGGGGTGATTGTGTTGCTGGGCCCCCTGATGGCGATGCTGGCCATGGTCGTCTACGGTGTGCCACAAATTGCCCCGTCGGTGGTTGTGCCCGGATGGTCCGACAGCGCATGCGTCGATTCATCCGGCAAACGAAAAACCGTCACCGCTGGTGCCGTTGAGGAGATCCAGGTGAACGTGTCGGGACGGCCCGAGCGGTTGGCTCGACCGTTGCCAGCCACATCACGACGTGCCCGACATCAACGTTTGGTGGAGGTGCCACGATCGACATGGAACGATGTCCGTTCGGCACTGTCAGCCCACGGGATCCGGCGATTCAAGATCCAGCCAGGGAGTCGTTCCGGAGAAGTGCATTTCAGCTGTGTGCGATCGGTTTCCGGTTTGGCACGGGTGG
>PBOJ01000046.1 GCA_002724315.1 Planctomycetaceae bacterium | reverse complement strand
GATGGCTTGTTGATTCGTGCGCTGATGGTGACCGACTGGCCCGATTTCAGGTGCACCTCCTGGGTCAGCGTTCCGGGCACCGGGGCTGTCTGCTGGATGTCTTTGCCGACGGCTGAGGCGGACAACGCGATGAGAATCGCGATGGAGGCAAATGGGTGAGCCGGGAAGACGGAGAAACGGGTGGACATGGTGGCCCCGGGAGATCGGTGTCGTCTGGGTATGAATTGCGAATACCCATTGTGTCGCCTGACGGTAAGCCAGTTCAAGGGGAGCCCAATGGCTCGATGGGCGAGGGGATTGACGTGTCGGTTGCTACAATGCTGCGGTTTTCAAGTGAGGTTACGATGCGGAACGTGTTCGGACTGTTGGCGGTCGTGGCTGTGGCGGGAATGGCCGAGGCAGCCGATTGGCCGCAGTGGCGGGGTCCCGCCCGGGACGGCGTTGCCCAAGCGTCGGGTTTGCCGACGAAGTGGCCGGCCAAACTGAAGCTCGCTTGGCGGAAGAAGGTTGGCGAAGGCCACTCGTCGCCGGTTGTGCGAGCCGAGCGTGTGTATCTGATGTCCCGGCAGGGCGGCCAAGAGGTGGTCCGGGGGTTCGAGCTCGGGTCGGGTCGCGAGTTGTGGAAAAGCGATTACAAGGCGGAGTACAAGATCCAGTCGGTTGCACGGGATCATGGCCGGGGACCCAAGGCGACGCCGGTCATCACGGGTCAACGGCTGGTCACTTTCGGCATCAGCGGAATTCTCTCGTGCTGGGAATCCGCCACCGGGCGGAGGGTCTGGTCCCACGATTTTGCCGGACAGCACCGGGAGACGGCGCCACTGTACGGACACGCCGCTTCGCCGATCGTGGTTGACGGGAAGGTGATCGTGCATGTTGGCGGCCACGACGATGGCGCGTTGACCGCACTGGATGTGGCCAGTGGCAAGACGGTCTGGCGGTGGGCCGAGGACGGCCCGGCGTATGCCTCGCCGGTTCTGTTGACCGTGGACGGCAAGCGACAACTGGTCGCCCAGTCCCAGAAGTTCCACCTTGGCGTCGATCCGGTCAGCGGGAAGGTGCTGTGGCGGGTGCCGTTCACCACCCAGTTCGATCAAAACAGTGTCACTCCACTGGTGGCTGGCGGCCGGGTAATCCTGGCCGGTTACGATCAGCCGACAGTGGCCCTGGAGGTGACCGCCCGGGGTGGCCGGGTGCGGACCGACAGGAAATGGAAGAATCGTGGGATCGCGATGTACATGAGCAGTCCGGTGTTAGCCGGAGGGCGGTTGTTCGGAATGACCCATCGGCGTCGAGGCCAGCTCTTTTGCGTCGATCCGACCAGTGGAAAGGTCACCTGGGCCACTCAGGGCCGGCTGGCGGAAAACGCCGCGCTGATCGTCGCCGGGGACGTGGTGCTGGTGCAGACAAGTGATGGCGAACTGCTGGTGGTGGCGGTGGACACGACGAGTTATCGCGAACTGGCGCGATACCGGCTGTCGGAAACGGCGACCTGGGCTCATCCCGCGCTGGTGGGATCCAAGCTGCTGGTCAAGGACCGGGAACACTTACTGGTGTTCGACCTGTCCGAGTGAACCTCATGCAAGCCGTCCCGGCAGTGGCCTTGGATCGGTTGCCGTCTAGAACTCGAACAGCGACTGCGTTTTCACCACCGCCCCGTTTTCGGGGAAGGTGTGGAAGGCATTGACCAGCAGGCTGTCCGACCAGCTGTCGGTGGTGATCAGCGACAGCGGAGCCGGGTCAAAGCGACCGACGGTGGGGAATGTGAAGGCAACCGCGGCCGATCGGCTGTCGCGGATCAGCTCCTGGTGCACATTCAAGAACACCTCGGGATCGAGTTGCTCCAGCTGGTAGCTGGCGTGGTATTTGACCCCGTTGTCGAAATCGATCGATCCCTGCTGGCTGCCACGGATTCGTTCTTCCAGCAGTTGGCAGGTCTGTGGCAGGGGGTGCTCGCGTGCCGAAGTGACCTCGGTGACCGTCTCACCTCGAATCCTCAGCGACACCACGTGGCCGGCGTCACAGAGTTTCAGCGACACCGCGTAGTTGTCCTGCCAGATCTCGGCTTCGGCTCGCACGTCGAGCAACTCGGGATGCACCGATCGGGCGAACAGGTGGAACACGAGTTCACGGGCGTCGGGACGAACCGAAGAAAGAGACATGTGCAGCGGATCGACTGGGGCCTTGGCTGACGAGATCGCGTAGGGATTGTATCGCTGGATCCGACATGTCGCCACCGCCCCGATCAGCCTGGCTCTACGAGATCGCGTTGGCTTCCAGGTCGAGCAGACGCTGCTTCAACCGCGTGCCTCGGGGTGCCGAGAAACCGCCAAGTCGTCCCGAGGCGGCAATCACACGATGACAGGGAATCAGGATCGGGACGGTGTTGTTGGCCATCGCGGTGCCCACGGCTCGGGCGGCACCGGGTCGCCCGATCTTCCGAGCGACCTCACCGTAGCTGGTCGTCTGGCCGTAACCGACCTGGCGGACGTGCTTCATCACCAGGAATCGGAAATTCGTCAGCGGTGGGAGGGCCAGTTCGACGTCATCGAAGTCGATCGCCTGCCCCGCCGCGAAATCCTCCAGCCGAGATCTCAGCTCCGGATCCCAATCAGATTCCCGGGTCGAATCCGACCGGATCCGTCGTCTGACGGACGCTGCCGAGGGGTGACCGATCTGGACACCGTGGACAGATTGGCCGTCACCAAGCAGCCCGAACCAGCCCAGAGACGTGGGGAAGACCGACAGCAGCAGGGGGGGGGCATCGCCGTTCATGAATGTCGGACACGGGATCTTGGGGTCTTTGACCGTCACAGCGACGGGCTATACAATAGAGGTCTTGCGGCCTGCGAACACCTCCATCAGGGTTGCCGATCGGTGACCTGGCCGCGGTTTTCTCCTTCAAGGCTTCTCTCGGTCATGAACGCCTACAGCTCGCTGGCGGACGACTACTACAGCAACATGAACCTGAACACCGAGATGGCTCTCCCGAACAACCGGGAGACGGTACTCGGGTTCCTGGAGCGGGTGCAGAAGTCGTATCCGTCAATGCGCAACTTTTACACTCGCGACAATGGCGATTTCGTGCTCGAAGAGGACAAGGACCAGGGCCAGCAACGGTGGTTGTCGATCGAGCCCCGGCGGATCAACAGCGGGCACGTCAATCCCGACGATCTCGACGCGTCGCTCGAACAGCACCTGCTGGTGCTTCAGCAGGTGCCGTACATGCTGTCGGTCAGCCCGCTGGACTGCGAAGCACTCGATTACATGATGGGCTTCGACTTTGCCTACAGCGGGAACCACGACGTGTTGGTGGCCGAAGCGCTGGGGACGATGAACGCACTGGAAGGACTGATGGAGATGTCCGGTTCGGAGGTGCTCAACTACGAGCCGGCCATCACGTTGAGTCTCGACGAGACCTGCCGCCGCCAGGCGAGGTTGATGATCGAAACCCGGACGAATGCCTACCAGGTCCGGAAGGGCGATTTTCCCGAGGAGTTGATCAGCGTGTATTTCACCGTTCGACAGTACGGGAGCCTGGAGGCTGACGCCTCGTTTGAAGACACGCTCGTGGCGTTGCGGACCCAGTGCGAAGAGTTGCTGGACGCGTTCGTGACCGAGCAGATTCTGCGTCCGTTGGCGCAGACGATTGCGACGAAGTGACCCCGCGGGGTGGTCCCCGGGGACGAGTGGATCCATTGGAGGGAGACGTCGACGTGGCCGTTGCTCTCAGTCAGTTTGCCCAAACCCTGTCCGTTGAAACCGCGTTCACCGTGTTGGCGGTGGCCAAACAGTTGAAGGCTGCAGGGAAGGATGTCGTCGAACTCGAGATCGGTGACAGCCCGTTCGACAGCACCGCCTCGGCCAAGTCGGCCGGCGTGGTTGCGATCGAAGACAACCAGTCTCACTACTGCCCCTCGCCGGGGATCCCCGAATTCCGAGAGGCGGCCGCGAAGTTCGTCTCCGACGAGTTCAACATTCCCGCGGTTGCCGGAAACGTCGTGGCCGGACCGGGAGCGAAGGTCTTCGAACAGTTCTTCTGCGAGGCTTTCCTGGACCCCGGTGACGGTGTGCTGGTCTTCAGCCCGTTCTTTCCGACCTACATTCCCAATATCGAACGCCGCGGTGCTCGCGCGGTGTTGACCCCGTTGAGGCAGTCCAACGGTTTCCGGCCCGAAGTGTCCGCGATTGAACGATTCCTGGCTGACGATCCTCAGCCCAAGGCCATTTTTCTCAACTCCCCCCAGAATCCCACCGGGGGCGTGACGACCGAGGAGGATCTGGTGGCGATTGCCGACCTGGTGCGAGGCAAGGAGATCGCGGTCTTCTCCGACGAGCCCTATTGCCACATGGTCTGGGAGGGACGGCACCACTCGTTGCTGGAACAACCCGGCATGATGGACCAGTGCGTTGCGGCCTACACCTTCAGCAAGTCGTACAGCATGAGCGGCTGGCGGTTGGGATTTGCGGTCACTTCCGAACGCATTGCCGACTCGGTCGGCAAGATGATCAACACCTCGCTTTCGTGCACTCCACCCCTGGTTCAACTGGCCGGTGCCGCGGCGCTGGGCAACGATCACCAGGAACGGGACCGGGTGATGGGTGAGTTCCGTGACAAGGTCGTGTTGCTCACCGATGGTCTCAACGCCATCGACGGCATCCATTCGCTGGATCCCACCGCCACCTTCTACGTCTTTCCCAACGTGATGCCCGTCTGCAACCGGCTGGGGATCCGGAGTCACGGGTTGGCCATGTACCTGTTGGAGGGGGCTGATGACGACTTCGGAATCGCCTGCCTGGGAGGCGAGTGTTTCGGCGAGGCCGGGGCGGGGTTCCTGAGGTTCAGTTGTGCCGAGCCAAACGAGCGGTTGCAGCAGGCGCTGGACTTTCTGCCCGAAGCGTTTTCGAGAACCGATCGGATTGCGGCCTATCTCGAGAGCCATCCCGAGTTCCGGCTCGAGACGCCTTACCAGGTTGAGGAATAGCCTGTCCGGTTGTGCGTCGATGGAGAGGGCGAGTGATGGCGGACAACTCTCCCCCCGGTCGCTCAACGTGGGCGGTTGTCCCGGTGCGACTGGGGCTGGCCGGTTACTGGGTGTCGATGTGCGTGGCGACACACGTTCCCAATCCGCCGGCGGTCGTCCCGGTCCAGGTCAGTGACACCTGGTTGCACCTGGTGGCCTATCTCGGCCTGGCAGTACTCCTGGTCCAGGGCATTGCGGTTGTACGTCCGGTGAGTCGTCGCGACGCGGTTCTGCTGTGGGCGGTCGCGGTGGTCTATGGAGCCCTCGACGAGGTGACCCAGATGGTCCCGGCGCTACACCGTACGGCCGAGTGGAAAGACTGGGCGGCCGACGTGGCCGGGGCGGCGATCGGAGTGCTGGTGGGAATACTGGTGAGCCGGGTTTGGTCCGTCCAGGGGGGTGGGGGACCGTCGATTGCCGGTGATGGTTGAAAGCCCGGGTGGCGGTCTTCATAATGGCCGATTCCCTCAGTCCGCGACTCGTCCTCTGGGCCGTTTGGCTTCGAAACGACGATTCGCGTCGATCCTGGAACCCGGGGTCGATCCACGGCTGGCACGTAGCAAGGAATCGATACAGATGGCTCGAACCAGGTCCCGCGCCGAGATCCGCAAGGCCCGCAAGCGGAAGGCCCGGCAGCAACGCAAACTCAAGTGCCGTTTCTGCCCTGACGGTTGTGACAACTCACCCCGCCCCGTTTACGTTGACTTCAAGGACGTGAAGATGTTGCGTTCGATGGTCAATCGCAACGGTCACATGCTCTCCCGACGACGTACTGGATGCTGTGCGAAATACCAGCGGGCGGTTCGTCGAGCGGTTCTGCGTGCCCGTTTCATGGGATTGTTGCCCTACGTGCCGCAGGACTGATCCGGCCGGCATCGGGGCAGCCGGGACGATCAGGAAACGGGCCGAGGCGGTGGCTCGCGGCGGATTCCGACAGGGACTCTTCGTGTGGGAACGAAAGGACGGCGGGGAGCGTTGCGCTGAGAGAATCCTTCGGAGATGCGCCCGCAAGGGTACTGGCGTCGATTCGGGGCGACCTGGAACGGGACGGGTTCGGACACGGGTGGCCAGGGCAATTGGTGTCGCAGTGTCCTCAGCCAGTCGGTCAATCGCATCTGGTCGGGCTCCCTCTCCTCGGGCGTGGCTGCTTGACCTCAGCGGCGACGACAGCATACCGTCGTCAGCTCGACCGCGTCAAAAAAACCGATCGGACTGACGGCGAGGTTTCCCGTCAGCCCTTCACTCCGGCCTCTCCTGCACCAGCCCTTTGACTCGAGACCGACACGATGACCGAATCGCCTGCCACCGACCCACTGTTCTCCGTCTCCGACCGTGTCACCATCGTGTCGGGAGGCAGCCGGGGAATCGGCAAGGAGATGGCTGCCGGGTTTGCTCGACGTGGGGCGCCGGTGGTTCTCACCGGGCGAAACGCCGAGACGCTCGAGGCGACCGTGGCCGAGATCAGCGACGAGACGGACACCCCGGTGCGGGGAATTGTCTGTGACGTGGCGGTACCGGGCCAGATCAACGATCTGGTCGAGCAGGTGATTGGCGAATTCGGGCGGATCGACGTGCTGCTGAATGTGGCCGGGGTCAATCGTCGCAAGCGTGTCGAGACGGTGACCGAAGAGGACTACGACTTCATCCTGGACATCAATCTCAAGGGAGCGTTCCTGGCTGCACAGGCCGTTGGCAAACAGATGATCGCCCAGGAATCGGGAACGATCATCAACGTCGATTCGTTGAACACCTACGCACCGTTGAAGGGCGTGGCTCCCTACGCGATGAGCAAGGCCGGCCTGGTGATGATGACCCGGTCACTGGCCACCGAGTGGGGGGAACATGGTGTGCGGGTCAACACGATTGCTCCGGGGTTCATCCTGACCGATCTGACCCGCAAGCTGTGGTCGGATCCGACGATGCAGGAGTGGGGCCTGGGGAACACCCCGTTGAAGCGGCTGGGCGAGGTCGAGGACCTGGTGGGGGCAGCCGTGTTCCTGGCTGCCGATGCTTCGGCGTTCATGACCGGGCAGGTGGTCCGGGTCGACGGTGGATTCACCGCAGGGCTGCTGTGGCCGATTCCGTTCGACGACTAGCGGCTACGCGGCACCGTCGGGTTCGGATCCCGGGCGCGTTGCCGGCTGCGGTGGAGTGACCAGCACGAAGACGACCTGCATCCGACGGTCGGCCTGTTCACGTCCTCTGGTTTCCGAACGCTTGGTGTCGACCTTTGTCCGGTGAACTTTCTGCATCAACCGGTCCGGCAGATCCAATCGCACCTGGGCTGATGCCAGCGCTGAAGCGTCTCGAACCGCAGCCACGGGCCTGGCTTTCGGTGCCCGTTTTTTTTCCGTTGGCGTTGACCGGCGATTGGCCGCAGCTTTGGCCACGATCCGGGGCGATCGTGTGATGTCATTGCCGTAGGTGTTGAGTCGACTCAACGCGCGGCGCCCGCCCGGGGCCGTCTCCAATGCCGCCACTCGGAGCACGCCCGCCAGCTTCACCTCGGCCTGTACCTCGCGCCGCAATTGGGACATCGCGTCGGAGACCTGCTTGGGGGACGCCTGGACCACGACGCTGACCAGGTGATCCGTCGAGGGCTGCTGTCCCCCTGGCAGTTCCGTCCGGATTCGGTCCTCTGACGCCGATGCGATCGCGTCGGCTCGAGCGATGTGGTGTTTCTGCAGGAGCAGGCGAAGCGAATCGAGACCTTGCTCGATGTCGACGACGGTCAATCGGACGACGACCGCGTCGCCGTCGGAGAAATCGACCGCCGAGAGAATCTGGCCGACCTGCGCTTTGTCGAGTGACTTGGGGAGGACCAGTCCTCCACCGGCGACCTCGTCACTGCCAAATCCGCTGCCTGCCACCAGTTGGTCGGCGGAATCGGGCTGAACGAGATGAGTATCCGCTTCGGCCGACGGCTGATCCTGTTCCGGCGTGGAAGCGTTGTGGCTGGCGACCATCGTCGGACGGGATTCCGGGTCGCCAGGAACCACGGCGAGAATTACCAGGACCGCCGCCGCGACGGCGGCTGCGATTAGCGGGAGACGACGGGCAGGTGTGCCGGGGGCTTCGTCCTTCGAGGCCGCTGCCGAGACAACCGGACTTTCGGGGATCGGTTCCACCGGGAAGCTCGAGAGGTAGTTGGAGAGCGAACGAAGGTCCTCGAGTGCTCGACGAGACTCCTCGGAGACCTCAAGATGAGCTTCCACCGCCACGATCTCATCGGCCGACAACTCGCCATCGAGATACGAAGAAAGCAGTTCCTCCGGGCCGGCTTGTGGACGGGGGTGATGGACCTGTTCGGAGTCCCCGTCGGACTGATGATTTGGTGTTTGACTGTTCATTGGTATTGGCCCGCGCAGAATGATCCCTGTCCATTTGGACGATGTGGCTTGGGTTCAGGTTCCCTCTTTTTTCAGGAAAGTCCCATTCAGCGGTTATTATCACGTTTGATCGACGCGATTTGCCCACCGTCTTCTCTCGGAACGAGGGAAAACACGTGGTGAAAACGTCTGGACCGGCAGAAAAAGAACAAAACGCGATGTCGTGGATTGCCACCAATCGAGGCCCGATGCTGATCGCTCTGGTCGTGTTGGTCATCGTGGTGGCTGGCTGGTGGGCGGCCCACGAAACGCCCGGCGAGAAGCTTGCTCGTGCCGAGCAACTTCTGGCAGCAGAGCAGTTCGAAGAAGCGGGTCGGTTGGCCGAAACAGTGCCGGGCACCGCCAAAGAGGCATGGGAAGCCTGGGTGCTGGCCGGAAATGCCTTCACGAGGGGTCGAGAGTACGACCGGGCAATTTCGGTTTACGGTCGAGTGCCAGACCGGGCGGGTCGGCTGGCTGCGGCAGCCCGCAGTGGCACGGCGGCCGTGCTGCTGGATCGCCGGATGCTGAACAAGGCCGAAGAGCAGCTGCGCCGTCTGGAGGCGATCCGGCCAGATCATCCGCTGGTGGGAGAGGGCCTGGCCCATATCTTCAACGTGTCGGCACGACGACACGAAGCGGTGCCGCGGATGCTTGCCGCTGCGGTCAGTGGACAGGGACCGCCTCAGGCCGAACTGCTGGTCATGCTGGCCGACATCGAACGTCCCTTCGGGGGGCTGGAGTACCTCGAACTGTGTCGCAAGGCTGATCCCGCTGACCCGCTGCCGATCCTGGGGCAGGCCGCGGCCGCACTGGCCGAAAACGACACCGGGCGTGCCGAGGCCCTGGTCCGCGAGGTGCTGGATGGTGGGACGATCGAGGCCGACGAGCTGGCCCGCGGAGTGGCCGGCCGCATTCTTGGCCTGATTCTGGCCGAAACGGACCGCGACACCGATTTTCTGGAATGGCACGACCGTCTGCCGGCTGAAGCCGACGCCGATCCGCTGGTCTGGTTGGCTCGGGGGCTCCACGTCCATCACCGGGGCCACATCGGAGAAGCTGCCCGGTGCCTGTGGGAAGCCCTGGTGAGGCAGCCGAACCTCAGGCAGGCCAATCACCTGTTGGGGCAGTGTCTGAAGTCGCTGGGGCGGGATGACGATGCGAAGGTGTTCCTGGACCGGGCGAAGCAGCTCGAGCAACTGGTCCGGATTCTCGAGCATGTCGAGGTCCGGCTGCAGGCCAGCTTCACCGAACGGGATGCCGCACTGTGGAAGGACATGGTTGAGCAACTGCAGGAACTGGGCCGAGTGGTCGAAGCCCGCCACTGGGCCCGTGTGGCGATCTCCCGGAACCAGTCACTGGGATGGGCGCGACGCTGGTTGAGTGTTCCCTCTGGCCGACGCCAGGTCGATCCGCTCGAGCAGACCGTGGACTCGGCCCAACCCGCCCTTCGGATCGATCTTTCAGGTCTCTCGCTTCCCGACTGGAAACAACTCGTTGGTCGGACCGAGTTGCCCGGCGAGTCCGGACTGGCTGAACCGGGACGGATCCGGTTCGAGGACGTCACGAAGAAGGCCGGGATCGACTTCCACTACTTCCAGAGTCCGGATACGGCCACGCCGGGGGCCCGGATGTTCGAGAACACCGGCGGTGGTGTCGCCGTGCTGGATTTTGACCGCGACGGATGGCCCGACCTCTATTTCACACAGGGCTGTCGCTGGCCGATGGATCGGTTGGAAACCGATCCGGACCCAAAGCAAGTGTTTCTGGATCGGTTGTACCGCAATAACGGCGACGGGACATTCGGCGACGTCACACGCTCGGCGGGCCTGGGCGACGAACGCTTCAGCCAGGGCGTTGCCGTGGGCGACATTGACCACGATGGGTGGCCCGATCTTTACGTTGCCAACATCGGCGACAACCGGTTGTACCGCAACAACGGTGACGGAACGTTCGACGAATGGCCAATCGGGGGTAACGCATCGTCGGGGCCGTGGACCACAAGTTGCGTCGTGGCCGATATCGACGGAGACGGCCACGTTGATCTCTACGACGTCAACTACCTCTCCGGCCCGGGTGTTTTCACCAAGATCTGCCGGACGCAGGGCGTTCCATTTGCCTGCCACCCGAACGAATTTGATGGGGCGCAGGATCGGTTCTGGAGAGGGGATGGAGAGGGAGGATTCGTCGACGCCACATCGGTTGGTGGATTCGTCAACGGCAACGGGAAGGGGCTGGGGATTGTCGCAGCACGGTACCGTGGCGCGTCCACACCCGCTTCGCGGCCGGGGCTCGGCTTGTTCGTTGCCAATGACGCCGTGGCCAACTTCTTTTTCGCGGCCGGCGAAAAGGGGGCTCGTGATGAGGCGTTGCTGCGGGGTGTGGCTTACGACCGTGACGGTCGGCCGCAGGCCTGCATGGGGGTGGCCGCCGGCGATGCGGACGGCGACGGGCGGCTCGATCTGTTCATCACCAATTTCTACGCCGAGTCGAACGTGTTGTATCGCCAGGGAGAAGGCGGCCACTTCAGCGATGTCACCCGGATCGCCGGGTTGCGAGAACCCGGTTGGAAGATGCTCGGATTCGGAACGCAGTTTCTCGACGCCGATCTCGATGGGCGACTTGACCTGGTCGTGGCCAATGGCCACGTCGACGACCTCTCGAAGCTGGGGCAGTCGTATCGGATGCGGCCCCAGTTGATGCACAACAGGGGAGGAGGACGGTTTGTCGAGATCGACTCGGAGTCCCTGGGTGACTATTTCGGGAAGCCGTTGTTGGGACGCGGGCTGGCACGCGGTGACTTCGATCGTGATGGGCGTCCGGATTTCGCCGTCAGCCATCTCGATGACCCCTCCGCCGTTCTGGCCAACCGCACCGAGGCGGCGGGGCACTGGCTGGCGATTCGGCTGGTGGCCCGGCGGTCGGCCCGAGACGCGATCGGTGCCGAGGTGACCGTGCGGAGCGGTTCGGTGCGGTCTGTTCATCAACTGACCGCCGGAGACGGCTACCAGGCGTCGAACCAGCGGGGACTGGTGATCGGCCTGGGATCGTCCTCGCGGGTCGAGGAACTGACCATCTCGTGGCCATCGGGCGAGACGACCCGGATCGTGGATCTCGAGCCGGATGGAGAAGTGGTGGTGGTGGAAGGCCAGTCGGTCGCGTGGCGGTTGCCGCGATAGGACCGGCTCGCCTTGCGGCGGGTCGGGACACCGGCGACATTGGGGGCATGAGGATACCGGGGTTCATGTGGCTGGTTGTCGTCCCGCTGGTTTTCGGACCAGCGATTTCCCGTGCGGAGGACGGCCAGCCGATCGACTTGTCGGGGTTGGACAGGGTCGTCGTCTATCCGGACACGGTGCGGTTGACCGGTCACCGTGAGCGGCAGCGACTGGTTGTGACCGGGATGACCGCGACGGGCGATGGCGGTCCGCGGTGGGACCTGGGACGGCTGGCACGTTACGAGGCGGTTCCGGCGGGAGTGGTCGAGGTCACAGCCGACGGTGAACTGATCGCGCTACGGAGCGGGACCGCGGTGGTGCGAGTGGCGATCGGTAAGGTTCGGTCGGAAGTTCCGGTGACGGTTCGCAGTGGTGAGACCTTCCGGGCGGTGGACTTCACCAACGACATCAATCCGTTGCTGACCCGCCTGGGATGCAACGGCGGCAGTTGCCACGGCAAGTCCAACGGCCGGGGTGGTTTTCGCTTGAGCCTGTTCGGGCATCATCCCGAGTGGGACTTCGAGTGGATCACACAGGGAGGCCGCGGCCGACGGATCTTCTCGGCAGCTCCGGCCCAGTCCCTGTTGCTGCGGAAGCCGACCATGCAGATGCCTCACGGTGGCGGTCGCCGAATGTCGGTTGACTCGGATGCCTATCGACTGGTGAGCCGATGGGTGCGGGAGGGAGCCGGGTGGGGCGAGGTGGACGTTGCGAGGTTGCAGCGGATCGAGGTGTTTCCGAGTGAGGCGACGGTTCGGTCCGGACACTCGCAACAACTGGTCGTGACCGCCGTCTACGACGACGGGACCCGGCGAGACGTCAGCAGGGTGGTTGAACTGCGAACCAACGATTCGAGCCTGGTCGAGATCGACGGGGCCGGACTGGCGACAGCGGGCAAGCGGACCGGTCAGACAGCCGTGATTGCCTTGCTGCAGGGCCGCGTCGCGGTATCGCGGCTGACGGTGCCGCTGGAGACTCCCAGGGCGAGCTGGCCGGAGTTTCCGATCGCCAACCTGGTCGATCACCATGTCCAGCGGAAACTCAAGACACTCGGCGTCGCGCCCTCGCCGGTGTGTGACGACGCGAAATTCCTGAGACGCGTGACGCTGCATCTGGCCGGTCGGATTCCACGGCCCGACGACATCGAGGCCTTCCTGGCTGATGGCTCCCCCGGAAAACGGGCGAAGCTGGTCCGTCGGCTGCTCGCCTCACCCGATTATGCCGACACGTTCGCCCAGAAGTGGTCGGCGCTGTTGAGGAACAAGCGACGCGGCCAGAAGAACCGGATTCCGGGGACGATCACCTTCCACCGCTGGATCCGGAACGCGATCGCTTCAGGAATGCCGTTCGACCGCTTTGTGCGGTCGATCCTGACAGCCACCGGAAATGTCAGCGTCTCACCGCCGGTGCAGTGGTATGCGGAGGTCCGCTACCTGGATCGCTACGTCGACGACACCGCACAGGTCTTCCTCGGACTCCGCATCGGTTGTGCCCGATGCCACCATCATCCCTTCGAGAATTTCACGCAGCGAGACTACTACGGGCTGGCCGCTTTCTTCACCCGTGTCGCCCGTCGCGAGGGGATCGGCGTGGCCGAGCGGCGGGCCAACGAAACGGTGTTCATCAAGGCCACCGGCAGCGTCAAGCACCCGATCACCGGCGAAGTTGTCAAACCGCACGGGCTGGGGGCTCCGGACCTGGACGTGCCGCCTTACGCCGATCCCAGGCACCGGCTGGTCGACTGGATGGCAACGCGCAAGAACCCGTATTTTGCTCGAGCGTTCGTCAATCGGATGTGGGCCCACTGTTTCGGACGTGGACTGGTTGAACCGATCGACGACATGCGGGTGACCAACCCGGCCACCAACCCGCAACTGCTTGATGCCCTGGCCAATGAGTTTGTCGACAGCGGGTTCAACATGCGGCGGGTTCTCGAGTTGATCACCACCAGCACGACCTATCAGCTCGACTCCTCGGCCAATGTCGACAATCTTGACGAGACACAGGGGCACTCGCGGTTCTACCCGCAACGACTCTCGGCCGAGATGCTGCTCGATTCGATCGACCAGGTCACCTCCCGGCCCACGGCCTATGGGGGACTGCCCGTCGGGACCCGTGCCATGCAGTTGCCCGACGAGAACTACTCGAACCAGTTCCTCAAGCTCTTCGGACGTCCACCTCGGGAAAGTGCCTGCGAGTGCGAGCGGACGGCGGCACCGAGCCTGTCCCAATCCCTGTTCTCCCTCAATGACAGTTTCCTTCTGGGGAAGATCTTTGACGCCAAGAGTACCGCCACGGCACTGGCCACTGCCGACGGGGATCACGCCGAGCGGATTCGCCGGTTGTTCCTGGTTGCCCTTTCGCGACCGGCAACCTCCATCGAAGTCGAAAAGGCGGTCAAGTACGTCGCCTCGGAGTCCGATCCCAAGACTGCCTACAGCAATCTGATGTGGGCGCTGATCAACACCAAGGAATTCCAGTACAATCACTAGCCGCAAGCCGGTTGGGACTTTCCGCATGATTCAAAACTCCGCCCATTGTCGTGGCCCGATCGACCGTCGCAGCTTCCTGAAGATCGGCGGCCTGTCGTTGGGAGCACTGTCGAGCGGACTTTCGCCTGACCTGGCCGGTTTGCTGGCAGCCGAGGCCGCCGGTGAAGCACTCGACAAGGACTTCTCGGTCATTCTCTTCTGGGCCAACGGCGGTCCGAGCCATCTGGAAACCTTCGACATGAAGCCGGAGGCCCCGGCGGAGTACCGAGGGGAATTCCGGCCGATACAGACCAACGTTCCGGGGATGGACATCTGCGAGTTGCTGCCAAACCTGGCGAAGATGGGCGAGAAATACTCGGTCGTCCGCAGCCTGTTCCACAACCGCAATGAACACTCCGGTGGCACCTGTCGGTTCCTCAGCGGCTACACGCCCAAGGCCGCCAATCCGGCCGACGCCGAGTACCCCGAACTGGGTTCGGTAGTGGCCAAGCAGTTGGAGGACCAGGTCGACGACATTCCGTTGTTCGTGGCCAACACGAAATTCTACGGCGGCGGTCCGGCTTACCTTGGGGCGGCCTATTCGGCGTTCATGCCCAACGCCAAGTCGATCACCTCCAGCGGAGCCAATCGTTACGATCCGGTCCCGCTGTTCGGTGCCAAGGACGGCCAGCTGTCGGCTCGAGAAACTGCTTTGACGTCACTCCGCAAGCGGAACTCGCTGCTGTCGGAATTTGACGTGTTCCGTCGCGAACTCGACCGGTCGGGGTCGATGGAAGCGCTGGACAAATTCCGTCGGCGGGCGGTGGCGATGTTGACCAGTCCCCGGACCGCACGGGCATTCGACCTGACGAAGGAACCCGAAAGTGTCCACCAGCGGTACGGCAAGACGCACTGGGGGCGCAGCTTGCTGTTGTCACGTCGCCTGGTCGAGCACGGTGCACGGTTTGTCCAGATGCAGGCGACTTTCCGCTTGAAGAAGGAGAGTGGTCGGACCAGCAACTGGGACGACCACAGCGTCAACGCTGACATCTTCAAGGCCTACCGCGAGCGGATGCCGGTCTTTGACCAGGCGGTTCCTGCGCTGATCAACGACCTCTACGACCGGGGTCTGAACGAGAAGGTCCTGTTCATCTTCTGCGGCGAGTTTGGCCGCACGCCGAAGATCCGACACCAGGACAAGGCAACCAAGCGGCCCGGACGCGACCACTGGGCCCGGTCGATGAGCATCTTCCTCTCCGGGGGAGGATTGAAGATGGGGCAGGTCGTCGGTGCGACCAACTCGCGGGGTGAGGATCCTGTACGGCGGGTGATGAACAGCAATTGCCTGCTGTCGACGGTGTACCAGCGGTTTGGCGTGAACACCGAACACCATTTCTTCGACAACACCGGTCGTCCGGTGCCGATCCTGACCGACGGTGAACCGATCAGCGAGTTGTTGTAGATCGTACCGGCGCGGAGTTCACTCGAACTGTGCCGGTGGAGTCTCCAGGTCGCGGTAGCCGGAGTTGGCCAGTCCGAAAGCGTCGGCGATGCGATTGAAGAATGCGAACATCGCCGTGACGTACACCGCTTCGGCGATCTGTTGATCGGTCCAGCCCACCTCTCGCAGCGCGACGACCTCGGCGTCGGTCGTCTCGGCCGGTTCGAGTGTCAGGCGTTTGACGAACTCCAGCAATCGGCGGTGCCGTTCGTCGACGTCGGCGTCTTCAAGGTTGGCTTGTTCGAGCGAGGCGACGACCGAATTGTCTTCATCCTGCAACTGCAGGAAATGGGCGTGGGCGTCGGTTCAGTATTCACACTTGTTCAGGGCCGAGACGTAGGTCGCAATCGCCTCCTTCTGCCGCCTGTCGAGATGCCCCTCGGTGAAGTGCAGTCCGTAGGACGCCTGCATGATCTGGGCCATGAAGTCCGGGCGAGCCGAGAAGCACTTGAGGATCTCAGGGATTCCCTTGCGATCGGGATTCTGGGACCGCCACTCTCCGTAGATCTCGGCCAACTCGCCGGTGGCCTGGTCGTCTTCGACCCACGCTATCCTGGGTGATTCGTTCATCACGTCACCGTCCCTTTGTATCGGTTGTCGTGTCGATGTGAGTGATCTCGTGCAGTGAGTCGGTTTTCGGGTCGGCGATCTCCTGTGTCGTTCCATCCGGCCAGCGAACGACCAGTTTTTCGACCTGGTTGATCCCGCCCAGCCCGAAGGTCACCGGGAGTTCCGCCTGGGAGAGATAGCTGCGGGTGGGCATCACCTGCTGGCTGCGTACACCGTCGGTGGTGTGGATGTCGACCCAGGTTCCGATCGCCGTGCTGTTGACCCCGCCGGACCCGGTCAGCCGGACTCTCAGCCAGTGGTGCCCCAGTTTCTGGTCGTTGCGGAGTAGCCGGGGCCGGCCGCCGACGGAGGTGATCAGCAGGTCGAGGTCTCCGTCTCCGTCAATGTCGGCAAAGCTCGCCCCCCGGCCGACCATCCTCCTGGTAAAGTCTTCGCCGCACTGGGAGGGATCGAGTGCCACGAACTCGTTGTCGTGTTGGGGACCGCAGTTCCACAGCAATTGAGGAGGTTGTTTGTAGTGCTGGCTGGGCTGGACGAGGTTGATGTCCGCTTCGAGGTGTCCGTTGGCGGCGAAGATGTCGAGACGGCCGTCGAGATCACTGTCAAAGAAGAAAACTCCGAAGGTCAACTCCGGCCGGGTCGGTGGCGCGATGCCGTTGGAGATGGCTTCGTCCTGGAACACCGGAAGTTGGTCGGCGAGCGTGCGGCGGACATACAGTGCGGTCGTTTCGTTCGCGAAGTTTCCGATGGCAATCCCGAGTTCATCGGAGTTGCGGAACCGGCCAATGTCGATGCCCATGGCTCCTCGGGCATTGCCGTTGGTGTCGAAAGCGACTCCCGCACTGCGGCCTTCTTCCTGAAAGGTCCCGTCACCGTTGCCCAGGAACAGGAAGTTGCGGACCGTGTCGTTGGCGACGACCAGGTCGACGTTCCCGTCGTTGTTCAGGTCGGCGAAGGCCACGCCCAGTGACTTGGCCAGCGGGACGTTGGTGCTGGCGTTCCGGACCTCGATGCCTGCCCTGGTGGTGGCGTCGGTGAAAGTTCCGTCACCATTGTTGAGGTAGAGATAGGGGGCGCTGCCGGGGAACTTCTGCGGTTGGCCGTAGGCACGGAGCTTGCCGTCGAGCGTGAAGTTCTGGGCGAGATCGAAGTCCTTGCTCCAGCCAACATAGTTGCAGACAAACAGGTCGAGATCTCCGTCGGCATCGGCGTCGAAGAATCCGCAGCTGGAACTCCACGCGGTCGCCTTGCCGGCGACCCCGGCCGTCTTGGTCACGTCCTCGAACCGCTCACCGGTGTTGCGGAACAGCCGGTTGTGGCCGACGGCGGAGAGGAACAGGTCGGGTCGCCCGTCGTTGTCGAAATCGCCCACGGCGGCTCCCATGCCGTAAAGCGACACGTCCAGGCCGCGTTGCCTGGTGACATCGGTGAAGTGGCCCGTTCCGTCGTTGGCGTAGAGGGCCGGGTGGGCTGGCCGGGTGGGCTGGGGACGTGTGTCCCAGTCCCAGCGGCGTGAATTGACCAGCAGCAGATCCTGGTCACCGTCGCCGTCGAAGTCCAGGAATGCACAGCCTCCACCCATCGTCTCAGGAAGCAGCTTGTCGCCGTAGGCCCCGTTTTCGTGGACGAAGTCGATACCGGCCTCGTCGGTGATATCGGTGAACATCACGGTGGGGATTTCGGCCTGTGGACGTTCGGGCACCTGGGGCACTTCCAGTGGTGTCCGGTCGGTGACCACTTCGGTCTCTGTTTCGAGATATCCGGAGGCCACCAGGATCCCTCCGATCACGACCGCAGCCAGCGTGAAGACAGCCAGGGATCGCTTCAGTGCCGCGGCGATGACCGTGTCGTCCTGCTCCACCGTGTCGGGGTCGTAGTCCGGTAACTCGTCGATCGGCAGTCCGGGATCCTGCGGATCGGTGATGTCCGGCTGGGGAGGCTGATCACTCATTCGTCCACTCCACTCTGCGTCGTCAACTGCGATTTGTCCGGTCTGTCCGGGCGGCGTCGTTCGTCGTTTGGGGTGCGGGCGGCCGAAGGCAACCCGGGGGCACCGGGACGTTGCAGGCGATAGAAGACCGGTTCCTCGGAGGCGGCATTCGCCGCTGGATAGCGGGTCTTGGCACGTCCGACCGCCTGGTCGCGTGCGTTGTCGTCGGGCTTGAACTTCGCGTGCAGGTCGGTGTGGTACCGGGCCTTCTGGTTGTTGCCCAGTTCCCGGTAGAGCTGTTGCAGGTTGTAGTGCGCGGTGACGTTCTCAGAATCGACTTCCAGTGCCCGGTGGAACGTCTCGACGGCTTTTTCGAGAAACGCCTGTCTCTGCTCGGCCACCGCGGGTGTTCTCAGCTGCCGGGCCCGGTCGAAGTAGGTCTGGCCCAGCAGGTTGACCACTCGGTAATCCTTGCTGAAGTCGAATCCGCGTCGTGCCATCTCGGTTGTCCGGTCCTCGATCACGCTGCGGAAGTTCTTCTCGGCCTTCTCCAACTGGTTGAGATCACGAGCCACGAGTCCGGAGAGCCAGGCGATGGTCCAGGCCGGTGGAGCGGGGTCGTCGTGTTTCGAGGCTCGAGCGAGAGCCTCGGCCGCTTCGTTCAATCGTCCCTCCCGAAACAGCACACGGGCGAGGTTCAGTGGGCCATCGTATCGACCCAGCTTTTCGACCTCGGCGAACGCCGCTCCCGCCTGACGCAGTTCGCTCTTGCCTTTCAGGAACAGCCCGATGCCGTAGTCATTCCATCGGGTCCAGGACTTCACTGGCGAGGGGTCATTGGTCACCTCGGTGCTGTCTCCCTCGACCGGGAATGTGACCCGATCGACGGCGAGCACGGTGACCGGCAAACTGTTGAGCAGTTGGCCGGTGGTGGTGTCCAGTCCCCGAATGTCGCGATCGCCGGGCTTGTGGCTGCGGGCGATGAAATCGGTGTACTGCTTGTCGAACTTGCGGTAGTTGAGCTTCACTTCGACGGTGATCGGACCGTCCAGTTGTTCGGGGAGTTCGAGCTGGTAGTGAACGACCTGTCCGGCCCCGGGCGGAATCTGGTGATTGTAGAGGGGCGTGAAGATGTCCTGCGGGTTGCGACGGTCGATCCGTCGTCCATTCACGTCCAGCAGGAAGACGTTGACAAAGTGCGACCAGGGATCAACCTCGCGATTGGCGTCGAACTTGCCGCTGGCTCCGATCACCCGCTCACCGGAGCTGACGGTCACCTCGAGCCAGACCTCGTTCGAATCGACGGTGCCCTGGGTGAACAGGTGACCCAGTTTGACGGTGCGGATCACCGCGTCGAGCAGGTAACTGGTTCCGGCCTTCAATGTCGGGACCGCGGGACGCAATGGCGCATGCAGTCGGTCCGAAAGGGTCCCGCCGTCGCGGATTCCGAACAGATCGACCCGCATCGTGCCGGCCAGGAATTCCTGCTGCGAGGCGATCACGTGAGGGCGGTTGCGGAACCAGGCGATCCCAGTGTTGGCACCGGGGAACAGATGATTGTGGACCTGCAACTGCCCGCTGTCACCGAATGGTCGGGCTCCGAAGTCGTTCGAGGCGACCAGGGGCATGTGGCACCGGTTGCAGTTGGTCTCGGCCTTCGGCGGGTAGTAGAAGCTGGAAGCCCCATGGCCCAGCCCGGAGAGCAGAAACGCGTCGTAGTGGTTCTGTCCGCGGATGAAGGATTTCTGGTAGCTGTTGCCGTCGATCTGCTTGAACTTGTTCAGCGCCAGCGGCAGGTGCACCTTGTGGCAGACGCTGCAGAACTCGGTTGTCTTGTGGTGTGGCTTGAGGAACGTCTTCTTGTGGAAATCGGGCTTGGCTTTGACCAGCTGGTTGTTGATCCACTGCAGCACCGGGTTGTCGCTGTACGCGAACGGGTAATGCAGCGGTTCCTCGATGGTGTAGTCGGAGTTGCCCCGGTTGCTGTTGATGTGCGTGATCGCGTGGCAGACGGTGCAGGTGACACCCGCGTGAGCGGTGGGGTCGTTGACGTCGTCGTAGTCCTTCTGATCGAAGGCCCCGCTGAAGAATGGCACGGGATCGTGGCAGCCGGCACACCATCTCGAGGCGCGGACGTTGCCGTCGCGTTCGAACGAGACCTTTCGTGTCTCGCGGACACTGGGCAGGTAGGCGGCGTTGTTGAACGAACTGAATCGGTGGACGCTGTCGGACCAGGCCGCGTGTGTGTCGGGGTGACACTTCTTGCAGTAGCTGTCCATCATCAGGGCTTCACGCGGGATGAATTTTCCGCTGGTGGTTCGTGCCAGTGACGGTTCGAAGTACTGGACTCCCTCGTCGGATCCCACGACGTTCCACTGCCTGGGGTCCTGGGAGTGCATCGCGACCATGAGGACAACGGCGATTGCCGAGACGGCGGCGAATCGCCCGCCGATGCGCCACTTGATCCGCGGGCCTGCCAGGCGATGCAGCCAGTACAACCACCCTGCGAGCAACGGCAAGGCCACGTGCAGCCAGTAGACCACGTTGCGGCCCAGCGGATGCTTGAGATCAATGACGTTTTCGACTCGTACCAGGGCGAAACCGGTCACCAGAACGGCGATCGAGACGGCGAACAGGACGTAGCCGACACGGACCGCTCTCCGGTTTCTGCGGTTGTGGGCGTTTCGGATGTGCAGGCCGCCGAAGACGAGCAACGGCACCACCAGCAACAGTCCGACCACGATGTGGCCCAGCAGCATCAGGAAGTAGAAGTGCGTCTGGTAGACCTCGCCGGTGATCCACTGCATGCCGGTGATCGCCGAGAGGTAGGCGGCATTGGCTGAGAGCAGTGCGACCAGGGCAAAGACGACCCACAGGAGTTTTCTGAGACCCGGTGTGACCGCGCGGACGTAGAGCTTCTTCGGTGGACCTGGTGGGGTGGTCGGTTGTTGTTCGTATTGAGACATTGGGACGAAACCCCCGGGTGAGGATCTGCCGCGGTTGCGGACAGCCGGGCGCAGGAGGAATGGCTGTTGCCGGCAACGGCGGTCGAAGACCGGTCTCATCGAGACGGACCGGTCGCGTCACATCGAGATCGGATCAGCCGCGAGGCGGACGTTCGATGCGGGATCGGTGACCCGGTCGCCCGCGGTCGTCTCCGGAGTCGTCAAGCAGGTCCGAGGCACAGGATGACTCGTCCACGGTGGTCCGGCCGACATCGGAAACCTTGTCGTTGTGCGAGGTCGGTGCGGGTGCCGGGGGCACCGGCATCGGCGGCGGAACGCTGTCACACTGGCCGTGCTGACAGGGTGATTCGGCCGGGAAATCGGCCGGCTCGCTGTCACTGGATTCGGTCGGTGATGCCGTGGCCGCATTGCTGTGCAGGTAGTCCCCGCAACTTGCTTTGGCCTCGGAATCCAGCTGCCCACCCAGCATCACCGCAGCCACAGCGATCAGGACGCCGAGTCGGGTGAGTGCCGGTCGTTTGCCGGGTTGCTGGCGGGAGAGGATCATCGCAGGGACCTGGCAGAGGAATTCCCGTGCAGTGTGGTCGGGCTGCAGTCGATGGAACGCAGCAGTTCGAGTATAGGACCGGTTTTTGGCCGTCGTCAACAAGTTGCTGGCGCCTGGTGTGACGGGATCGACGGACGTGACGATTGGGCAAGCCAGTCAAGTCGCGACCCGCTGGAGGCGGCATCCAGGCTGATCGTGGCTGGCTGCAGGGCCCGACCTACTTGCCGAGGCTGACGGGTGCGAGCTTGGCGTCGGGGGTGATGCTGAAGAGCTTTCCGGCTCTTGAGTCGACCACCAGCAGGGTGGTGCCCTGCCAGTCGAGACCGACGGGGTTGTCCAGCGGCTTGCCGCTGACCCATTTGGATGCCTTGCCGTCGGCGGCCACTTTCCAGATACAGTCGGCGTAACCGTCGCTGACGAAGGCGGTGCCATCGGCAGAGACCGCGACGTCGTTGGGGTAGACGAAGGTCCGATCCTTGACCACCGGGGTGATCTTTCCGTCGGCCGCGATTTTGACAAGCTGGTTCCTGGGTCCGCCCGAGACGACCCACAATTGGCCTTTCTTGTCGAACGTCATTCCCCGGGGGGCCGGCAGCACGGCAAATTCCTTGGGTTCACCTCCGGCAGCCGGCACGGTCCAGATTCGCTGAAGCTCGAGATCGCTGACGAAGATGGTCCCCTTGGCGTTGACCGCGATGCCCATGGCAATACCGATGCCACCCTTGGTCAGCGGGGTGGACTTGCCGTCGGCGGAGAACCGGTAGACCTCGCGGGTCCCCGAATCTCCCACCAGCAACCCGCCCTTGCCGTCAGCCGCGATGCACCGCACGGCATTCAGAGGAGTGCGGAACTTCTTGCTGGCCTGAAAAAACACGGCGAGCTTCCCGTCGGCGCCGGCTTTCCAGAGTCCGGGAAGCTTGCGGTCGACCAGGTACAGGGTCTTGGCGTCGGCTGTGACGGAGACATCCAGCGGATAGACCAAACCCCGGGCCGGTTTGGTGTCCTGGGCCAGGGTGGCCGCGATCGCCGTCAGCACGATTGTGGAAGCCAGCAGAGGCAGGCGACGGGTGAGTTTCATGTCGGGCATTCGTCGGAGATGAGTGGTGAACCGGAGTCGCCGCCGGGCCAAAATGTGGCCGCTGACCAGTCCAGTCTAGCTTGCCGATCGGCCCCGTGACTATTCCCTGTCCTAATCCTCGGCGACGATCTCCACTCCGTTGAGAAGCGGTGTGCCGGTGCGAGCCACCAGGTCGATGGTCAACTCGGTTGCGGCGGTGACCTTCTTGAATTCTCGAACCACCGCCTTGTGACGGGTGCGGGTGGTGGCCATCACGTCGAATTCCTCGAGGACGGACTTGCCGCCCAGGCGGACATCGAAGACCCGTTGTCCGGGTTTGACGTCATCGGGTTCACAGAAGTGCAGCCGTACGGTGTAGGACCGCGGGGTCTTGGCGGTCTTGTCCAGCCGGATGGTCAAGGTCTGTAGGCCGGTGACTCCCGACGAGGCGACCCAGCCGTGGTCCCTGGCGGTCACCAGGGAGGTGTGCTGGCGGAAGGTGCGGGGCTTGCCCTTGGCAGTGATGCGGACATCCGGCGATGAACCGCCGACGCTGGGGTAGTCGAGCCAGAGTGTCCCGTCCTCGGCCATGCGGTCGCCGGGGGCGCCGAGGTTGACACCCAGCCTCTTGACCGACGAATCGGACGGCTTCAGTGCGCTGTAACTCCACATCTCGGCCCGTGGCACGTGGGTGAAGGCCAGCGAGGTGAACAGCGAGTAGCCGCAGACACAACCGTGTGCGAAGTTGGGCGAGTTGAGCACTCCGTTGGCTGGGATCAGGCTGTTGCGGCAGCCCGAACGAAACCCCTGGAGACGAGCGGTGTTGCCGGTCTCGACGTCGGTGAACCCGGCCGAGGCGGCCCGGAAGGTCAACAGGTGCGGACTGGCGATCGCGTAATTGCAGTGGTGTCCGCTTTTGGTGAACTCCCAGGGCACCTCTTTTCCGGTGATCGGATCGCGTCGCAGGATCGGTTCCCCGGTCAGAATGTTGTACGCCTTGCCGGGACCCCGCTGGTCGATCACGCGGTTCCCCGAGACGATCACCCGGTCCCAGTAGCTCTCGGGATGGCCCAGGAATCCCTTCCCTTCACTGTACTTTCTCCACAGTTCCTCTCCGTCTCCGCCCCGGTAGGCAACCATTCCCTTTTTGTTCGAGGCCATCAGCACGTCGTGGTCCTTCGAATAATTCATCCAGGTCACGACCAGGTCGGTGGTGTACTTCCACTTCGGCTTGCCGGTCTTCAGATCGAATGCCTTGAGATAGCGGATGGGATCGGACTTGGGGACCAGGCCCCGGCGAGCCCAGTCCTTGTAGAGTCCTTCCAGGACGCCATCGAGGCAGTAAAGCGTGTCGTTGCTGACGGCCACCAGCGGGACGGTCATCTCGGCGGTGTGTTTCCAGATCAACTTGCCGGTCTGGCGGTTGAGCACCTGCAGTTCGGTGGGTACGCGGCCCCGTTTTCCCTGCACGCGATGGATGGTGCCGATCAGCAGGTCTCCCTGCACGCGGATGCGGCCCCAGGTGTCGCCCTTCTTTGACGGAGCGAAGATCGCCAGTTGCTTCCCGCTGGCGGGATCGATTTTCAGGATGCGACCCTTGTGGACCAGGTAGATCCCGTCGCGGACAGCCAGGAAGTGGAATCCGGCCAGCGACTTCTCGAAGTCGTTGCCGCGTCGGCCGGCCCGGTAGTTCTCGTCATCGACCAGGGGCGTCTGCCAGAGGATGCGGCCGGTGTAGACGTCCACGGCTGACAGCTTGCCGGGACCCTGCAAAAACATGCGACCGTCGATCACGGCCATGCTTGGACCCCAGAAGTGGCGGTTGTAGAACAGGCTGCCGTCGGAGGCGGGACCGCCGAACCACAGCACGCCCAGGGGAGCGCGGACCAGCTGGTCCTGTGACATCAGCGAATTGGAGGGGTCACCGTACTCGTGTGTCCAGTCGGCGGCACCCGGCAGGGCACCCTCGCGACGAACCACGGCCAGTCCATCGGACATGCTGGTCCGGGCACCGGGCAGTTTCATGCCGGTCACCTGTTTGAGGAATGCCGCGGAACCGTCTCCGGGAATTGACAGGGCCGCGGTGCCGCCGTAGGGGCGGAGGCAACCGAAGACCAGTCGGGCCAGTTTCGGACCGTTGTCCGGTCCTCCGACCCACTCGAGCGATTCGCTGGTGATCACGTTGGCGATGTAAGGGGGCAGTCCGCAGGTCAGCGGGTTGGCGGCCAGGGCGGCGACCCGATGCCCGTAGAGCCCGAGACGGTCGAGGCGACGACGCAGGGCACCGACGCGGGCCGGATCCGGGTCGACACAGATCAGCCGCAGGTCGCTCTGCCGAGCGAGAGCTTCTACCAGTGATCCGTCGCCGATGCCCAGTACCAGTCCGAAGCCGGAGTCGGAACCGGCCGTCTTGAGAATGCTGGTGGCTCGGGGCGAGGCGGTCGGCTTGGCGTCTGCCACCGATTCGCTCACGTCTCCGGGTCCCTTCTCAGCCGAGAAGCACAGCAGCCGACCCTCGGCGGTGGTCACGAACAGACGTCCGTCGGCGGCGATCTGCGAACCGGGCGTGCCGGTGATGGTTGTCTTCCATGTCACCTGTCCCGCTTTGCCGGCGACAGGGAGATCGACGGCGAACAACAGGGAACCCTGGTGTCCGTAGAGCCGCTTGCCGGCCTTGAGATCGATTGCCAGGGGATTGGCTGCCAGGAATTTCTTGTAGGCATTTCCGGCGGGGACCTTTTGAATGCTGGCGTTGGCCAATGTCCACAACTTGGTCATCACCGTGGTGGTGACGTTACGACCTCGACGGTCCTTGCTGGTCACCTTCTTGGGATTCTGGAGGTCGTAGGCCACCACCGCCCCGGCCTCTCCGACGAAGGCCTTGGCCGGCGTGGTGACCGGCTTGTGATTGCGGGTGCCCAGCGTGGTCTTGGTGGTCGTGTCGTAGGCGATCGAGCCGTGGAACAGCCAGCGGCCCTGGGCAACCACGTGGTAGTTGGTCGTGTTGGAAGTGCTGTAGCTGTGAGCGACGAACTGGTTGGTTTTGAGGTCCAGGCAGGCGGCCACGGCACGACCGCAGGGGATGTAGAGTTTTCTTGCCGAAAGCGCCAGGTAGCCCTGGGGGGTGAGATCCTTGAGCGTGCGAACGGCGTGCTGTGGATCGAAGTCATCGGGTCCGTAGATCTCGGCCGGCTGACCGGTGGCCACGTCGACGGCGCACAGGAAGGCTCCCTCGAACGGCCAGACACCCGCCGTGAAGCGGACGACGTTGCCATCGAGGACCGGGCCGCCGCGGACCGGCCAGACCGAGATCAGGCGGTCGTTGCCCAGCACCTTGCGGATGGCCGGAGCAGCGCGGTAGGTCCACAGGGGCTTGCCGGTCGCAGCCTCGACCGCGTAAACGCAGCCGTCGTCGGATCCGAAAACGACGCGTCCGTCAGCCACCAGCGGAGCGAATCTCACCGGGCCGTCGGCAAAGGCCCGCCACTTACGTTTGCCGGTCCGGGTGTCGTAGGCGGTGACACTGTCGGTTCGGGTCGAGGCGAGGTACAGGGTGCGACCCACGACGATCGGTTCGGGGACCAGGTCAAAGCCGATCCGAGGATCCTCGGGCCAGGCCGGCTGTGGCGTGGCCAGTTGACGGCTCCAGGCGAGATGCAATGTTGCCGGGAGGGTCTCGGAGGTGGCGCCCGAACGCTCCGAATCGTGTCGCCAGGTCGGCCAGTCGGCAGCGGTCAGGGAGGACGTCAGCAACAGCGACAGGCAGGATGACAGCAGCAGGCAACGGGCGGTGATGGTCGACATGGAACCGGTCCTTCTCGAGAAACGATGGTGCCTGCGGGGCGTCATCGGCGACGATCCCCGCCGCATCTGATTGTCTGATCACCGATCGAGCATGTCAAACAGGTGGTTCGCTGTCGCTGGGGCGGGTCCTCAGAGACCACCGGCCTCTGGTCAGCGGCCGAAGCGGTGTCCTATCATCGGAGTCATGGGTTGTCACCGCGGGGCCAGGGCTGTTCGGATCGCGTCACTGCTGGCAGCGGTGGTGATTGTTGGTGGTTGCGGGGGTCGGCTTCCGCTGGCGTGGCCCGAGACGGAGCCGAGCGGTGTCTGCCCGGTGGAGGTGACCGGCAGCCGGTTCGAGTGGAGCTTTCGGTATCCCGGCAGAGACGGTCGCTTCGGTACCGACGACGACCTGGTCAGCCTGCGGCATCTGCACCTGCCCCGTGGCCGCACGGTGGACCTGAAGCTGACCAGCACCGACTACATCTACACGCTGTCGTTGCCGGAACTGCAACTCGAGGAGATCGCAGTTCCCGAACTGGTGCACATCCTGCGAGTCGATGCCGCCCGTGCGGGCAGTTACCAGCTGCTTTCGGACCCGATGTGTGCCGTCCGGTTCTCTCATGACGAGGAAATGGGCCGGCTGAAGATCGAAGACGATTCGGCATTCCAGGACTGGTTGGCGACACTGGCCAAATGACCTCCGAACCGAGACGACTGATCCAGCGACGGACGGCCCTGGCCCTCGGGGCCTCGTGCCTGGGTTTGTGGGGGGCCGGATGCCGGGGTGGTGGCGACAACGCGCCGGTCGAGGGGGACGGGGACGACGCCTGGCACGTGCATCCGGGCCAATCGATCCAGGCAGCTCTCGACAGGGCGTCGTCGGCGACCGACGGCCGGCGAAGGGTGGTTGTTCACGAGGGGACCTACCGTCCCGAACGGCCCGGGCAGGCCCTGGTCTGGCTCAACCGTCGGCACGATGGCATCACGCTGGAGGCGGACGGGCCGGTCGTGTTGACCGCAGCCAACTCCGACATCGCCGATCGCGATACCGCGAGTTTTCCCGCGGTGGTCAACCACGTCGTTTACTTCGGCGACGGAATTTCTGCCAGGACGGTCTTCCGCGGGTTCACCATCACCGGTGCCAACCGCTTCGACACCCGGTCCGACGAACCAGGACCGATTGAGCCGAATCGTCCCGAACTGGGCAAGCAGAACCTGTTGTTCTTCTACTGCGACGGCGGAGGGATGAAGATCTTCGGCCGAAGCTACCCGCGGATCGAGCAGGTTGAGGTGACCGCCAATGTGGCCAGTCCCTGCGGGGGAGGAGTTTCGATCCAGCACCTCGGTTTTCAGCAGGACGCCGTTCGGATCAGCGATTCGATTTTTCGGGGAAACCGTTGCCAGGTCACCGGGTCGGCGATCGACCTGCTTCCGGGCAGCCGGGCCGAGATCACCAACTGCCTGTTCACCGGGAACGTGGCCAACACCGGACCCGATACGGTCAGCCCGCCCGGCAAACCGTACAACGCTCGCCACGGCTCGGGAGCCCTGACGGTCTTTCCCGGTTCCCGGATCCGGGCAACCGGTTGTACCTGGACGGGAAACTGGAACGGGGTCGACGACAAGGCCGCCGCCAATCACTACTCCCGGTCGATCTTCTGGCAGAACACCCTCGATGGCGGAATCTCGCCGGAGGGCCGATACGAACTGGATATCGTTGATGGCAAGAACGTCAAGGGTTGCCTGATCGGTGGGGCGATTGCGGATCTGAGGGGAACGATAGACGCCGAGACGAACACGCTTGATGCACCCGATCCCGACTTCGATGAATCGTTTCTGCCGCGTTGTCCGGCTTATCAGGGGGTGGGATACCGGCCTGTGAAGAAACCCCTTGCAAGCTCCTCGAGAGAACATTGACAGCACACGGCCCAGCGATTCAAGTCGACGGGTCGGAGACACGCTGAAGCGGTTTCCGACCGGAACACGGTCTTCCTAGTCTGAGAACCCACACCATGAGATTTGCGTGGCGCAGCGGTTCGATGGTCCTGGCGATCGTTTTGTTGTGGGTCACCGGCGGTTGTTACGAGGATCCTCCGGACCCACGCCCTTCCGACCAATCCGGAGAAAAGGGGGACGGGGTCAAGAGTGCCCGGGAAGCCCCGAAGCTGTTGCCGCTGGACCTGCCCCTGCCGGAGTTCCGGCTGGCCGACAGTACCGGCAACGCATTTGGCAGTCGCGAACTGGCCAGGCGGCCGTACCTGGTCAACTTCATCTTCACCCGCTGCCAGTTGACCTGCCCCGAGCAGACTCGGCGGATGGTGGAATTCCAGAAGCAGCTGGCCAGGAAGATCGAACACCAGCACAGTTCCGGAGAGCGGGGCGGCCCCAAGCATTTCCTCTGGGACCATCTGCAGATTGTCAGCTTGTCGGTCGACCCGGAGAACGACACGCCCGAAGTTTTGTCGCGTTACGCCGACAACTATGGGGCGGAGCTGGAAAACTGGAGTTTCCTGACCGGGAAGAAATCCGAGATCTTTTCGCTGATCACCGATGGGTTCAAGCTGCCGGTGGCCGAAGTGGGCAAGGACCAGCCCATCGTGCACACCGTGAAGGTGGCCCTGGTTGACCATCGCGGACATTTGAGAGGCGTCTTCAACGGGATGAAGGAGGAGGGAGGCCGCAAGCTGATGAAGGCGATCGAGCAGGTGCTCAACGAGCGGGTGGCCATTCCCCCGCAGATCGTCGCGCCCGACTGGCTCGACAAGCGGGCCGAGACACAGATTTCCGCCTCGAAACAGTGGAAGGCCTTCCACGACTTTCGTTTCACCGACCGGCAGCCGGAGAGCGGGATCGGTTTCCGGCACCGGGTGGTCGATGATGCCGGACGGACCTACAAGGCGGTGCATTACGATCATGGCAACGGCCTGGCGGTTGCGGACGTCGACGGAGACGGGAGGCTGGATCTCTTCTTCTCCAACCAGGTCGGCAGCAACCGGCTCTACCGCAACAGCGGTGAAGGCCGATTCGAAGACATCACCGAATCGGCCGGCGTGGCGGTGGAGGGGCCGACCGGAGTGACCGCGTCGTTTGCCGACATCGACAACGACGGGGACGCCGACCTGTACGTGACCAATGTCCGCACGGGCAACAAGTTGTTCCTCAACGACGGACGGGCGAAATTCACCGACATCTCCAACGGTTCGGGTTTGGCACACAAGGGCCACAGTTCCTCGGCCGTGTTCTTCGACTACGACCGCGACGGGTTGCTCGACCTGTTCCTGTGCAACGTCGGCCAGTACACGCACGAGACGTTGCGGGATGTCCAGGGCGACCAGACCGATTCGGATCGCGAGGAGGCCAGGGACGGAAAGGCGTTTCGTTTCTACAACGGAATGACCGATGCGTTTGCCGGTCACCTGCACACAGCCCGGACCGAGCGGAGCCGGTTGTTCCGCAACCAGGGGGGCGGGCGGTTCGTTGACGTGACCGAAGCGACCGGGTTGATTGACGAGAGCTGGACGGGAGCGGCCAGTCCGATCGATGCCAACGACGACGGCTGGACGGATCTCTACGTTCTCAACATGCAGGGCAACGACGAGTACTACGAGAACGTCGAGGGGAAGACGTTCCGGAAGCGGAGCCGTGAACTGTTTCCCAGGACCTCATGGGGCGCGATGGGCATCAAGGTCTTCGATTTCGACAATGACGGGCGGCTCGACATCTACATCACCGATATGCACTCCGACATGGGCGGTGACCAGGTCGATTTTCTGCGGGACAATCCGTCGGTGGACGAGGAACAGAAAAAGTCACCCCGACCGTTTGCCGACAGCATTCTCAAGACCGGTGACGCCAGCCTGTTCGGCAACAGTTTTTTCCGTCGCACCGGTCCCGATGCATTCGAAGAGGTGTCGGATCGGATCGGGGCAGAGACCTACTGGCCGTGGGGGATCTCCGTCGGTGATCTCAACGCCGACGGCTTTCAGGACGTGTTTGTCACCTCGAGCATGAACTTTCCCTGGCGGTATCACCCCAATCACGTGTTGCTCAACGACGGTGGCAGTCGGTTCGTTCTCAGCGAGTTCGTGCTGGGTGTCGAGCCGCGGCGTGACGGTCGGACGGCGGTGCCCTGGCACCAGTTGGATGCCGATGGCCGCGACTCCGACCACGAGTTCTGCGAAGGCCGCTCGGGGACGTTCACGATGTACGGGGCACTGGGGAGTCGCTCGAGCGTGATTTTCGACCTCGACGGTGACGGAGACCTGGACATCGTCACCAACGACTTCAATACCGAGCCGCTGGTGTTGATCAGTGACCTGTCCAAGCGAACCACGGTGCGGCAGATACGGGTTCGGTTGGTCGGTGTGGATTCCAACCGTGACGGGCTGGGAGCCCGCGTGACCGTGCACGCTGGCGGCAAGGCGTATGTCCAGGTCAACGACGGCCAAAGCGGGTACCTGTCCCAGAGTCGCATGCCGCTTTACTTCGGACTGGGTGCGGCCGCGACGGTCGACAAGGTCGAGGTGAAGTGGCCGACGGGGAAGACCCAGGTGGTGCCCGGTCCGATTGACGCCGGGGAACTGTTGGAGATCGAGGAGTCCGGGGACAGCCGGTAATGGAACCAGCGACCGAGCATCCAGGGCCGCCGCCGTCATCGAGCCGGCGTTCCGTCGTGCGGACGGCGTTGTTGGTCCTGGTCCTGGTGGGGCTGGTTGTCGGTGGACTGAGGTCCTGGTGGCTGTCGCGACCGAATGTCGACGAGTTGCTCGAGTCGGCCGAGGCGGCGATGAGGTGGAAGGAGTTCCGGGACGCGCAACGTCTGGCCACCTCGGCGGCCCGACGGGCCCCGGAACGGGCCGACGCCTGGTGGCTGGCCGGACAGGCGGCCGGTCAGAGAGGTGCCTTCGAGGACGCTGTGCGGTTGTACGATCGCAATCCCGACAGCGGATCTCCCGTCTCCCGGGTTGCCGACAGCCGTGCCGCCGCCGCCGAGTTGTTGCTGTACAGGTTGCACCGGGCCGAGGACGCCGAGCGTCAGTTCCGGGCGGCGCTGATCATTGATTCCGATCACGCATCGGCGGGCCGTGGACTGTCGGTGCTGTTGGCGATCAGCGGCCGCCGTCGCGAGGCGGTGCGGTGGATCCGGAAGCGGATCGAGGCGGGTGACGTGACTGCCGACGAATTGAACATGCTCGATGCCGGCGGTGGGACACGGTACGAGACCGACCTGATGACCGCGTGCCGAAAACGGGTCCCCGAGGATCCGGTGGCACTGATGGGAGTGGCCACGGAGTCTCTGAGGACGCACCGTTTTGATCAGGCGGTCGAGTTGTCCAGCCTTGTGATGGCCCAGCACCGTTTCCCGGTGGTTGCCGGGGCCGTGATGGGTCGTGGGCTGCTGGAAACCGACCGTTTCCAGGACTTGCTGACGTGGCAGCGTGGCTTGTCCGACGGGGCGGAAACCGATCCCGAGGTGTGGATGATCCGCGGCGAGTATCAGCAACGTTTTGGCGCGGCGACGTCGGCGGCAAGGTGTTTCTGGGAAGTGTTGCGGATCGATCCGGATCACCGGGCGGCCAACTATCGACTGGCCGAGTTGTTGCAGGGCCTGAAAGGGACACAGGCGGCCGAACCGTTCCGAGTGCGGACCCGGCAACTGCAGGAACTGAAAGCGATCAATGACCGTGCGGCCGACAGGGGAGCGACCGTCTCGCCCACGATCGTCCGAAGCAAGGTCGAGTTGTTGCGACGAATGGGACGGTTGTGGGAGGCCTGGGGATGGACCCGGGTGATTGCGAGGCAGGCCAATCCCCCCACATGGGCGACCGACCTGCAGCGGGAACTGGCCGAGGAGGTGCCTCGCGATCCCCCGCGAATGGTCCAGCCGGCACGAAACCCGGCCAACGGGGTCGACCTGGCCGAGTGGTCGACGGGCAAATGGCCGGCGGGTTCGCTGGCCGGGAACGGCCGGACACAGGACGACCAGGACGGCTGGCCGAGATTTCGCAATGACGCATCAGCGGCCGGAGTGGAGATGAAATACGTCAACGGTGGTGATCCGGATCGGCCGGGCCAACAGATGTTCGAGTTCACCGGCGGTGGAGTGGCGGTGCTGGACTTCGACCGAGATGGCTGGCCCGACCTGTATTTCACCCAGGGGTCGGCCTGGCCGGTGGACCTGGCGTCGACCGTTCACACCGATCGGCTGTTCCGCAACCTGGGAGACGGACGGTTCGAGGACGTCACCCAGGCGGCGGGGTTGTCGTCGACCGGGTTCGGACAGGGCGTGACCGTCGGGGATTTTGACGGCGACGGCTGGCCGGATCTGCACGTGGGCAACATCGGCAAGAACCGGCTGTACCACAACAACGGGGACGGGACGTTTGTCGACACGACGGGAGCCTCCGGCGTGACCGGTGACCGGTGGACGACCAGCAGTGCCATCGCCGACATCGACGGAGACGGTGTGGCCGACCTCTACGTGGTCAATTATCTCTCCGGATCCGACGTCTTCACCCGCATGTGTCGCAGCTTCAGTGGCCGGTCCCGGATGTGTCAGCCGTTCCAGTTTCCGGCCGCGGCCGACCGGTTGTACCGGGGTCAGGGTGATGGCACGTTCGCTGACGTGACCGGTTCGGCCGGTGTCGACGGCGTCGGTGGAAAGGGGTTGGGCCTGGTGGTGGCCGGCTTCGACGAGGATTCCGGCCGCCTGGGTGTCTTCGTGGCCAACGACACGCGGGCGAATTTCCTTTACCGCCACGGGTCCGATTCTCGGGCCGGGGCGATGTCGCTTCACGAGAACGGGCTGGTGGCCGGGGCCGGGCTCAACGGCAATGGTCGGGCTGAGGGGTCCATGGGCATCGCAGCCGGTGATGCCGACGGTGACGGGCGGCTCGACCTGTTCGTCACCAACTTTCTCGACGAAACCAACACGTTCTACGGCGGACTGGGGCAGGGACGTTTCAACGACACGACGCACCAGGCGGGGCTGGCTGCCAGCAGTCACAACACCCTGGGGTTCGGCACCCAGTTTCTCGATGCCGACCTGGACGGAGACCTCGACCTGGTTGTCACCAACGGTCACGTCGACGATTACACGCGGGCTGGTCGCCCCTACCGAATGGCCCCACAGTACTACCGGAATCGCGGGGATGGCCGATTTGATCTCGGCGCGGCCGAGGACCTGGGCCCGCATTTTGCGGAACGGTATCTTGGTCGCGGGCTCGCACGGCTGGACTGGAACCGGGACGGCCGACCCGATGTGGTGATCACTGCCGTCGATGTCCCTGCCGTCCTGTTGACCAATTCCACCGAAGCTTCCGGACACTGGCTCG
>PBOJ01000045.1 GCA_002724315.1 Planctomycetaceae bacterium | reverse complement strand
TGCGAGTATGCTCTGCTACGTCACGCCCAAGGAACACCTCGGGCTGCCCAAAAAAGACGACGTCAAGCAGGGCTGCATCGCCTACAAGATCGCCGCTCACGCCTCCGACATCGCCCTGGGCATCCCCGGCACCCGTGACCGGGATGACGAGTTGACCAAGGCACGTGCGGCCCTGAACTGGGAAAAGCACTTCGAGCTCTCGTTCGATCCCGACACCGCCCGTGCCCTGCACGATGAAGACCTCGACGTTGACACCGATTTCTGTGCCATGTGCGGACACGACTGGTGCAGCGTGAGAATCTCGAAGGAGATCACCGAGTTCCTCTCGGGCAATGACGAGGCCTACTCCTGGGACAATGCGAAGGTCTCGAATGCCCTGACCGACGATCAGAAGCAGATCCTCGAACAGCGGGGCGTGCTGAGTCCCGAGGAGATCCACAAGCTGGCAGCCAAGACCCAGGGGACCATGCAGGGCGAAGCCGATGCGCCAGCCCCTTGCCACAGCGACCTGGCCGACGACACCGACGCCAGGCAACTGCAGGAACAACGGCTGCCGGTCGTGGAATTGGACGAGTAACCGCGGCAGCAGTCACCTGGTCCCGATCAAAGTTTCGTCTCGGGCGGACGGAACAGCAGTGCCACCGGCAGCACGACGGTGGCCAGCACAGGGAATGTCCAACTGATCGGTAGGTCAAGCTGCGCCCACAGGTTGCGGAGAGCAAAAAACGCCAGGGCCGAGGCCACGATCCCGCAGAAGTTGATCAGGTTCATCGTCCCCATCATCCGCCCCTTGAGATCCTCGGTCGGACACACCTGCAGGAACACCTGCAACGGCACGACGAAGATCCCGGCCGAAAACCCCAGCAGCAGCAGCACACCGGCGGCGGCAGTGATCCAGGCCTCGGGGACCGGCGCGGGGGCTTCCCGGGCAATCAGCCACAGGCTGCCCAGGCATCCGACCATCCCCCACGCTCCTCCGGTGACCAGGCCGAAGTTGATACGGTTCTTCGAGAGCAACGAGGCGGACACACAGCCGAAGGCAATGCCCACACCGATTGAGGCCAGCAACAGGCTGGTCTTCGCTTCTCCGATCCCCCACTGGTAGATACCGAATTCGTTGACCAACTGCTGGCACGTCCCGCCGACGAACCAGAACAGGCTGGAAATTAACAGAACCTTGACAGCAATCCGGTCTTCCCGCAGCAAGGCCCTGGTCGGACGATCGATCCCCAGGATCATCGACGGAGTGAACTTCAGGTCGGGCACCGCCACCGGAGTGCGGCGGACCAGGAACGAGAACAGCGTCCCGACCACTGCCAATCCGACGCAGCCCCAGCAGATCCACTGCAGCCCGGCCACCTTGTGTTCGTCGGTCAGTTCCTTGAGAAAACCGGCCAGCGCACCACCGAAAATCACAGCCACGAAAGTCGTCATCTGGATAATGCCGTTGGCCGACGGCAGATCCCGGGCCCGCAACATCTCGGGAAGGATCCCGTACTTCGACGGACCGAACACGGTGCTCTGCAATCCCATCAGGAACAGCACCAGCAACGGAGGCCACAGCCCCCCCACGCCAAAGGCGAACACGCCGGCGAGCATCACCGCGATCTCGGCAAACTTGCAGCCGACGATCAACGACCGCTTGCTGTATCGATCGGCCAGGAAGCCGGAAAACCCGGAACCGAACACGAACGGGATCGAGAACAGAAAAAACGCAATCGGCTGGTAGTCGCCCCCCTGCTTGCCGACCGCGGTCAGGCAGTACAGCAGCACCAGTTGCTTGAAGAGATTGTCGTTGAAGGCCCCCAGCAGCTGGGTCGCCGTCATTCCCCAGAAACACCTGTCTCGCGACAGCGACGGACGGTTCTCGGCAGGGTCGACGGGCATCGACATCGACATATCCGGATTGGAGGTCGCCAACGGGCGTACCTTATCGGATCGGTGGCCGGGGGAGAACCGATCTCTGCCTACATCCGGGACCGCCGTCAGCAACCGGTGGGATTGCTTTTCGTGCCTCCGAGCGGCTGATACGATGAGCCTTCCGGTGGTTCGTTCTTTTTCGGAGTCCCGCTCATGCATCGCCTGCTCCCCCTGGCCCTGGTTTCGAGCCTCCTGCTGGTGTGTGGTTGTGGGGGATCCGGTGACAAGGACGGGGCTGCGGCTCCAGCCTCCTCGGGATCCACCGCCGCCACCAACGGCGGCGCCAAGACGTTTCGCATCGCCGTGATCCCCAAGGGCACCTCACACGACTTCTGGCTCTCGGTCCGGCACGGGGCCGAGACTGCTGCCAAGGAACTGGGCAACGTCGAGGTGATCTGGAAGGGGACCCAGAAGGAAGACAACAAGGAAGGCCAGATCCAGATCCTGGACAGCTTCATCGTCCAGGGCGTCGACGGTATCTGCCTGGCTCCGATCGATCGCGAAGCCATGATCCCGGTCGTCTCGCGAGCCAAGGACCGCAAGATCCCCACCGTCGTCTTTGACAGCGGCCTGGCTGATGAAACCTCCTATGTGAGCTATGTGGCCACCGACAACTACAAGGGCGGCGTGATGGCCGCCCAGCGAATGGCTCAGATCCTGGACGGCACGGGCAATGTGATCATGCTCCGCTACCAGGCCGGTAGCCAGAGCACCGAGAACCGCGAGAAGGGGTTCCTCGAAACACTCGCCAAGGAATTCCCCGGCATCAAGGTTCTCTCGGAGAACCAACGAGCCACCTCCGACATCAACGAGGCCAAGCTGAAGTCGACCTCGATGCTGCTGAAGTTCAAGAGCCAGCTCGACGGTGTCTTCACGGTCTGCGAACCGCACAACAAGGGCATGCTCGCCGCGCTGGAAGACAACAAGCTGACCACCAAGGTCAAGTTCGTCGCCTTCGACTCAAGCCCGAGAATGATCGAGGGACTGGGCAAGGACACGGTTCACGGCGTTGTGCTCCAGGACCCTGTCAACATGGGCTACGTTGCCGTCAAGACCATGGCAGCTCACCTGGCCGGCGAAACGGTCGAGAAGCGGATTTCCACCGGCGAATACGTCGCCACGGCCGAGAACAAGGACGAGAAGAAGATCGCATCGGTCCTGGCCCCTAAAAAACACGCTCCGTAGCCTCCACGGTCCTTCCCCGCCTTCTCCTTTCTCCACACTCGCGTATGGCCCCCCTGCTCGGCATGTCCGGCATCGGCAAGCGATTCGGTGCCACGCAGGCACTGGATGACGTGTCGTTCGAACTCCAGGCCGGCCGGGTGATGGCGTTGATCGGCGAGAACGGTGCCGGGAAGAGCACCCTGATGAAGGTGCTCAGCGGAGCCTGTCCCGCCGACACTGGTTCGATGAACGTGGCCGGCACCCCCTACCGGCCCATCGGTCCCTCATCGGCCCGGGACGCCGGAATCGCGATGATCTACCAGGAACTCAACCTCGCGCCGGATCTCTCGGTCGAGGACAACATCATGCTGGGCCAGGAAGACCAGCGATGGGGACTGCTCTCTCGCGGCCAGCAACGGCCACGCGTCCGCCAGGTCCTCGACCGCCTGGGACACCCGGAACTGCGGCCCGACACGCCGGTCGGCCAACTTTCCGTGGGAGCCCAGCAACTGGTCGAAATCGCACGAGCCCTGATCGGCCAGGCCCGCGTGATCGTCTTCGACGAACCGACCAGTTCCCTGGCCGGACAGGATGTCCTGAGACTGTTCGAGGTCATCCGGCGGCTGCGGGAAGACGGCATCGGCGTGGTCTATATCAGCCACTTCCTGGAAGAAGTCCGCGAGTTGTGTGACGACTACACCGTGCTCCGCGATGGCCAGGTTGCCGGCACGGGAGTGCTGGAGGGCACGACCGAGCCCGAAATCGTCTCGATGATGGTTGGCCGCAAGGTCGAGGAATTGTTCCCCACCGTCCCGCACACGGCCGGTGATCCGGTGCTGCACCTCGAGGGGCTGACCGGACGAGCGACACCACGTGACATCGATCTCGTGCTGCACCGGGGTGAGATCCTGGGAATCGCGGGCCTGGTCGGTGCCGGACGGACCGAGATGCTCCGCTGCCTGTTTGGACTCGACCCGGTCGTCTCGGGCACGGTTCGCGTGGGCGGCATCATCCGGCGGCCGCTTCCGGAGACCATGATTCAGTCGGGGCTGGCCCTGGTCTCGGAGGACCGCAAAGATGAGGGCCTGGCCCAGGACCGTTCCCTGAGCGACAACATCACCTACAGCCACCTGTCCCCCTACACCCGATTCGGCCTGTTGAATCTCGGCCGCCGCCGTCACGCCGTGGCCGAATGCATGCAGGAACTGGCGATCAAGGCAAACTCTCCCGAACAGTCGGTCGCAGAACTCTCGGGCGGCAACCAGCAGAAGGTGGCCCTGGCCCGCGTGCTGCACCAGGACGCCGACGTGCTGCTGCTGGACGAACCCACCCGCGGCATCGACGTGGGCACCAAGGCGGAAGTCTACCGACTTGTCGGCGAGCAGGCCGCCGCAGGCAAGGCGGTGTTGTTCGTCAGTTCCTACACGCCCGAGTTGCTGGCCGTCTGTGACCGCGTGGCCGTCCTGGCCAGAGGCCAGTTGCAGGAAATCCGCGAGGCGTCCGAGTGGACCGAGGAGACATTGATCAACTGTGCGATTGGCAGTGATGGAGCGGCCGCATGAACACAGACCGCAGCCGACTCTCGAATCTCGCCTGGTCCCTGGGACCGCTGCTGGGCCTGGTGGTCGTCTCACTGATCTTCGGCGCGATCGAACACCAGGTGGCGACCGATGACGGTCGCGAACCTCAGTTTTTCACTTCGCAAAGTGTCCAGGTGGTGCTCAACCACGCCTCCCTGATCGGTGTCGCGGCTTTGGGCATGACCCTGATCATCATCGCTGGCGGGATCGATCTGTCCGCCGGCACCGCCATCGCCCTGACAGCAACGGTCATCGCGTGGATCTACCGCGAGGGATTCGACGGAATGGCCGATTGGCGAGACACATCGCCGATGCTCGCCACACTCTCGCTCTCGGCACTTGCCGTCGGTGGCGGGGTTCTCACCGGATGCCTTTGTGGCTTCATCAACGGTGGCCTGATCAGCTTGCTGAGGCTGGTCCCCTTCATCGTGACACTGGGCACCATGACCGCTTTCCAGGGCATCGGTCGCACCATTTCCGGCGAGACCCCCGTCCGGGCCTACGGAAAGGTGCCCGACGCCATTGCGTCTTTGCAGAAACCCTATCCCGACCCCGAGTGGATGCTGGTCTCTCCGGGTGTCTGGATCATGCTGATCCTGGCAGCCATCGTGGCGCTGGCACTCCGGTACACCGTCTTTGGCCGCCACGTCTTCGCGATCGGGTCCAACGAATCCACGGCTCGTCTCTGCGGCATCAATGTCGTCCGCACCCGCATCCTGGTCTACACGCTCGCCGGCCTCTTCGTCGGTGTCGCCGGCCTCTACCAGTTCACCGTTCTTGGAGGAGAGGGCGATCCCGTCTCAGGCCTGGGCCTGGAACTGAAAGTCATTGCCGCTGTCGTCATCGGTGGAGGAAGCCTCAACGGAGGACGCGGGAGCATCCTCGGCACCCTGTCCGGGGCCTGCATCATCACCGTGATCCAGCACGGCTGCGTGCTGATCGGCGTCCCCGATCACTACCAGGACATCCTGATCGGCCTGATCATCATCGCCGCGGTGACCATCGACCAACTGCGAATCCGGCTCCAGGCCAATTGACCATCATGGGCAGCCCTTCCTCAACCCTGCCGGTCAGCTACCAGGACGTGCTCGACTCGGTTCCCCGCGTCCACGAGGTGCTCCGGCCCACGCCGTTGTTCGAGTGGCCCGGGCTCGGCCGGCTGTTCGGCGGCCGCTTTCTGGCCAAGCACGAAAATCACCAGCCCGTCGGAGCCTTCAAGGTTCGCGGTGGTGTCAACCTGGCCGCCACGCTTTCCGACAATGAACGCGAGTCGGGTCTCTTGGGCTGCTCAACCGGCAACCACGGCCAGTCACTGGCAATGGCCGCCAAGCTCGCCGGCATCACCTGTACCATCGTTGTCCCCAAGGGAAACAATCCCGGCAAGAACGCCGCGATGAGGCGACTGGGGGCCACGGTGATCGAGCACGGTGCCGACTACGACCAGGCGAGGAGCTACATCGAGCGGGAACTCGCAGAAGACCCGGCCCGCTATGTTCACTCGGCCAACGAACCGGCACTCATCGCCGGAGTGGGCACGATGGGATTTGAAGTTTTCGAAGACTGTCCCGACCCGGACGTGATCCTCGTGCCGATCGGACTGGGCAGCGGTGTGTGTGGCACCGGCATCGTGGCCCGGGCCCGACGACCACAGACCCGCGTCATCGGTGTCCAGGCCGACGGAGCATCAGCCGTATCCGACACCTGGCACAGCGGAGAGTGGACAACCAGCGAGACGGCCGACACGTGGGCCGAGGGAATGGCGACACGTGTGCCGGCCGAAATGACCCTGGAGATCATGCGAGAAGTGGTCGACGACGTACTGCTGGTCTCCGATGACGACCTCCGCCGTGCCTGCCGGACCTACCTCGACCAGACCCACAATCTGGTCGAGGGTGCCGGAGCCGCTTCACTGGCCGCCGCCGTTGTCCACCGCGATCGCTTCCAAGGACAGACGGTCGTCGGAATCGTCTCCGGCGGGAACCTCGATCCGGACGAACTTCCCACGATCCTCGCCAGCGAGGCGTACTCCTAGACACACTGGTACCGTTGCGACGCGGCCCGCTCAGGCCGCCTGGGCAAACGCCTCGGCCCCCTCTTCGACCTCCTCCTCTTCGTCGAAGCCGCCCAGGAACCCCACCAGGTGCTTGGTGCGGGTTTCGTGCTGCAGCTTCTTCAACGCCTTGGACTCGATCTGGCGGATCCGTTCGCGGGTCACCTGGAAGATCCGGCCTGTCTCCTCCAGCGTGTAGCTGTATCCATCACCCAGTCCGTACCTCAACTTGATGATCTCACGTTCCCGAAACGTCAGGCTCTTGAGCACCTGGTCAATCTTGTCCCGGAGCATCTCGCGACCGGCGGCCTCGACCGGGTTTCCACCCGAACCGTCTTCGAGAAATTCCCCGAAGCTCCCGTCCTCGCTCTCTCCGACCGGGGTATCCAGGCTGACCGGATGACGCCAGCTCTTCATGATCCGTTCGACTTCCTCGACGGTCATTCGAGCCGCCTTGGCCAGTTCTTCGGGAGAGGGATCCCGCCCGGTCACCTGGCGAATCTTTTCCGCCTCGGCCTTCAGCGACGAGATGCTCTGGAACATGTGGACCGGAATACGAATTGTCCGGGCGTGATCGGCCACAGCGCGCGTGATCGCCTGGCGAATCCACCAGGTCGCGTAGGTCGAGAACTTGTATCCGCGACGGTACTCGTACTTCTCGACACCCCGCATCAACCCGGCATTCCCTTCCTGGATCAGATCCAGAAAACTCAGGCCGCGGTTGCGGTACTTCTTGGCAATCGACACCACCAGCCGGAGATTGCCACTGGAGAGTTGCTGCTTGGACTCGGTCCAGTCATCAAAGCGGCGATCGATCTCCTCGACCCGAGCCACGAAATCATCGGGTGACTCGAGGGTCATCAACTGCAACTCCTCCAATTCGCGTTCGACCAGGGCACGTTCGGTCGCGTGACGCCGTCCTGCCAATCCGTCGATCTGCTGCTCCAAGCTCCGGAATCGGCCAGCCAACTGTTGCATCCGTTGCATCAGCGGCTGCAGCCGAGAGGTTCTCAGGCTCAGCTCTTCGCACAGCGACACCATTTTTCGCCGTCGCCACAACATCTGCTCACGCAACTCCGCCGTCCGTGACTTGCTGGTGCCCCGTGTGGACAGTTCGCCGAAGTCCCGTTCATTATCCTGCATCAACAGTTTCAGTGTCCTCAGGTTCGCCGACATCCGGCCGATGATCTGTTCCTTCTGAACACTCTCGGTTTCCGAAGTCCGCAACGTCCGCTCGAAAGGCAGATCACCTGACTGGATCTTCTCCAGCGTCGCCACGGCGTGCTGCATGGCGAAGTCGGACTCGAGAATCGTCCTTCGCAGCCGCTTGCGAGTGATCTCGATCCGCTTGGCCAGGAAGATTTCCCGCTCGCGACTCAACAGCGGGATGCTGCCCATCTGGCTGAGATACATTCGAATGGGATCCCTGGAGTTGGCCGGGTTCTCCGGAACCAGCATTTGTTGCTCCGCCTCCTGCCGAGCGATTTGGCGGCGTTGCTGTCTGGCGACGACATCCGGATCATCCCGCAACTCCAGCGACATCTCCTCGAGAGTCATCACGATGCGATCGATCATTATCGCATCACCACCCTCGTCAGGAAGGTACTCATCGACCTGTTGAAACGTGAAGAATCCTCGCTCGATCGCGTCGGCGACCATCGACTCCAAAGAACTGTCAAAACAATGCACGGACAAACCCCCTCCATGGAATTCACGAGCGTGCAGGCGCCGTCGGCAGCAGCCGACATACCGTTTCGTGCACCACATCCTTGGTGC
>PBOJ01000044.1 GCA_002724315.1 Planctomycetaceae bacterium | reverse complement strand
GGGCATCTACCTGCCCGAGTTCGGCATCCGCAGCGAGGTGAACGTGTTCGTCGATGGCGACGGAGCCGTCCACGTCACCGGGGGACCGTGCCAGGAAGCAATCGTGCCGATCCTGGCGACCAACTGAGAGCTACCGGCAACCGAAGACCCCGGTGACCCGAGCAGCCTCAGCGAATCACAGCACCGGAACTATCTGACCGCCGCCTTGGCCCGGGCTTCCTCGGCTTTCGATACGTCGGGGTTTGGTGCGCTGTTGCCCGATTCGAGGTTCAGCACCCAGCGGACCGCGTTCTCGGTCGACTTCAGCACCACCTTGTTCGTCCAGGTCCGCTCGTTGTGGCCGAGGTTCGAGTAGTAGATCTTTCCCTCACCCCATGAACGGCACCAGGCGACCGGAACGTGGTAGGGCCGCTTCGGGTTGCACTTGGCCATGTTGAGGCTCATCAACACGCGAACGTTCTTCGGCACCCAGTTGACATACTGGTAAATCTCGTCCTTGATCTGGAACTCCTTGCCGAACGGCTTCATCGCCGGGTGCGAGGTGTCGTGGACGGTGATGGTAACGTTGTTGCCCGATCCCCAAGGGTGACCATTGAATGTGCCACCAGCGATCTCCTGGTACCACCGGTGCTTGGGATCCTTGGTGCGGTAGGTGTCGGTCGCCGAGTGGAAGCCGATGTAACCGTGCCCCTTGGTCTTCAGCCACGTGTTGACGAAATAGTCGCGGTCCTTGTCGCTGATCGGCAGCACGCCGGTCGTGTAGAACATCACGATCCGGTACTTCTTCAGGTTCGCCGCGGTGAAATCGGCCTTGCAGTCCTGGGTGCAGTCGACGGTGAACAGCTTGGTCTGCTGGCCCAGTTGCGTCATCGCAATCTCGGCCGGCGCAAGGTTCTTCTGACGACGGTTGACCGAACCGTGACGGAACCCCTTGCTCTGTGTGACAAACAAAGCACGGACCGGCTCGGCAGCCGGCAAGCCCCGGCCGGTCGAAAACAGCACGGCCAGTCCCAAAACGCACATCGGTGACATCTTCACGACTCGACTCCCTGGGGTTGTCATTTCTTCAGCTGTTTCAGAGTTCCACCGATCCGACGGTGCACCTCGGCAGTGTTGCGAACCACCAGCACGTGGAAGTTGGGGTAGTAACGGATCGTCCCCTTGCCCCCGCGCACGTCCCAGCTGTCCGGAGCGATCGTGTCCTGGATCAACGCAATCAACTCCCCGGCGGCACGTTCATCGGCCGGACCGGCCAGTGAAGAACCTCTCTCGCGAGACGGCCTCCTCCGCTCGAGCCCTGCCCCGGAAAACTGTCGACGCTGTCTCTGTAGCCGGGGCAGGATATCACCCAGCCGGCCCTTGATCGCCGAATGCTTCCGGCGACGCTCAGCAAACGACAGCTTCCGGGTCGTTCTCAGGTCCTCGTCCAGCCGCACCAGTGCCGGGACCACCTTGGCCGAGTCGGCCAGGGGACGTCGGTTCCGCGCCGTTTGCTTCATCAGCACCAGGAACCGATCGCGGAGTCCCTGGCGGGTGAGGCTCGACGCATCCGACGACACGGCCCTGGCCAGGCCGGCGATCGGTCCATCCACAGCAGCGACCGGTGTGACGCCTATCCAGAGAGCCACCAGCACTGCGGCGTTCATCGCAGCTCTCCTCAAGACGTCCTGACGAAACACCAGCCGGAATCCGGCGGACTCTCCGGCTGACTATTCTCCGCCGTTGCCACCACCGCCGGAGGATTTCACGAAGTAAATGATGATCCCGATCACGACAACGACAACTCCGATGATGTAGGGCATCATCTCTTTCAGTGCCGCATCGGCTCCGACACCGTCAGGATCTCCGCCTCCGGCGATCTTCACGTCACCCTGTTCGAACTGGTCCTTTTTCGCAGACCCCGCATTCATCCCCCCGGGAGGCATCATGGGCATCTGCTGAGCACCGGCCGGCGGCTGACCGGAAGCGCCACTTCCCGGCGTCCCCTCCTGTGCAACCAGTTGGCCGGAACCGGCGGCCATCAACAGCAGGGCCAACAACAGGCCCAGCCCCGTCCTCGTCGAAACCCTCATCGGAACCCTCCGTTTGCACTGAAATCCGGCTGAGACGAACTGATTTTTGCTCGACTGGCCAAGCACTTTGCCGGGCGCACATTCTCACCCAGCCAACTTCGATTGGCAAGTGCCGGATGTCGGGACCGGCTCAACTGGTCGGCACAACCAGGGGATCCTGCAGGTAGTGATCCCCGACCGGGTAGTTCCGGAACTGGATCGAGTAGGTCTTCTCGAACCAGGCCTGGATATCGTCGACCGCATCAGGATCGTATTCGGGCTCGACATAATGTGTACGACCGCGGGTGTCGCAAACGATCTGTGCATCGTCAACGATCACTTGGCCACGGCTGACCACGTATCGAGGCAGCTCGAACATCCGTTGGATGTCGTCGTCCGGGCTGTAGAGCGTCACGTCTCCGTCGGCTCCGGGCCCGAGATGTCCCTTGTGGGCGAGTCCCAGCATGCGGGCCGGAGCGGCGCGGGTGATGATCGCGATCTCGTTGAGTGAGTACTCACGATCAAGATCCTTCAACGTGCATCTGTCGGACACGGCCGCCGGAGCGCCGGCCAGCACCTCACGACGACGCTCGCGGTCCATCAACAGCGAGATGATCTCGGGGTAGGCCAGGAACGATCCGCCGTTGGGATGATCGGTACTCATGGCGATCCGCCACGGATCATCAACCATCAGGTACCATTCGAGTCCAATGGCCCACTGCAGGGCATGCACCAGGCTCTTCTGCTTGTAGACGATCGGCACGATCCCGCACCCGGCCTCCATCTCGGTATCCCCACTGAACCACTTGCGACCGGTGACCTGGTGCAGGTAATAGCCCAGGGGCCCGTCACCGGTCATCGAGGTGGTGTTGGCAAACATCACCTGGCCGACATCGACCGTCAGGTTCTCGTGCGAATTGACGTACGCGGACAACTCGGGCACCCGCGAACCGAATGTCGACTGGTCGTCGGGGTCGCCGTCATAACTGTGGAACTGGATATGAGTCAGGTGCCCACGGTGCCCTTCCAGGGACTTCATGGTCTCCATCGTCGTGGAGTGATTGCCGGGCAAACCGAGGTTGTTGCAGTGGATGTGGACAGGATGCGGCAGGCCAAGTTCCTGGACCGTGGAGGCCACGCCCCGGATGATCTGCCGGGGAGTGACATCGAAGTGAGCGACCGTGTCATCGATCCCGCTCACGTTTCCCCCGCCGCCCTTCCAGACCTCGACACCACCGGGGTTGACCAACTTGGCGGCGTACCCCTTTGTGGACTGCAACAACCAGGCGATGTAGGCCTTCAACCGCCCGGGTTCACCGGCGGCCAACTGCTTCATCACGTAATGATTGTTGCCCATCAGGACATAGAACCCCTTGTCGATGACCGGGGTGTCTTCGAGTTCCTCGTGCGCGTGTCGGGCGCCCAGCGGCGGGACCGCGGCGTCAAATGCGGTGGTGTAACCCAACCCGGCATAGAGGTACCCGGTGGCGAATGTGCTGGGGACGCTGCCACCGCTGCCCGATCGGGTCAGGCGAGTGCGACGGACCGGTTCGGCCGTCCGCTTTTCGTCGGGGATCATCTTCCGAGCGGTGTTGACCTTCGGCCCGGCAATGTGACAGTGCATGTCGATGCCGCCGGGCATCACGACCAGGCCGGTCGCATCCAGCGTTCGATCGGCGGACGCATCGGGCTCGGCCGGAGCCTCGACGACCCGACCGTCGACGATCCAGATGTCGCCGACGTCACCGTCAATGCCGTTGGCGGGATCGTAAATCGTCCCACCGGTGATTCGTAGCGAACTCATGCGCCACTCACTGCCGGGCCAGGGAGCGACCCGGCCAGTTGCCGCTGCCGGATTCGAGACTCGATCCCCCGCAGGATCTCGAGGTCGCTCTTGTAAGGCGAATCGAATGCCGGTCGCAGCGGAATCGGCACGTCATCCATCCGGTAAACGGTTCCGCCGGTATTGATGCCGTAGGTCGAGGTGGTGAAGGCGACCGACGCGGTGCGGGCCGTGTCGGAGAGCTTGGGATCAAGCACCACGCTGGGAATGCCCTCGAGATGATCGCGGGCCGGCTGGCTGAAGTTCGACATCGGATCGCTGGCGATGATCAACGCCGCGTCGGCTTCACCGCGAGCCAACACGTCCGATGCGGTGAACTCGCCGGGATTGAACCTCGGAAACCCGCTGCCCAGGTGCACGCCGAAGGGATAACCCGTCGACCAACTGACGACATTGTCAGCACCGGTCACGTTGCCGTGGCCCCGCATCGGCTTGGCACTCCAGCGAGTGTGCTCATTCATGTCGCGGGCCAGGGCGAGTACGGCCTCGCTGTTGAGATGCTTGCCGCGGGTCATTGTCAGGCCCATGCCGAAAAGAATGACTCCGAACTTGGCCTTCTTCATCCCGTCCATGATCTCCTCGAGTGTCTCGAGCGGAATCCCGGTTGTCTCCTCGATCGACGGGTCCAGTTCCACTCCTCGGGCCAGGGCCCGCAGGGCCCACGCCAACTCAAAATCGCGACGGGGCTTGACCTGCAGAAAGTGATCGGCCGCCTTGGCGCTCTTGGTCTTCCGCACGTCGATCAGTACCGCCGTCCGATCCTTCCGCCCGTTGGGAACAAACTCCCCCTTGGGCATCAGGCTGTACTTGGTGAAGTGCCGCGGATGGCTTTCGGCAGGATTCCCGCCCCAGAAGATCAGGTAATCGGCTCGGTTCTTCACCTCGCCCAGTGAACACGTCACTTCGCCCACGCCCTGGAAAGCAATTCCCGAAGGCCCGTGACAGACGCTGGTGGTGGTATCGACGATGCCGCCAATCCAGTCGGTGATCGCCAACGCCACCCGCTGCGCCTCGGTCGTGGTGTCACTGAGCCCGTAGGTCAGGGGGAACCGTGCCGAGAGCAGGATCTCGGCCGCCCGCTCCATCGCCTGGTCGTAACCGGCCGGCTGGCCGTCGATCAACGCTTCAGGTCGCTCCTCGACATGGTGATTGAAGAACCAGGCCTTTCCCAGCACGCAGGCGTTCTTCGCCTTGGTGATGCGGTCACCCTCGACGGTCAGTTCCATGTCATCGCAAACGCACCCGCAGAAGGTGCAGGTAGCATCCTGGACAACCCGCAATCCGGGTGCCGTCTCCGTCGCCGCCTCGGTCGTGCTCATCGCCTGCAGTTCCACCTTGTGATCGTCTTGAGTCCGCTGATTATTCGGAGGCCTTAGCCGTTTCCAGGAACACGTCCAAGCCCTTGCTGTCGGGCATCCCACACCCCTGCGTGTCACCACCCATCAGCCGACTGGAGTTGTCACCGTAGCTGATAAACAGCATTCCCGGCGGCAATTCGTCTCCGCGAGCCGTGATGCACGGCACAGTGAATTCGCCCACGTCGTTGTAGACCCGGACCAGATCTCCGTCTTCCAGTTCGAGCCGCTGCATATCCTCTGGAGCCACCTGCAGCGTGCTGATCTCCACGCGGTACCCCTCGGTGTACTTGCCCTCGTTGAGCGTCGTGCCCTGCTGACTGGTCCGGCCGGGAATCAGGATGAAGGGTTCAGCCATGGGACTCACGATCCGAGAAGCGGGGCCACACGGCGATTCTCGCACCCTCGGTCACCGAGGTCAATTGACGCTGACACGGCCCGATCAGGCCAATCCCAATGCCACCAGGCGATCCTCGGGCACGTAACCTTCAGCGGTCCATCCACGGAAGAGATTGTAGGCGCGGACCTGTGCAGCCAGTTGATCCGGATCGAGCAGTGCTCCCTGCCGGCTTCCCTCACCCAACGGTTCCTCAAAAAACCGCCGCGGCAGGGTGTCCTCGGCCGGCGTCCACCCCTGTGCGATGTTGTAGGCCTTCTTGGCGGTGACGATCCGCCCGGCAGTTTCACGAAGTTCCTCGGGGGAAACGTCCCATCCAGTCACCGGTCTCAACAGTTCGGCCATTCCCGCGACACGATCCTCGAAGACACCGCGGAGGAACTTGCAGAGGATCAGCGAGTCCATCAGCACCGCCTCGTCCTCCACCCGCACCACCGGACCGATCGTCTCGGGACCGGCATTGACGCGACCGACCTCCGGGGAAAAATCGACCTCGTAGGCTCCCGACCGGTTGTGGTCGGCACCGCGAGTGCCGACGGCGAACCCCAGCGCCATCGCCTGCAGGGCACGGGGCTCGTAACCGGGAAGTTCCAGTCCCTTCACGTGCGGAGCAAAAGACTGCGAATCACCCCCGATCCGATCGGCCGCCGCCCGTGTCCCCTCAGCCAGCAGGTCCCCCCACTCACGCCGGTTGCCGATGTCGTCGATCATGGCCAGCAACGCGTCACCGTTGCCGAATCGCAGTCCGGGAATATCAACCAACCCCCGCTCGGCACACTCCATCGCGAACGCGATGCTCGCCCCGGTGCTGATCGTGTCCAGTCCCAGTTCGTCACAGAGGGCCGAGGCGGCCAGCACCGTGCGAGGTTCCGAAACCCCGCACAGTGGCCCCAGGGCAAAGAGATTTTCGTATTCCATCCGCACGCCACCGGCGTCCTCCTGTCCGGCACCGGCCAGCGGAAAGATGTGTTCACAACCGATCGTGCACGCGGCACAACTGGTGCGTGTCCGATCGCGGTCAGCCTCCAGAGATTCCGGCGACAGGATCGACGCCTCGGCAAACACACCTGCCTGGAAGTTCCTGGTCGGCAAAGAGCCGAGACGATTGAAGGTCACCAGGTTGTCGACGGTACCCAGTTCGCGGTACTTGGCGGTGGCCGGTCCGAGCGATCGCTTGGAGATGTCCCGAGAGATTTCGACCAGTCGGCCGGGGTCCGAAAACGAAACCACGCGATCGCCGGCCACGGCGATCGCCTTGAGCCGCTTGGATCCCATCACCGCCCCGAGTCCACCTCGCCCGGCATGACGGGCATCGTGCGAGATGGTCGCGAAGTGGACCAGCCGTTCTCCAGCAGGCCCGATCGCCGCCACCCGGAAGCCAGCCCGTTCGCCGCCCAACCGGTCCCGCACCCGTTGACCGGTCTCCCGACTTCCCAGGCCCCACTCTGTCTCGGCCGACTCGAACCGCACCCCGTCGGGTGTGACCACCAGGGTGGTCGGGCCGTCGGCGGCCCCGACAATCACGATCGCGTCGCAACCGGTCCGCTTGCCGGAAATGGCGAAGTGTGAGGAGGACAGCGAATCGTTGATCCGCCCGGTCAACGGGCTCTTGGCCAACACGGCAAACTTGGCCGATGTGGTCAGGGGACTGCCCACAAGCGGACTGAAAACGAACACCAGGGGAGATTCGGGGGAGAGCGGATCGACACCGTCGGGCGTTTCGCAACGAAGCACCCAAGCTCCGAGTCCCGCCCCGCCCAGGAAATTTCGCAGCACCCCATCCGGCCAGGGCACCTGGTGGCTGGTACGTTCGGAGAGGTCGATTCGGAGGTATTGGCCGTGGTAGCCCGGGACCGTTGGCATGTGCCAATTGCAGACCACCGGACGACGAATTGCAACAACAGCCTCAACCGCCCGCATCGGCGGCCAGCAGCAACACGTGATCACCGGCCTGGAGTGGCGTATCGGGATCGACGGTGAATCGGCGGGCGTTGACGTTGGCCAGGTAGCCGTCCTGGGGACGTGACCCGTCCAGGCACTCGCCGGCCAGTTCCGGCAACCGTTCGGCAGCGGCCAACAGAACGTCACCCAGCCGGGTTGATTCGAGCCCCTGGCAAACCACGATGCGAGTTCGGCCCGCCCTCCGCCGCGCGATCCCGAAGAACTCGACCGTCACACCGCTGGCCCCTTCACTGTCCATCAGCAAATCGCCTCGAAAGCCCCGACGCCGATCTCCTCGCGACTGATCAGCGGTTCGCCGTAGGACTGGCCGATCGTCCAGCCCCAGTACCGGCTGCGGTCGCGGATGTCGTCCAGCAGGGTCGGAAACTCGGTGCTGCGCCCCTCGATCACCTGGCTCTCATAGCAATCGATCGCCCGCATCTTGGTGTCGATGTGGTCGCTGATATCGAAGACAAACGAGGGGCGGGGGTGGATTCTCAGGTGGATGCTGAAGTAGTGGTACAACCGGGGTGGCCAGAACGGGTCACCGGCCATGTCGGTCCGGGTCAGCTTGCTCCAGAAGCGGGCGTCGTCGACCAAGCGGCTGGCAGCGACATGATCGGGGTGAGCATCTTCCCAGTAGGGAGCCAGGATCACCCCGGGTTGGGTCAAGCGAAAGACCTCGGCCAGCCCGCGTCGCGCCACCAGGTCAGCCTGCAGGCTGCGGTTGGGCAGGCCGAGGTTATCCCGCCAGGCCAGTCCCAGCACCTGGGTCGACGCCGCCGTCTCGGACGCACGTCGCTCGACACTTCCCCTCGGAGTCGGCTCACCGTCGGTCAATTCCAACACTCCCACCCGTCGCCCCGCCGAAACCGCCGAGGCGATCACACCTCCGACACTGATCTCGGCATCGTCGGGATGGGGAGCCACCACGAGCAGATCCAGGGGATCACCCTCGAAATTCACCTCCGCACAGCTCGACCCACTCGACATCGTCAGTCGTCCTTCACTTCACTCGGAGTGCCAACACCAGAAATCTCTCTGGACTCGGATTCCGTTTTCAACAGAATACCGCCTCACACGGGGGGCGAGCGAGGACCAGATGACATCTCAGCACTCAACTCCCCCGTTCCGTGTCCGCGGCGTAGCCGTCTCAGCGGTGGCCGCGTTCCTGCTGTGGACCACCGGTTGCCAATCGGTGATCGATTCCGCCCGTACTTCGACACGGCAGATCACCCGGCAATTCACCCCGTCACCCCATGATTATCGCGACGGGACTGACGAAAACGAGGACAAGTGGAAGGAGTTCACCCGCGAGGCCAGAGCGGCCCACGTGGCCGAAAAGGACCCCGACCCCTGGTATCGCCGCCTGTTCATGTCCGAAAAGGCCCGGCAGACCGAAAGTCACCTCGGAGTCGATTGACACCACGCCGGTTCACTCGTCTTCACCCGTCTCGCTCTCGGCCAACGCCCGCTCGACCGATTCGAGCAGCACGTCCATCGTGAAGGGCTTGCGGAGATAGTCGTGGACGCCGAGCATCTCGGCGTAAGCCTTGTGACGACCTCCTTCATTGGCGGTGATCATGATCACCCGCGGAGGACTCTCCAGGGTTCGCAGAAATTCGAGTACCGGGAACCCCCCCATCCGCGGCATCATCATGTCGGTGATCACGAGCCCGGGATCGTGTGTTTCAACCAACTGCCGACCCTCGATCCCGTTGACCGCGTGCTGGACCACGTAGCCGGCCGATTCGAGCACTCCGACCAGCGTCGCGGCCGTTTCCCGATCGTCCTCGATCAGCACAATTGTTCTGGCAGTCTCCATCACATTCCCCATTGTGGCGGCACAATCGACCTTTCTCAACGGCTGACCTTCCCGGACCCGCCCGGCCGCAGACCGGTTCGATTTCAGTCGTGAGGCTCTTCCCGACGGTCAGTGGCCGCATCGCGGGCATTCCGGACAAACTGCACCACCGCCTCGAGATCCTTGCCTCCGTCATCGTTTTCCACCCCACCGGCGGTGTCGACACCGGCCGGGGACACCTCACGGACGGCCCGGCCAACATTTCCGGGTTCCAGCCCGCCGGCCAACAGCAGTGGTGGCCAGTCGGCCGTCCGGTACTCGCGCGCCAGCAACGGCCACGGAGGCGACTGGCCGGTTCCCCCAAACTTCCCCTCGACCCGGGCGTCAACCAAGCAGGCGTCGGGCACCGCATCGACGGCCCGGCACATCTCGAGATACCCGGCCAGTTCATCGAGTCCCGTCTCGTCCACCCGAACGGCCTTCAGCAGTCGCACGCCCGGACAGGCCGCGCGCAACTCGGCCAGGAACCCGGGTGTCTCGTCACCGTGCAACTGCAAGGTCGGCAGGCCCAGGTCCCGCTGCCTCGAGACAACCAGTTCCAGAGCCGCGTTGACGAACAACCCGACCGGCTCGATCACCTCACCCAGGGCCGCGACGATTCGCTCGGCCACGTCACGGTCGACACATCGCCGGCTGCCCGGATAGAAGTTCAGACCCACCGCATCGGGGCGGTCCCCAGCGGGCAGATTCGCCAACGCGATGGCGGCCGGCTGATCTCGAATCCCACAGACCTTGACCCACATCGAGCACGCGTCCGTTGTTGGTGGCGGGAGGACCAGATTCGCCCCGGCGGCGCGGCCCATATTACGTCGCTGGTCAATAGCCGATCAAGGGAGTACAAACGGGGGCATGGCGGCGTTCACGCACCATATCTTCGTTTGCTGCAACCAGAGGAGTCCCGGCCATTCCCGGGGCTGCTGCGATCCCGACGGATCGGCCAGCCTGCGTTCGGCCCTGAAGGCCCAGGTCAAGCAACGCGGTCTCAAGCCGGCGGTCCGGGCGAACTCGGCCGGGTGCCTGGACCAGTGCGAACACGGACCGACACTGGCCATCTATCCCCAGGGCATCTTCTACGGCGGCGTGACGCTCGAAGATGTCCCGCGGATTCTTGACGAGACGATCGTTGGAGGCCGGGTGCTCGAGGACCTCCTGATCGACGAGGCCTGCCTGAACAACCCGCGGTGCGAGCACATCGTGGCCCGCGAATCCGGAGACGCACCGAGCGACCCGACATGAATATCGTCATCCTGGGTGCCGGGACAGTCGGTGCCTCGATCGCCCGAGTACTTTGTGCGCGACACCACAACGTCTTCATCATCGACCAGTCCCGATCGGCGTTGGCCGAGGTCGAGGACCGGCTCGATGTGCACACCATCCACGGCAACGCCTGCGACCCCGCCGTCCTGTTCCACGCCAGGGCTTCCACGGCCGAACTCTGCCTGGCCCTGACCAATTCCGACGAGGTGAACATCGTCGGTGCGAGCATCGCCAGGCAGATGGGAACCGGACGGAGCATGTCGCGAATCCAGCATCCGTCCTATCTCGACACCAGCACGATCAACATCGCCGAGCACTTCGGACTCGCAAGTCTCTTCAGCCTCGAGAAACTCACCGCCCTGGCCCTCGCCCGGACCATCCGTACCCACGGACTGTTTGCCCTGGAAAACCTCGCCCAGGGCGAGGTCGAGGTCCAGGAGGTCGCGGTCGTTGAGGATGCCAAGGCGGTCGGGCGGCAACTGGTCGACCTCAACCTCCCCAGCGAAATCCGTGTCGGCATGATCGCCAATTCCGAGCGAAGCATCATCGCCGGACCGACGGACCTCTTTTCGGTCGGAGACCATGTCACCCTGATCGGCCACGTCGGAGAAATCGACTCGATCCGTCAGCTCTTCGAACACAAGCCACCACCTCGACAGCACGTCGTTGTTGCCGGAGGAGGCGAAACCGGCTTCTTGCTGGCCCAGATCCTCGAACAGCGCGATCGCTTCCACGTGACGGTGATCGAACACGACGAGGAACGCTGCGAATTTCTCGCCAACCGGCTCAATTCCTCGACCGTGCTCAACGCCGACGGCACGCGGCGAAGCCAACTCGAGGAAGCCCGGGTGGGAAACGCCGACGTGTTCGTCGCAGCCACCGGCCACGATGAGGACAACATCGTCTGCGGAGTGGAGGCCAACGAGATGGGGTGCCCGCGCATCCTGTCTGTCGTCCGCCGACCGGACTATTCGGACGTCCTGACCAAGGTCGGGATCGAAAAATCGGTCAGCCCCCGCGAGGTGCTGGCCGAGGAGATCCTGTCGATGCTGCAAAGCGGCCCGGTTATCAGCCGGCGGAAGATCTCCGGAGGTGACGCCGAGATTCTCGAACTGGCGGTCGGTGCAGGATCGGTAATGACACGGGCCCCCCTGAACGACGTTCCACTGAAACCGGGACTCAGCATCGCCGCCATCGTCCGCGCGAAGTCCATCTGGATGCCCGGACCCGACGACCAGTTGAAAGCGGGGGATTCGGCGATCGTGCTGGTCGAACCCGATCGGGCCGACGAGGTGCTGAACCTGTTTGCCGAGCAGAAGCAGGAGCCGAGCGGGCAAGACGAAGACCAACGCGACCCAGCGGGCTGATCCAGCAGCATCGTCCCCATCCAGGCAACCAGAGGATCGACTCCGTGGAACGGGTCCTTGTCTCAGAACACATCACCAGCGGAGCATGGGCCGATCGGCCACTCGAGGGCTCACTGGCCATCGAGGGGCGTGCCATGCTGGTGGCCCTGGCCCGGGATCTCTCGGTCGATCCCGGGGTCGAGATTGTCACCACCTGGGACGCCCGGCTGGGCCCGTTCCCGGTGGAGACCGTGGAGGTCGAGGTCGTCGAGAGCGTTGCGGCAGCCGATGAAGCTTTCCGCCGCCTGGCCGGCAACTCGGATCGCACACTGGTGATTGCCCCCGAAGTCGACGGCCTGCTCCAACAACGTAGCGAACAGGTTGATGCAGCCGGGGGCCGGTGGATCGGATGCCGTCGATCGGCCATCGCGATCTGCTCGGACAAGCTGGCAACCGCCGACCACCTGCAACGGCACGGGATCGCCGTTGTCGACACCCGCACCGCCGACCAGCCCCGTCCCGACTCGGATTTCGTTGTCTGGAAACCTCGCGACGGAGCCGGATCAATGGAGATCCGCGTCCGCCCGGCCGACCAGTCTCCCCCCCACCCGGACCACGTCGTGCAACCCCTTCTCGATGGGCGACCCGTCTCGGTGGCGGTCCTGATCTCCGATTCGGGCATCACCTGCCTGCCCGTCGCCGAACAATTCGTCGACACCGACGGAGACTTCGCCTACCACGGGGGCCTGGTGCCCTGCCTGCCAAGCCATTCCCCGTCGTCTCGGGACGTCACCCGCCTGGCCGCCGAGGCCTGCGGCTGTATCGAGGGGCTGGAAGGTTGGGTCGGTGTCGATCTGCTGCTGGACAGTCAGCAGGTGCCGATCGTCCTGGAAATCAACCCGCGGCTGACGACCTCATTCCTCGGATATCGCCGACTTGCCCGGTTCCCGCTGGGCCGGCTGGCGGTTTTTCCGGAACAGTCGCCCACGAAGTTTCTCCCCGGGGACTGGCACGGCGAGGTGATCGAATTCACCTCCGACGGAACTCCGGCAACCTGCCTCCGGTGACAAGTGACCGAGACCCTGGAAACCATGCAGATCATCGGGGTGGACATCGGTGGAGCAAACCTGAAGGCGGCCAGTGTCGATGGCCAAGCCGCTTCGAGGACCTTCGCCATCTGGCGGGATCCGGAACGACTCGCGGAGGAATTGTCCGCGTTGCTGGACGAGCTGACGGTTGCCGAAGCGGTGGCGGTAACCATGACGGCCGAGTTGGCCGATTGCTTCGGCACCAAGGAACAGGGCGTTCGCCGGATTCTCGCTGCGGTCCACGACGTCGCCGCTGGCCGGCCCGTCGTCGTGTGGCAAACCGGCGGCGAATTCGTTTCGGTCGCCGACGCCGTCGAGATTCCTCGCTTGGTGGCAGCGGCCAATTGGCACGCGCTGGCAACGTTCGCCGGGCGATTGGCCGGTGACGGCCATGCGGTGCTTCTGGACGTCGGCACCACCACGACCGACATCATTCCGCTGACCGAGGGTGTGCCGGTGCCCAGTGGATTGACCGACAGGGAACGGCTCGAGTGTGGCGAACTGGTCTACACCGGCGTGGTCCGTTCGCCGGTCTGCTCGATCGTCTCCCGGTTGACTGTCGGGGGACGACCGGTCGAGGTGGCCGCCGAGATGTTCGCGACCACCGGCGATGTTTACTTGCTGACCGGCGACCGCGACGAGAATCCCGGCGACCTCGACACGGCCAACGGAGAACCGGCCACGCGAACGGCCGCCGCCGGTCGGCTGGCCCGCATGATCTGTTGTGATACGACCGAACTGAACGACGGGGAATTGATGGAGATGGCCACCGAGATCGCCGGGAAGCAGTTCGAGCGCATCACCGCGGCTGTCGACGGTGTGGTCGAAAGGGCATTCGGACCCGGGACCTGCGACACAGTCCTGCTCAGCGGCAGCGGTGCCTTCCTGGCCCGACGGCTCGCCGAATCCCACCCACGGCTGACCACGGCACGCCTGGTCGATCTGGCCGAGTGCTTTTCGGGTCCGGTCGCCACCGCCGCATGCGCCTACGCCACGGCGAGATTGGCACAGGAGCGGGCGGCGGAGTTCTTCTAGAGATCGATCGTGACCTCGACCCCGTCGACCAGGGACACACCAACCGCCTCGACCAACCGTGTCAGCCGTACGGCTCGACGCAGGACATCGGCACGGTGCGCGTCATCGTTCCACTGGACAAGCAGGTCGTCATAGATGCTGTCGAGATCGATCGACGTGGAAGCCAACGGTGTGCCGTAGACCTCTTCGTCGTCGGTCACCGAGAAGACCTCGAAGTCACGGTACCCTCCCTCGGTTCCGGCAATCATCCAGCCCGAAGCCAACGGAGCCGGGCTGGATGGGTGGTATTCGATTCTCGCAGTCATTCCGGCTGGAGAAAGAAAGCGGACACCGATCCCCTCGGAGGCCCCGCTCCCGGCGAGACGGTGGGCCGAAACCGACAGTTGATCGACAGCTGTCAACAGCAGGAATTGCTCGAGCCGATGCAGTAGTGGGAAAGGCAGTCGGCCATCACCTGGAGATTGTCGCCGACCGGAACCAACGAACCCCCAGGTGGTGTGGGCCAGAGCCCGTGGCTCTCCAAGCCGACCGGACTGGACCTGATCCCGAGCGACCCGGAAATCGTCGTCGGCCAGGCAATCGGAAAGGACCAGCAGCCGCGGTCCGGATGAACCGTCGGCGACGAGAGCCGCCTCGTCAACCGTCAGCGGAGAGGGCAAGGCGACCGAGCGGCCCCTGTCGAGTGCCCGGCGAACCGTCTCGAGTCGGCCCGGTTGCATCCCGGTGACCAGGATCACGTCGATGTCCTCGTCGACGAACAGTTCTCCACAATCCGACACAATCCGACAACCCTCCGGTTCTCCGATCTCGACCTCCTCCGTCCCGTCGACAACCATCGCCACCGGCACGATGTCGTTGCGGAGGCTGATCCGCTGGAGATGGAAACGTCCACGACGCCCCAGGCCCACGAACCCGACCCTCAGTCGATGCATCGATAGGACCATCGGAGAACTCGCGGGCAGGAAACGTTCGGTCACGGCTTGCGGACGTGGCCGGTCATCCGGACCTTCAGCCGCCCGCTGCTCTTGTGACCCTTGGGTGCGTTGATTTTCAGGAACAGCAGACCGGTATCGCGCGGGGTGATCGTTCCGCCGGCTCCGACCAGGAACGGTTTGCCCGGCTCGGGCTGCTTGCCGGCTTCCGGAGGAGGCACAACGACACCGATCAGGGCACCGCAGCGGATGTCGGCGGCCATGTCACGGGATGCGTCAGCGACCGCAAACCCCGATGGACCGATCGACAGGTTGGTCACGAAGCGATAGTCACCCACGGCACGAATCCGAAACGCCTGGCCCTTGAAGACAGCCGCCACCGGCGGACCCCAGCCACGGGCCGTATTGACCTCCACGCTCAACCCGTTGGCCGACAGCATTTCCTCGTCGATCTGCTTGATCTTCGCCCGTACCCCCTTCACCTCCGGCGAGAGTTTCAGGATCAGCTCAAGCATTTTGCGGGTCTTGACCAGGTTTCCGGCGTCCTCGTATTGCTTGGCCAGATCGGCCGCATCGCGAACGAAACTCTCCTGGAACCGACGCACCTTGACATCGATTGTCTTGGTGCTGGCTCCCTTCTTGATCGACCTGGCCCCCTTGCCGGAACCCGACTTCGAACGGACCTTTCGTTCCTTGGACGACTGCCGAGTCGTTTTCCCGGTACCCACCTGGGCCTCGAGCACATCACCGACACACAGCGCCACGGCCACCAGCACACAACCGCCGATGATGATCTCCAGTTTCCGCCTCATTGGATCACTCCCGAATGCGTCTTCGTCGGCTCCATTGTCAACGATCACCCAGGCCTCTGCCAGCCTCGGATCGGCCGGCAGGCCTTACCCGCCCCGGGGCCGAATCACGTCACACGCCAGCAGAACCCCAAACACCACAACCCCCAACACCACGGCACCCAACACCCAACGGGCTCGGTCCAGGCCGAACCAGCCAACCAGGCGACGGCCCTTGGGCGTCTGCTCGAGCAGCCAACGGTGGTGATACCCGGCCAGCCCGCCCAGCACGGCGATGACCGAACCGATCAGTTGTTGTTCATTCATGTCGGCTGCATCGATTCCGCTGCGAGACAATCGAAACGGCGTGGCCGGCTCGGCCTGCTTGTTGGTCAGCGTCGACGACCTGTAGAATCGACGCGGCCGACGAGGCCTCACCCCCTGGGTGAGCTGATCCCTGCCAAGAAAGAGACTCGCGATGCCCGCCCTGGGAGTCAACATCGATCACGTGGCGACGATCCGCCAGGCGCGGAGGACCATCGAGCCGGATCCCGTGTGGGCCGCAGCGTTGGCCGAGCTGGGAGGTGCCGATGGGATCACGATCCATCTTCGGGAGGACAGGCGACACATCATCGATCGGGATGTGCGGCTGCTCAAGGACACCGTCCAGGTGAAGTTGAATCTCGAGATGGCTGCCGAGGAGGAGATCATCGGAATCGCGCTCGAGACGCGTCCCGACCAGTGCACACTGGTGCCCGAGAAACGCGAGGAGATCACGACCGAAGGGGGACTGGATGTCCTCGGACAAAACGAGCGAATCGGAACGGCCTGCCGTCGGCTCCAGGACGCCGGGATGGAGGTCAGCCTGTTCATCGATCCCGTGGCCCAGCAAATCACCGCGGCGGCTGAACTGGGGGCCGACGCGGTCGAACTGCACACCGGGGCCTACGCCGATGCCGTCACCGCCGAAGACACCGAGCGCGAGTTCGAATCGCTGGTGACAGCGGCTGAAGCGACCCGGGCAGCGGGACTGGTGCTCCACATGGGCCACGGCCTGACGTATCGCAACGTCTCACGTGTCGCCGCGATTCCCGGAATCTGTGAGTTCAACATCGGCCATTCGATCGTTTCGCGAGCCGTCCTGGTGGGGCTGGAACGCGCCGTCCGTGAAATGAAGGCGCTGGTCGAGTAGTCCGACGTCGGCGATCAAGCGACCCATTCGAGAATCGTCTCACGGATCTCATCCCGCACCCGGCGAAACACTTCTCGTTTCTGGTCGTCGGTCCCGGTCGCATCCGCAGGGTCGTCAAACGGCCAGTGAAGCCTCTGCACACCCCCGCCGGGAAACACCGGGCACTGATCGGCCGCGTTGTCACAGACGCTGATCACCACGTCGGGTGGAATCCCGACCGGCGGCAGGAAATCGTCGATCGACTTGCTGAGTTGTGCCGAGATATCGATCTCCAGTTCACCCATCACTTCAACGGCCAGGGGGTGAACGTACCCCGACGGGCGGGCACCGGCCGAAAGACTTTCGATATCGGGTCCGGCGAGCCTGCGCAGCAGACCCTCGGCCATCTGGCTTCTGCACGAGTTTCCGGTACAGAGAAACAGCACGCGGCGGGGCGAATCGGTCATGGCCGCCATGATAACCACCGTGATACCACCTTCCGACCCGACAACAGCCGCCTTGCCGGGTTGGAGTGCCTTGGTATGATCGGGCTGCACAACGCGCCCGGACCGACCCCACGGCTGAATCGCCCCATGGCCCCGCTCACCTACAAGGATGCCGGCGTCGATCTCGACCTGTATCGGGATGCGATGGAGCGTCTTCCGTCGTTGCTGAGGCGGACTCATGGACCGCGGGTGATGGACCTGCCCGGCGGCTTTGCGGGGCTGTTCCGGCTGAACCCCGGCAGCCGCCTGCTGGGACGGGGATATCGCGACCCGGTGCTGGTGGCGGGATCCGACGGCGTGGGCACCAAGGTCAAGGTGGCGACGATGGCCGGACGGTTCGACACTGTCGGCATCGACCTGGTGGCGATGTGCGTCAACGACTGCCTGTGCCTGGGTGCCGAACCCCTGTTCTTTCTCGACTACATCGCGATGGGTGCCGACAACCCGCCGTTGATCGCCGACCTGGTTTCTGGCATCAGCGACGGTTGTCTGCAGGCCGACTCGGCACTGCTGGGCGGCGAGACGGCGATCATGCCGGACCTGTACGCCGGCGACGACTTCGACATGGCCGGATTCTGTGTCGGCGTCGTCGAACGCCGTCGATTGATCGACGGCCAGGCGATCCGTCCCGGAGACGTTCTGCTGGGACTGGCCTCGGCCGGCATCCACTCCAATGGCTACAGCCTGGTCCGCAAGGCGGTGTTCGAATCGGCCGGGCTGGACATCGCCGACGATGTCGAGTCGCTCGGGCAGACCGTCGGCGAGGCCCTGCTGACCCCAACCCGCATCTACACCCGACCGCTGCGCAAGGTGATGCAGCGATACCGCGTCAAGACGGTCGTTCACGGGATGGCTCACATCACGGGAGGCGGACTCGAGGAGAACCTCGAGAGAATCCTGCCCGGAGGATGCCGGGGAGTGGTCGAAACGGGCAGTTGGCCGGTGCCGCCGGTCTTCGACTGGATCGGCCAGCTGGGACAGGTCGAGGCCGACGAGATGTACCGCGTGTTCAACATGGGCATCGGTTTCGTGCTGGTGCTCGACCCGTATTACGTCGAAAGCGTGCAACGGCGGCTGGATGAGATGCGGACCGAATCGTGGGTGATCGGACGGATCGAGGCGGGGGAACCCGGCGTCGAGCGGACCGGGTCATGAACGAGGCCGGCCGCGAGCAACCCAACTACCGATGGGTCTGGCTGACGTTCGTCCGCAACGCGCTGATCCGCGAAATGACCTTCCGCGGAAACTTCCTGATCACCGTGATGACCCGGGCCCTGTGGTTCTGCAGCCAGATCCTGCTCTTCAAGATCATCTTCCACAACGTCCAGCACATCACCCCGGGCTGGAACGAGTACCAGTACTTCGCCTTCATGGCGACCGGAATGTTGATCAACGCGGTGATCGAAGCGCTGTTCATGCCGAACATGGCGAACTTCAGCGAGTTGATCCGCACCGGCAATCTCGACTTCGCACTGTTGAAACCCATCGACACCCAGTTCCTGATCTCATTCGAGAAGATGGACCTGGCAATGCTCAACCAGATCCTGCTCTCGGTCGGCCTGCTGATCTACGCGATCTCGAACCTGCCGACAGGGACCGAGGTCCGTGTGACCGTCGGCAGCGTGGCCCTGTACATGCTGTTCGTCGCCGTCGGCGTGACCATCCTCTACAGCCTGATGATCTCGCTGGCCAGCACCGCGATCTGGTTCGGCCGCAACCAGGGCCTGTACGACTTCTGGTTCTACATCACCGTCTTCGCCCGCTACCCGCGGAGCATCTACCAGACGGCGACCCCGGCCGGTGACGTGATCCGGTTCGTCTTCACCTTCATCCTGCCGATCCTGGTCGTGGTGACCGTTCCGTCACGGGTGCTGCTCGACACACTCGGCAACCAGTCGTGGCTGGCCGGAATCGGCCTGGCTGCAGCCGGAGTCGGGCTGGTCGTCTCGCGGATGATCTTCACGTGGTCACTGCGAAGCTACCGCAGCGCGAGCAGCTAGCCGGCAATCACACGTCTTCGAAGTCGAAGACGTCTTCGTCGTCATCGGTGGCAAAGATGTCCTCTTCGTCGAGTCCCTCGATCTGGAGCTCGTCGTCGGACTCGTCCTCGGCGAACGGATCCTCGTCGTCATCGTCTTCATCGACGAACGGATCATCGTCATCGACAAACGGGTCGTCACCCCCCGTTTCGGTGTCCCGTTCGTCTTCAACCAGCACGTCGTCGTCAACGGCGACCTTGCTGCCACCGGCAAAGATCAACACACCGGCCGGCATCAGCGCCACCAGGGCGCTGACCGCCAGCGTCGCTCCCACCAGAATCAGCAACGGGACGTTGCCGGTCACCTGGGTGGCATGCTCACCGGTGATGAAGGTCATGATCAGCAACGCCGCGAGTCCCGCTGCAGGAACAGCGGCAACAAGCGAGGCCATGGTCTGTCCGAATTTCGACACCGGAGCGTCTCCAACGGGTCCCGGGGCACCGGGTCTTTCCGGCACTCCCTTCTCGTCATCCTATGTCCGAAACGGCCTGCCGGGCAAGTAGCTGAAGTCAGAGGTCTGATCACGGCGGTGAGGTTGGCGCGAGCGTGACGGATCTGCCGGTTGCAAGGGGACCCGGTGGACGCACGCAAGGCTCTCTGAGACGATGTCCGCGATGACCGGAATTCCGACAATCAATCGAAACGTGGTCGACTGCGAGCGATGTCCCGAGTTGCGGGAATACTGCGCCGAGGTGGCTCGGACCAAACGGCGCGCCTACCGGGATCACCAGTACTGGGGGCGTCCGGTTCCGGTGGTCGGTGATCCCCGGGCTCGACTGCTGGTCGTCGGATTGGCCCCCGGGGCTCACGGAGCCAACCGCACCGGCCGGATGTTCACCGGCGATCGCAGCGGTGAGTGGCTGTTCCGCGCCCTGCACAGGGCAGGTTTTTCCAACCAGCCCGAGTCGATCGGACCCGGCGACGGACTCGAGCTGCTCGACTGCCTGATCACCAATGTCTGTCACTGTGCGCCGCCGAAGAACAAACCGACCCGCGACCAGCTCGAGGCGTGCCAGCACTGGTTCGACCAGGTGATCGATGCGGTCCCCGCCCGGGTCTTCGTGGCACTGGGTGGGCTGGCGTGGCAGGGCATGGCCAAACTGATTGGACGCCGCGATTGGAGCAGCCAGCGGCTCCCCAAATTCAGCCATGGGGCGATGGCTCCCCTGGCTGGAAACCGCTGGCTGGTGGGCAGCTACCACCCCAGCCAGCAGAACACGTTCACCGGACGTCTGACAGAGGAAATGTTCGACGAGGTGTTTTCACAGGCCAGATCGAAGCTGACCTGAAGCCCCGTCCGCTCCAGCTTGCAACCTCGCGGCAAGCTGAGGTATAAGCACCATTCGATGGGTTTTCTCCACCCAAGGGTCCACAACAAGGGGTCGGTCATGACTGGTCAGAATCGTCGTCGTTTCCTGCAATCCTCCCTGGCTGCCGGAGCCACGTTCGCCATCAGCGGCACCAAGTCCTCGGGCAATATCCTGGGGGCCAACGACCGATTGCGAGTCGCGGTGGCCGGGCTGCACGGCCGTGGCCGATCGCACTACGGGGCGTACGCCAGGATGAAGGATGTCCAGGTGGCCTACGTGGTCGATCCGGACAGCCGCCAGTACTCCCGGGCCATCAATGACGTCAAGAACACCTCGGGAACCGCTCCCAAGCCGATCAAGGATGTCCGCGAGGTACTCGACGACAAGAACCTCGATGCCGTTTCGATCGCCACGCCCAACCACTGGCACTCGTTGATGAGCATCTGGGCCTGCCAGGCCGGCAAGGACGTCTACGTCGAAAAACCGCTGTCTCACAACATCTTCGAAGGCCGCAAGCTGGTCGAAGCGGCTCGGAAATACAAGCGGATGGTCCAGCACGGAACCCAGGCGCGGTCCAGCAACAGCCGGGCCAGCGAGATCGCTGCGGTACAGAGCGGAAAGTACGGCAAGCTGACTGTTTCGAAGGGTTACTGCTGCAAGCCCCGCTGGAGCATCGGGAAAAAGGCGAACGAGAAGCCGCCGGCCGAACTGGACTTCAACATCTGGCTTGGCCCCGCGCCCGATCAGCCCTACCACGGCAACCTGGTTCACTACAACTGGCATTGGTTCTGGGACACCGGCAACGGCGACACCGGCAACCAGGGAGTGCACCAGATGGATGTCGCCCGCTGGGCGATCCCCGGGGCCACCCTGCCCAAACGGGTCGTGAGCATGGGCGGACGCTTCGGCTACGACGACCAGGGCGAGACGCCCAACACCCAGGTCACCGTGATGGAGTACGACGAGGCCCTGCTGCTGTTCGAAACCCGTGGCCTGGTGGGCAAGCACAAGAGCATGGGACGGGTGGTGGACAACGAGTACTACACGACCGAAGGAATGATCCGCGGTGGGATGTTCTACCCCAAGGGGGGCGGGAAGCCCGAGAAAATCCAGGGACCGAAGGTCGAAGTGACTCCCGGAGGCCCGTTCGGCAGCTTCATTCACGCCGTCCGCAGTCGCAAGGTCGCTGACCTCAATGCCGACGTGCTCGAGGGCCACTACTCCAGCGCCCTGTGCCACCTCTGCAACATCTCCTACCGCCTCGGCGTCAGTGTTCCCTTCCGCAACCGTGACCGGACACTCGGGGAGAACCCACAGGTGCTGTCATCGATCGAGAAGGTCCGTGAGAACCTCGACGTGGTCGGCGAGAAACTGGCTTCGGCCAGCTACCACCTCGGTCGGCCGCTCAACATGGATCCGAAGGCCGAACGGTTCATCGATGACAAGAAGGCCAACGCGCTGTTGACCCGCAACTACCGCAAGCCGTTCGTGGTTCCCGAGACAGTCTGAGCGGTCCAACGGCGATGAATCAGCCACGGACGTGCCCGTTGTGCGACGGGGAGATGGTGGGGACCGACGACGGTGCGTGGCGTTGCGCCGAGTGCGGAACCGAATGGCTCGACACCACTGGTGACGCCGCCGAAAGCGGGGGCCTGGCCGACTCGATGGCATCGGCCGGTCGATACCTCTTCTACGGCCTCTCGCTGCCCGAACGAGCCGTTCGCAGTTCGATCGGGATGGCCGCCGGAGCGGCACGGGAAACCGCCCAGTTCCTGGTTCCCCGGGCGTTCCAGGACTCCCGGACCTACGGGATCGTCATCAGGAACTCGCTCAACTTCCTGGTATCCGACGTCGGCGGAGTCGCTCCGGATCCCAGCGGCGAAGAGCCGGCCATCGACGGGTACCTGGCGAGAAAAGCGGTAGGGAACTTCGTCGACCTGGCCGGCTGGGCCACTCTCTCGTGCTCACCCATCTGGCTGATGGCCGTCGTCAGCGACGTCGCCTACGGTGCCCGAACCTACACCCGTGAACTGGCAACCGAACTCAAGCAAAAGGGACTGATCGACGAGAAATCGACGATCGATTCTGTCGATGATCTGCTGGGAGCAATCCAGGGAGCCACCGGGGAAGCGGCCGGAATGTTCGACACGCCCCCACTGTCGGTCAGCGATCTCAAGGCCACCCTCGAAGCCACCCGGACCGCACTCAACGGTGCCGACATCGCCAGCGTGATTCCCGAGAGCGAACTCGAGACGCTCTGGGGTGAGATGAAGGAGGTGGCCGGAGAAGAGGATGTCGGTCTGCTGGGCGTTTCGGGTGCCGTCACCATGCTCACGCTCCAGAAAGTCAGCACCGTCGGGCAGGGTGCACTGACCGGAGTCCAGGTCGTTGGCGGACTGTTGAATCGGCAGGTCATCAGCCACTACACCGAATCGATGGCCACGATCCAGAAACAGGGGTTCTACCAGTCGCTGCGAGATACCAGTGAACCCTACATCGACGCCGTCTGGTCCAACTTCTCGATCGATCGCGAGACCTGGACCGAATCCGTATTGAGTGGCCGTGCGATCGGATGGGGATTCAACAAGGTGGCGGGATGGTTCCAGGGCAACAAGGACGAGCCATCCAGCGACCCAGCGGATGACGTTCAGGACATCGGGACGGAGGACTCGACAGGCCCCGTCGACGAGGACAACAGCGGCGTCAACGGAGACCAGACGGCATGACCGATCCGGCACCACTCTGGGCCCCGTGGCGACTCGACTACATCAAGTCGACCGACCGAGACGAAGGCTGCTTCCTCTGCAGGTACCGAGATGCCGATCCGTCCGAGGACGCTCACAACCTGGTGATCGGCCGGGGCGAACGGACAATCTGCCTGCTCAACCGATTCCCCTACAACAACGGACACCTGCTGGTCGCCCCGCTGGCACACGTTGGTGATCTCGAAGACGTTTCGGTCGACGTGCTGGCCGAGTGCATGAGCGAACTCAAACGATGGACCGGGCGGTTGCGCGAGAGGATGTCGCCGGACGGATTCAACATCGGACTCAACGTTGGCCAAGTCGCCGGGGCCGGACTGCCCGGACACCTGCACTGGCATATCGTTCCCCGCTGGAACGGCGACACGAATTTCATGCCGATCGTCGGCAACGCCAACGTGATTCCCCAGTCGCTGGAATCACTCCATGGGCTACTGCTCGACGAGAGGTCTGCCGACTGATTGTGCCGGTGGAATTCGTCCCGATCGCCGCCTATCATGAAACGCCGGGCAGCCTCGTGACAGTTCCGACACGACTGCCCGCCGGCACATTTCACAGGTCTCGGTATCACGCAGCATGCTGATTTTCGTCATCCGAGTGCTGTATTTCCTGGTCTGTGCCGGTGCGCTGGCGACCTACATCCGCCAGGACACTTTCGATCTCCCGTACTACGCGGCCCTGTTGCTGTGGATCGGCCTGTTGGCCGTGACCCAGTTGTTCACGCTGATCGATGTGCTGATCAAGCGCAAGCGGATCGAAGTGCTTTCGTCGATCTACTTCGGGCTGCTGGTCGGTGCCCTGCTCAGCTACCTGCTGATCCAGGCTCTCGAACCGGTCCGTCAGCAGCTCAAGTCCCTCAACGTCACCGCGGATGCAACCGGTTCGGGACTCAACGTGATGTTCCTCATCGAGCTGCTCACCCCACTGATCCTCAGCTACGTCAGTATCTCGTTCCTGCTGCAGACCAAGGACGATTTTCGGTTCGTGATCCCCTACGTCGAGTTTTCGCGCGAACTCAAGGGGGGCCGGCCACTGGTGCTGGACAGCAGCGCCCTGATCGACGGGCGGATCGCCGACGTGGCCGAGACACAGATCATCTCCTCGCAGTTGATCGTGCCCTCGTTCATTCTCAAGGAAGTCCAGGACATCGCCGACAGCAATGACAAGAACCGGCGTGTCCGTGGACGACGGGGACTCGACGTGCTCGACAAGCTGCAGAAGAGTGCCCACGCCGAGGTGACCGTCTACAGGGGGACGAACCTCGAACGCATGGAACTGACCAACGACCAACGGCTGGTCGAACTCGCCAGCGAGCTTGGAGGCGGCATCGTCACCAATGACTTCAACCTCAACAAGGTCGCCGCGCTGCAGGGAGTGGCCGCGATCAATCTCAACGACGTCTCCAACGCCCTGAAACCACGATTCGTCCCCGGTGACATGCTGAAGACGAAGATCACCAAGGAGGGCGAAACGCCCGGACAGGGGGTCGGGTTCCTCGACGACGGTACGATGGTCGTCTGCGAACAGGCTGCAGAGTTGATCGGCAAAGAGATCGACCTGACGGTGACCAGCGTATTGCAGAACAGCGCCGGCCGCATGATCTTCGGTCGGCAGTCCGACACCGACTCGGTTTCGTCCTGACGGGCGTCACCCCGGGACCGTCACATCTGATCGCAGCTGGCAATGCCCAGCAATTCGAGACCGGTTTCGAAGACCCGTGCGGCGAGATCACACAACGCCAATCGGCTCAGTCGCCTGGCAGGGTCCTCTTCCTTGAGCACCGAACAGGTGTTGTAGAACGTCGAGAACGTGTTGGCGGTTTCGAACAGGTATCCGGTCAGAACGTTCGGCCGACGCTCGACAACGGTGATGTCCACCGCGTCGGCAAAGCGATTCAGCGCCATCGCCAGGGCCCGCTCGGCGTCGTCCTCGAGTACGATCGCCGGCGCCTCGTCCCGCAGCGACTCGCGGCTGATCTCCCCTCGCCGAAAAATCCCCAGGATCCGGGCACAGGCGTACTGCATGTAGGTCGCCGAGTCACCGTTGGTGGCCAACATCTTGTCCCAGCTGAACTGGTAGTCGCTCTCGCGATTGTGATGCAGGTCGGCGTACTTGATGCCCCCCAACCCGACCGTCTCGGCCACCGCTGCCCGGGTCGACTCGTCCAGTTCGGGTCCGTCGGGCTTCTGGTCATCGTTCTCGTCGACGATCCCGCGTGCCCGGGTGACGGCTTCATCGAGCAGGCTCTCCAGCCCCACGGTGTCGCCCGAACGCGTCTTGAACGGTCGACGGTCATCGCCAAGCACGGTACCGAAACTGACGTGAGCAAACTCGACGTCGGAATATCCCCATTGCCGGGCCGTCTCGAACAGCAGCCGAAAATGTTCTCCCTGCCGGGCATCAACCACGTAGAGCATCTCGTCGGCATCGAGTTCCTCGACACGGTACCGGATCGTCGCCAGGTCGGTGGTGGCGTAGGTGAAGGCCCCGTCAGTCTTGCGAACGATGAACGGCGCGTCGTTGCCCTCGATGAACACACAGACAGCCCCCTCGCTGTCGGAAGCCAGCCCCTGCTGCTGGAGGCTCTCGACGACACCGGCCAGCATCGGCTGGTAATGGCTTTCTCCAAGCGTCAGGTCGAAGCTGATCCCCAGTCGACGGTAGACACTCTCCATCACCTCCAGGCACGGTGGCAGAAACTCCTCCCACAGCGCCCGGTTCTCGGCGTCACCGGCGTGTAGCCTGGCGGTTTCCGCCCGGGACGCCTCGGCGATGTCCGGATGACCCGCTGCGACGGTCGCCAGTTCGGCATCCGCCTCGACAGCTGCCACCTCCGCCTCGTCCGATGAGACCGTTTCGGCCAGTGCCGCCACCTCCGCCCTCAACTTCTTCGCATCACCCTTCTTCGACTTGTCACCCTCGGCAATGACCTCCTCGAGTTCAGCCAGTGCCTGGCGTCGTTCCTCAAGACGATCACGGTTCGCGGGCAACCCGGCCCGCTTGTCGTGGTAACCAGCGACCCGGTTGACCAGGCGGTAAAGTCGCGACAGTTCGGCAACCGGTTCGGCCGCATACGCCTCGGGGTCCAGGAAATTGCGGTACCCCTGGATGATCATCCCGAACTGGGTACCCCAGTCCCCCACGTGGTTGTCGGCCGTGACACGGTGGCCCTGGAACCGGAACACCCGGGCCAAGGCGTCGCCGATGACAGTGCTGCGAAGATGGCCGACATGCATCGGCTTGGCGACGTTGGGGCTGGAATAATCAATGACCACGTGGCGAGGTGTCTCGACGGCATGGTGCCCCAACCGGGGATCGGACAACATCCGTGACGTCTCGGCCACCAGCCAGTCGTCGCGGACCCTCAGGTTGATGAACCCCGGTCCGGCAATTTCCGGGGGATCACACAATTCACTGACATCGAGCCGTTCGACTAGCTCACCGGCAACTTCCCGGGGGTTCTTCCCGGTGACCTTGCCCAACGGCATGGCGCAGTTGGCCTGGAAGTCGCCGAAGCGAGCGTCCTGAGCGGGGCGAACCATCGAGGTGTACTCGGACGGATCGTCACAAATCCCGTCGAGTGCCTGGTGGAAGCGACGTCGGAGTTCGGCGAGTAGATTCATGCCGTGTCGGAATCCGGGTCGACTGTCGGAATGGCGGTGTCGGCTGCGGTGTCGGCTGTCACAACCTGCCAGTCGATTCGAGGGGCATCGGCCCAGAGGCCTTCGAGAT
>PBOJ01000043.1 GCA_002724315.1 Planctomycetaceae bacterium | reverse complement strand
GTGTGACCAGGGCATCGCCGCCCTGCTGACCGATCTCAAGCAACGGGGACTCTGGGACGAGACACTGGTTCTGTGGACCGGCGAATTCGGCCGAGCTCCCACGTCCGAAGGCAAGAAGGGCCGCGACCACGACCATTACGGGTTCACCTGCTGGATGGCCGGTGGAGCCATCAAGCCGGGATTCAGCTATGGAGCCACCGACGAGTTCGGTCTGACGGCCGTGGAGAACCGGGTGCACGTCCACGACCTGCACGCGACACTGCTGCACGCGATGGGCTTGGACCACAAGCGGTTGACTTACCGCTACAGCGGGCGGGACTTCCGCCTGACCGACGTCCACGGCAATGTCGTTCACGACGTACTGGCCTGACCACCGCGTCGCCGGTCGTCGCCGCTACTTCTTCTTCTTCGAATCTGTTTCGAAGACGTAGCCCAGCGCCTGGGCCTTCTTCCGGGCCGCCTTGCTGTCGCCACTGCGACCGGCCAGTTCGTAGAGTCTCGAGAGATAGGCATGGAAGAGATCGGTGTCGGGCTGGATCTTGACCAGTTGCTCGTTGACGGAGATGGCGTCGTCGAAAGCCCTCTTCTCCATGTACCACAACCCGGCCATGGCCATGAACGTGACATTCTTACTCGCGGCCAACTGCTGGATTTCCCGCGATTCCTGACGCAGTGCCTTTGGAGCCACGGTGAAGGTCAATTTCTCGTCTGCCCCTGTCCCCTCAGCCGGCAGAATTCTCTTGACCGACTTGTCCTTCAGAGTGGCGATCACCTCCCAGCGATAAGTCGATCCGGGACGCAAAGCGCCGGCACGTCCCTTGCCCGCGTACGCAACCCGGGTCTTGTCGGTCTTTGTGGACCACTTCCGCCGCTTCGAACTGGCTCCGCTGTAGACAATCACCTCGTAACTGACGGCCCCCTGGGCCGGCGACCACGAAAACGACGGCACCTCGGCCAACACCACAGACTGAATCACCGGGGTGACCATCGGCAGCTGCTTCGAGGAACCACGGGTGACCACGCTGCCAACGCGGTGCCCGAACTTGCCGACACGCGCGATGCTGCTGCTGAAGACCTTGCGGCGACGATCATCAAGCTTCACGGACTCGACGGCTGAGGCCGGTCGGCAGCCCTGGGCAGAGATCTTCACGGTGACGGGCTTGCTGATTCGCTCGAGTCGACCAACCTTGCGGAATCCCAGGTCGACGGTGGCTCCCCGCGGTACGGTCAGCGTTTCGCCGTCCGACACCGACCGGAACATCCGCGCGGCCCGCGTCTTGCCGGTCGCCGAGGTGATGGTGACCTTGCCGCGGACCTTCATGATGTGTGCCACCGTGGCCGTCTTCTGCTGGGCAAAGACCGCAGACGAAAATGCGATCCAGGACACCAGCACCGAACCGATCCACCACAAACCGTTCGCTCGTCGACCGCTCATCATTGTTCACTCCCCACACTCGACTCACCACCAGCCGGCCCGGTGGAACCGTTCCCGGAATCCTGTTCCGGGCCGTCCACATGCCCCGTGTCATCCGGATCGATCGGATAGACCACCAGCGGCTCCTGCTTCCCCTTTACCATAAGCTCCCTGGACTCCCATCTTCCAGCCAGTCGATCTCGAGCCTCATCACTCAACGCGTCGTAGGTCGCCTGGCTCACAAGGATCTCCGACCCGACCTCCTTGTTGGCCGCCTCGATCCGAGCTGCCGAATTGACCGTGTCTCCGATCGCGGTGTAGTCCAGACGCCGCGGGCTGCCGATGGTCCCAACCACCGCGTGGCCGGTGTGGATGCCCACGCCGATCCGGAAGTCATCCGAACCCAGCCTGCGCCAAGTCTCCGTGTTCTCGTGCACCTGCCGAACCATCTCGATCGCCGAAACCACCGCATCCTCGGCATGATCGGGATTCGACTCCGGCGCACCGTAAATCACCATCACACCGTCACCGAGATAGGTGTTGAGCACCCCCCGGTTCGATTCGATCGTCGGTACCACGACGCCAAAGTAGGCATTGAGCAGTGCCACCACTTCCTGTGGAGCGTGTTCCTCGGAGAACGTCGTAAAATTGCGGACGTCGGCGAACAGCACGGTCATTTCACGGTTCTCGCCCTTGAGATCGAGTTTCGACGGGTCGGCCACCAGGGCTCGTGCAATCGCCTCGGACTTGACCATCCCCATCATCTGCCGGATCCATCGCCACCGCATCGCGAAAGTGGCCGCGTAGAGCAACACACCCATGCCTGACATCGCCGTCATCTCCACCCGCCAGCCGGTGGCGCAGAACACGCCGATGCAGGCCAGCCGCCAGCCGACCTGGTGTCCGATCACCACCAGAAGTCCCCATTCGAGACTGGTGCGTTCAAGCACCACGCCCAGCACCGCTCCCATCAGCGCAAGCATCAACGGGGTCGACACCCACCACGGCGTGGTGATGAAGGCCCGGTCGTAGAGCGTCGCCACCAGGTTGGCGTGCACCTCAACACCGGGCATCAGGCGGGCGCTGCGGTCCAGGCCCAGCTTGGTGATCATCCGGGCTGCTGACTGGTTGGAATAGGGAGTGGCGTGCAGGTCGCGCTGGGTCGGATCGGTAAAGCCGATCAACACGATCGCTCCCTTCCAGTTCCGCGACCCCTGCGATTCGCCACGCGCCGCGGCTAGCACCTGGCCGAACGACTCGTGGGGCACCGTCCCGGACGGACCGACATAATTGATCAGCAGTTTCTGCCGCTTGTCCAGCGGCACCGGCGTCCCATCGATTTGTGGCCCGCCCCGGTCATCCCGGCCAATCGACCCGGCCAATTCGCCGAACCACTTTGTGTCCCGCTCGGTCGCCATCGCGTAGACCGACAACGCCATCGCCGGATGCACGGCCCCGTCGGAATCGCTGAACATCAACCGTTGCCGCCGCCAGAAGGAATCGCCGTCCACGTCGGCGTTGACCGCGGCCATTTCCGCCCACTGCATCGAGGGTCCGTCTCCCTCGACGGGAAACTGGCTGGCCAGCGTCCACTCGTAGATCGGCATCAGCACCTTGTCGCTGGAGAGCATCCACTTGGGCAGAACCACCCGGCGGAAACTCGAGATCGCCTCGGACACGAACACCGCTTCACCGATGCCACCCTCGTCGAGTTCCTTCGAGCGGCTGTTCTCGGGAACAAAGAAGTCCACGCCCACCGCCGCGGCACCCTGCTCGCCAAGATAGGTCAACACTTCGCCGAGTTCAGGACTGAGATACATCACCGGCTTGTCGAGTTGCCGCAGCATCGGCTCGTCAAGCCCGATGACGACCAGTGGGGCCTCGGTCGGACGTTCGCCACGCACGAGGAAGCAACTGTCCAGCGCCCGGTCCTCGGCATTGCGGACCGCGCTACTGCTGTTGAGCGACCAGCAGATCGCCGAACAGACCAGCCCAACCAGTACTCCACGGGCCGTCCGGTTCCTCAGCAGTCGTTTCACTCGGTGCTCTCCCCGTCTCCGCCGGACCCGGTCGATCGACTTGAACGACGATCCTAGCACCCGCTCGGATGCAGTTTCCACACCGTCGAACCGCACCTCGGCACTCTCGAATTTCGCCCGGCCGTCGTTTCCGCTCGATGCGAACTTGGTATAGGCTGGCGGACCCATGAACGAGCGACCCGCCATGCCCTGTAACCTCCACCGGACACTCGCCGCGACGGTGCTGATCTGCCTGTGTGCTGTGGGATGGACCCCAGCGGCCTCCGAAGATCCCCCTTGGCGAGGCAGCCTGCCGGCCGAGGCCAACCGCCAGGTCGTCAAGCTGGTCAACCAAGTCACTCTGATGGAGTTCCGGGGACGATTCGACAAGGCCGTCGGGCTGGCCGAACAAGCACTGGCCATTCAGAAGCAGCACCTGCCGGCATCTCACTTTGCCCTGGCCGACTCGCGGCGGTTGATCAACCGGCTGAAGACCATCACCAAGCTGCCCGAACCGGCCCGGGCGGAACTCACGTCTTCGGTCAAGTGGCAACTCGAGGGACTGGCGGCCCTGAGAAAGAACGACGCGGCAACAGCACTTGGCCGATTCCAACTCATACTGACAGCCACCGAAAAACACCTCGGTTCCGATCACCCCGCCACCGCCCGGGCGGCCGACCAGATCGCACGACTCCACGTCAGTGCCGGCCGCACCGCCGACGCCTTGGCCTTCCACCAGCGGGCCCGGGACATTCGTCGCAAGGGCCTGGGGCACGACCCCCTGACGGCGGCCAGCGAATACGAGACAGCCTTCCGAATGGGGGAACTGGGTCGACACCTCGATGCCCTCAAGGGCTTCCAGGCCGCCCTGCGGATTCTCGAGACCGGCTTCGGTGCCTCTGACATCAACACGGCGATCGCCCGCCAGGGGCTGGCCAACTGCCACGCCAACCTCGGAGAACTCGCCGAGGCCGAACGGCTCGCCCGTCGATCGGTAGCCGACATTGCCGGCCTGTCCGGTCATGACGCGGTCGAGACCACCCGTGCCCGCGACGGCCTGGCACTAATTCTCCGCAAGCGAGGCCGGATTGCCTCGGCCCAGACGCTCTACGAACAGACCCTGGCCACCCGCCTGGCTGCGACATCCGGCCCCAAGCCGCGGCCGGGCTTCGGACCTGCCGACGTGGCACGGTCGCTATTGTTGCTGGCCGACTGCCACTCGGCTCAGGGCCGCGACGCCGACGCGCGCGGACAACTGCAGCAGGCCCTGGCCATGTTCCGGAAGAACCTCGGCAAAACACACCGCGACACGGCCACCTGCCTAAACAATCTCGGCAGCTGGTACTTCTCGCAGGGCCGGCACGCCGAGGCCGACCAGTTCCTGCAGCAGGCATTCGAGATTCGTGCCGGGGTCCTCGGGAAAGACCATCCCGACACGGCGCAGATCCACTTTCAGCTCGCCAACAACTTCCAGGCCCAGGGAGAATTTGACGACGCTCTCAAACTGCTCGACCGGGCCCTGGTCAACTTCCGCAAGCAGCTCTCCGAGGAACACGCCGACACGGCACGGGTGCTATTTGCAATCGCCGAGACGTCGGCTGCCCAGGGCGACCACGACCGGGCCGGGCCACTCTTCCGCCAGGCCCTGGCCATCCGCACCCGGGTCGTCGGCCCCGACCACGCTGACACGGTCGAGAGTTCCAGCGGATTGGCCTTCCATCTCTACGACCAGGGCAACCACGAAGCCGCTCGCGACCAGTGGGCCCGGGCGGCCGAGGCATTCGAACAGGTGCGGCTGCGGGTGGCCTTGACCGGGCTCGGACGGGCGGTCGCCTCGGGTCGCCAATCCCCCCTGCAGTTGCTGGCCGCTGCCCAGGCACGGACCGGCGATGCTCGGGGAGCCTGGGACAACTACGAAAAGAGCCTGGCCCGCGGGCTGCTCGACGATCTCGCCGCGCGGCAGCAACAACAGCTCGACGCCACCGAATCGGCCCGGCGACGGAAGTTGCTGGCCGACTTCCAGCGTATCGAGGCCCAGATCATCGTCGAACGGCGACGGGGGCGAGACGCCGACATCAACCGGATCACCACGCTCCGACGCAGGCAGCTCGAGGTCCAGGCCACGCTGGGACGACTCGACGAAGAATTCGCCGACAAGCACGGTCACGCCCGGGGCGAGGTCATGACCTGGCAGCAGGTCCAACTCGCGTTGCCGGCCGACACCGCACTGGTCGGGTGGCTGGATGTCGCCGGGCGGGAGCACGCCAAGGACCCCAACGGGGAACACTGGGTGGCCCTGCTCCGTCGGACGGGGCCACCCCGCTGGATCCGCTTGCCGGGAAACGAGGGCGAGTGGTTTCCCGAAGACGAGGGAATGGGGGCCGACCTGGCGTCGGAGTTGACCACGATCGCCTCGCAGGGCATCCGGCCAGCCTCTGCCGATCCCCCCGAACTGGTGGCCGAACTGGCGGTCCAGAGATTCGAGCCGCTGAAACCTCACCTGGCCGCCCGAGACGGACTGCCCGATGTCTCACACCTGGTCGTGCTGCCCTCGACTGCACTCAAGGGGCTGCCGGTCGAGTTGATCGCTTCTCCGGAGCTGACCATCAGCTATGCTCCTTCGGGGACGCTACTGGCCCGGCTGGGCCTCGAACGACAAGGCTCGGACAGCAAAACGACCTCGAAGAAACCGGCCACCGGACTGTTCGCCCTGGGCGACCCCGTCTTCGACGAACCGACCGGAAAAACCAGGCCCGACGGATCCACCACGACCGTGACACGCCAGGCGTTCAAGCCACTTCCGGCCACGCGGTGGGAAGTCGGCACGATCGCCCGGGTCTTCGAACGGTCGGGGAACGGGAAACCGCAGGTGCTGCTGGGCAGCGAGGCGAACGAACAGAACCTGGCTCGGCTGGCCGACGACGGCCGGCTGGGGCGTTTCCGGTTCCTGCACCTGGCCACCCACGGCGTGCCCGACAACCAGCGACCGATGAAGTCCAGGCTGATCCTGTCGCGCGACCGCGTGACCAGCCGTCCGTTTCGTGATGGCACTCCGCCGGTACTGGGTGAATTGACGGCCGACGAGATCCTCTCGAGATGGAACCTCGACGCCGACCTCGTCGTGCTCTCAGCCTGCCAGTCGGGTCTCGGCAGATTCTCGGGCGGAGAAGGCTACCTGGGGTTCGCCCAGGCCCTGTTGCTGGCCGGGGGCCGCAGCCTGCTGCTGTCGCTGTGGGAAGTCGACGACCAGGCGACCGCGCTGTTGATGACGCGGTTTTACGAGAACCTGCTCGGTGCCCGCAAGGAGCTGGCCAAGCCGCTGTCCAAGGCCCGGGCACTGGCCGAAGCCAAGCGGTGGCTGAGACGATTGACCGGCGAGGAGATCGAGACGATGGTCACGGCCTGGAAGGCCGGCAAACGGCTGCCGACGCTCGAACCGGTCGAGGAAACCGGCCTCGACTCACCCTACGGCCACCCGGTCTACTGGGCCGCCTTCATCCTGGTCGGCGATCCTCGCTGATCGCCCCGGCCGTGACGGATCACGGCCCGCGGTAGCCGGTGATGTCCAGGATCTTGCCGTCAACCACGAACCGGGTCTGCCCGGTGCGGCGGGCGAATCCGGCCAGCTCGCGGGCCATCAGCGTCGTCACCGCCGCCTTCCTCAGGAAGCCCAACTGGCGATAGGTCGGACGGCGTGACATCGAGTCCGGGCCCCTGGTCGGCACCTTGACCGTCGGGTTGGACGGAAAGAACAACGGATCGGCCACGTCCTCGAACGTCACGTCCGGATTCTTCTCGACCTGGTCGTTGTTGGCGTTGCCGCCGGAGTCCTTGACGATCAACCGGTCCTGGTCGCTGCGACGAACCGAGAACTCGGGATGATCGCCGTCGCGACTGATGGTCAACTCGCCGACGGAGAACGTCATGAGGTCGTTGAACAACGATCGTTCGTCTGCCAGCGGTGTCTCCAGTCCCTGGATCAACGGGTTGGACGGATCCAGGCCCAGCAATCCCGAAATCGCCACCGTCTGGTTTCCCTCGGCTGCATCACTGGCCGGATCGACGATCCCGTACTGGTCCAGCCGGATCAAGTACGCATCGAACTGGGGAATCGCGATCACGTCGGGCGTGACCCCGGTCCCTGTGCCGATCGCGGTGGTCACCTGCCCGGTGGGTTGTGCGCCCTCACCGATCGACCAGAACTGGGTCGAGATCGGAAAACCGTCGGCCAGGTCCAGGTCGACGTCGAACAACGTGTAGCGGGTCTGACCGGTCACTGGGTGGATGTTGCCCGGAAACGACTCAGCCGGATCACTCGAGGCCGTGAAGTTGCCCAGCGAATCAAACGTGCCCAGTTGGCCGACAATCGTGTTCTGGTTGGCATCGGTGAACAGCCCTCCGGCACTGCCGGCCGCCGACGAGGCCAGTGGAGTACCCAGCGAGAGATTGATGGTGCCGAAACCGGTAGTCTTGGATTGAGCCGACGACGAGACGCGAAGCAATTCCAGAACGTCCTCATCCTCACCACCGGCGATTCCCCTGGTGGTCGGCTCGTCGGTCTTCTTGGGATCCGACTTCTTCTTGTCCGACTTCTTCTTGTCCGACTTCTTCTTGTCCGACTTCTTCTTGTCCGACTTCTTCTTGTCTGACTTCTTCTTGTCTGACTTCTTCTTGTCTGACTTCT
>PBOJ01000042.1 GCA_002724315.1 Planctomycetaceae bacterium | reverse complement strand
TTGTCCTTGTCCTTGTCCTTGTCCTTGTCGTCAGAGTCTTCACCTTCGAGTCCGGTCTGGATTTCGAGTTCCGAGCCGGTGAAGACTTCTCCGAAGAGCAGCGTGTAGACGATGCCCTTCTTGGTGGCGGCGTGGAGTTCACCGGCGTTGGCGTAGAGTCTTGGAGGGGAATCGGGCTTGTCGGCCATCGGGAAGAACCCACTGCTGACCAGGCTCTGGCTGATCTGGATTACCTGGACCTGGGACTTGACGATCTCGGGATCGAGCGTGAGGTCCGGAAGCAGGCCGGCCGGTTTGGGGCGGACGCCGGCGATCTTGAGGTCGTCGAGCGAGGAGACGAGACCGCTGAGCTTGTCGGCGTCGACTTCCTTGGTCTCGTCCTCGAGGCCATCCAGTTTCCACTTGTCGGAGAAGTCTTTGCGAGAGAGCGTGTGGACTGTTCGGTCGACAGCAGCCCGCTGTTGCTCATCGAACGAGTAGTCGTCGATGGTCAGGTGAGTGATGTCGTCACCGGTGACTTTCAGCAGGTCGGGTTCGATCCAGTCGGAAAACTTCGCCGAGAGGTCCATTTTGCATTCGGCGATGTAGACCTCATCCTCCTCGGGGTCCCGGACGTAGTACCGATCGGTGGTGTCTTCTCCACCGGCGACTTCGGCCTTGTTCCCGATGATGTAGTCGGCCAGTGTCGTGCCTTCGGCGTCCTTGAGCGTGACGCGTCGCCCGAGTCCCTTCTCGTAGGCGTTGGCCTCAGCCGGGTCGAGGACACCGAATTTCTCGTGGTAGGCCTCCTTCCCCATTGCGCCACGTTCAGCCAGGTAGCTCCGCTTGATGCCGTTGAGGGACGCGGCGGTCTGGGCCAGGCGATCCTCGGCATCGGCCGGGTAGTCGTGGTGACTCGGAATCACGAACAACTCGGTGGTGGGGTCCTGTCGAACGAGAAACCGGCTGGACTGGCTCTCGCCCTCGTTGAAGACGATGACTTCCAGCGAACGGGCGTTCGTCGAGTTGAAGTCTTGGAAGAACGGCTCGCCGAGCTTGCTGTCCCGGTTGTCGGACGGTGTGCCGTCGGTGCTGACCGAAGCGGCCAGTACGACGCAGATGACCGCGGCGGCGGCGAAACAGACGGTATTGCGGGTTTCGTTGTTCATGGTGGTGTCCCTGGGGCGAACGGCCGTTCGGATGTGACCGTGCCGGAATTGGTCAGGAGCGGCTGCGATCGGAGGGGATGTTGCTGGTTTCGGTCTTGAGTCTCATGACCAGGAAGAGAATTCCGAGCAGAATGGCAGGCAGTGGCGGCAGCAGGATGCCGGCCCACTTGTAGGTGCCTTCGATCGAACGGATTTCCCGTTCGGTCTCGTTCCGGATCTGTCGCATGTCGCGCTGTTTCGTCTGCTCGATTTCCTCGTTCACCTGCCGCAGTTCCTCGTTCTTGCGTTCTTCGGCCATCCGCATCAGCCGGGACCGCGTGGTCTCATCGAGCGTTTTCCTGTCACGGATCTTCTGGACCTCGTCGTCGAGTTCCTTCTGTTTTTCCGCGACCTGGTCCTTGAATTTCTTCTCGGCCTCGTCGAGTCGCTTGATCTGGTCCTTGAGCGACTCGGACTTGGCTTCCTCGACGGTCGAGAGGGTCCGGTGACCGGCTCGTCGGATTCTCAGCGGGATCAAGTCCTCGTCCTTGACGAGCACATCGACGCAGTTGAGCACGAAGGTCACGTTGTCGAATTCGATCGGCTTGGCATCCTGGCTGGGACGCAGTCCCTGTTCACGCAGTGCGAACATTCGGTCGGAGATCACGTCGATGTCGGCTACATAGATGCAGTTGATCGTCTCGGTCTTCGTTTGCGTCTCACCGGCGGCTGCCTTTTTTCCAGGAAGCGGCGGGGGCGCCTTGGTGGTCACTTCTCGATCACCCTGCACGTGGTAGGCGATCACCTGGGCGTATTCGTCAGCAGTCCGGCTCGGGTTGGGATTGATCTGCATCTGGCCCCCGAAGCTTGACTGAATCAGGTTGTCCCACTGGTGGGTGCCCGAATCAGCGACCGTCCTCAGCAGGCTGTCGTGACTGAGGTCGCTGTCCTCGGTCTTGGCCTGCACGCAGCCGGGGAAGAACAGCACGATTTCCTGCAGGCCGCTGGTGACCTTGCTGTCGTTGTTGAACGACTCGTCGTTTCCGTCCCCGTCGCTGGAACTGATGAAGATGATCTCCTGGGGCAGGTTGCTGAACTGCTCGTGCGGGTTGTACTCGGCCCACACGATCTCGTCGAAGTTCCACTCCAGGTCCAGTGCGTCCAGCAGCGCCGTGGCTTTGCCACCGTAAGCCTTGGGTTGCGGTGGGGGTTGCCGTCCCATGCCCATCATGCCGCCGCCGCCGGGCGAGGGCTTGGGCTGCCGTGGCGCCCTGTCCAGGATGTCCAGTGGCAGCGGGTCGTCGAAGACCAGCACACTTTTGCCGCTCTTGACGTAGGAGACCAGGTTGGTCATCTGCGGCATGGTCAGCGAACTCGGCAGGACCGCGATCAGCAGGTCGAAACGGTTGCGGTCGATGGGGGAGTCGGCGGAGACCTGCTCGACATCGAACTGTTTCTCGAGTTCACGGACAATCTGCCACTTGGGAGTTCGCCGCGGCATGCCACCGGCGAACGAGAAACTGCCATAGAGGCTGGCGTCGGTGTTGAGAACCCCGATGCGCCGCCGCCGGCTCTCCTCGGAGGCGGCGGTCCGGATCGAGCGGGTCAGTTCGTACTCGAGTGGCAATCCGACGTCGCAGAACGGGATCACCACTTCATCAGCACCGCTGATGACCAGTCCCAGGAAGATGTTCTCGACGTTGACTTTGCCGCCGCGGATTTCCTGGACCTGGCGTGACCGGATCCCTTTCTGCTCGGCCTCCTCGGCCTGGACACTGAAGGGTTCGATGTCGACGATCCGCACGCTGACCCGCTTGCCGCCCAGTTCGTCGACCTGTCGGAGCAGTCCGACCAGTTGCTTGCGGACCGGGACGTACTGTCGGGGGAGGTCGGATGTCAGGTAGGCGTTGATGTGGACCGAGCCGGTCTTGGGGATGCTGCTGATCACGTCACGGGTGGCCTTGTTGAGGCTGTAGAGTCCCTCGGCGGTCAGGTCGATCGTGGTGTCGGCACGGGTGGTGTAGATGTTGAGGCTGACCAGGGCGACGGCCAGGCAGGCGACCCGCGCGGTGTAGTGCCAGCCCATGTTGGCGATCTGCATCGCGGACCAGTGCCGCCGGCTGATCAGGATCTTGTTGAGGTAGAGCATGAAGCCGATCAACGATCCGAAGTAGGCCAGCGAAGCGATTGAGAGCAGGCCGTTGGAGAAGCTGAACAGTTGCTCACCGACGCTCAACTGTCGCAACAACTGGTACTCGCCGGAGACGGCTCCGATACCGACCGGCAGCAGGCAGATCACCACGCTGAGCACGAAGGCCACGGTGGTGCTGCTGGTCAGGGCCGAAGCGACCAGGCCGGCAGCCAGCAGGGCTCCGCCGGCGATCCAGTAGCCGAAGTACGTCGCCAGGAGCACGCCCCAGTCGGGATCGCCCAGGGCCGCCAGCACGACGGCGTGGGTCATCGAGAATCCCAGTGCCACGGTGTAGATCGCCAGCACCGCCAGGTATTTGCCCAGCAGGATCTCGGTGTCCCGGGCCGGAAGCGTGAACAGCAACTCGTCGGTTCCCATCTTCTTCTCGTCCGCCCACGCGCTCATCGTGATGGCCGGGACGATGAACAGCAGCAGGATCGGGAACCAGAGACTGAGCTGGTCGAGGTTGGCCAGGTTGTTGGCGAAGAACTCGTCCCGGTAGGCGTAGAACCCGCTGAGCGTCACGAAGGCGAAGATGAACAGGTACCCGCGGGTACTGGAGAAATAGCTCACGACGTTGCGGAAGCAGACCGCGCGGACGATTGGACTGCTGGAGATGATCCAGCCGATGGCGCCGGCGATGACCAACAGCAACAGGATTGCCGAGAAGTAGTTCATCGTAGAATCCGTATGGAAAATCGGTTGAGGGGATGGATGACACGGTGGCCGCCTCGGGCCGTCCGCATCGTGATTAGTCGTCGGAGGTGGTCAGGTTGCGGAATTCGGTTTCGATCTGGTCGGCTCCGTCGCCGAGGTCGTCGACCGGTCCGTCGAAGACGATCCGGCCCGAGTTGATCAGGATCACCCGGTCACAGACAGCCTGGACTTCCCGGAGAATGTGGGTCGAGAGCAGAATGGTCTTGTTCTCGGACAGGCCCTGGATCAGCTCGCGAACCTGTGCGACCTGGTTGGGATCGAGCCCGCTGGTTGGTTCATCGAGAATCAAAACGTCGGGGTCGTGCAGCAGGGCCTGGGCCATGCCCACACGCTGCTTGTAGCCTCGCGAAAGTTTCCCGATCGCCTTGCCGAAGACACTCGACAGCGAACACTTGGCGACCACGAATTCGGTCCGCTCGGCGAGTTCCTCCTTCGAGAGTCCCCGGGCGGCCCCGGTGTAGTTGAGCAATCCCTGGGGAGTCATCTCGTAATACAGCGGCCCGCCCTCGGGCATGTACCCGATCATCCGGCTGGCTTCCAGCCGTTCGTCGGCAACATCGTGTCCGCCGATACGGGCACGGCCGTCGCTGGGGGCCAGGTAGCCGGTCAACAGCTTCATCGTGGTCGACTTGCCGGCACCGTTGGGACCCAGGAAGGCGGCGACCTGTCCACCGGGAACCGAAAAACTGACGTCCTCGATTGCTACGAACTGGCCGTAGTACTTGCTCAGCCCGACCGCCTCGATCATGGCGCCGTCTGTCGTCGATGCCGAATCGTCCAGTGCGCCCGTTTCGGTTTCAGTACTTGTTTCACTGCTCATCGGGAGTGGCTCTTGTTGATTGGCGGGGACTGTAGCCGTCTGGGTCGAAGGAAGGGGAGGACGCGGCATGCCACGCTGTCGGCGAAACGTCCCGCCGGCACTCCCCGAGAGCGGGGGGCGACTCATCATGCCGGTCGCCGGAACCCCACTCTGAACTCACTTTCGAAGGTATACACGATGGGAAGAGTTTTCCAGTCTCTGAGCAGCTTGTCGGTTTCATGTCAGCGCCGCTGTTCCCGCACCTGTCCGTTCCAGTTGTGGGACCGTTTGAACTCGTCCAGCCAATCGCTGAAGAAATTGGCTGTCTCGCGCGGTTCCCGGCTCAGGAACATGGGGTTCGTGTCGCTCTCATCGTCAAATGCTTGTGGCTCAGGGACGGTCCGTTTGGTCACACGACCCACGTAAACGGCCTTTTTGTCGTAGCTGAACGCCGTGCCGACGTTGTTCACCTTGACCGTGTTACAGAACATCTCCATGAACAGGTTGCCGGCTCCCTGGCCGTCGTCGGGAGTTGGCAGATCCGTAATCTTGGTGATTCCCAGTTGCTGTGGCCCCCCAAGTCCGGTCGCAGCAGCCGACGAGGACTCGCGGGATCGCCACGAGAACTCCTGGGTGGTGACTGATTGAATCAGCTGGTGCTTCAGCAATCTCGTTCCGTCAGACTCGTTGTCCGTGGGAACCGGGTCACCGGAAATCGTCTCACCGTCCAGCACCTCGTTGAGCGACTTCTTCGGCCCCGCTTTCTCGATCTGTTTCTGGAGTTCTTCGGCTCGCTTCATCGCCTTCTCAGCTGCTTTCTGCATTTTCAGCGACTGCTCGACGACCTGCTGGATCGTCTGTCTTCCAGCGAACTCGGTCGCGATGAAATTGCCCGTGCCATCACTGTCGACCTTTTCGACCTCAAGATGACGGCTGCGGACCGGGGAGCCGTCGGCCGAGACGATGTCGAACCACTCGGCGACCGTCAGGGATTCGTCTTCACCCGGCGGTGCCACGAGCACGTCGTATCCCGTGTCCCGGTTGATGTTCTCGAGGGTCATTTCTCCGGTCCACTCGATCGGATCGAACGTGGGCAGATGAATGGCGACCTCTTCGAGAACCACGTAGTAGAAGTACTTGTCGCCGGGTCGCATCGACCACGTGGTGTTCCTGATGTTGGTCGGCGGTCCCTCGAGACTGTACGACGACGACTTGGCCGGAATCAGAGACTGCGGCAAATAGATCGCGGACGAATCGCGCCCAAAGATCTCGTCCATGAGAGATTTTTGCGTCGGAGGGGCAAATTGGCCGGGAGATTTGACCTCGTATTTGGTGGTCAGATCCGTGAAGAAGTCGGCGTCATCGGCGTCATCGGTGGGGTTTGATTTGGCCCGCTTTTGGGCTTCGTCCTGCGTCACCAGTCCGGTGGAATTGTACGGCAGGCCCGCGAGCTTGCCGAGTTTTTGGAGATTGGCATCGAGACGCCGGATCTTCTCCTGGATCTCTTTGGCTGTCCTGTCGCCGGTTCGCCGGACTTCCTGGGTCAATGATTTCAGGCTGTCTGCGTTGCCGTTGCCTGTCGGCCCCTTTTCGATCTTCTCCACAGCCTGACGGATCAGCGACTCGGTCTTTCGAGCCAACAGCCCCGCACGAATCTTTTCTCGCTGGTCTTCCAGTGAGAGGTACTTCGGTTCGATTCGCCGTGGCATCGGCGGTTCCGGCGGATCAGTTTCGTCGAGATCCAAAGGCGGTTTGACGTCTTTCTTGGTGTCTTTCTTGACGTCTTTCTTGACGTCTTTCTTGGTGTCTTTCTTGGTGTCTTTCTTGGTGTCTTTCTTGGTGTCTTTCTTGGTGTCTTTCTTGGTG
>PBOJ01000041.1 GCA_002724315.1 Planctomycetaceae bacterium | reverse complement strand
GTTTGCCCATGTCTTTTCGAGTTCCGTCGAGAAAACCGATCTGCTGCGGACCTACTGGCACCAGGACGGAAAAAAACTGCCTGGCCGGTGGTACGACGTTCCGCTGTCAGAGAAGGCCAGGAGAAACATCTGGTACACGTTCTATTTCGACCCCCGGCACGTTGAAGTGTATGCGGGGTTTGATGGGTACGATGAACGTGAATCCGCACTGGTCGGAAAGTATGAACACAAGATGAAAAACATCTCCTCCCGCGGACCGGTGTTCCTCAAGATGTGTGGGAGCAACGTCAAGATTGGCGAAATCAGCTTGATGCGGCCTGCTCCGTAAGCTTTCGGAGAATTGGTTTCACGCGAACCGGCTTGTTGTTGCGGGAAACTCCCAGGCCACGACCGTGGCCCGGGAGTTTCGGGTCTCTTCTTCCGTAAGGGGCCGGTTGCAGTCCAGCCGGATGGTTGAGGGCTAGATGTCGAAATCGGTGGGGTCGAGATCGGCGATCGTGATCCCGATCAGCAGCAGCCGATCACCGACCGAGTTGTTGGTGGGCAGGACGATCCTGACTCCCTGCGGTGTCTGGTAGGCCAGCGACAGCAGGTCGGCGAAGTCAACGACGTGGATTCCGGGGTGTGTCAGGTCGATCACGTCCTCCCCGGGGGTGAAGTCCAGGATGACGTTGATTTCCGATTGGCTCGACGGGCGAACGACAAACGTGTCATCGCCGGTGCCGCCGACGAGATAGTCGTTGCCCGTGCGAGTGTGCAGTTCGTCGTCACCGTCGCCCCCATGGAGAAAGTCGTTTCCCTGTTCCCCCTTGAGCACGTCGTTCCCGCGACCGCCCATGAGGACGTCATTGCCCCCGTCTCCCTGGAGGAAGTCGTCCCCGCTTCCTCCGTAGATCCTGTCATTGTCGTCCCCGCCGCTGACGAAATCGTCTCCACCGCCCGATGAGATGACGTCGTCACCGCCACCAGCGATGATCCGGTCGTCTCCGTTGTACGTGATGATGTGATCGGCTTTGCCCGTGCCGCGAACCACCTGCGACTGCATGCGTTTTCTCAGCTGCTCCAGTTGTCTCCGGCGAAACTTCTCGGAGGGAGCCTTGGCCACGGGATTGCGATTGGCCAGCCTTGGGCCGGCGGTGACTTTGTTTCCGGTGTCCGTGGAGAGGACAATTCCGAGCACGCACGTGAATGCGAGTGTGAGGTGGCCGGGCAGACGAATGTGACGGTCACACGGGTTCTTGCGGGTTGAGGTCATCGTGGTTCTCCTGCCTGTGTGTCGCGGTTTGAGTCAAGCGACGCGGTTGGACGTCGCACATGACTCCTGACGTAAGTGCCGGAGTTGCCTCACGAAAAAAACGTGTTTTTTTTGGGGGCGAAAAGATGTCACGGATCCAGCCAATGGAGTTCGGACCCGGCGTTGACGAGCGGATGCCTTGCCACCGGACTGACTAGAGTGTTATGTGAGAGCGGCGGCCGGCGGCGGCAGCCACGTGGTGACAGGCAATCAGGTCCGCCGGGAACCGGGGTTTTCCGTCCCTCGACATCGAATGTCCGACGGTCAGTCGCGATCGTCTTCACCCCTGACGCTAGTTATGCCCGATCGTGTCGATTCCAGCCTCCCGCCGATCTCCCGGGCCGTTGCCGGAGATCCCGAAGCCCTGGAAGGACTGCTGTGGGCACAATTTGATCGTCTGGCCGTGGTGATCGGCCGCAAGCTGCCCATTGCGTTGCAGGGGGTCATTTCGATCGAGGACATTCTGCAGCCGACGTTCGTCGAGGTCTGGAAGAACATCACGACCTTCGAAGGGGAGGACGAGGAGGCGCTGTTCCGCTGGATGACGACAGTCGCGAACAACAAGCTGATCGACCGAATTCGCTCCGAACAGGCTGCCAAGCGGGGAGCCGGACGTGCTGGCGCCGTTGGAGGTGGCGGGGCCAGTTCGGTTGTCGATTTGGTGGGCCAGTTGGCCGGCGGGTTGAGTACACCGAGCGGAGCGGTCTCTCGGAAGGAGGCTGAGCACGCCATCACGGCTGCGCTGGAACACCTGAAGCCGGAACACCGACAGGCGGTGAAACTCCGCTATCTTGACGGCCTGCCCGTCGCCGAAGTCGCCGAGCGGATGCACCGTTCCGAAGGATCGGTCCACATGCTGCTCAATCGGTCTTTGAAGAAACTGCGAGAATCGATGGGGCACTCGTCGTTGTTTTTCAGCAAGCGTTGAATCGCTCTCCAGGGCACAGACTCGAAATAGGAAGCACTGTCTCGTGAGTGACCGCGTTGAACAGATCCGGCAGGTTGTCGAGGAGACGCGGCGACGAAGAAGCGGCGGCGAGCCGATCTCCGACGACAACATCACGTCGGCCAATCCCGAACTGATGCCGGAACTGCAAGACGAGTTGGAGAAGCTGGCCCTGATCGAAGCGGCTCGCAACGAGGCTGATCGCACGACTGCCTCAATTCTTGCCAATCCGGATGAGAACCCTGATACGGCAGCGTCGGACTCCGATAGCATGCACCTGGTTCCAGGGATCGAAGTGCCGGATTTCGAGTTGCTGGCCCCCGTTGGCCGGGGCGGTTTTGGTGAGGTCTGGGTGGCCCGGCACCGGCTTCACGGTGAGTTCTGTGCCGTCAAACTGGTCGCACGGCACCAGGACATCGAACTCGACGGCATCCGCGTTTATCGACAACGGGCCAAGGACCATCCGGGCCTGGTCCCGATCGAGCACGTTGGTGAAACCGACCAGTGTATCTATTACGTCATGCCCCTGGCCGACGACGTGAAGGGGTCAACCACCATCCGCGGGCCGGCAGAATATGAACCCAAGACTCTCCAGTGGTGCCTGAACAACCTGTCACCTCCGCCGATTGACGAAGTGATTTCTCTGGGTATCGACTTGGTCGATTCGATCGCGATCCTCCATCGGGCTGGACTGGCACACCAGGACATCAAGCCGCCGAACATCATGATGTTTGGCGGTCGCTGGAAGCTGGGTGACCTGGGGTTGTTGGCCCCCAACGATCAACTGGCCGGCAACCGGGGCACGATTGCCTTCTGGCCTCCCGAAGGGACCAGTTCCCCCATCGCAGACCTTTACGCGCTGGGCAAGACGCTGTTCCTGCTGGCGACCGGACAGCCGCTCGATCGCTTCGACCAGTTTCTTGACCACGGATTCGAGATCCCCGGTGACCCGCAGCTCGTGGAGCGATTCGTCAACGTCCTCCGACGTGCTTGTCACGACGATGTTGCCGAACGATTTCGCTCGGCCGAGGAGATGCGGGTGGCATTGCAGGGCCCGGCATCCGTCTCCGCCGAGTCGCCACCGAAGCGACTCCAGCCGACGGCCGTAGTGGAACCTGGACCGGGTCACGCCAGGACCAACGCCGCAATCGTTGGACTCTTCATCATGATTGTCGTTGCTACGGCGTTCGTGATCCTGTTCATGGCCGGGGAGTGGTTCTTCGGCCCGCACGACATGGCAGGATTCGGTGGTCCCATGGTCGGAGATCATCGGGACGGGCATCGGCAAGACGGTTCAAGTGCCGAACGGATGATGCCCGGCTTTGAAGTTTCAGGGTGCCTGGCGATTGCCTGCAACCGACCGGCCCGCGGGCCGAATGGACGCGCCCAAGCCCTGATGACTCTGCCCAGCCCGGTCTTTGTCGGAGATCAGCTGCGGGTTCAGGTCAAACACTCGAGTCCCACCCGGACCTTTGTGTTGCGTTTGAGATCCGACGGCCGTGTCGAGTTGCTGCATCCACAGGCCGGACCCGACGTGATGTTGGCACCGACTGAGCAAGTGAGTTTTGACATCGAGGTGAAGCCCGGTGACGTCGGTTCCAGGCCGGGGCAGTTGAGTGGATTTGTCGTTATCGAGAGCGAGAGAGTTCCGTTTGCCGAATGGTTGGACAACCTGAATCTCTCGCATGATACCCCGGGCACCTCGCTGGTGTGGAAGAGTCCCGTCAGTGTTGTCGGGTGGAAGTACAACAGCACGAGAGGCGAGATGTTGAACTTGTTGGCAGAAGATGCTGCACCGGGGCCGGGGAATCCCAGGGTTGAGATCGACGAGCATTCTCGTACGGCCGGTGAGGACCTGAGGAACTTTTGCGAGTACGTGAAGACCGCTCCCCACACCACCAACGTCTGGGCGATCGTTTTTCCGTGTCTGAATCCCGGTTCCTGAACTCCACGGAACTTTCCGAGCGGTTGTTGTTTCGGGAGAACGAAAAAAAACAGGCAGATTGCGTGAGCGCCAACCGGGGCCTGCGTTAACAGCTGTGTGAACAGTTGACTCTCAGGAACTCGCTCGGAGATACGCAATGAATTTCTCTCATCCCGGGTCATACCGACTCTTCTCTCGGAATTGGCTCTTGAACCGTCGGTGTCGTCGTCGTAGACCAGCGGCCGTGTCGGCTCGATCGGAATCACTCGAGCAGCGGACAATGCTCTCGGCTGCTGCGGTGTTTTCGTCGTTTGTTCCTGAGGCCGGGGAGGCGGCCGAGAAGAAGTCGGAAATGAAAGCCAGTTACCGCAGCGCGGCGGCGGAATTGGCCAGCGAGGTCCAGGCACCGGCACCGATTGAATCGCACTTGGGAAACGAATCCCATTCTCTGGAAGGTGGAATGGAACACGAGCATGATGAGCCCGGCGAATTGCCGGCAGGAAACCCGCCTGCCGACAACGCCGGCGCGAGCTCACCTGCAGAGCTGCTCACGTTGAGCCTGGATCCGGATGACGACACACCACGCATCTTGTCCAACGAAAACGACGACGAGAAAGAGAACACTGAGGACTCGGCCACGGACGACGAGGTCGGACGATGGGACGTCTTCGTATCGTGGCTGACTGGGATGTTGCCAGGTGGGGCAGTCCGTGGTGGACTTGCGACTGGTGCCCAGGGCGTCACCAACGTCACCAAGTACATTGACCGGCTGAATGCGAGCCTGGCGGAACAAACCGGTGACGACAGTTACGACCAGGGCAATTCCGGCTCGGACAATTCTGGTTCGGACAACTCCGGCTCGGATGATTCTGGTGGCTCGGGAGGGTCAAGCGGGTCCGGAGGTTCGAGCCGATCGGGAAGTGGTAACTCGGGTAACAACCGAAACGGAAGTTAGTGTCTTTTCCGAGCGTGGGTGCTGCAGAGACTGCCTGGAGTGCTCGCCGGTGGTCGGCAAGCGGGACCTCACTGCGAACGGTAAGTCGTCTGTCGCAAGGGATCGGCAACACGCGGTCCGGGGCAACCGCGTGAAAGCCAGTAGGGAATCCAGACAATGATCCCGACGAATACCCAGGCCAACCAGCGGCCTCGGAATGGCCTCGATTCGTCAACCCATCTTCAATCCGCTTTGGTGGAGTGGTCTGCGGCGGTCGACGTTCGAGGGAACCAGGGAAAGAACGCGTTGGTCTCACGGACGTAGTCTTCGTAGCCCGAGCGGGTCTGGACGAGAGACCGTTCGAGCAGTCGCACGCCGGAGAAGCGGACGAGGCAGAATGTCATCACCAGCGGACTGACGACGGTCCACAGCCCGGGGCCGTGAGCCACCGAGGTGAGCCACAGTCCCCACCAGACCAGGCTGTCGCCGAAGTAATTCGGGTGTCGCGTGTACCGCCACAGGCCGCGATTCAACACGCGTCCCGCGCTGTCGGGATCGCTGAGAAATCGGGCCAGCTGCGCGTCACCGACGGCCTCGAAAAAGAAGCCTGTGGACCACAACAGCAACCCCAGCCCGTGGGCCCATTCCCAGTTGGACTCCGCACCGTGGATACCAATCTGCAGGGGAAGCGCGACCAACCACATCACAACACCCTGGAGGCCAAAGACAATGACCAGGCTGGTGAAGGCGAATCGCGGCCCGCGTCGAGAACGCATCTCCGCATAACGTTTGTCTTCGCCTTTTCCGAGGTTCCGGACTGCGAGGTGTCCGCTGAGACGTACTCCCCAGAGGGTGGTCATCACCGGCAGCAGCCAGCGGCTTGGCCCCTCCTCGCATGTCGTGGCAAATGTCGTCCAGGCGATGACGACGAATCCGAGTCCCCAGCCGATATCGACAATGCTGACGTTTTTTATCGCCAGGCTGATCAGCCAGGTAGCCACCATCAGCCCGGACACGACAGAAAAATTCAGTAGCAGCAGGTTTGTCAGGGACATGGTGCCAGCCATGTTGGAGCTTCGGCAGTCAGGAGGGGGGGACAGGCAGCGAGGAGACGGCCGGTTCCGGTGTGTTTGCCTGGTGTGCAAACAGCGTGTGCGAGACGTACCATTCGCCGCCATCGTGAAACGCAAACAACTCGGCACACGACATGAAGAAGATTCGCCATCGTTGCAGCCAGATGCGACTTTCGGAGGCGCCATAACAGTCGTCGAAGATCCGGTGGACTGCGTCCCGTTGGGCATCCAGCCGGTCCAGCCAGGCATTGCTGGTCCGGGCGTAATCATGCCCACTCCATGTCCACTGCCTGACGACTCGCAGGTCGTCGTCGAATTCCCCGAACAGGGATTCGCTGGGCATCATGCCTCCGGTGAAAAAGTGCTCTGCCATCCAGTCCTGGGGACCGTTGGATTCGAACGCGTAGGCAGAGTTTCTGTGGCAGAAGACGTGGACGAAGAGGCGACCTCCGGGAGTGAGCCACGTTGCGACTCGCTTCAGCAACTCGCGATGGTTCCTCATGTGTTCGAACATCTCGACCGATACGACCCGGTCGAATTGTCCGGGCGGGGCGAACGTGTTCATGTCCGCGGTGATCACTGTCAGGTTCTCGGCCCCAAGTTCCTCGGCTCGAGATCGGATGAACTCGCCCTGGGCCAGCGAATTCGAGACGGCCGTGATTTCGCAACGGGGGTAGTGCTCGGCGATCCACAAAGCGACCGAGCCCCATCCGCAACCGAGGTCCAGGATCTTCATCCCGTCCTCGATTTCGGCGCGGTGACAGGTTTCGTGCAATGCCTGTTCTTCGGCCTCATCAAGTGTCGCGGCCGCGCCGTCCCAGAGACAGCAGCTGTACTTGAGGCGTTTCCCCAGCACAAGACGGAAGAATTCTGCGGGCACCTCGTAATGCTGCCGGTTGGCGAGATCCGGGACCGGAGCGATTGGGCTGGAGTTCGAATCCGACAGAAACCGCTGCTGGCGGACCCGGATTTCTTCGGCCGAGCCGGCCAGGAGTTCACGCAGACGCGTTCGCAGGAGCCGTCGGATCGCGGCACGGATTATCCCGTCCGGCACGAAACCCGATTCTGCAGCTCGGAGACAGAGATTGAACGGGGAGAAGCGGCTCACGGCTCGGTCGGCTTGATCCATTCCAACTGAAATACCTGGACGGCTCGTTCCAGGAACGCCGCCTCGCAATAACTGAAGTAGTAGTCCCAGGTGCGGATGAATGTTTCGGAGAATCCCATTTCGCGGATCCTGTCGATCTGGTTGAAGAACCTCGCCCGCCATTCGTGTAGCGTCCTCGCGTAACTGTCCGAGAGGTCTTCGCTGTCGACCATTTGAAATGCTGTGCAGCGCTCCACCGCCTGCTCGATTCTCGACAGAGACGGGAGGAATCCTCCCGGGAAGATGTACTTCTGGATGAAATCGATCGATCTGGCGTATTGCTCGTAACGCGCCGAGGGCATCACGATGGCCTGGATCACCATCCGGCCGCCGGGCTTGACCAGGCGATGACACGTCTGGAAATAGAGCTCCAGAAACTCCTGGCCGACGGCTTCGATCATCTCGATCGACACCAGTTTGTCGAATTCGCCACGGAGGTCCCGGTAATCCTCCCGGAGCAGCGAGATGGCCTCACGGGAATCCGAGGCTGCCACCAGCCTGGCCGCATGATCATGCTGCTTGGGCGAGATGGTCGTGGTGGTGACACGGCATCCGTAATTCTGCGCGGCGTGCAGAGCGAGGCCGCCCCATCCGGTACCGATTTCCAGCAGGTGATCCGACGGCTGCAATTGCAGGCGTTGGCAGATGCGTTCGAGCTTGTTTTGTGAAGCCTGTTCGAGGGTGTCGTCGGGCGTCTTGAAGACGGCCGACGAGTACATCATTGTCTCATCCAGGAACAATTCGAAGAACTCGTTGCCGAGATCATAGTGAGCGGCAATGTTCCGGCGGCTTCCGGATCGCGTGTTGCGGCAAGCCCGCGCCGCCAGCTTCAGCAGGCGATTGGCCAGTGACGGTAGCCCACCGTCGGTTCGTCGCAGGGTGTCCGCGTTCCTGGACAAAATGCGGAGCAGGGTGACCAGGTCGGGGCTTGTCCACTCTCCGTTGAGAAACGACTCGGCTGCTCCAAGTGATCCGGACGTGGCAATGCGGCGGTAGAACCTCGGGTCGTGGACGGCCATCACGGCCGAACCGGCTTCATCCTGCGTTGATCCAAAGCGGTGAGAGCCGTCACTGTCATGGATTGTCAGCGAGCCGTTGCGGAGCTCTGACAACCGTCGCATCAGCAGCGACGACAGTTTTCGCTCCAGCCAGTTTGTCCGGCGGTTTTTCCGGGAGATGGCGTCGGCATTTCTGTTGCCGTGTGTACGCGACGGGACGGTAACCGGGTTGGCAGATGTCATGGGATGCTCGTGTCCGTTTTGCCGATGTCGCCGACTCTCCCGGGTGTGGCCTGCTCGCCATTTCCTGGCGATGCCGCATCCGTGTGTTTTGGGTGCGGTTGAAACGTCGCACCTCTCCACCACAGTCGCACTGCTTGCCAGTAGATGGCCAGGAACACCCTGGCCGTCATCAGCGGATGTCTCGCCAGCGCCGCGGCGAGGTTTTTTGACGTGATCGGCCTGCGTTGAAGAGACAGTGTCGCCTCGAATGCCCGGTGTCCGGTTCGCCAGTTCTCGATGTGGACCGACAGGGTTCGGCCAGGTGGAGTGATCTGCCAGTGATAATCGAAGTCCATGGTCATGAACGGGGACACGTGCAGTTGTTTGGTCTGTTCTGCCACCAGCGTTTCGTCGTCGGCCGTCGAAGCGTCGATGACGTAACAGTGACGTTCTCCCCATGGGGTGTTGGTGACCTGGGCAACGACAGCTTCGAGGCGATCGTCGTCGTTGTCGTAGCAGAAGAAGAGACTGATGGGGTTGATCACGTAACCGAATTGTCTCAGGTGGGTCAAAAGGCGAATCGGCCCGGTGGGACGGTGACCGATCCGGGAGTGAACCAGGTTCCGGACAGACTGGTCCAGTGGTTCTCCGGGGTCACCAAAATGGTCGCCGCGGCGAAACCAGGCGATGTTCGGCCACCGTGTTGACCAGAACCAGTGTCCAGAAAAAATCGAGTCGAGTTCATCAAGGTCAAGGAAGACGAGGAACAGTGAATAGCGGAACGAATGACGAAACGGCACATGCCGTGTGTGTGTGACATGGCCGTGGTAAAGCCAACTGCGGTCGGAATTCGTTGTTGCCATGGCTGTTCTGTTACCGGCCCGGGTTCGGCTGACCCTGGGGTGTCCGGGCGTGTTCCAACTCGGCGCCGAATTCGCGACAGACTGTGAGCGCGCTGTTGACTCCGTCCTCGTGAAAACCGTTGCCCCAGTAGGCACCGCAAAAGGAAGTCCGGTGTCGGCGAATCAGTTCCGGATGCCGGCCCTGGGCGGAAGCACGGCCAGTCGTGAAGACGGGATGGTCGTACTGGAATTGTCCGAGTACCAGGTCGGGGTCGATTCGCGACTCGTCGTTGAGAGAGACGCAGAATGTGTCATCGGAACGAATGTGCTGCAGGATGTTCATGTTGTACGTGACGGCAGGGCGTTCGGATGGGTCGTCCCCGACGCGGTAGTTCCAACTCGCCCAGGCCCGCCGATTCTGGGGCAGAACCGTTTTGTCGGTGTGCAGCACGGCCGTATTGGCCCCGTAGCGAAAGGTCTCCAGGACAGTTCTCTCGAGGTCATCGGGGACGTCGAGTAAGCCGAGAGCCTGGTCGCTGTGGCAGGCAAAAATCACCTCGTCGAACTGTTGTGGTGGATGGTCATCTCGTGATACGGCGACGCTGTCCGAAGATCGTTGGACCGAACGCACCGGGCTGTCGAGATGGATACGGTCGCGAAACGGGGCGGTCAGCGCGTTGACGTATTCTTTGGCTCCCCCTTCGACCACGTGCCATGTCGGCCTGTCACGAAGCTGCAGAAGCCCGTGGTTCCGGTAAAACGTGATGATGAATCGCACCGGAAACTGTTCGAAACTTTCGGCCGGGCATGACCAGATTGCGGCTCCCATCGGCAACAGGTAGTACCGCGAGAACTGTTGAGAGAAGCCCCGGTCACGCAGAAAGGCTGCAACGGTGATTGTGTCGTCCAACTCTTTCAGTGAGGATTCCGCCTCACGATTGAAACGCAGGATGTCACCGATCAGGCGGTAGTACCAGGGGCGGAGAAGGTTGCGCCGCTGAGCGAACAGACCATTCAGGGATGACCCGTTGTATTCCAGTCCTGACGCTTTGCACTGGACGCTGAAGCTCATCGAGGTCGGACGGCCCTCGATTCCGATCTGGTCCAGGATCCTGCAGAAGTTCGGGTAATTGCGGTCGTTATAGACAATGAAACCCGTGTCGACTGCCGTTTGGGTTCCGCCGGTGTCGACCGTTACCGTATTCGTATGGCCACCGATGTAGTCGTTGGCCTCGAAAATCCTGATGTCGTGACTGCGGTGAAGCAGGTGACCGCAGACAAGTCCGGAGATTCCGGCACCGACTATCGCGATTCGCATGGTGTCACGTCACCGCTTGTGTTGCACGGACGGTCGCCCAACTTTCGTTCACATTAGCTCTCCTGATATACGCATCAATCCGCAAAACAGCCACCCAAAAACGTTCAAATCGTTCATTATGAAGGAAGAATGCGATAGCATGGCATGAGGACTCGGATTGGGTACTCTGGTTCCTGGACCCGATTTTGTCTGCGGCGCACGCGAATGCATGCGTTTGATGGTTTGCTGGAGGAACGTTGCGTGCGTGAGCTGTTGTCGCCGAAACAGGTTGCCAAGGCGATTGGTGTCAGTGAATCGTCGCTGAAACGGTGGTGTGATCGTGGGATCATCCCGACCGAACGCACGGCCGGTGGCCACCGACGTCTGCCAAGAAATGGTGTTGTCCGTTTCATTCGTGATGGGGGCTACCAGGTTGCTGATCCCGGTGTGCTGGGACTGCCCTTATCGGCCGGGAAGACTCGACTGGCAGTTGACCTGGCCAAGGATCGATTCCGCGAGGCGGTAATCGAGGGCAACGAAACGACCTGCCGGCAACTGATATTCGATGTCTACCTTGCCGGGCATCCGATCAGTGTCATTTGTGATCAGGTCATCGCGTCGGCGTTCCACGAGATCGGGGACCATTGGGAGTGTGGTGATCTCGAGGTGTTCCAGGAGCGGCGAGCCTGTGAGATCGCGGGGCGGATGATCCACGAACTCCGGCAGACGGTCCCCCTTCCCGACGGAGATTCCCCGCTCGCATTCGGTTCAACCCTTGACGGTGACCCGTACATGTTGGCGGTCGGGATGGCGGAACTCGTGCTCCGTGATCTTGGGTGGAACGCGTCGTCACTGGGACACATGCTGCCATTCGACACGATCCGTGTGGCCGTCGAGTCACTGAAGCCGAAACTTGTGTGGCTGAGTGTCTCGGCGATTCGTGACCAGGAGCGGTTCGTCGCGGAATTCAACGACCTGTTCCTGGCCGTGGATGCTGTCGGCGGATCGCTGCTCGTCGGGGGCAGATCGTTGCCGTCGGAACTGCGTCGACAACTCCGATTCAACGCCTTTTGCGACAGTTTCCAGAACCTCGAAGATTTTTCCCGGTCTCTTCTCAGTCCGTCCCAACGGCCCTCTCAAAGTTCTGGGAAAGGGGCCGCATCATGACAACCGACGACTGGCAGGGCCTGATCCCCAATCGCGATCCGTGGCTGTGGATCGACGAGGTGCTGGAACTCACCGACACCACGATCCACGCGAGGAAGCACCTCTCCGAGTCGCTCCCCGTGTTTCAGGGGCACTACCCCGGTTTCCCGTTGCTTCCGGGGGTCATTCTCTGCGAAGCGTGCCTGGAGGCCTCTGCGATCCTCATTGCCGATCTCGGCGTGTCGACCGAGGGACGCGTGCCCGTGGCCACTCGGATGAACAACGTGAAATTTCGTCGGATGGTGCGTCCCGGCGAGACGATCGGTATTCAGGTGAGCTTGCGGGATCGTTTGCAGGATGTGTTCTATCTCAGTGGACGCGTCGAAGTGGCCGGCGACGTGGCAGCGACGTTGGATTTCGTCACGACGGCGGTGCCTCCGCCGGAGACGCACGTTCAGGGCTAGGATGCCATTACGATCGAGATCCGGACGGAACGAACGTTTGGTACTTCGACACGTTTTGGTTGCCGGTCACCGCCCGGTGGTCATGCCCGGGGCAGTGTTGAGAATGCGGGTGTCAAAGCCACCAGGGCCGCGGAGGTTCGGTTGCATCCGCGAGGTTGTTCGGCCAATCATGTGCCCGGTTACCAACCAGCGTGTGAGGGATTCATACGTATTTGGCTCTCGGCCATCGTTGCCGGTGGCCGGACGACTCACCACGTCAAGCTCCATGTCAACGGCCGGTAGAGAATGGATGTTCAGCCGATCCGAATTGGGTTGAGCGGAAACAGAAAGCCTGGCCCAGTCCTTCAACGGTGGAACGCGAAACATGAACCTCCTGAAAATCGGCTTCAATGCCACGCTTTTTGTCACCGCGCTGACGCACGCCTGTGCGGGCTCGGAGCCGGTCAGGATCACTGTCACCATCGACCGGGGGCACGATCTGGGGCAGAGCTTCGGTTCCCTGTTCGAAGCGACCAGCGACAACGCTTCGCTGATTGTCGGCGCCGGTTTCCAGAACGCTTACAACACGCGCTATCGCGGCGATCGTCATGCCGTGCAGTTCTTCATCCGACCCACCGGCGGTGATCGTGAGATGACGGTGCAGGAACTGCCCCGATCCAACTTCACGCTGACCGGATCCTATCTTTTCGGCCGCGACGGGCTGGTCTATTCAGGTTTTGGCGGGCTGAAAACGTGGAACCCGAAGTCACGAACCTGGCAGGGTTCCGGCAGCTCGCACGAGACCATGCGGGTCGGCAACTCCACGCTCACATTTGCTGGCAGCAAGGTGCTTTTCGATGGACGGACAATTCTCGAGCCGCCGGAGGAGGGCAGTTATCAGTTGTTCTTTTATGCCCACGGGCACCTGTGCTTCTATCACGTCAACCGTCGTGGCAAGCCGTACCATCTCTATGTCAGCGATGAGGACGGATTCAGCAGGCTCTACGCCTGCCCATGGACGCCTCAGCAGCCGCGGGTTGATCTCTCGAAGGCGGTCACACTGAGGTTGCCTGTTGTGGGTGAGACAACGTTCGCCTGGGGGCAACTGGGCCGCCAGGTCGTGACCGGGTCGAACATCGGCGGATTCTACGTATTCGAATCCGGGGCTTGGCGGACGGTTCGCCAGCCGACACTCGGCCGCAGTTTTCAGCTCTATTCCAGCGTGGCGTTCGGTGACCGGTTGCTGATGGGACAGTATCCGACCGGCCGATTGTTTGAATACGACGGAAAGACACTCGGGGAAAAGAGCGGTTGGCCGCCGGTCCTTCCAGGCGTGTCACGAAGTGTCCGCGAGGCGCAGACGACGGTGGTCTACGGCGGCGACCTGTTCGTAGGGGTTTGGCCGTGGGCTGAAGTGTGGCGGTACAATCCCGACAGCGGTCGCTGGATGTTCATGCGCCGCATGTTCAAGCACCCGGCCCTCTCGGACAAGATCTCGCATCCGTACGAGGTCGAGAACAAGAACCACCCGGTGTTGAACCTGTGGGGCCAGCGGGTCACCAGCCTGATCCCGAACGGACCGGACCTCTTCATTTCCACTTCGTCCAAGGGGGTGGACAAGTGGAAGCCCAAGGAGTTTCCGTTTCTGGCGCCGGAGAAGTGGAAGTCTTACGGCAAGGTCTACCGCGCCACGATGCCCGGGCATCTGGCGGCCGCCACGAAATGGACCGAAGGACCCACGACGATCGAGTTCCTCGTTCGCGGGACCGAGATCGTGATCCGGCAGGACGGAAAACGCATCGGTTCGGCCACGGTGACCGGTTCCCTGGCCGGGAAACTGGCCAAGGTGAAGGCGTTGAAGAACGTCAAATGGGGCGACGGCACCTATGGTCGTTTTGCCGGTAAGACAATCAAGGGGAGCATTCACCGCGACTGACGCGGCAGTACGGTACCGTTGTGGTCGCCGGATTCCGGCCGGAGAGTGGTTTGCGATGAGACAGCGCTCGGGAACTCCTGGCGACTTTCTCGGGCTGGCCATCGAGGGGCCCAGCCGTGACGGGTTTACTTCGACGACTTGACCTACACGGCCAGTCAGAAATGAGAGCAGCATGAAGATCGGCATCCTGGGTGGTACGGGACGCATGGGACAGGGGCTGGCTCGAGGTTACGCCGCGGTGGGCCACGAGGTCTTCCTGGGGAGTCGCTCGCCCGGTCGAGCCGCTGACATCGCGTCGGAACTGGCTGGCGGGGTAAGTGGTGGTTCGCTGGCCGAGGCGGCTGAGTTCGGAGAGCTGGTCGTCCTGGCGGTCCCGTTCGGCGATGCGGTTTCGACGGTTGAACCGCTCCGAGACGCCCTGGATGGGAAGATCGTCGTCGACATCACCAATCCCTTCGGAGCCGTTCCTCCGGGGCAGGTAGCCGGAATCGAACACAATTGCCAAGCGGCTCCCTCGGCGCGCTGGGTCGCCGCTTACAAGACGACGTTCTGGAAGACACTGGACGATGCCGGAGGAAGTGACAGCCAGTCACTCGACGTGTTCGTCTGCAGCCAGGATGACGAGGCGAAGGCAGTCGTGATGGAGTTGATCACAGCGACGGGGTTTCGCGCGATTGACTGTGGAGGTTTCGAGAACGCCCGAACGCTCGACGTGATGGTTCCGCTGATGATCGAACTTGACGGTCGACTTCGGGCTGATGCCCGGTCGTCGTGGAAGTTCCTGGGATGAACCGCTCTCCGGTGGCCGATAATCGCGATCGGCTGGAGGATCCGGAGAGGCCGAGACGAAACGTGGCGGTCACCAGGTGACCTGTTTTTCGTAGTCGTCCAGGGCCTGGAGATCCTGAACGGCTCCGGCTCCGTGATAGATAAACCCGAGGTTCCGTCGGTGGCCCGCGGTGCGATTCGGACCCGTTCGGTGAATCACGTTCGCGTGATGGATCAGCACATCACCGGCTTCG
>PBOJ01000040.1 GCA_002724315.1 Planctomycetaceae bacterium | reverse complement strand
GAAGCAATCACCGAAATGCCAGTTGTTGCCGAGCACGATCAGCCGAGAGCCGTCTCGTTCGTACTCGAAGCTGAAGAGATACTCGGGCTTGCCCCACGTTCCGCCCATTTGATGGGAGTCGGGCGTGACCGTCTCGGGGATCGTTTGAGGAAACGGGCTGACCGGGATCACGGTGTGTTTCGTCTGCGTCTTGCCTCGAAGCAAGTAGTCCTCCCACCGTGCAATGCGCGTGTTGACGCGGGCCATTTCCGATGCGTATCGACCATCCCAGATGGTCCACTCGGCGTAGTTGATGGCCACGTTGCAACCGGCCATCACACTTCCCAGGTGTCGCCATGCCAAGTCCTCTGGCACAAAGTAGCCGGCGCGGCCGCCGGTTTGAGCATGGCCGTAAACACAACTCACCAGCGACTTGCGGTTGGTACCGAGTTGCTGATCACAATAGCGCCTGAGCCATCCTGCACGAGCGACGAGGTACCAACCCATGCGATCGTTGTAGGGATATCTCGAATCCGATTTTGGGACGTGGTGATAACTCCAGGTTTGAAAGACCGCCGGTAAGTCACCACCGCTAAGCACCTGAAACGAAACGTCCTTGAAGGAGTCGTATTTGAGGTAGTTGTCCTGCGGCGCGCACAGCGTGAACCAGGCATCTCGTCCAGCTTTTTTTCCCGCGTTGTGGATCGTTTCCGAGTAGAGCTTCGCGCACTGGACGAGTTCCCAGTTGCGGAAAGCGTTCCATTTCTCGCGATGCTTCTTGACGAGATCATCCAGCCAGAGCCGTTTCACTTCCTCGGCGTGTAGCCCGGAGTGCTTGATGAACTCCCGACGAGTCTGCTCGGAGTAGTCCCACTCGCTGAGCAACGTCTGAGGTTCCCAGTTTGCCCAGAGGCCGTCGTATTTTCCCTGGGCGATACTGCGAACCATCTCATCGAGAACGTACTTTTGAATCCACTTATGGCGGCGATAGATGGCCCATGGAGCGACGTGAGGTCGCCGCTGGCCGTTCTTTCCGATCGCTCGGATTTCTTCCGGCGGACCGGGATCGCGATCGACGCGGAAGCCATCGCGAATACCCAGCGGTTCGCCCAGGTTGTGCCACGAGTTGCGGTTCAACTGGTTGTAGTTCCGGCCTTCGGACCAGCTCACCAGCCCAGGCGGACAGGACGTTTGCGGGAATCCACACATGTGGATGTTGCAGCCCATGTTCTTGATGAAACGGGCAAGCAGTTTCTGGTGTTCCGTGGCGGAGTCATTCTCGTACGACCCAATGGCATTCGGGCCGCGTCCCATGACCCCACTCTTCGCGATTCGGGGCGTTTTTGATCGCAGCTGTGGCAACACGGCCAATCCGACTGACGATTCCGGGCTTGTTGTGTTCGTGTCCTTGCCAGCCTCTAGATACTCGAACTTCAGGAAGACACGCCCCAGTTGCGAACCGGGTGCCGCGTCGGTGGTGACCCACAACGTGGGCGGCTGGTATCGAGCCCACCAACAGCGGCCAAGTTTCCCCTTGGGAATTGTGTCGCGTGACCAACGCGTGACGATCCGATGTCGCGTATAAGTCCGGCCATCGCGTCGAACGGGAAGAGTCTCTTTGGTGTTCCAGAGCAGATTGGCGCTAACTGCCTTGAGTTCCACTCTCGGGGGGAGATCGCAAACGAGCGTGCCTGCGACGATGTTTCTTGCCCGAGGGTTGGCGACAGCGGTGATCAGGGCCGTCAAGTTGTTTTGATTGAGAAAGTGTGTTTGCTCAACATCGATCACGCCGGTTGGCCAAACGGCGACAGCCAGGTCATCCGGCTTCTGTTCCGGCTTGACCCTCATCAACTTCAATCCGCCGGGATCAAAGGTTTGTGCCAAAGCCGTCGAAGCAGAGGCAACGAGCAACAAGCCAAGAATGGCCGCAATCGCTACAGGCAACTTGTGAGTGACTTGGCCAGTTCGCGTTTGATCTAACCGGTTCACGACAACTTCCTCTCCTGGGTGTCGATATGACGAATTCCGTTGCGTTTGCGGCATGCCGAGTAACTGTGTCTTTCTTGAGCGGGTTGCGGAGTTCAACCCATCCCTACTCTTTTGCACTCCATCATAGCGGTGCGAGACACACCAGAAACATTCCGACGAACAGGGGATCGAGTGCGGTCAGTCCGCCCACCCCTTGGTCGCCTGGGCCGGATTGAGGAGGCTCACCGGCTCAGTCTCCGGGCCGTTCCGATCTGGAACGTCGGCCGGGACGGCATGTCCATTGCCGTACGACGATAGAAGGCGTAGTTGCCGTAGGCACATCCGGCCAACAGGTCGGGCCGACCGTCGCCGTCGATGTCGTGGACGGCCCAGTACGGGCCGTGCTTCATCAGGTTGTACAACGGCTGGCCCCACAGCGAGAGCGGTCGCGGGTGATCGAACCGCGGTTTGGTTCGGGTTCCGATATTGCGGACAAACATCGGCTGGCACTTGGTATTGGCCGGACCCCAGTGGCAGATGAGATCCAACAGGCCGTCGCGGTCCCAGTCGGCCGCAATGGCCTGGCTGGTGATGTACCCCGGGCACTTCAGCGGTTTGCCGTCCGGATGGGTGATCACACGATCTCGTCGCAGCCTCAGGTGACCCTCTCCGTCGCGGTATTGGACAAACAACGCATAGGCTTCGGCATACCCCCCGGAGTGACGCGTCCGCCCGTCGGCATGGACCATGTCGACCAGGCCGTCGCCGTTGAAGTCACCGAAGCCGGCCCGCGCTCGCCACCCGAATGGGGAAGCCGGGTCGAGCATCCGCTTGTTCCACTTTCCGGAGCCGGCTCCCAGGCGACGGGCCGTTGCCTTGAGCGTCTGCGAGGTTTCCGGGTACCCGTCGACCAACACCTGCTGCCGTGGCCCGAATTTCGGATCGGTCCGCGTCCCCACGTTCCGGTACCAGAACACGCGGTTGGTGATGTTGGGCAGCATCAGGTCGGGCAACTTGTCACCGTCCCAGTCCACGTACGAAGGGAAGGGGTACCCCATGTCGTGGAAGTACCCCCGGATTCCGGGGAACACCTGGCTCATGAAGATCCGGATCGGTCGGCCCTCCGAGGAGATCTGGCGTGGCAGGGCAAATCGTGGCCGACGGTCGGTCCCCTCGTTGAGGATCACCGTGGGCCAACCGTTGCCTCCTCCGACCACGAGGTCCCAGTCGCCGTCACCATCCCAGTCGCAGGGGAACGGCGACGCCTGGTCTCCGGCAACCACGTCGGCCGACCGGCTGGCGATCACGTGGCTCCGGAACCGGATGTCTCCCTGGTCGGAGGGACCGAGAAGTTCCAGGAAACGGACCGAATGAGTTCTCTTGTCGTTGAGCAGCAGGCCGCGGCGTCGGGGAGTGTCGACGGCGGACAGGAACGTGCTGTGCTTCAACGGGCTCCCGGGAAATCGCCTGGGAGGGCCGAACCGTGGTGTTTTGCCGCCGAGGTTCTTACGCCACGTGACCAAGTTGCCTCGGTAGGGGGTTTGGGCATTGGGATCGAGAATCAAGCCGACCGCATCCCTCCGCCCGTCGCCATCGACATCCAGGAAGCAGGCGCGGCAGCCACAGTCGATCACCACCTCGGGGGCCAACTGCATCGGCCACCCCCGAGGATTCGTGTTCTTCAGGAAGTAACAGCGAGGGTCGCGGACCAGATCGGCCTGGTCACTGAACATCCGTCCCACAACCAGGTCCAGCACGTCGTCTCCATCCAGGTCCACCACGCGAACCGGACCCCACCAGTGCCCTCCGGAATCGGCGGCTGCGGGATTCGACGGCAGAGGGAACTTGCGATCAAACACAAATTCGGGCATCCCGCCGGCATCGCGACGTCCGCTGTTCAGGAAGACGTGGACGAACTTGTGGATGCTCCTGTCGGGCTGGAATCGCGTGGTTTTGCTGGTGGTGGTGTAGATCACGTCGGGGTGGCCGTCCCGGTTGACGTCGATCACGTCGGCGACCAGGTACGGTCCCATGAAGTGCTTCGACTGGTCATCACCGGCCGACTGCCTGTACCTCAGCCTGGCCATCTCACCGAACTCGAGTTCCCCCTCGGCGGCCACCTGGGGAATGCAGACGATCCCGCCCAGTTCTCCCCCGGGGGCGTAGTAGTGAGGCAGGGTGCCGACAAGATCAAGACGTCCGTCGCCGGTCAGGTCGACCAGCCGGGCAGGGAACCTCATCGTGACCGGCCGGGGCACACCGGCGTTGTAGGACACCAGGTCGCCGACGCCGACCAATGGTGTGAATTGCCGGGGCCGCAGAACGGGCCGAACGGCCGCCGTTCGAAACCGGATCTCGTAGGTTCTCTGGTCTGGTCGACTGGCAACCCACTGTACTCGTCCGCGGTTGCTGACCCCAAAACCGTCTCCCAGCGAATGGGCCACAACTCGTCCGGTCCCGGTCTCGCGAACCTCGATGCTGTTCGGGTCCAGGACTCCCGCCGCGTTGATCGCCGAGATCGCCTTGTCGAAGTCGACAAGTGGATCCAGCGGCACGTTTTCGGCAGGGAGTTTCGAGGTAACGGTCACGGCAATGCTGTAGCCAGCCGCCAACTCAGCAGGCGGCTGGGCCCACGCCGCACCCACAAGCAGGCGGCCCGCCCAGTCGGCAACCATCGCCATCATCAAGATGAAGGCAATCGCCCTGGCGAGTAGTCGCACCATGTTCTCGTCTCCCCGACCATTGTCCGAGCACATTCTGACAAGGGATGTAACGCTCCCACAACTAACGCGTTGGTGAACACCCCCTCGACCTCCTGGAATCCCTTCAGCAACGAGGTGGGACCGGGGTTCGTGGCCGGCCGGCGGAACGTCTGGACTGGGCAGCGGGCGGAGCTGATTTCGAGAACCGGAATGAGTAGAGGTCGGCGTCTTTCATCAGGAATCGCAGCCGAACCGGTTTGCCCGCCAGGGAACTGACATCCGGTCCCTGGTCCCATCGGACCACTTGTGCGATCGAGTCACCGAAGAACTCGATGGCGTTGTCTCCGGCAAACCGGTCGATAGGCGTCCCGTCGGGTTGCAGGATCTCGACGCGGACGCCGCCGCTGGCCGAGGTCGACGCGTTGATGACCAGCCGGTTTCCTCGGAACACCAGTGGCCGGGTTGTCAGTCGTCCACCGGCGTAGGGGGCGTTGATCGAGGCCACGCCATCGACTCGCATCACCTGTCGCCTGACACGGGGAACCGGCAGGCGAAAGTATTCGAGTGTGTAGACCGACATCTCGTTGGTTCCGGTGGGGACAAGTCCCATCGAGGTGTGATTGCTGCGATCGGTCCACTTGAGCGGGTCCAGACCGGGGCGGATGAACGCTTCCAGGAATCGGCGATCCCAGTGCAGGCCGTCCCGGCTACTGACGAAGACCGTGTCGGAGACTCCCACGCCGAGTTGTTTCTTGTACTTGGCCGGCAGCCGGGCATTTCGCCAGCGGACGTACCGCATCGGGAACGCCAGGTACATGTGCGGTGCACGGAAGTAGGGTCGGGCTCCGAAGGTGTAGAACTGGTCCGGCGGTGACGGCTTCATGTGCGTCCATTCCGGGTATGACCAGTTGATCAGGTCGGTTGACGTCGCGCGACGTACAGCGCGCAGCCGCTCACCGCTGCCGGCCAGCACGCGCTGATCCCGCATGAAAAGGGTGTACCGCTTCGACGGGGCGTCCCAGAACAGGGAATGGTCACTGTCGAGCAGGTTGGCCGGCGGGTAGAAGGTGCTCGGCTTTTTCGTTCCCAGCCCGTTGATGATTGCCGTCTTGCCGACCTGTCGCCATCTCACCCGATCCGGGGACGCGAACAGGTACAACCGGATGATCTCGCTGTCACCTGTTCGTTGAACGCGTGCTCCGGGAGCCAGGTACCGCTGTTCGGGCGGCGCACCTGGCCTGCGATTGGGATAGGGAAACAACAGGGCACCGTCTTCGAATCCGAATGGACCCGGGAAGACGATGTTGTTTTTCTTCGAACCCTGGAACTCGTAGAGGCCGAGGTTGGGACGGACCCATTTCACCCCGTCCTGGCTGGTCGCGTAGCAGGTGTAACTGGTCCAGCCTTTTCCACTGGCTGCGTTACTGCGGCCGGTCACCGAGTGGTAGTACATGTGATATCCGTCCTCGTCTCGGAAGACGGTGATGTAGTGGTTGCCCGACCCTTCCCAGGGCTTGTTGAATTCCAGGGCGACCTCGGCCGCGCGGGGAGAATGCAACTTGAAGGCCAGGCCATCGAGCTTGTCGATCAAGGCGTCGTCAACCAGCAGTTCCAGGCGGCTGCCGATGTCAACCGGGCGGGAATCCTCGCCCGCATCAGCGACGGATCCGAGAATGGCAGCGCATAGCACGAGAGGTGACACAAACCTGTTCATCAGACGCTCCGGTTGGTTTCCAATGGGACCCGAACAAGGGGGCCGTGACCGTTTGAGGGAAAAGTCAGTCTAGTCCCAAGGGCCGGGGACGACCAACTGCAGGGCCGTTCCTGGTGGTTCACCCGGTTTGGGGTTTCCTTTGTGTGGAGCCGGATGTTGCGGTCTGGATCCGGCGGGTTGAACGCCGTGGCCCGGAAGGCGAGACTGGGGGAGATCTCACAAAGACCGGCGGTGTCCGTAAGATGCGACGGACCACCGTGACGCAATACGATGAAGACCAGGTTGGAGTCCAACTGATGAACCGGACGTTGACCCTCTCGTTGATCTTGGCGGCTCTTTTGACAGTGGAAACGGCCCGGGTGGATGCGAGTGAGACTCCGCCGCCGACTGGCAGGGTCTCCTTCAATCGCGACGTCTTCCCGATTCTTGCTGCCCGCTGTTTCACCTGTCATGGTCCCGACGCAAAGGCTCGGAAGGCCAGTTTGCGGCTTGATCGTGCCGATGGAGAAGACGGAGCGTATCGCACTCACGGTGGTTCGACGGCGGTCAAGCCGGGTTCGCTCAAGGAAAGCCAGCTCTGGCATCGGATCACGACCGATGATGCCGACGAGATGATGCCTCCACCGAGCGCCCGCAAGAAGCCGCTCTCCAGTGCGGAACGAGCAATCATCAAGCGGTGGATCAAGGCCGGCGCAGCTTACGAGCGGTTCTGGACCTTTGTGCCTCCCCGGAAGCCAGGCACTCCCACGGTCAAGAACCGCAAGTGGAGTCAGCAACCCATCGATCTCCACGTCCTGGCGAAGCTCGAGTCCCTGGGCCTGGAGCCGGCCGAGGAAGCGGACCAGCGGACGCTGATCCGGAGGGTGACCTTCGACCTGACGGGATTGCCGCCAACCCTCGAGGAAATCCGGACCTTCCTGGCCGACGATCGGCCACAAGCCTACAGGGTCCTCGTCGATCGTTTGCTGGCCAAGAAACAGTACGGCGAGCACGTCGCACGCTACTGGTTGGACCTGGTGCGCTTCGCCGACACCAACGGAATGCACAAGGACTTCTACCGGAACTTCATCGCTTACCGCAATTGGGTCATCCGGGCGTTCAACGACAATCTCGGCTACGACGATTTCGTCCGTTACCAACTGGCAGGTGACCTGTACCGCGAACCGACCAATGATCAACTGGTGGCCACGGGGTTCAACCGGTTGCACCTGATCATTGACCGCGGGACCGCATTGCCGGAGGAGAGCTTCTTCAAGAACGTGGTCGACCGGGTTACGGCTGTCGGCACCGCCTTCATGGGATTGACCGTCCATTGCGCGACCTGTCACGAGCACAAGTACGACCCGCTCACGCAGAAGGATTTCTATTCTCTGTTCGCTTTCTTCAACAACATCGATGCGGCACCCGAAACCAATGGCCGTCCCAAGAACGGTTTGCAGCCGCCATTCCTCGCGTTGGCAACACCCGGACAGGACAAAAAACTGCAGCAGTTGGACAAGAAGATCGCTGCGGGGCTTGAGGCCCTGAAGGCCCTGAAAACGAAAGTGGACGCCGAGAAAGATCCACCGAAGAAGAAAGCGCTTGCCGCGGAACTCAAGGCTCTCACAGCCAGCAACGCCGGCCTGAAGGGAATGCGTGATCGGCTTGACCGGGACATCCTGCGGGCGATGGTGATGAAAGAACGCCAGGAGACGCGTCCGACCCATATCCGGATCCGGGGCCAATACGATGTTCCCGGTGACCTGGTTGAGCGGAACACCCCGGAGTTCCTGCCCCCTTTGAAGAAAACCGGAAAGACGGCGACGCGAATGGACCTGGCCGAATGGTTCGTTGATCCGGGCCACCCGCTGACAGCCCGGGTTGCAGTCAACCGCTTCTGGCAGCAGTTCTTCGGGACCGGCCTGGTGAAGACGTCCGAAGATCTCGGAACCCAGGGAGAGGTTCCCGTGTATCCCGAGTTGCTGGATCTTCTCGCGGTGTCCTTTGTCGAGTCGGGATGGGACGTCAAGGCCCTGGTCAGGCAGATCGTGATGTCACGGACCTACCGCCAGTCATCGACGTCCACACCGGACCAATTCGCTGCCGATCCGGAAAACCGGCTGCTGGCTCGCGGGTCCCGTTTCCGGATGGACGCCGAGATGATCCGAGACCAGATTCTTGCTACCAGTGGCCTGCTGGTGAACACGATGTACGGCAAAAGTGTCAAGCCGCCTCAACCGGATGGTCTCTGGAAGTCGGTCACGATGATCGGCGAGCGATTTCGGGCCGATTCGGGAGACGCCATCTACCGCCGCAGTCTCTACACGTACTGGAAACGCGGAATGCCGCCGCCCCAGATGACCATTCTCAATGCCCCGATTCGGGACGCATGCATCGCTCGCCGCGAACGCACCAACACGCCGTCCCAGGCCTTGCTGCTGCTGAACGAAGCCGAGTATCTGAGGGCGGCGCGTGAACTCGCCCGCAAGGTTCTGGGGCTGAAAAAGACCAGCACCTCGCGGCGTTTGGCTTTTGCGTTCGAAACGGTCACTTCCCGGCTTCCCGACAAGCAGGAGCGACGGATCCTGTCGGAACTCCTGCGGACCCTCGAGAAGAACTATCGCGAGCGTCCTGAACTGGCGGTTGAGGTTTGCCGTGGAGTGAAGCTGGCCACCGCCGGCAAGCAAGTCCAACTCGCCGCATGGACCGTGGTGGTCAATGCTCTCTACAACCTCGATATCACGAAAACTCGAGAATAGCATGACAGATCCCGTTTCAGAGTACGGTGACCTTCAGACGCGGCGGTCCTTTCTGGGCACCTCCGGCGTGGGGCTCGGGGCGGCTGTCGGCGCGTCCCTGATCAACGGCCGGGCCGATGCGGCCGATTCCGACGGGGTCCCCGCGGCCAGGGCCAAGCGGGTCATTTTCCTGTTCATGGCCGGGGCTCCGAGCCAGGTGGACCTGTTTGACTACAAGCCGAACCTCCACAAGCTCTTCAAGACCGAGTTGCCCCAGTCGGTCGTGAAAGGCCAGCGGGTTACGGCGATGACTCGTGGCCGACAGAAGCTCATCGCGCCATCGACGTTCAAGTTCGCCCAGCAGGGAAAGAGCGGGGTGTGGATGTGCGAACTCCTGCCTCATCTTTCGGCGTCGGCCGATGACCTGTGCCTGGTTCATTCCTTCAATACCAATGCCATCAATCACGACCCGGGCAAGACCTCGTTCTGCACCGGGGCGGAAATCCCCGGCAAGCCGAGCATGGGCTCCTGGCTGAGCTACGGCCTGGGATCACTGAACAGGGACCTCCCGGACTTCGTGGTGATGCCCTCGGCCTTCTGGAGTGGTCGAGTCAACGTCCAGGCGCTCTATTCCCGGCTGTGGGGCAGTGGATTTCTTCCCTCCAGACACCAGGGAACGTCTTTCCAGACGGTGGGCGATCCCGTGTTGTTTCTCTCCAATCCGAAGGGGATCGACAGCAGGGTCCGCCGCAGCATGCTGGACTCGCTGGCCCAGTTGAACCGGAAGCATCTTTCGGAGATTGGCGATCCCGAAATCCAGACAACCATCGCTCAGCAGGAGATGGCCTTCCGCATGCAGTCATCGGTTCCGGAACTGACCGACGTGTCCGGGGAGTCGAAGCAGGTGCTGGAGATGTATGGCCCGGAGGTCAACAAGCCCGGTTCCTATGCGAGAAACTGCCTGCTGGCGCGTCGGATGATCGAGAGAGACGTGCGGTTTGTGCAATTGTTCCATCGTGGCTGGGATCACCACACCAACCTGCCGGACAACATGAGGGGGCAGTGCCGGGACATCGATCAACCGACTGCCGCGTTGCTCAAGGATCTCAAGTTGCGTGGGCTGCTCAACGACACACTGGTCGTGTTCGTCGGGGAATTCGGACGGACTGTGTTCGGCCAGGGCAATATCGGCCGTGAAAAATATGGCCGCGACCACCATCCCCGCTGCTTTTCGGGATGGCTGGCTGGTGGGGGGATCAAGGGAGGGATGCACTACGGCAAGACGGACGACTTCAGCTACAACGTGGTCGAGAATCCCGTTCACGTACGGGACCTTCATGCGACGATGCTGCACCTGCTGGGCATCGACCATCGTGGGCTCACGTTCGCTTTCCAGGGCCTCGACCAGAAACTGACCGGTGTCGAGAAGTCGCGGGTGGTCCAGGAGATCATCAACTGATCCGCAGCCAATTGTTTGCTGTGGTTGCGAATCGGATGACGTGAACACCCCGCGCCGGGTTCGACGTTACCCTCGGGTAGGGGATCTTGGCCCAGGATATCGTGGACCACCCGGCCGAACACGGCCAGCCAGGTCGAAACTCACGCGTCGCAACCACGTGGAACGGTCGGCGTCGGCGACCGGTCTCAGGCCGGCGTTTTCGAGCTTCGCCAGGATGTGCTGGTCCGCGTGATCTCGTGGCCACTGTGGCCCGGCTGTCCTGGGACGTGTCGGCTTTCTCTCGGGCCAAGGACGACGACGACATGGCGCACAAGGCGATCGTCACGATGGCAGGAGAAAACAGCCTGGTGGTGGGAGTCGGCATCGCCCGCAATGTCTCGGTTCCACACCTGCGACGACAGTCCCGAAACCAATCGACTCGCAGTTTTTCTCCGCGTGTGAGCAATCGCGCGGTGCGAGGTTCCGGTGGCGGGGCCACAACTTGTCGCGACCGGCGGTCACTTCTTTCGTCGTGTTGCCTCTTTCATCTTCAGACGAGCCTGGGCGATTTCGTTGTCGAGGTCGAATCCCAGGGGCTTGTTGGCGGTGAATTTCTCGCGGGCTGAATGGATCGACTGCAGAGCACCATCGGGGGTCGGCACCTGGTATCCCGATTCCCACCATCCCATGTGTTCGCTGTACAGCCAGGCGTATTCGTCTGTGGTTTTCAGCGCGTGGTAGATGTTCTGTTCGAAGAGACGCAGACGGGTTTCCTTTGTCATGTAGTGCGGTGGCCAGTACCTGGTGGTGGTGCGATTCACGGCGAGCTGGTAGTTGGCGAAGATGGCCACGCCGGCTTCCATCTTCCGGCGGTATTTCTGCCACAGGCGACGTGGCACGAGTTCCAGGGCACGTTGCTTGATGTCGTGATAACCCCGGAAGTAGTCCTCGGTCGCCAGGTATCCGTATGCCTGTTCCTGGCCGTCAATGATCCGCACACGGGGGCCGGCGGCTTCGATCAATCCATCAATGAACGCTGGAAGCAGCCCGTAGGAGGGCAACTGGGCCAGTTTCCGTCCGGCATCCGGGGTCCGGTTCACGTAGCTGTGAGCCAGCGACAGCAACAACACGATGTCGGGAAAGCGTGACTGGATGGCTTCCATCATCTGGCGTCCGCGGTGCCGGATCTGGCTTGCGTATTCCTCGAAGCTCTTCGTCGCGGCCAGCTTCTGTTTGCTGTAGACGAACAGACGATCCTTGTAGTCCTCGACATCGAACTTCCAGCCCTTGGCACCAACTTCCCGGGCCACTTCGGCCCACAGGCGTGCGTTGTGTAGCGGGGCACGGAAGTCATCGAACCAGTCGAAGTCTCCCGGTTGCACGGTGAATCTCAGGAAGTTATCGGTGAATCGCTTGAATTTCGTGTTCGCCAGGATCTGGATCATGGGCGCCAGGTCCTGGCGGTCGAACTTCTGTCTGCCGAAGCACTCCCAGTCAAACGTGAAATCCTTGCCGGATTTCTTGCCGCTGAAATTGCTCAGGACGATTCCGTCCAGCGGCAGTTCCTCAACCTGGCGAATGGTGTTCTGGACCTTGGCCGGGTAGGCGACGTCGGTGCCCCAGCCGATCAGTTTCTTGGGTGGCCGATTGGTAGGACGCCCTTCGGCGGCATCCAGGGGACGTCCCAGTGAGACCGCGCCCAGTCCGGCCAGCGAGCCTGTGACAAACGAGCGTCGTGAGATCGGGTGGACCGGAGATCGAGGAGTGATCAGATTCATGGCGGAAGAGGTGCTTTTGGTTGTGCGGGCAGCATGGTCGGAGCGCGTTCGTGATCGGGCGAGCGACACCGACCCGGTCACCGCGTGACCGACGGGGGTGGCCCGGGGAGAACGGTGAAGCCCAGCTTGCTCTTGCCGTCCTTCTCGAAGAGTACGATCACGCGTCCGTCGGGCAGGACACCGACGTCGCTGTAGCCCGAAGGGCCCTGGTAGTACTGCCGTTTCCACGGCCAGGTTTTGCCGTCATCGTAGCTGGCCCACAGGGTTCCCTGCACACGTCCGGTGGCCAGTCCCGGGCCGGAATACAGGATGACGCCGGGCCGGCCGTCTCGCGGCCAGGCGTAACGAACGACTGCTCCCTGGCAGGAGGGGTCGGGGAGGTCTTTCGCATACCGAAAGCGGGTCGTGTCCGTTGTGCCTCCGTTGGGAATGACTGTCAGGCCCCGCTGCTTCGTCGAGGTGCGGCCGTTGAAGAGTATCGACCCGTCAGTCAGTTCGACGCCCTTGGCTTCGCCCAGGGCCGCGCCTCCTGAGTGCAGGACGCCGCCGGGTTTCCAAGTCACTCCGTGGTCGTCGCTGTAGATGACACCGGCCACCCAGTGGGCGGCACCGGTCGTGTAGTTCATCGGCACGATCAGACGACCGGCTGTCTTGCCGCGCTCGGTCACAAAACCGCCTCCCGGGCCCGGCAGAATGACCTCGCGGCCGGGCTTCAACTGTTCGCGGATGGTCTTGCTGGCGTCTACCGGCCGGGACCAGGTCCTGCCGTCGTCGTCGCTGAAGGTCACAAACTGACGAACGAATCGACGCGGATTCCAGCCCTGTGCCAGTGTGGCGATGTCGATCCGGCCCAGGAACAGCCAGATCCGTCCCGTATCCGGGTCCACGATCGGGGAGGGGTTGTTCACCGAGTGTTCCCCGTCGTCCATGACGACGATTTCCGGCCCCCACGTCTTGCCGTGATCCTCACTGCGGCGAAGCACCGCGTCGATATTGCCGATGTCACGCCCGTTCTGCCGACGGGCTTCGGCGAAAGCCAGGATCGTGCCCTTGCGCGAGACTGCCAGGGACGGAATGCGATACGCCGCCGCAGAGCCAGATTTTCGGGATGGCTTGCCCGAACCGTCAAAGATCACCTCGATCGGAGCCGCCGACGTGAAGTTCGTTGTCAGCTTGTCGGAAAACCTCTTGGCTGTCAGCTTGATGCTGGCGATCTTCGTGGCACTCTTCAGCCCGTCGAACCACAGGTGGAGATTGACGTCGGGATCGATCGGCTGCTCGTTCAGTTTCTTGCCATCGTAGAAGAACGAGATCTTGTCACCGGTTCGTTTGACCGCCAGCGAGTGCAACTTGCCGTCGAACGGGTTGTTGCCGCAGTCGGCCGCAAACGGTTTCAACGGGAGAGACCTCTTGCTGACGCTCATCCAGACCTGGCTCCCGTTGCCCGAAAAACGCAGTTGGCCCCGATCGGTGATGGTGATGTTCGGGAACCGGTTCAGGTGGACCGAGCAGGAGAAGACCACCTTGAACTCGCAGTCTCCCAATGCTGATTTCGCTGTCGAAAATCGCGAGTGATTGTTGCGACCTCCGAACACCAGCGGAACATCGTAGAGGCCGTCCCTGGTGGTTCCCCCGCAGTGCACCCACTGGCCCCAGAAGGGGTCACCGGGGATGTAGGGACGCTCGGGCGTGATTCCCTCGGGCCAGTTCAACGACGCGTGAATCAGTCGGCCATCGCGGACGACGTGAAGTTCTGCGGCGTCCAGGCACGCGGGGAGGCCGAGCAGCGCGGTGGTCGCCACCAACAGGAAACGGGTTTCCGGTCTGACTGTCACGGTCGCCTCGCTTGTTGGTGAGACCTCGTGCGGATTGTCGCGGTGTCGTCCCCAAGGTCGTTACTTTGCGGCACCGTAGGTGTAGGAGACGATCTGGTCCAGGGCCACGTCTTTGACCACCTGTGTTTTCTTGTCGGGCCAGAGGATCTCGAGCGTGACCGGGCCCTTGTGGTCACCGAGTCCAAAGTGAAGCCGAAGATCGTTCTGGTTCCCCTCGCCGGTGCCGGCCTCGACCTGACGGGTGTAGATTTTCTTGCCGATCGCGATTCTCACCTGGGCACCCACCGCCGCGCGGTTCACCCTGGCTCCGTCACCTCGCAGGGATACGCCCAGCCAGCTCTTCTTGCTGACCGTGTTCTGGAACAGCTTCCCACCACTGATCAGGTCCAGGGCCCCGTCGTTGTTGAAGTCTGCCCAGGCGGACTGGTAAGTCGGCGGAAGGCCGGCCACTCCGGCCTTGGCACTGACGTCGGTCACCTTGAATGCCCCGTCGTTGCGGAACAGCACCGGGTTGTTCTTGCGGCCAAATGACGCCGTGCCGTAGACGGTCGTGAAGAACACGTCGAGGTTTCCGTCGTTGTCGTAATCACCGACGCTCGGCGTTGCGTACGACTCCTGGTAGTGGACGCCGCAGGGGCCGAGGTCCTTGAACTTGTAGGACTGCTTGGCTCCGAGGTTCTGGAGGAACCGTGATTTGGGCTGGTCTCCCCGCCCGTCCACGTGAGCGAAGTTGCCGGCAAAAATGTCGATCAGGCCGTCGTTGTTGAAGTCTCCCCACGCCGATCCGATCGAGTGTCCACCACCGAAACCCTTGGACGTGGCGATCACTCCGAACTTCTTCGCCGATTCGGTGAAGGAGGCTTTGCCGTCGTTGAGCCAGAGCAGGTTCGGCTGGAGTCGGTAACTGGAGACGTAGACGTCCAGGTCGCCGTCCTGGTCGAAATCGCATGCCGTGACACCACGGGCACGGGTCTGGCTCTTGGACAGGGCGAGCTTGAAGGACTTGCCCTTCTGGCTGATGAGGATCTGAAACGGCCAGGTGATGCCCTTGCCCCAGTCCTCGTAGCCCCCGACGTAGATGTCGACGAATCCGTCGCCGTTGAAGTCACCCCAGCACGCACCGCGGGACACCGACGGCGGCAGTTCGGGCAGCTTGACCGCCGTGAACTTCATCTCGCCGTCGTTGTGGTACAGCTTCCGGGCGGACCAGGAAAACAGGTCCACCAGCCCATCGTTGTCGAAATCGGCCGCCACCGAGGTCGGGACCCCGGCAACACGCTTGAATGTCTTGCCCTTCTCGTTTTTCCAGACTCCACCGGCGGTGCACAGGTCGACCCAGCCGTCATTGTCCAGGTCCACCCAGCAGGCGGCCCCGTTGGGGTTCTTGAGTCCGGTGGCCGCCGTGACGTCCTTGAACACGGGGGCCTGTGCGGCCAGCGGGCCGGCCAGGACAGTCGCCAGCAGGGCGAATCCGAGTACGGGAAGCCGGTGGCACCGACCAAATGATGGGAACAATCGTTTCATGACACGTTCCAGACGAGATAGGGATACCGGGCTGCTGGGAACTCTTACGGCCCGGCATTATTCAACATTCTGGCTCCGGTGAACAGCGATCGAGACACCGGGACTCCCCACGGCATTCGCCTTGCCGGGACCTCGCCGTATACTGGACGCTTCGACTGACTCGTGGAGTGGACCTTCATCGATGGGAGTTTCGGTTTGTTCGCTCGATCCAACTTCATGACCCGCGCCGCCGCTATGGCGGTGTTGATGTCTCTGGGCGTGTTGCCGGCTGCCGAGAAGCTTCCCGAGAAGGCGAAGGTCGATTTCTCGCGCGCGATCCGCCCGCTGCTGGCCAACAAGTGTCTGAAATGTCATGGTCCGGGACAGCAGCAGCGAGCCAGCGAACTGCGGCTGGATTTGCGCAAAAGCGCGATCGGGACGGCGATCGTGCCGGGGCGTCCGGACCAGAGTGAACTGGTGAAGCGGATCACCAGCAAGGATCCGCAGAAGCGGATGCCGCCGCCGGAGAGCAAGCTGGAATTGACCGACCCGGAGATCGCCCTGCTGAAGGCGTGGATCTCTGACGGGGCCGACTACACCGTGCACTGGTCCTTTGTCCCACCGGTTCGTCCGGAACCGCCCCAGGTGGCCGGTTCCGGCTGGATTCTCAGCACGATCGACCGTTTCGTTCTCTCACGAATCGAACGGGCCGGTCTGAAACCCTCGCCGTCGGCCGACCGGGAATCGTTGATCCGCCGGCTGACTCTCGATCTGACCGGTTTGCCTCCCACCGGAAGTGAGATCGACCGGTTCCTGTCCGACAAGAGTCTGCGGGCCTACGAACGGCTGGTGGACCGGTTGTTGAGTTCTCAGCATTACGGAGAACGGATGGCGCAAACGTGGTTGGACCTGGCGAGATTCGGCGACACCAACGGATACGAGAACGACAGCGAACGATCGATGTGGCTCTACCGCGACTGGGTCATCAACGCGTTCAACACCAATATGCCGTTTGATCGCTTTGCGCTGGAACAACTGGCCGGGGACCTCTTGCCGCACGCCAGCACCTCGCAGCAGATCGCCAGCGGTTTCAACCGGAACACGACGTACAACGAGGAGGGTGGGTCGGATCCCGAGGAATTCCAGGTCGTCTATGCGGTCGAGCGGGCCAGCACCACGGGCACCGTCTTCCTGGGACTGACTCTCGGCTGTGCACAGTGTCATGAACACAAGTACGACCCGATTTCGCAGGAGGAGTTTTACAGCTTCTACGCGTTCTTCAACAGCGTCGACGGCGAGAAGGGGGCCCAGGGGCATGACATCCCGCTCCCACCGTTGCTGGTCCTGTCGACTCCGCAGCAGAAGGCCGAATCGCAGCAACTGGTCAAGGACCTCGAAACGCTCGAAAAGAATATCGCTGCCGAAGTGGCCAAGGTGAAATTGCCCCAGCTGGCCTTGCGAACGACGCCCCCGAAGCCGACGGGCAAGGACCACGACGGGTATTTCGGCAATCAGTCCGCATGGGAAACGCACGCCAAAGAGCATCTCCTCTCCAAGCTTCCCAAGGCGGTACAGAACGCGCTGAAGGTCGAGCCCGGTGATCGGGACGCCAAGCAAAAGACAACGCTGGCCAATCACTTCATCCGCTTCGGGTACTCGCCGGCCCGCAAGATCTTCACTCCGCTCAACAAGCGGCACAAGACGCTGACGGATCGCCAGGGCAAGCTCAAGACGCTGACCCCCTCGACGATGGTCATGAAGGAAATGCCCAAGCGACGTCCGGCGTTCCTGCTGCTGCGAGGTGACTTCCAGCAGAAAGGCGCCGAGGTGGAGCCGAACGTGCCGGCGATCTTCAAGGCCCTGCCGGAGGGGGCTCCCAGGAACCGGTTGGGGCTGGCACGCTGGCTGATCGATCCCGAACACCCCCTGACGGCTCGCGTGGTGGTCAACCGGCTCTGGACCCAGTTCTTCGGCGCCGGACTGGTGCGGACTCCCGAGGACTTTGGTGTGCGTGGTGAGTTCCCGACACATCCCGGTCTGTTGGACTGGTTGGCCGTGGAGTTCATGCGGATTGGGTGGAACGTCAAGGCCCTGCAGAAACAGATCGTGATGTCGGCCACCTATCGTCAGGCGTCGCGGTATGACCAGGCGATCGGTCGGCGTGATCCGTACAACCGCCTGTTGACCCGGCAGAACCGGTTTCGGCTCAGTGCCGAGTCGATTCGTGACACGGCGCTGGCTGTCAGCGGACTGCTCGATGACCGGATTGGTGGCCCGAGTGTCTACCCGTTCCAGCCAGATGGGTACTACAGCGACAAGGGGCGGTGGAAATGGCCTCAGAGTACCGGCCGCGATCTGTACCGCCGCGGGCTGTACACCTTCTGGCGGAGGACGACTACGTATCCCAGTTTCCAGATCTTTGATGCTCCGACTCGCGAGCTCTGTACCGTGCAGCGGCCGCGAACCAACACCCCGTTGCAGGCGCTGGTGACGCTGAACGAACGGACATTCGTGCAGGCAGCCCATGCCCTGGCCGCTCGCGTTTTGCGCGGCGCAGACAACTCGGACACGTTGCGGCTGGATCGCGCGTTTCGGATTGTCGTCGGAAGACGGCCTGACAAGTCTGAACAGAAGATCCTCGGAGGGATTCTTGAGTCCCAGCTCAAACACTATCGCCGGGACACCAAGGCCGCCCAGGCCCTGGTGGCACAGGGTTCAGTGGATTCCAAGGGGCTCGACCCGGCCGCCCTGGCGGCCTGGACGAGCCTGGCCAACGTTCTGTTGAACCTGGACGAGACGATCACCAGGGAATGAATGACATGACAACACCCGTATTGCCTTTGAGACCCGGGCCGCTTGCTCAGGTCTCGCCGCGACGCCAGTTTCTGGCCCGGACTTCGGGAGGCCTCGGCGCTGCCGCGCTGGCCGGTCTTCTGCAGGACCAGCTTCAGGCGGCTCCCAGCCACCGGCGTCCAGGAGCCCTGTCAGCCACCCACATTCCGGCACGGGCCAAGCGGGTGATCTACCTGTTCATGGCCGGCGGCCCTTCGCACATTGACACCTTCGACCCGAAGCCGAAGCTGGCTGCGCTCAACGGCCAGGAACTGCCTGCGGAGGTCCGTGGTAAGCAGCGGATCACGTTGATGACCCGAAAGCAGAAGCAACTGCAGATCGCCGCTTCGCCGATGACCTTTCGGAAGTACGGTGAGTCCGGGCAGGTGCTCAACGTGCACATGCCCGAACTGGCAAAGGTCTGTGACGAGATTGCCATCGTGAGATCCTTGCACAGCGAGCCGATCAATCATGATCCGGCTGTGAACATGTTGCAGACCGGGGCCGGTCGGCCAGGACGCCCGTGTATGGGATCGTGGGTCTCGTGGGGTCTGGGCAGCGAGAACCGCAGCATGCCCGATTTCGTCGTTTTGCTTTCGGGCACCAAGGGGCAGCCGGTCATCTCGCGTTATTACCACAGTGGATTCCTGCCCAGCCGTCACCAGGGGGTGCAGTTCCAGTCTCAGGGCGATCCGGTGCTGTTCCTTTCGAACCCGGGTGGGATCGACGGCCGCACTCGTGGGCGGCTGATCCGTGGGATCAATGACCTGAATCGTCGACGGCTGGAACTGGTCGGCGATCCCGAGATCGAGGCGAGGATCGACTCGTTTGAATTGGCCTACCGGATGCAGAGCAGCGTGCCGGAGATGATGGATCTTTCCGGCGAGCCGAAGCACGTTCACGAACTGTACGGGACGCAGCCGGGCAAGGTGTCCTTTGCCAACAATTGCCTGCTGGCGCGACGAATGATCGAGCGGGGTGTGCGGTTCGTGCAGTTGTACCAGCGAGGCTGGGACATGCACTCCGACATCAAGAATCGCATGCCGAAACAGTGTGCGGAGGTTGATCGGCCGACCGCGGCGCTGCTGCGGGATCTCAAGCAGCGAGGCCTGCTCGACGAGACCCTGATCATCTGGGGTGGGGAATTCGGTCGAACGACCTACTGCCAGGGAGAACTGAAGGCGACGTTCGGTCGGGACCACCATCCACGGTGTTTCAATGCCTGGCTGGCCGGCGGCGGGATTCGTGGCGGTGTCACTCACGGAGCGACCGACGATTTTGGTTACAACGTGGTCGAGAATCCCGTGCACGTCCACGATCTTCAGGCCACGGTCATGCACTGCCTGGGGATCGACCACGAACAGCTGGTTTATCGGTTCCAGGGCCGGGATCAGCGGCTGACCGACATTGGCGGGCAGGTCGTTCCCGAACTCCTGGCCTGAATCTCGGAACGAAAGCCCATGAACGTTGCCGGTCGTCGGAGTGAGTCGGCACGGCTTTGAATCAGTGGAGCCGCGATGACCACGAACAAGATCACGATTCTGGTGCTGGCGGTGACCGGGCTTGCGGAGACCCCGGTGCCGGCTGCTGTTCCGTCCAGCGTTGCTCCTCGGACGGTTGATGTCGACAGTCGCAAGCAGTTGTTTGTGGATCGTCACCTGATCGAATCGAGCCGGGACGTGACGTTGTCGATGCACTCGCCGCAGCGGGACGGACGTGTGCTGATCACTGCCGACCAGCCTTGGGAAAAGGACTGCCATGTCCTGGTCTACTCGAGTGTCGTCAAGGATCGTGGCAAGATTCGCGTCTGGTACGACCTTTTCAAACGGACCGGACCCGGACCCTACGACCACATGCGGATGGTGGCTTATGCCGAATCGACCGACGGGATCCACTTCGTCAAACCCAAGCTCGGCCTGTACGCGTTGGCAGGATCCAAGCAGAACAACATCGTGCTGCCGGACAAGATCGGAGGCTGTGCCGTCTGGATCGATTCCCGGGCACCGGCCTCGCACCGGTACAAGACCCAGGCCAAGGTCTATCCCACCGGCGAGTTCCACATGCACAGTTCCCCTGATGGGCTGAAGTGGACCCTGTTCTCCAGGCCACATCCCGGTCCCGGGGGGCACGACACCCAGAGCGTCGTTTTCTGGGATCCGGCGGTGAAGCGGTACGCATTGTTCACAAGGTTCTGGGCTCATCACAACGATCGGGTCCGTCGCTACCGGACGGTCCGGCGCATGGAGACCAACGACCTGAAGTCCGGGAAATGGCAGAAGGAGTCGATCGTGATGGCTCCGGATGCTCGCGACCGGGCGACGCACAAGACTCCCGGCCGGCAGCCTCCGATGGATTTCTACGGGGCGTGTGTCTTCCCTTACGATCAAGCGCCCGGTGTGACCATCATGCTGTCCCAGGCACACTGGCACTGGAAGAAGCGGTCCTCCGGGAAGGGGCTGGGGCCGGCCAACTTTGATGTGCAACTGGCTGTCAGTCGTGACGGGCGGAAGTTCCAACGAATGGGGGACCGCCGTCCGTTCATGGCCAACGGTCGCGACGGAGCGTTCGACTCCCGCTATGTCTGGGCCATGCCGAATCCTGTTCGGATGGGTGACGAGTTGTGGATCTACTACGCGGGAAACAACCGTGACCACGACGGCCAGATCGATCCGGCTTCACCCGGCGGCCGGCAGCAGAGTGGTATCGCGCGGGCCGTGCTGCGGCTCGACGGATTCGTCTCGGCTGATGCCGGACTCGATGGCGGTGTGTTGACCACTCCCCCGATCACGTTCCGTGGTGATCGACTGGAATTGAACGTTGAGACCAGTGGAGGCGGGTCGGTCGAGGTCGAATTGCTCGATGACGACGGCCTGCCGATTCCCGGCTATTCCCGAGACGAGGCGCGTGTGATCAATGGCAACTCGGTGCGAATGCCCGTGTCTTGGCGCAAGTCCGGTGACGTTTCTCGACTGGCTGGCACTCCGGTGCGGCTGAGGTTCCACATGAGGGATTGCCGGTTGTACGCTTTCCAGTTCAAGCCAAAGGCGGCACGGTCGAAGTCTCCCGGGTCGAGACCATGACAGCACACGTGCCCGAAAACGCCGTGGCCGACCTCGATTGTGCCGAACCTCTGCGAGGTTGGCTGGCGGCGGCTGTCGAATCTGACGCATCGGATCTTCACGTGGTCGCCGGGTATCCCCCGGTGTTGCGGATTCACGGATTGCTGCAGACCATCAGTGACGATGTGGTCGAAGCGGATCAGTCCGCCGCATTGCTCGCGAGCTTGTGCCCGGAGAGTGTCCACTCGCAGTTCCAGTCGGACCAGAACCTGGACTTTTCGTTCGAACTGGAAGTGGATGGCCGATCACGCCGGTTCCGGGCCAACCTGTTCTTCAGTCGCGGTGCGGCCGGGGCCTGCTTTCGCCTGATTCCCGCCGAGATTCCCAGTCTCGACTGGGCCGGGTTTCCGTCAGAGATCGCGACCAGGTTGTCTCAGGTCCGCAACGGGCTGGTGCTGATTTCGGGTGTGGCCGGGTCGGGCAAGTCGACCACGCTGGCGATGATCATTGACCTGATCAACCGCGAGGGGGGGCGGCGGATCATCACCGTCGAGGAGCCAGTCGAGTACGTGATCCCGAATTGTCCGGGCACGGTGGTGACGCAACGTGAAGTGGGAGTCGATGTCGGATCGTTCGCTGATGGACTGAAGTATGGTCTGCGACAGGATCCGGACGTGATCCTGGTTGGCGAGATCCGAGACCGCGAGACGGCCCAGATGGCGTTGACCGCGGCCGAGACCGGGCACGTGGTCTTTTCGACCGTGCACACCCGGGATGCCAAGGGGGCGGTGTCTCGCTACGCCGACCTGTTTCCCAGTGACGCTCAGGGCGAGATTCGGGCTCAACTGTCACTGGGGCTGCGGGCCGTTGTCAGCCAGCACCTGCTGCCAAGTGCCCAGCCCGGTGAGAAACGTCAGCTGGCCCTGGAGATCATGCTGACCAACTCGGCGATCTCCAGCGCCATCCGCGCCGGCAAGTTGCCGTCGATAGACAACTGCATCCAGACCGGGCGAGATGCGGGAATGGTGACCCTGGACGAATCGGTCCGTCGGTTGCTGGGTGAGGGGCGGATCGACCGCCAGACGGCTTCCCGATTCGTTTCTGACCCGTCGGTGTTGAGCGGCTAGACGGTCAAAGGCGGCAGTGACTCGGGGGCGACGAAACCATGCAGCGTTGCCCGGGCTTGTTGGTCCTGCCAGGCCAGCGGATCGTCTGTCTGTAGCAGTTCGTAGAACAGCATCTTGTAGGTGCAGGGGATCGCACCGGCCGAACGCATTCGCGTCACGGCTGGGTCGGTGTGGGGCTCTGAACTGAACACGCAGTCCTCGAGCAGGAACACCTCGTACCCCAACCCAATCAGTCCCAGCACCGACTGCAGGACACACACATCGGTTTCAGCTCCAGCGACGACCAGTCGCCGCCGACCGATTTGCTCGAGGGCCGAGACGATTTCGGGTTCGCCGGTGAGTCCGTAGGACCGCTTGTTGAACGTGGTGCCACCGGCGGGCCATTTCGATTCCAGCCGATCCGGCAGTCTGCCCTTTTCGGCTACCGGTTCCTCGAACGTGGCCAGGGCCGGCAGTTCGAACCACTCACAGATGATCAGCAACTGTTCGAGCCGGGCCAATACCGGTTCGGCGTCGCCGTGCATGCCGTCGACGAACCGGGGCTGCACGTCAATCAGCACGACCGCCGTGTCGGCCGGGCGTGCCAGGCGGCTTTGCGGGCGACCGGTCGAGTCCATGGATTCGTTCCGTCCGACCTATTTCTTCGGTGCGACGGCGTCCGTCTTGAGCAATTCCTCGACACGTCTTGAGACGGCGGTGCCGCGGAGATTGGCGGCCCGGACGACGCCCTGACGGTCGACCAGCAGGTTCATCGGGATACTGTGAACGTCAAAGAGCACTGCCAGCTCATTTTTCCACTTCTTACCGTCGAAGTGGTGCAGCCAGTTCATTTTCTCTCGCGAGATGAACGCGTCGAGCGATTCCTGTTTCTCGTCGAGGCTGATCGAGACGATCTGGAAACCCTGCTCGGAAAACTTCTCGTGAGCGGCCCTGAGATGAGGCAACTCGGCCACGCAGGGACGACACCAGGTTGCCCAGAAATCAACCAGTACGACCTGTCCCTTGAGATTGGCGGAGTCAATCTGGCCACTGGCTCCGTGGCGGGCGACCTGGAACGCTTTGAGCGGACGCCCCACCATTCTCAGTGGCGCGAATTGCATCCGCATTCGCGGAACCAGGCGATCTTTTCCCGCAGCGAGCATCTGTGACTCGACGTGGTCCATGAACTCACGAGCCTCCTTCTGCCGACCCAGCAGGACCAGGGCGTGGGCTCGCTCTCGTCCGAACATCTCGGGGCGGTCGGGGTAGTCAGTCATCAGCTCGTCGAGCCGGTCGAGCGCCGGCTGTGGTTGATCGGAGAACAGCAGCGCCCCCGCTTCGCGAATCCGAGCCATGCGGGTGTGTTTTCCCTTGGGGAAGGCGTCGAGCAGCACACGGTAGGCGGCGGCTGCGTGGTCGTACCGTTTCAGCATCCACAGGCTCAGCCCTCGCAGGTACAGGGCCTCCTCGCGATGGGACGACTTCGGGTAGGTTTTGAGGAACGTCTCGAGTTGATCCACTCCGGCCGTGGTCGGCCGAGCGAACACCAGCGTGCCGCGCCGCCGAACCTGAAGCACCTTCTCGACCGCTTTGAAGGCGCTGGCCTCGGTGGCAGCCCCCACGGGCTTGGGAGTTGTGGGTCGAGCGACTGGCCCACTTTCGACAATCCACTGCACACCCCGCTCGACCACAAACAGTTTCAGGTGCGGTCGCAGGTCACGGGTCCTTCCGCGGCGATACACGAACTGCACGGTGACGGGATCTTCTCCCTTGGTGCGGGTCTCGAGCTGATCCTGGCCCGAACCGGACCAGCGGAACACCAGCACCACCTGTTTCTCCCAGTCAACGTGCTTGCTGTATGTCTGGGAGAGCTTCTTGTCCTGGATCAGCTTGTCGAGGTCGTCGTTCGAATTCAGGAACAGGGGTTCCTCGACGGATCCCCGGGTCTTGGGCAGGCCCTTCAGCTTGATCGCCGGCAGGGCCGTCACGACTGACGGTTCCGATTTCTCGGTGAGCGTTCGGATCGACGATGCGGCAACGCAGAGCTTGAAGACCATCTGCAGGTTTTCCTGCTTCTCCTTGGTCTGGCGGTAGTAGAGCGAAGAGGTGCGGGAGACGAGGCCCACGATGTTGCCCTTGCGGTCCAGCACCGGGCAGCCGCTGGAGCCGCGACCGTAATCGGCGGTGATCGACATCACCTCGGTCTCACCGCCCGGTCCGGTCTCGGGGAAGTAGCGGGAGATGATTCCACTGCTGAGGTGGTAAAAGTGCTTGTTCGGATGGCTCATCACCCGAATGTCCGAACCCGGCGGGGGGGTGGTGCCCAGCGGCAACGGAGGCAGGGACCTGGCATTGGACATGTCGAGCCGGATCACGGCGACATCGTCCTTCTTGCTGCTGGCCAGCACCTCGCGGACGGGGATCACCGTGCCGTCGGCGGTCATCGCGACGATGGTCTCGTTCTTGCGGTCCGCACGGCCCCGGATCACGTGCTCATTGGTCAGCACTTCTCCGGAGGTCCCGACCACCACTCCGCCGGCTGTCGTGGCATGCAGCTTGGTGCACCGTGTGCAGTAATAGAGGCTGCTGATGACCACCACGCTCTGGCGAGACCGTTTGAACAACTCGGGGCCGGACAGGTCCTTTGTCGACGGCTTTGCCAGGGCGACGGTGCATCCGGTCCGTTGGAGTCCTTCCTGCAGCTTGGCGTAGGGTGTGGTGGCACCCGATTTCAACAGCTTCTCACCTTCGCGAACCAGGGCCTGCATTCGGCCCTGGTCACTGATGCGGACGCGGGTGGTGGCTGGGCGTTTGGGAGGGGTTTCGGATTGGGCCGGGAGGTCCGTCACTGCAGCCAGCAGGCTGGACAGAGCGAGGACAACGAGCCGAGTGTTGACGCGGAGGGACATACAGGACTCCCGGTTGCAGGCGGTGATCGTTGGCCGGCAGTCCCGGACCCCTCCGTGATAACGCCCCGGTCGACCCATGTCAAAAGTCCGCCGCTTCAATCCAGTGACCAGCCCTTACGGTATTCGGGATGGACGAATCGTTGGGCTTCGGGGCAGTTGGTTGCTTTCATCGCCTCTCCGTCCCATTGGAGTGTCTGCCCGGTGCGGAGAGCGACGTTGCCGACCAGGAAGGCCTCGGTCAGGCGCCCGGCGTACTCGAAATTGGCCATCGTGGGTGAACCGGTCTTGGCCGAGTCGATCCACTCCTGTTGATGTCCGATCCTCGCCCTGGGCAGGGTCTGGGCCGGGGGCGTGTAGTCGGCGTAGTGGTCGGTCGGCAGCAGCTTGTGGTAGGCCCCGTACATGTCGGTTTGCAGCAACCGGCCCTTGTCGCCGATCAGCAGGGCCCCGTTGCCCGGAAGCGGTTCGCCGAGAGCCAGTGCCAGCGGCGGTTTGTGGCCGGCCTCGTACCAGGTGACTGTTACCGGCGGTTGCTTGCCGCGGGCGGGGAACTCGAAGACCATCTCGGCCCACTTCGGAGCCGTCTCGGCCATCAGACCTTCCGAGCGTGTCGAGATTCGCGTGGGATACTGCAGGTCGAGCGCCAGGTAGGCCATGTTGACCGTGTGGCAGATGATGTCGCCGAGGACGCCGGTGCCGAAATCCCACCAGCCTCTCCAGGTGAAGGGGTGATAGATGGGATGGTAGGGCCGGACGGGAGCCGGTCCGAGGAAAAGGTCCCAGTCGAGGTGAGCCGGAACGCGTGGTGTGTCTTTCGGTCGGGCCACCGACTGTTTCCAGAACGACAGCGGGCGGTCGCTCCAGGTGTGCACCTGGGTTACCTGGCCGATCGCGCCCGACTGGATGATCTCGACCGCCCTGCGAAAACTCGGTTCGTAGGTGCCGTGGTTGCCCATCTGTGTGGCAACCTTCGTCTGGCGAGCCACTTCACGCATTTGCCGGACTTCGCCGATACACCGGGCCAGCGGCTTTTCACAGTAGACGTGTTTGCCATGTCTCATGGCCGTGATCGCGATCACGGCGTGGCTGTGATCAGGTGTGCTGACGACGACCGCGTCGATGTCCTTCTGCCGATCGAGCATCCGGCGAAAGTCGGTCCACCGCCTCGCCTTGGGGTACTTCTCGAAATTTGGGCCGGCGTACTGCTCGTCGATGTCGCACATCGCCACGATGTTCTCGCGGGCCATCCGAGGCAGGTTCAGCACGCCCCCGACGCCACCCTTGCCGACGCCAACCATGGCGATGTTGAGTTTTTCGTTGGCTGAACGGATTGGGTATGCGTGGGCCAGAGACTCGAGGCCCGCGGTTGTGGCGGCGGCTCCGGCTGCCAGGAATCGGCGTCTGGACAGGGTGTGCCGATTCATCGTGGGACTCGATCTTGCAGGATCGGATGCACGGTGGAAATCAACTGCGGGTCTTTACCGGCAGTTTGAGTTCATGCACGTGTTTGCCCGAGAACAGGAACAGGCGGTTCCCGTCCCGCCAGGCGCTGATGGCTCCGTCGGATCCCTCCCAGCGGACGTGGCCGCGGGGATCTCGGGTGATCGACTTGAAGTCCGACGTGTATCCGTAAATCAGTCGGGGGTCTCCGTCAAAGGGCTGGCTTTCCTGCCAGGCGACCAGGTACCGGGGTAAGCCGGACGCATGGCCCAGAAAACCAATGAAACCGGGGCGATAGACTCCCTTGCGTCCACCTCCACCGTCGTCGGCGTGCAGGATGGGGTTCTGTTTGAAGTAGTCGAAGGCGACGCCGTTACGGGAGGTGGCAAATCCCAGCCTGGTGGGACGTCCGTCGTTGGACGTGCCACGGATGAATCCCAGCCACCGTCCGTCGGGGAGCCGGTGGACGGAGTTGTAGGAGGACGCCTCGTTGGCCCAGGCCTTCCGGGTGGTCGGCAGCACCGGCAGCCAGGCCGGAACGGTACCGGGCACCCGTCCCGGGCGGATTGTCCATCGGTGTGATGCCAGGTCGGAGCACGTCGCCAACGCGGTCGGCTGGAAGTTGGTCGTGGCGGTGTGCCCGTGGTTGAAGAAGTGGAAGTACATGAACCACTTCCGCTGTTCTGGGTTCCACACGACCCAGGGACTGGAGTTGTGAGACGGGTCGTCGGGATTCTTCGAACTGGCGTGGAAACTGGGCACCACCTGGTTGTCGGATCGCCCGGGAACCCGGACCTTCTTGGAGTAAGGGCCGGTGATCGAGCGGGAGACGGCCACTCCGATGCCCGAGCGGGGGTCGTGGTGAGCGTAGAAGAGGTAGTACTGCCCGTCGGGATGTGGTCCGTGAGTATTGCGGACGACCGAGGGGTAGCCGACCGTGTCGCCTCCCCCCTTGGGCCAGGCAGGATTCTTCCAGGTCGAGTGTTCCCAGTCCTCGGTCTGTCGCAGCACCTGATGAGATCGCTCGATCACCAGGGGCAACTTGCCGTCGAGATCGGTCAGGTCGACGACCTGGAGGTTGTTGTCGAGTGGTTTGGCGACAGCGGGTGACCGGGCAGAAGTCCGGCTGAACGTGGCGCAACCGACCATGGTGGCCGTGGCGAGGAACTGACGTCGGGTCCGGCGGGCGGGATCTGGCACGGTGTTTTGCTAGCCGAGTTCTTCGATCGGCTTCCCAAACGGCAGGGTGGCGATCGGCCGTCCCGAATGATCGAGATAGTGCTTGTTGGGGTCGATGCCGAGGTGGCGGTACATGGTTGCCAGCACGTCCTGCGGGGACTTGGGGTTGTTCAGCGGGTAGGCCCCTTTGCTGTCGGACGACCCGACCACCCGGCCACCCTGCACCGGACCGCCGGCCACCGCGGCACTGAAGACGTTGGGATAGTGGTCCCGGCCGTTGGTCTTGTTGAGCTTCGGCGTTCGGCCGAATTCTCCCCAGGCCACCACCATGGTTGTTTCCAGCAGGCCCCGCTCGTGCATGTCTTCGATCAGCGCCGAAAAACTCTGGTCCCAGCGGGGCAAGAATCCGTTCTTCATCGAGTCGACGCCCTCGACGTGAGTGTCCCACCAGCGGCAGTCGACGGTGACCAGACGCACCCCGGCTTCGACCAGGCGGCGTCCCAGGACCAGCCGTTGGCAAAAGGCACTGGCGCTGCAGCGTCGCGGGTCCATCGGGTTGTAGCGTTCGATGAACCCGTAGCGTTCGCGGAGACTGCGGGGTTCGGCGTCGAGATCGAAGGCTCGGCGGGCCCGGTCGGAACTGAGAATGCCGTAGGCCTGGTGCTGGAAGTCGCTGATCGCGTCGAGTTGTCCAGATTGGTCGACACCCTTGCGGAAACGATCGAATTCCTGCAGCAGCGACTTGCGGTCGCCGAAGCGTTGGTCGCTGATGCCCTCGACCAGCGAGAAATTCCGGAGTTGGAACGGTTTGTGGGTGGCCGGATCCGAGAGTGTTTCGAAGGGCTTGTGAGCGACACCGAGGTAGGCGGAGTCGGTGCCGGGGACCTGTCGGGGGATCATCACGTAGGGCGGCAACTCGGGGGTCAGATGTCCGAGTTGCTCGGAAACGATCGATCCACAACTGGGATGGATGTTGACGGTGGGATCGGGACCGGGCGGATGGCCGGTGAACAGGATCTGGTCCCCGGCCGAATGTCCGGCGTTTGTGTGGTGCAGGCTGCGGATGATGGACCACTTGTCCATCACACGTGCCGATCGTGGCAGCATGTCACAGATCTCGATTCCCGGAACGCTGGTGCGGGTCGAGCCAAAGGCTCCGCGGTATTCGGCCGGAGCCTGCATCTTGGGGTCCCAGGTCTCGTGCTGAGACGGTCCACCCCGCATCCAGAGAATCAAGACCGAGTTGTCATTTGTGGTCCGCGGGGCGGACTGGGCCTCGATCGAGAGCAGGTCGGCCAGCGAGAGACCGGCCAGCCCCAGGCCACCGGCACGGAGAAATCCGCGGCGGGAAAGCGAGGTGTGTTGCCGGAATTCGGCGCAACCGGAGGACGATTGATGAGATGGCATGCTGAGACGATCCGCGGGATTCAGATGCAGTCCATTCAGGCTATCGTCAATTGGCGACCGACGCAAAGAGAAGCACCGGCTACGTGTCAGGCAGTGTCGCTAGCCCCCCCAGTTGCCCAGCCAGGCGAACACCGCACCGGTCAGGAGTCCGAAGACGACCCCGTCGAAGAGGTATTTCGCTGTTGTCTTCCAGGGCTGTGCCTTCCAGATCGAGTTGTGGACGTGGGTCACCGCGTAGCTGAGGACCGCGACCGTGCCGGTCAGGCGGAAGGCCTCCCTGGCCGAGTTGATCGTCAGGAACGAGGTGATGTAGGCGGCAAAGATGCTGATCACGATCGAGTAGGCGAACCACAGGGCGAGGTTCTTGCCGATGCCGGGTGGGCCGTTGGGTTGGATCGTCAGAAAACCGACCGGTCCCCGCTTGTGTTTCTCGATCATCTCCGGTTCGCCCAGTTCCTTCATCGATGCGGAGAAAGGAAAGGCGTATTCCCCCGGAGGCAGTGGCTGTTGTCGCATGGCATCGAGTACCGCGTCCTCCTCGGGCAGTCCCGCGTAATCGTTGTTGTGGATCGGAATGACCAGGTGGAGAATTGAACTTGCCACCCAGACCGCTGCCGCTGATACCAGGATCGGCACCCACAGTTCACCAAGGAATTCCATGTGTGTCCCTCACGGAGTTTCGAGCAGCATGAACATTCTCGTTCGGAGGAGTAGACCGAAGCGACATGCTCCATGCTAGAGCAATTTTCCTGGTTGCGAGGCTGCTTGCAGTTGGAACCGACGATGTGCGAGATTGGCTGGGTTGACCACGGAAACGGTGTTGTCCAGGGGCTGTCGAATGCTCGTGGCGGCGATGTGAGGGAATGATGAGTAGCAGTGGTGAGGAGACGGGTTCTTCCAGAGGAGCGTCGGTCAGATACCATTCGTTGGATGCGCTGCGAGCAGTCATGATGCTACTGGGGTTGGTCCTCCATGCCGCGTGGCTCATGATGCCCGAGTACTTCTTCAACTCGCGCTCTGATCCACGCGGCCACACGGGGTTCCTGTACTTTGCGTGCTGGATCCACGTCTTCCGCATGCAAACGTTTTTTGTGATTGCGGGTTTTTTTGCCCACTTGCTGGTCGCCAAACGGGGGATGCGGTCGTTTCTCCGGAATCGGACAACGCGGGTCGTGTTGCCTCTTTTCGTTGGAATGCTGGTCCTGTTTCCACTCCTCCGTTGGCAAGAGATTCGCGGTGGCCTTCAGACCGGACGCATCCAGACCGAACTGGGCAGTTGGGATCACACGCTCCAGCACTTTCTCGATATGCCGTCTGAGATCGGCAATCAGTGGCCATATCACCTCTGGTTTCTGGAAACGCTCTGCCTGCTCTACGTCCTGAGCGTTGTTTGCCGATTTGCCTGCGACCGGTTTCTGGACCGGTCGGGCTACCTGCGACGTCGGGTACAGTCGGCAGTCGAGGAAATTGCCGGCTCGACGTTCTGCGTCCCGGTCCTGGCGGTTCCAGTCGCTGTGCTGATGTTCTGGCGCAACAGTTGGTTTGGAGTGCATGTCGGGCCTTTGAATCCCAGCTGGATCGGGACGGCGTGCTATTGGTTCATTTTCTGGATCGGATGGTGCCTGTACGTGAAGCCGGACCTGATCCAACGGGTGGGCCGCAACTGGCGGTTGAAGATGCTCGCCGGTTCGCTGTTAGCCGTGGCGTTGGCGACGGTTTTTATTGGTGACTGGAAACAGCACCGCACTCGTGTTGGTCCGGTGGTGCCCGAGATGGACCTGACGGTGATTGTCGATGAAGCCCGGTTTCGGTCAGATTTGCTCTCGGATGGGAATGCGAAGCAGGATCGGGTTCGACGCGCCATCCGTGAACGGATTGATCCGGAATACCTGGCGATGGTTCGGCGAGGTGAGCGTCTCACCTCGGACAAAGCCTTCGGACTGGTTCTGCAGATCAACAAGAATGTCATCGATTCTTTTGATCTGGCAACGATCGAACGTTGCGCCGATGCGGGTCTTGATGAGAACCCGAAGTGGAAATCCTGGGTCATGAAGCCTGTGGAGGAACGCCCCGGTTCTGTCCGCAAGCCGATCAATGCCGCGTTGCTCCACGCCGTTTTTCCGGATTCGCTGCGTCCTGATGACCCCAGGACGCGGTGGGAGGCGGCAGGGTACTTTTATGCTTACGCGGTTGCCACGTGGTTACTGATCGTTGCCTGGTTTGGGTTTTTCGAGGAGTGCTTCTCAGAGCAGAGCGACAAGGTCCGGTACTATTCAGACGCCGCTTACTGGTTGTACCTGGTCCACGTTCCGGTTCAGTTCGAGATGTCGTTGTGGCTGGGAGATTTGTCCTGGCCTCCTTTCCTCAAGTTTCTGGCCTATCTCGCCGGTGCACTGATGGTGGGCGTTCCGACCTACCATCACTTCGTCCGTTCCACGTGGGTGGGCCATTGGCTCAACGGTCGGCGTTACGACCGGAAGCCGTTTCTGGAGTCCGCCGTGTTGCCCGGTCGAGGAGACGACGGGGTGAGGTCCGGTTGATCCGTTGCCGCGCGTGGCGGCAATGTTGCCCGGTGGTGACGGGCCGGACTACAATCGAGGCATGAGCCCGAGCATGCCGACGCCGCTGGCCGAGTTGCTGACGTTCTCTGACCGGCCGCAGATGAGCAACGCCACGATGTTGCTGGCTTTCACCGGGTGGATGGACGGTGGTGATGTTTCCACCGGGACGATCCAGCGGCTGGTCGACCTGGTCGATGCGCAACCGTTTGCCGAGATCGATCCGGATCCTTTCTATATCTACAACTTTCCGGGCTCGATGGAGATGTCGGCGCTGTTCCGACCCGAGATCCGGGTCGAGGACGGGCTGGTCACGTCGATCGAACTGCCATCGACACAGTTTTTCGCCAGCCAGGAACACAACCTGCTGATGTTCATCGGCAAGGAACCCAATCTCCGCTGGCAGACGTTCGCCGACTGCCTGTTTCACCTGGCCCACGATTCGGGCGTGACCCGGATCCTGTTCGTCGGTTCGTTTGGTGGGGCCGTGCCTCACACTCGTGACCCACGGCTGTACACGACCTGTTCGAGACCCGACCTGTTGCCCGAGATGGAACGGTTCGGTGTGAGGAGGACGGGGTACGAGGGACCCGGTTCGTTCATGAGCTACCTGATGAGTCGGTCGGAGGAGTCCGGTCTCGAGATGGTCTCGCTGATCGCCGAGATCCCTCATTACCTGACGGTGACCAACCCGGCGAGCATCGAAGCGGTCAGCCGTCGGCTGGCCAAGATCCTGCAACTGCCCCTGGAACTCGACGAACTCCGTTCGGCCAGCACTGAGTGGGAGCTGGAGGTTTCCAGCGCCATTGACGAGAACGACGAATTGGCCGAGCGTGTTCGGGAGTACGAGGAGGCCTACGACAACGAACTGCTGGGGATCGAGCCGGAGGTCGACGAGATCGCCGACGACCCGGGTCTCGACGGGCTGATCCTGGATGGCCTGGATCCGGACGAGTAGCCGGCTAGTACTCCATCGCCGCCGGCGTGGTGCGGTCGATGGGCACGTCGATCAGCCGAGGCCGCGGATCCGCCAGGGCCGCGGCGAGCACATCGGTCAACTCTTCAGGCTCGGTGACGCGGCAGGCTTCGACGCCCAGCGATCCGGCCAGTGCCACGAGGTCGACCTCGGGTTCCACCAGGTCCATGCCGACGTATTGGCCGTCGGCGGCGTGGGGCAGCCCGATGCCGCGGGCACCGACCTTGAGGATCTGGTACTGGGCGTTGTTGGGGATCACGAAGGTGACCGGAATGTTGTAGCGGGCCGCGGTCCACAGTCCCTGGATGCCGTACATCGACGCACCCTCGCCGATCACGCCCAGCACCGGGCGATCGGGCCAGGCCAACTGGACGCCGATGGCGCAGTTGAGGCCCCATCCCAGGCCCCAGCCGCGGTGGCCGAAGTAGCCAGTCGGGTCAGCGATGGCTCCCAGTCGTTCGAGGTAAGTGTTGGTGGTGGTCACCGCTTCCTCGACGACGGCGATATCCGGGGGCAGGGCTCTGGCGATCGACGACATCAGGGCCAGCGAGGTCAGGGGACGCCGGGGGAGTTCGGCTGACGCCTGGGCCTGGAGCGAGGACCGGGCTTCGGAGTGGATCGCTTCGCGGCGGCCGCGACGTTCCGAAATCGACTCGAGCTGGGCGGGCGTCAGGTGATCGGAGAGCTGTTGTTCCAGCTCCGAGAGGCCGGGCTTCAGTCCGCCGCACAACGCCACCTCGGTGGCGTGATTCTTTCTCAGTTCCCAGGGGTCGTGGTCCAGGTGCACTAGCCGGATGTGCTCGGGAATGGCTCGTTCGGGTTCGTAGTAGACGTAGAGCCTGAGGACGTCGAGGCCGACGGCCAGGATCACGTCGAATTCGGAGAGGCGTTCGTGGATGTCCGGGGCCCACAGCGGCAGGCCGGGGCCAGAAAGCGGGTGGGTGCAGGGGAAGCCGAGACGGCCGTGGGTGGTGCCCGGTTCGCTGATCACCGGCGCACCCAGTGCTTCGGCCACCCCGACCAACTCGGCGATCGCGTCACTCTCGGTCACGCGACTGCCGGCCAGGATGGCCGGGTTGGTGGCGGTTGCCAGGACGTCGACAGCCCGCAGCAACTCGTCCGCGGGAGGGCGGAGAAGGGGGTTGACCGGCTGAGGGGGTGTCATGTCCAGGGGAGGAGCCTCCTGCTGCTGGACATCGACGGGGATCGAGAGGAAGACCGGACCGGTGGGTGGCATCAGCGCGGTCTGGATCGCGCGACGCATCGCCGCCGGGATGTCCTCGACCCGCTGTACCTCCGCCGACCACTTTGTCCACGGACGGGCCACCTCGACCATCTCGCCCCAGAGGATCGGTTCGGAGAACCGGAGGCGACGGTCCTGCTGGCCGGCTGTCACCACCAGCGGGGTGCCCGCGCGGTGGGCGTTGTAGAGCATCCCCAGGCCATTGCCCAGGCCTGGGCTGATGTGCAGATTGACCACCCCGGGTTGGCGGGTCGCCTGGGCGTATCCCTCGGCAATCCCCATTACCGGGACTTCCTGCAGTCCCAGGATGTACTCCAGCCGGTCCTCGGCGACCATCGCGTCGGTCAACGGCAACTCGGTCGATCCCGGGTTACCAAAGACGTATCGCACGCCGGCCGAAGCCAGCATCTCGAGCATCAACTGGGCACCGTTCATCGTCTGTTTTCGACTCGTGTTGGTTCGATTGTCTTTCCACTGGAGAGAGACGCCAGTTCCACCCGTGAGAGTAGGTGATTCCCCGGTTGGATTCACGTCGTCGGATGAAGCCGCGCCTGGGCAATTTCACGTGGTTCGGTCAAGAGCCCGGCCAGAAGGAAGAGTTTCGTTCGCCCGTGTTGGTGGACCTGTTCCATTTTTTCTCCACCACGCCTTGTGTGATGTGTAGTGTGTCGTATATGGTACACAACATGGAGTTTGGAGAATATCTCAGGAAGCGACGTGAGGAATTAAAAAGGGAGGACCCGCAGTTCTCGGTTCGTCGGGTTGCGGGGCGGATTGGTGTCGAACCGTCGTACCTCAGCAAGATCGAACGCAGTTTGCAGCCACCGCCTTCAGAGCAGACCACCCGGGCTCTGGCGGAGGTTCTCGATGAGGATGCCGACTTCCTTTTGGCCCTCGCGGGAAAGGTCTCGAGTGACCTGGCAGAAATCATCCGCAGCCGGCCGCGTCTGTTCGCCGATCTGTTGCGGCAACTCAAGGACATGCCAGACCACGCCGTGCTTCGTGTCGTCCGCGAAGTTCGTGATGGTGAATGGTGAATGGTGACACACGGAGAAACTCATGATTGAGCTGAAGAATGACTCGCTGGTGTTTTCGTTTGACGGGGTCCACCCCCAGGCTCGGCTGTCACTGAACCTGATGCGGACGCTACGGATTCCCGATGACGACACGACCCATCTGCTGCCTCCGGGCCTTGGCAGATTTCCGCTGCGGCATGTCGATGACTTCGCGACATCGGTGCCCGATCAGTGGGTGACACATGGCGGTGTCATGTTCCCGATGTATCAGTCCGAGGCCATGTGGCTCTCGTTCGACTCCAATTATCTTCAATCGCGAGGCACGTCGTACCCGTTTGCGATCAAGATCGCGGCCGGCAAGATCAACGCCGTCACCGGCGACACATGGACGGATCACCTGAAAGGGGATCCGCAGGACTATATGGTCTCACCAACTCAACCGTGGTTGGACGGTTTTTGTATTGAGAAGGATGTCATCCGGCAGTTTGTCGCAATGCCGTTGGGAAGCGGTTACACGGCCGAGGAACAGATTTCCGGCGCCGCAGAACATGGAGGGCTGCAGATCCTGGTGCATCCCATGAAGCGGGCGGTCTTCGAGAGGCGGTTTCCGGAGAGGGTCGAACAACAGTACTACGTTGCTTGCTACGAAAAGTCTCCAGAAACGTGTTTCGCTGAGGCCGAACCGATGGAGATCGGGCTGGCACCCGGAGGGCGAATGAGGCAGGAGATCTACGAAGACCCCTTCGACATCAACGATTGGGACACCGCACAGGCCAGTCGTTGCTTCGTCCATATCACCAATTCCCTGGTCTGGCGATCGATTACCGGTGATGACCCACCGACGACTCCTCCCACTTCGCGGGAATACACCGAAGCGGGTTTTCCGTGGTTCGACTATTACTCGGACGGAGAAACCCGTCTTGAGGGCTCCAGGCCACTGCAAAAGCTCAAGAGTGTTGCCACTCTCGGCCAGGAAAAGTCTGACATCCCGCTCCCGGAAAACGATTCCATTGACGTGGAACACGTGGTCACGATTCGGGAGGGGCTCGGCCACGACCAGGTTCGCGAGGGAAGTTTCTGACACCCGCTGTTGAGCGGGAGCCACTCATCGGCCAGCCGAGAAAAAGCGGCTGGGCGAGTTTTTGGACCTGTTGAGGTCGTTGCGAGAAGTCAGTCTCGGGGTTTCGGAGCTTCAGGAAGAATGCCGGACACGTCGGTGTTTGAGTGCCGGGAGTGTCGCTCGGATATCGCGTTGGCGGTCGAAATCCAGTTCGGCGGTGATCACCGCTTCTCCATCGGGGGCAGTGGCCAGCACCGTCCCCCAGGGATCGATGATCATCGATCGGCCGTAGGTGGTGATTCCGGGGGCGTGCACTCCGTGCTGGTTGGCGGCCACGACGAAGACCTGGTTCTCGATAGCCCGGGCCCGCAGCAGCACTTCCCAGTGATCGCGGCCGGTGGACTGGGTGAAGGCCGAAGGGACCACGATGATCTCGGCTCCACGGTCGACCAGGCCCCGGAACAATTCGGGAAACCTGAGGTCGTAGCAGGTGGCCTGGCCGAGTCGACCCAGGGGCGTCTCGGTGACGACGATTTCCTCGCCAGGCTCGACGAATGACGACTCGCAGAAGCTGACACGGCCGGGCAGGTCGATGTCGAAGAGGTGCATCTTGCGGTAACAGGCCAGTTGAGTCCCGTCGGGTCCGAACAGCAGGCTGGTGTTGGAGATTCGCTGGTGCCCCTCGCGGCGTTCAGCCATGCTGCCGCCGACCAGTGTGATTTGCAGTTCGGCAGCGAGTTCGCCCAGCATCCTGCTGGCCGGACCCGGAACCGGCTGTGCCGCCGAGGCGATCATCTCGGGTTCACCCAATGCGGTGAACAACTCGGGCAGCACGATAAGCGACGCGCCGCCGGCGGCGGCCTGCCGAACCAGCCGCTGGGCCGTTGCGAGGTTGGTGTCGGTGTCGGCCGTGGAGGTCATCTGCACGGCGGCGGCGATCGGTCGCGTCATCAGCCCGTGGGTTCCGGTCCGGCGGTGGGGATCTTCACTCGATGTCCAGCCGCACCCAGTAGAGTTTTTCACGGTCGGCCCGGCGACGGAAGTCGTCGACCATGTCCGAGATGCTCGGTGCCAGGAACCGGCTCTTGCCTCGCCGCCCGTTGACGGTCACTTTGACCCGTTTCTCGAAGTCGACCAGTTCGGGCGAAAGCCACAGGGTGGTCGAGCGGGAGGCCGAGTTGACGTGGATCGAGTTGCCGACGGTAACCTTGGCTTTCAGTCTCAGCGGCCGGGTTCGCTGGCCACGCGCCTCGGTCAACGGCAGGGCGTTCATTTCTATCCAGTGGAACCGGCGGTCCGAGGATCGGAGTGTGCCCGCCTCGAATTCCTTCGGGTCGTCGGCACGCGTGTGTCGGGGCAGCCATTCGAAGATCTTGAACAGTTCCTCGGCGTACGATTCGTATCCCCGTCCGGCGTACTCGCAGTAAATCAGCGGAAACCGATGTCGGAGCATGCGGTTGAGTCCGAAGGCGTTGTGTTCGACACGGGGCCGGTCGAGTTCACCGTTGACGACATACCAGGCGAGCTTCTTGGCATTGTGCCAGTAGTAGGTGCAGTAATCGGTCATTTTTCCGGCGATTGGCACAATCGCGGCGAACCACCCGGGGTGAGTCATCCCGATTTCGAATGCGGCGTCGGCGCCCTGGCCGTGTCCGGAGAGGTAGACCCGATCGGAATCGATACGGAATCGCTTGCGGGCATCAACCAGTACGCGGTGGATGCCTCGGTGCAGCGGGGGACCGATCTGGAGGTCGACGGCGGGATTGGCCGAGCCATCGGCGGCGGTGACGGTTCCGGGCCGGACCACGCCGGGCAGTTCGGGAGCCACGACGATGTAGCCCCGTTGACGGGCCGGTCGGGGTTTTGCGGCTGTTCCGGCCCACCACTGGATACTCGATCTGGGTGATCCGCCAGCGTCGTGCAACACGACCAGCAAGGGATAACTGTGGTGTGGGTTGTATTCCGGCGGCAACAGCACCCAGTATCTCAGCTCACCGCTGGCCGGTTCGACCAGTGTCGGCACTCCCGGACGGATCTCCGGTGTGGACAGGATCGGCGGCAGTTGTGGGATCAACGCGGCGATTCTCTGGGGCGAGATTCCCTCGAGTCCCTCGAGCCGTGAGAGCAGGGGAGGGACGTCGGCGATGTCGGCTTTCGCCGCAGCCAGCAACAACTCGCGGGCCTGGAACAGCGAGACCGTGTCACGAGATGCGGTGACGGCATTGCCCGACCCCGTCAGCCATCCCGACCCGGCCAGGGCCAGTTTCTGGCTCGGTTGGAGGGTGGCGTCGTCGGAGAACTTCAGGAAGGCATCGAGCCGTGAGATGGATTCGAGGTCCAGTTGTAGCATGATCTCCTCGACCAGCGGCTGCAGCTGCTCGCGGATCTTGGTGTCAGAGACGGCCGCCAGTTCCTCGGTCAACTGTCGCTTGGCCGAGGCCACCTGGTCTCTTCGGTCACGGTCCTGCCCGGTCAACTCGCGAACCTGTCGACGGATGGTGGCGCTGAGCTTGTCGACCGGGAAGGTGTCGAGTGCGGCCCGGAACAGCTGGTGCTGGCCGTTGTCACGTCGTCGCTTGAGTTCATCGAGGATCCTCTGACCGAGCAGTTCGTCGAGTCGGCGCTGGAGGCTCTCGATCTTCTTTTTCTCACCGGGAAATGCCGCTCGAGCGGCCTGCAGTTCGCGCCGGGCCTGCTTGAACATGTCGGCCTGGAGGTAGAAGCGGGCGATGGCCAGGCGGTCGTCCAGTCGATTGGCATCGGTGACGCGTCGGAGCCACCGGTCGAGCACGTCGGCAGCGATCGACTTTGTGGAGAGGCCATGGGTCCAGCCGAAGCCCTGGGCGACGACGGTGGCCTGGTGAGGGGTCAGCTTGGTCACCCACTGGTAGATGTTGACCTTGCGATCCTTGATCCGGAACACCAGCCGTCGTCGTCCGAATTCGTCCCATTCTCCCACCTCCTCCGGAGCTCCCAGCGACTGCAGCTTTGTCGAGAACTTCGCCTTGCGTTTGGACAGCGTGAACGTCTCGAACCGATCCAGGTCGGCATCGTTGTTCAATTCGGCAACCAGTCGGGTGGGGACGAAGTACCGCTTCAGCGGTGTGACGGCTGCGACGATCGGGTACGTGGTCAACTCACCGGCGCTGCGCTGCTTGGAGAGAGCCAGGGACTGTTGCGGTCGGATCGTCCCACGCAGCACCGTGCCGTCGTTCAGCCGGATCTCACCGCCGAAAATCGCGGTCGGTGCCAGGCACGCGGCAAGTGTTGCCGCCACCAGCAGCCAGGCATCCATCCGGCGGTGCATGAGTCGAACTCGAAGAGGGTCCCGAATGCGCGGCCGAGTTCTGCAGAACGGCCCGTCACTTCCTTATGCCTATCGACCACCGAGGGGGTGTCACCGTGAGCCATTCGCCATCGACGGGTCGCAGGGGGGCGATTCTAACGAATGTGCCGATTGTCACTTCCAGTTGAACAACTCCTGCAGTTTCGGACCGAGTGTGTCGCCCCAGACCGACCATGCCCCCAGAGACACGGCGACGACGATGGCCAGGAATACGGTCAGCCAGACCCAGCCCATGGCACTGCGGAACAGGAAGTTCAGGGCCCGCCATTTCTTTTGCCGCTGGTGTTGTTTGTCGAGTTTCTGGTAGATGTTCTTCAGGCCGCTGCTGCCTCCGGACCGTGACTGGGCGATCCGTTTCTTGATCAACGGTTCGAACTCGGCGAACTGCGCCAGCGGCATGAACGAATCGCTCTGTTTCTGCTTGGCGCGGGCCTTGAGATCCAGCAGTTTGCCTTCAATCGCCTGCCGTACGCGGCTGGTGGACATCTGGCTGACGGCGGTGCGACCCTTCGCGTTGGTGTGCTGGACGAACCACTTGTCGTCGTCGGCCGCGGTGGCTCGCTGCGACGCCGCATCCTCGGCGGAACTGGGAGGTGGCAACGAGACGGCCGGAAGCGACGAGGCCGGCTTGTTGGTGCGGGTCGGTGATGTGGCCGGAGTCGCTCGCGTCGACGAGGCACTTCCACTGGCGGCCGGTTCCGCACCCTCGATGAAACTCAGGGTCTCTCCGGCCAGCCCCAGCGAATTCAGGTCGTTGAGCAGTTCACTGCAGTCGCTGTAACGGTGGTTGGGGTCCTTGGCGATCATCCGGTCTACCAGGAGATCGAGACGATCGGGAATCTGGTTGTTGAGCTTGCGGGCGGAGGTGAATATCCCTTTTTCCTTGGCCATCACCAGTTCCAGGGCCGTGTTGCCCTGGAAAGGGAGCTCTCCGGTCAGGAAGTGATAGAGGCTGCAGCCCAGCGCGTAGATGTCGGCTCGAAGATCGACCGTCTTGGCGTCGCGCGCCTGCTCGGGGGCCATGTACAGCGGTGTGCCCATCCCGGTGCCGCTCTGTGTCATCGACACGTCCTCGTCGGCCGCCTTGGCCAGCCCGAAGTCGGCCACCTTGACTTGCCCGCTTTTGGTCACCAGCACGTTGTCAGGCTTGATGTCTCGGTGGACCAGTTCGGCCTCATGTGCGTGCCGCAGGGCTTCGGCACAGAGGATGGTCACCAGCACCGAATCGGGGACACTCAGGTGTCCCAACTGGTCGATCCAGTCCTGCATGCTTTGACCGTCGACGAGTTCGATCGCCACGTAGTGACGTCCCTTGTCGGTTTCGACGGCGTACACCTTGAGCACGTTGGGGTGGTCAAGCCGGGCCATCGCGCGGGCTTCGCGAAAGAACCTCTCGACGAACGCCTCCTTCTTTCCCAACTGCTTGGAGAGGACCTTGAGGGCGACGTTGCGATCGAGTCCCTGTTGACGGGCCAGATACACCTCGCCCATCCCACCCTCGCCGAGCTTCTTCAGCAGTTTGAAGTCGCCGAGTTCTGATGCCTTGCTCTTGCGTGCCGATGCCTTCGCTTTGCTCGAGGCGGCTGCCGGGCCGGACTCGCTTTCGGGGTCGGCGTCGGCCATCCTGGCCAGGCCTTCCGTACCGGTATCAGCTTCACCGGGCACGTAGGTTTCCTCGAGGCCCTGTTCACCTGTTGCATCACTCTGGGAAGGTGACGGATCCGCAGCGGGTGGATCTGGCACGGGGGTGTTCATGGTTCCCCTCGAGAAATCGCTACAAAAAGTGTTTCCACTTGTTCGAAGACACCGCCATTATGCGGCACGCCAACGAGCGTTGCAAATGGCAATTGTGTCCCGAGCCGAGCGGTTGCTCACCTCCGCTCAGGCTCACGGAAACGTATCAACGACTAGTCAGTTCGAATGCCTTGATGTATTTCGATCGGGTCTGTGTGACGATGTCGACGGCTCGCTGTTCTTGTCCCAGTCAGTGGTTTCCAGGCAGCCGCGAACCGGAACTCTCTCGACAGAACTTCCAGGCACTGCAGCGGCATCCATGGCTGGTCCTCGTTCAACGGGCTCCATCTCAATTTTGTCCCGGCCGAGAATTTACCACCCAAGGCTCACTTGGACAACGCACCGGGCAGAGGTATAGACTGGGGTTGCGGTACCGGGCCCGGCCACTCGAGCCGGCGGTATCCACTTGACCGGGGGTGAGAACGTTCATGGGCGTGATGCGGTTTCGGGTGTCTCCGCCCGGTTTCCTCGATGGCTGGCCCGAGGCCGAACAGGCTTATATCAGCGGGTTCGACGGTCGTGTCTTTCCGACGCGTGTTGAACGCGAAGGTGACGAGTTGGTCTGTCGCCGCCCGAGTTCCGACAGCGGCCGTCTGCACGTGGCCTGGCCGGTTGCCGGTTTTGGTCGCACCCTGGTCAGCACCTCGAGTCTTCGCGAGCAGGACACGGTTTATTTGCTGGCCCTGGAACTGGCTCGAGGAAAGATCGGTCAGCTCAGGAACCAGTTGGCCGCCTGGGAAATCTCGGGCATGTCGGTACCGGAGGGATTCGACGAAGCCAGCCGGCAGGCGCACCAGATCTTCGCCCGCGCCACCTCGGCCCAGGACGACCCCGACGAGGCCTGTCGCTTCTCCGAAGCCGCGCTGGTTCATGCTCACAATGCCGCCCAGATGCTGACCGGTGCCTACATCAATCAGCGATTGGCCGTTCGGTGCCAGCGTTCGAAACGGTTTCCAGCCCTGCTGGGCTGTGGCCTGGCTGGTGAGAGTCCGCCCCAGTGGGAGAGTCTTCCCGGAGGCGTGTTCAATTCGGCCACGCTGCCGATCTGCTGGAACCGGATCGAAGCGATCGAGGGAGAGTACGAGTGGGACGAGTCGGACGGTCTGGTCGATTGGGCTGTCGAGCAGAAACTCCTGCCCCACGGTGGCCCGCTGCTGGATTTCGGCGTTGGTGGGTTGCCCGAATGGCTGACGGCGTGGTCGGGGGACATCGAAAACCTTCAGAGTTTCGTGTGTGACTTCGTGGAGACGGCCGTGTCACGGTTTGTTGGCCGGATCCGGGTCTGGGAGTTGGCCTCGAGGGTCAACACCGGTGGGGCACTGGATCTCAACGAAGAGGGGCGGTTGGCGCTGTTGGCGCGGGCCGTGGAGGTGGCTCGTGGGGTCGACGATGTCGAACAGTTGCTGGTACGGATTGAGCAGCCGTGGGGCGGCTACCAGTCGGCCGGTGACCACCTGCTCAGCCCGTTGCAGTTCGTCGACGCACTGGTCCGTTGTGCCCCGGGACTCTCGGGGATTGCTCTCGAAATCACGTCGGGATTCGTTCCGGCCGATCCCGGTCGCCGCGACCTGCTCGATCTGTCTCGGCTGCTCGACATCTGGAGCACTCTTGGTCTGCCGCTGTATGTGACGATCGCCGCACCCTCCAAAGGTGGCCAGGACGCGGGGGGGCGTTTTGTGCGATCAGCCGAAGTTGGCGATTCGGAAAGTCCCGGGAGCGGGGAGTGGACCGAATCACTTCAAGCCGACTGGGTCGACGCGGTGTTGCCGTTGTTGCTGGCCAAGCAGAGTGTGGCCGGCATCACCTGGGCGCACCTCGATGACCGGGATCCCTCCGGATTTCCGACCTCCGGCCTGCTCGACGAGACCGGATCACCCCGCCCGGTTGTTCAGACGATTCACGCTCACCGATTCGGACACTGGCCGGCCAACTGAACAAACCCCATCCGGTCTGCTACCATCTACTTACTCGATGGCCGATTCTTCGCTACCCAGCCTCTCGGCGCAATTCTCTCACCGGTATGCCCCTGGATCTCTACGACCCGTGTCCCTGCGGCAGTGGCCGCAAACTGAAGTTCTGTTGTCGTGAACTCTCCGACGGCATGGAGCGGGTGCTGAAGTTCCAGGAGAACAACCAGCCGCGGATGGCGCTCAACGCCCTTGACGAGCTCGGCCGCAAGCATCCCGAGAATACGTGGGTGAGGACCACTCGCGGTGGATTGCTGTTTGACGGTGGGGATCTCGAAGGCGCCCATCGCGAACTGGCGGCAGTGGTGGCCGAGGATCCGGAACACGGTTTTGCCCTGGCCCTGGTGGCGATGATCCGGCTCTCGGAGGTCGGTTACGGGGAGGCCCGTGAGGACATCGAGCGGGCGCTGCGACGGTGCGTGTTGGTTCGGCCGGACATGGCCGGCAACCTGGCCCTGGGCATTGCGGCCTGGATGCGGATGGAGGGGGAACTGATGGCCTCGCGGCAGCACCTGGTGTTGGCGCTGCAGTCGGCTACGTTGCCCGACCAACAGGAGGCGATTTTCATGCGGCTGGCCGAATTCGACGGTGGCCGCGAGATTCCTTACCCGTTTCGCAGCGTTTATGCGCTGGACGAGGCCGGAGGTGAGGATCCCCAGGCTGTGGCCGGATGCGGTTGTTGGGGCGAGGCGGCCCAGCGGTATGAGCGTTTGGCCGAGGAGGACGCAGAGAACTTCGGTCTCAGGTTCAACCAGGGACTGTGTCTGGCGTGGTCGGGGCAGTCTCTGTCTGCTGCGGAGGTGCTGGTGCAGGCGGCCGGGTTGACCGAAGACATCGGACTGGCCGAAGAGTGTCACACCCTGGCGCAGTTGCTGGAGATGGGAGAGCGTGACGATGCGGTGAAGATGATCGATCGCCGTTTCGAAATCGAGAACGTCTCGAAATGGCTCACGGATCTGGACTCCTCCGAACGTTTTGTTCGCGTGGACGAGGGAGAACCGGAGGAGGGCGGCCCGGCGGGGATGTATCATCTGGTCGACGGCGATGTCGTCTCGGCCGAGGATGCCGAATCGCTAACGCTCGAGACCGTTCCACGCGTGGTGGCGAGGTTGTTGGTGCAGGCGGCTTCCGACGATCAGTCGGCAGCGATCGACCTGGTTGCCCGCGAGGGCGAGGAGATTGATGCGGCCGAGGCCGCGTTGCGGGAGGTCGGTGACGAGCTGGCTGTTCCCGAAGAGGACGCCGAGGACACCGTCGACCTGGTGCCGAAGCAGTTCGAGGCTCTCTACACCACCTGGCACTTCGCGCCAAAGACGGCCGAAGGGGTCAAGCGGCGACTCCACCGCGAATTCGTCCAGCGGTTTGTTGAGGAGATCTGGCCACAGATTCCACTGGCTGCCCTCGACGGAGCGACCCCCGCTGCGGCCGCCGCACAGCCCGAGAAGTTGCCGGCACTGGCCGGAGCGGTGACGGTGCTCGAGTCTCGCTGTGAACAGAACATGCTGGTCGTCGATGTGTCGGCGATCCGCCAGGCGATGGGGTTGCCCGAACCGGTGCCGCTGGTTGTCGAGTCGGAAGACGACCTGGCGATGCTTTCGACGTTCGGGCTGATACGGATCAACCCGTCCGAACTGGACAACGAGCACCTGGTGATGTTGCTCAATCGGGCTTTGCTGGTCCGCCACAACGGCCTGCTGTTTGATGTCTTGACCGAGTACACCGGCCGCGAAGACCTGCAGCAGGGAGAGGACTACCTGAGGTCGGTTGTCACGCTGGCGGATCTCTGCGAAGTCCGACACGACCGCCCGGCGGCTTTCGAATGGTTGGCCCGAGCCCGGGAGGCCGCGTCGGGGCTGGAGGGCGAGTTCGAACGGACGCTGCAACTGGAAATGCGAGAACTCTCGCTTCGGTTGCAGGACCTCGAGGATCCGGGTTTGCGAGAATTGCTGAGCCGGTTGTGGACGGTTTACGGGAGCAAGGTGCCACAGCTCCGCGAGGAATTGCAGGCCGTGGTCGAGGCGGTGGACATCGTGCCACCGTGGGATGCCGATGGTGGCAATGTCACCGCTTCGGGGTTGTGGACTCCTGGTGACCCTGCCGCGGATGGAGGCGAAGGCGAGGGGGCCGGCGGTGAGAAGTCGCTCTGGCTGCCTGGCCAGGACTGATCGCCGGGATAACTTCCATCTCGACGCGGACGCAACGGCATGACCGAGTCGTTCGAAACTTTCGAGCAGGTGATGCACCGCGCCGCGGCCCTGGCGGTACGGGGTGAGGGACGTGTTGAGCCGAACCCGGCGGTGGGGGCGGTTGTGGTCGACGAGGACTTGCGTGTCCTCGGCGAGGGATGGCATACCGCTTTTGGCGAAGCCCACGCCGAGGTCGTCGCTCTTGAGTCGGCTGGCGAGTCGGCGCGAGGAGCGACGCTGGTCGTCACACTCGAACCGTGTTGCCACCATGGCCAGACACCGCCGTGCACGGATGCCGTGTTGGCCGCCGGCATTCGCCGGGTGGTGGTGGGAATTGCCGATCCCTCTCCCCACGCGGACGGGAGCGGGTTGTCACGCCTTCGTGATGCGGGGTTGGAGGTCGAGGTCGGCGTGGCGGTCGAATCGGTCAGGCGACTGAATGCTCCTTTCCTGAAACTGCTCGAGACCGGTCATCCGTGGATCCACGCTAAGTGGGCCATGACGCTTGACGGGCGGATCGCCGCCACCGGGGGCCATTCGCAGTGGATTTCAGGTGAGGACTCGCGACTCCTGGTCCACCAATTGAGGGGGCGTGTTGATGCCGTGTTGGTCGGCATCGGGACGGCTGTGGCAGATGATCCCCTGTTGACGGCTCGGCCACCCGGGCCACGTACGGCCACTCGAGTGGTACTCGATTCGACGGCCCGACTGCCGTTGGACTCGCAACTGGTCCGCACCTCGCCCGATGTGCCACTGCTGTTGGCCTGTGCCGAGACGGCTGATTCCTCGCGAGTCGCTGCGCTGGTGGAGGCGGGAGTCGAGGTGATTGCCGGTCCGGTCGATGATCGTGGGCGACTGGAGATCGAGAACCTGCTTGGAGAATTCGGCTCCAGGCGGTGGACCAACGTGCTGGTCGAGGGCGGCAGTGAGGTGCTCGGGGCACTGGCCGATGGAGGATGGATTGACGAAGCGCACGTCTTCCTGGCCCCCAAGCTGGTCGGTGGTCGCGAGGCGCTGGGCGCGGTTGGCGGAGACGGGCTGACGCGGATTCCCGAGGCGGCCAGCCTTGTGTGCGTCGAAACCCGTACGGTCGGCGAAGACGTTTACTGGCGTGGCGTGCGGGCGCGAGGTGGCGAGAGCCCGGCCTGCTGATCGGCAAGGTACCGCTGGTACTGCCGGTCGAGCTCGGTCGTGGTGACACCGGTGAGCGTCTCGAGCGAGGCAATCGAGATTCGCCGGTTGGGAGTGTAGATCTGCAAGAGGTGCTGGATCACCGCATCGCGGTAACGGCCGCCGTCGTGGTGCAGCAGGAAGTGACACAATCCCGAGGCCTGGGAATAGTTGCGAGCGATATTGGGGTCGGTCTGAAATTTCCGTAATCCCATCGACGCGAATGTTTTCAGCGGGATGTAGTACTTTTCTTCCAGCACACGGTGGCGGGCCCAGTGGAACCGGACGTAACGGGGCTCGCCGATCCGGAATCCCGTCTCGCCCGGCAGGAACGATTCCATGTAGCACGCGATCCCCTCGACAATCCAGAAATTTGCGTCGCGTGCGATCGGCCGCGATTTTGACTGGCTCTCGTAGAGCAACTGGTGAGTGGCCTCGTGGAACAGCGTGGCCCGGGGGAAGTCACGGTCGGGGGGCTTGTCGTGGAAGAAATAGACAATGCGGTCGTCCTGCATGTACAGCCCGTTGGTGATGTCGATCTGGGAAATGCGTGGTCTGAGCGTGCGTCGGTATTCGTCCCGATCGCGATAGAAGTGAACGACATGCGGACGGGCCGGTTTCTGTGAACGGCCACCGGTCACGCCGCTGGTCCCGGCGAACAGCTTCTCGATCTGGTCCGGCGTGCTGAAGAAACCGGCGAAGCTCGAGTGGAGAAAGCCGTAGAAGGTTTCGAGATTCCGGGCCAGGGCGACGCCCTCCTCAAGACTGTGGTTGGTCTTGACCAGGTAGTGGTCGGTGCGGACTTCCCAGGCGTTGCGGAAATCACGGCGGAGTTCGGATTCGCGGTCGGCCGAGACCCAGCGTCGCTTGAAGTACCGCTGTCCCATCTCGTAACGCTCGACGTGTGCGGCCGGCAACCATCCAAACGTCTCGTGCCAGACGAACCGTCGTCTCAGTTGTCGCGACGCGAAGGGAGTGACCCAGCGGTTGCCGTGGCGAACGAATCCGAGCAGTCGACGAGCGGTCCGCGAATCGGGATCACAGGCAGCGGTTTGACGGACCAGGTTGTAGGCGTAGCTGGTGTGGCCTGCCTTGAGCACACGGCGGCTGAGAAGAAACAGGTCCTGAGCGTGACGGCGGCGCTGGGTTCTCAGTTGGCTTTGCCATTGCCGCTCGGCCGCAGGAAGGTCGGGCGAGAGTTCCGGGGTGACAGTTTCCGGCAGCGTGGCTGTTGTGGACACCGTGCCGGAGGTGGATTGGATCGCAGCGTCGACTGCCCGGATGCCGTCGGCCAGCCTGCGTTCGACACAGAACGACTTGATCCGGTTCAACACGACCAGGTGGTCATTCCGCAGCTTGGCGTGCTGGCGGCGCAAGAGCTCGAGCCGATTGTTGGCTTGAGCGACAGCCGGAATTGCGGTGACCAGGTTGAGAACGACCGCCAGCATCCAGCAGTACACGACGCCACCGGTGACACGGCCAGATCTGCAGGCTGTCCAAACAGTGGGCATGGCCGCATTCTAGGCGTGGCAGTTGTCTCGTCCTAGACGGAATCGCCACTCGAGTTTCCGGTGATCCCGGCAGCTACTTGCCGGAGGGAGGTGGCGGGGGAGCCAGTCCGCCAGCAGGTCCGCCGCCGCTGGAGGTGCCCATGCCGCTGGGATCCGGAGGCAGCCCGGCGGGGATGCCCTCCGGCAGCGAGGGAGCTTCGATTTCGTAGTCACCTGCCTCCGAAGTCTCGAATCCGCTGATTCGGCCGGCCTGGTTCGACTCCGGATGCAGTGTCACCTTGTAGTCCTTCAGCAGGCTGATCCAGCGGATCACGATCTGCCCGTTCTTTGACGTCTCGCGGCTGGTCCACCCTGAGACGTGTCGATCGATCTCGGAGAGTTCGATCCCGTTGTCGGAGGAATCGATATTGAGGTCGTCAAGTGCCTGCAGCGTCCCGTTGTAGCTGGTCCTGGCCAGGGCCTCGACACCGGTCACCGCGGCCAGTGCGGCGATCAGCACCCAGGTGACGACACGGCCTCCGGAAATGCCGGACGATTGCGGTTCCGAGGCTGATTCTGGCTGCGGTTGGTTGTCTGTCATCGCGAGTGCCTTATTCCAGGGATTTCAGGAATGCCAACAGGTCTGCCAGTTGTTCGACGGTCAGGTTGCCGACGATGCCCTCGGGCATCATCGACTTCTTTTGACGCACCCGCTCCTCGATCTTCGACTTGGGCAGGACGATCGGCAAGCCGGTCAGTTGTCGGATCTCGACCGTCTTGGCGCTCTCACGCGAGACGAACCCGGTCACGACCTTGCCGTCGATTGTTGCAAACACATAGGTGTCAAACCCCTGGGCGATCTTTGCGCTGGGCTTGAGGATCGACTGGATCAGTTCGACGGGCTTGGATCTCTTGCTGATGTCGACCAGGTGGGGGCCCTTGGGCTTTTGCCCGTTGGCCGTCGTGTGGCAACGGACGCACGACTGTGAGTTGAACAACTTCAGACCTTTCGCCGCATCCCCTTGAATCTTGAGTGCTTCGGCCATGACGTCCTCGGTGGCCCGGTTGGCGATCTGGTTCTTGTTGGCAGGATCGGCCTTGGGCAGCACCAGCGGTTTCAGGGTCTCCTTGGACGCGACCTGTGCCGTCTGCGGCAGGCCCTTGATCCGGACCTTGTGTCGAGCCAGTTGAGCGAGCAGGTGCTTGGAAGTGCCCTGGTCGTTGTCGGCGATCACCGTGCGGAGCACCTTGGCGATCGCCTCACTGGACTTCCAGGGGGTGCGATCGTAGTAGGGGCCACTGGTGTCCGGCCGTGTTCCCCACCAGTCGCCGGTGTAGTCACCCTCACGGTGGTACAGTCGGACCAGCGTGGTCAGGGTCGCCTGCCGCCGGGTGTCGTCTCTCTGGGTGCTCAGCTTCGCGATCAGCCCGTCGACGGCTTTGCGGCTATGAACTGACTTCAGGGCCCACTGGGCCCCGGCGTGGTCAGGCCCATCGAGCCCTTTCAGCAACACGTCGACGTTGTTGACGGCGACCAGGGCGCGAACTGCCAGGTGAGGAATCACCCGATCGGGATCGGGCTGCTTGTGGAGCGTGGTGGTGTTGGCCGGCGGCTTGGTCTTACGACGCGTCAACGGCAGAATGGCCGACGCGGTTTCGGGCCGGGCCAACCGCCCCAGGCTGATCAGAGCCTGGGCGCGAACCCGGGGGTTGGGATCCTTCAGGGCAGCCAGCACCGGAGCCGTGGGGACAGACTTCAGCCGTCCGCGACGGTCGGTCAAGGTTCGCAGAGCGAACTCGCGGACACCGTCGAGTGCCACAAGTTTCAGCAGACGTGACACGACGCTCTTGTCGTCGAACTGCCCCAGTGTGAACACCGCTGCGGCCCGTGAGTGCGACTGGGCCCTGGTGTCGGCTGCCAGTCGGGCCACGCGGTCGATCCGGCCGTCGCCGGCTCCTCGCCTCAGCAGTTCCAACTGACTGTGCAGCCGGTAGACGGCACTTGGGGAGGTGAGGTGCTCGACCAGTTGTTCATCGGTCTCTTCTGAGAGAACCGGGAACGGCCTGGGGACGAATCCTTTGGGAGTGACCTGCACGACGAAGCCCACGTTGGGGCCCGAGAAATTGAACTTGCCGTTTTTCCAGCTGGACACATACATCCGTCCGCTGCCGTCCACGTCCATGTCGGTGGGGCGGGGCACCTTCAGAAAGACTTCCTGGTGCGTCTTGAAGGTCGCCTGGGACTGCGGGAGGTTGTGCAGGTAGACCACGCTCCGGCCCCAGTCGCAGGTGTAGAGCGTGTTGCCGTACTGCCTGGGCCAGCGGAGATCGTGAACAAACATGCTCCCGCAGCCGCTGCCGCCGCCGTAATCGGCCAGCGGCGGCAGGATCTCGTCGGGGAAGTTCAGGTACAGGGACGGATAGCCGTAGTGGCCGGACTGGTGCAGGTGGCTGAGCCGGATGTCCCAACCGCCCCCGTCGTTGGTGTTGTCCCGTGTGAAGAGATTCATGAACGGGTCGACCGACACGTCGACGATGTTCCTCAGGCCCCACGAGTGGACTTCCATTTCGCTGCCGTCGGGTCGGATTCTCAGCACTCCGCCGCCGCGGCGGGTCATCTGTCGACCATCGGCGGCTGTTGCTTTGACGAAACCGAAATCACCGACGGCGATGTAGAGCCAACCGTCGATGCCCATGCGAATGCCGTTGGTGGTGTGGTCGGCTCCACGCATGTGCAGTTGATTGGTGGTGATGCCCTTGATCAGCACCTCCTGTCGATCGGCCGTTCCGTCATGGTCCTCGTCATGAAACACGCTCAGCAGTGGCGGGTGCAGCACCCACAGCTTGTGATTGTCGAAGAACAGCCCACGGGGGTGATCCATCTTGGCGAACTGGTTGATCTGGTCGGCGTTGCCGTCGCCGTCGGTGTCTCGCAGCCGCAGCACGTAGCCCTGGCCGGGTTTCTTGCCCAGTGACCCCTGTTTGTCGACCCCGACGAACACCGTGCCATCGGCGGCTGCAGCCAGGCAGACCGGATAGTTCACCTGCGGCGGCTTGGCAAACAGGGTGACGTCGATGTCATCGGGTGCGGTGACGTCGGCCAGTGACGAATTGGGTTGTGTCAGCGCCGTGGGCAACGGCGGCAACTTCTCGGTGCCGGCTTCGAATTCCCAGAAACTGGCCCACATGCCGTTGCTGGAGCCCAGGAAACGGACCCGCAGGAACCTGGTCTCGGGGGCGTCGACGGTATGCGAGACGATCCGCCGGACCTTCTTGTTCTTGGCCCGGCTGACGATCGTTTTCCACTTGGTGCCGTCGGCTGAACTCTGGACCTGGTACCGGTAGGCCGTGCCGGGTTTCTCCCAGTGGATCCGCAGTGACTTGATGTGTTCGACCTTGCCCAGTTCGACCTGCCAGGTCTGTCCGGCACTGCCATTGGACGCGCACCAGCGGGTGCGCGGGTCCCCGTCGATGGCGTTACGAGCGAAGTTGTTCTTGGCTTTTTCTTCGCTGCTGGCCTTGGTTGCGCGTCCGAATGCGACGTTGCCTTCGCCGCAGCACTTGGTGACGACGGTTTTGGCTCCGGGGGCACCGGCAGTCGGTGCGACGGCCAAGGCGGCGATCGTGTCGTTGGTCTTCTTGTCGGTCGCCCGGAAGTCCTTCCGGGGATCCCGGCTGCAGGCCCACAGCAGGCCGCGGGTCAGCATGTCGAGGTAGGTCGGTTCAACCATCGTCTCGTTGTGGTGCCCGATGGTGGTGGCAAAGACGCGGGCGTCGTGATAGCGATTGGTCCAGACACAGACCTGGGGTTTGCCATCGCCGCGTCGCTTGGCATGGGCCAGCGGGGTGGCGGTGTCGAACAGCTTGAGACTGTGGTACAGCTCGCCCCTGGGCGTGTTCCACGCCTTGCCCAGTCCGTGGGTGATCGGGTGATCGGCGATCAGCGGTTCGACCGTGAACGCGTACCTCGGGCCGTGACCGGGGGATTGCATGCCACAGAAGCGGAACCAGCCGTCGGTTCCGGTGCGGTAGCAGTGCATGGCACAGTGGATCAGTACGGCGGGGGTTCCCTTGCGATGTGGGGCCAGCACCCGTTCGAGCCACTCGACATCTCGAACGTTGGCGAAACATTCGTTGTGCACGACCACGTCAAAACCGTCGGCCCAGTTCCTGTCCCGGTACAGCGGGATTTTCGCGTTGGTGCTGGTACCGCCCTGGTGAGCGACAGTCCACACGACGTTCGCACGGGCTGAGATGCCCCGGGTGATGATCTGCTTCTGCCTCGCATAGTCGTGGCAGCAGCCACCGGTGACCAGCAGAGCCTTGATCGGCCGGCCCGAGGATTTGGGCTTGGCGGTTTTCTCGGTGGCAGGCACTTCTGAGGTGGTCAGCAACAGGGCCAAACCAACCGGGATCAGTGACTTCAACATCGGCAACCTCGTCATCACGACGGCAAGGACTTGCTGTTGGGGGCAACCGTCGATTATCGACGGACCGTCGTGAGAACGGAAGTGGCCAGAGGCCGGATTCAGCCCATGGTGACCAGCGGCGAATCGACCAGCAGTGTGACGCCCAGGAAGATCAGCAGGGCCAGGTGTTCCTTGGCGTGCAGATCCGATTCGTGGGCGGGCAGATCGCGGTGCCAGACAAATTCGTCCAGGCCACCGGAGACAAGGAAGGCTACCAGGCTGCCGAGCATCACCGGCTGGTTGGCCATCACGGCGGCGGCGAATACCAGGGCCAGCGACAGCCCGATCACGACATGGATCACGTGTTCGGACAGGCTGACGCGGCGACCGCGGAAGTGGAAGATACCGTCGAGTGTGGCGTAATACAGGAACGGCAGAAAAGCGACGACGATGAGGGGCTCACGCATGATCGGCCGTTCTCGCGTCACTGGTGGCCAGGTCATTCCCCTCGTACGATTCTGCCCCAATCAGCCGTCGCCCCACCCAGAGCATCAACAGGCCGAATGCGAGGTCCACCACGCTGCCCAGCCTGATCGGCCACGCCGGAAGGGTTGTCATCCAGTCGGTCACGCTTTCCACCAGGGCAGGGGCCCAGAGCATGAGCAGGGACTTGATCACGGCAAGCCAGGCCACGGCACGAACCAGTCGCAGCTTGAGCGATTGGCCGGCCACCGGCTGCAGCAGCACCAGTGTTCCCATCGCCAGCAGAGCGACCGCGATGGTGTGAACCAGTGAGGACTGCCCGAGCAGGTCGGCCAGTGCTGTGACGTATCCCGAAGGGTTGACGACACCGATCGGCGCGATGGCCGACACCGTCGCACCGACCGCGATGGCGAAGGTCGAAGCCTTCATGCCGGATCCCTTGTTACAGGGGCTGGCCCAGGAAACCGCAAGAAGTACACCCGGAGGGATTCGAACCCCCAACCCTCGGTTCCGAAGACCGATGCTCTATCCAGTTGAGCTACGGGTGCAGGTGTCGGTGAGCCGATTATTGCGGACGGACACCGTTTTGACCATCAGGCAACGGTCCATGGGCCGGGGATTCCCTTGGCCTCGGCGACCTTCTGCAGAGATTCGACCTGGTCGTTGTGCATCGGCAGCCCGTCCTGACGCCAGGCCCGTTCGCGTTCGGCCTCGAGATCGCCCGGCAGGCAGACCCGGTCGAAACCCTCGGCAGGTTCCAGTTCCCGGATCTCGTTGACGGTCGCTTCGATCTGGTTGTAGAAATCGTCGGGGTCGACGAAGGCGTTGATGTCGATCGCGTACATGAAGTGTTCTGACCCGTCGGAGGCGATTTCCCAGGTCTTCTTCAGTGGCATCCGGGCGCCGACGAGTGGGCCACAGAGGACCGAGCTGAAAAACGCGAGTCCGTAACCGCGTGGCCCGGCCGCCGGCAGCAGGGTCTTGGCGTCGTCCGCGTTGGTCGTGGGATTGCCCTCGCCATCCACTGCCCAGCCCTCGGGGATCGCCTGCCCGTACATGCCCATCGAGTGGACCTTGCCCCAACTGGAGACGGCGCAGGCCATGTCGAGCACCACCGGGTGTCCGTCGCGAGTGGGAGCAGCCCAGGCCAGGGCGTTGTTGGCCACTGCGGGGCCGCGGCTGCCGTAGGCAGCCACCGTGGCCGGACCGGTGCTGGTCGTGGCGTAGCCGATCATTCCCTCGGCCGCGGCCATCATCGCGTAGACCTGGGCGGCTCCGAAGTGCTGGCTGGCCTTCACTGCCACGGTTCCCGTGCCGACCTCTTTCGCCTTGTTGATCGCCATCTGCATCGCGCGGGTGGCCGCCACGTGGCCCAGCCCCTTTCCGCCGTTGAGCACCGCCATGGCCGGAGTGTCACGCTCGGTCAGGATCGTTGCCCGGGGGTCGATTCCCCCCGCTTTCATCTGGTCGAGATAGCGAGGCAGGGCACGTGTGCCGTGGGACGGGATGCCTCGCAGGTCGGCCTCGATCAACCGGTCGGCTCCGGCGGCTGCCTCGACCGGGATCATCGCCTCGTGGCACAGAACGTCGATCACCCACTGCCGAAGCGGATCGACTGGCACTCGTTGTTCCTGTCCTTCGTCAAGTGGGTAGCCGGGGATGATCGCCATAGGGGTGTGTCTTTCACGAATCGGGGAATCTACGGTTTTGCCGTCGTCGGGTGTGAAGCCGCCCATCTTCTCGACTCAGTCGGACCTCAGCAACCCGGGCCGAGTTGCCGAGAGAAACTCGATCGAATGTCCGGTACGGCCTTCGAGTGCCAGGTCGGCCAGGATACTGCCAATGGCCGGTGTGAACTTGAAGCCGTGGCCGGAGAATCCGCAGGCGATCGCAACTCCAGAATGCTCGGGATGACGATCGACGATGAAGTTCAGGTCGGGGGTGCGGGTGTAGAGACAGACCGTGTGACGGGTCGGATCGGTTGCCAACCCTGGCATGTGGGACTGGAGGAATTCGGCCAACGGGGGCAGGTCGACAGAGAGCACATCACGGTCGACGGTCAGGGGATCGGAGACGCTGACTCCGGCGGTGTGTTCGGCGACCTTCACCGTTTCTCCGTCCAGGGAAGGGAATCCGTAGAATTCCCCGCCGGGTGTCTCCAGGAAAAACACGCCGGCACCACTCGAGCGGTTGTACTGGTCGGTCGTGGCGGGGAACCAGAACAGCGGCTTTCGGACAATGTCCCACGAAACCGGCAGGCCCGGCAGCAGCCCGGGGACCCACGAGCCGGGGGCTACGATCAGCGAACCGGCCTGGTAACGACCGCGGTCGGTGACCACCTCGATCGCATCTCCGCGGGATGTCCATTCGATGACGGTTTCGCCGGTCTGCAGGACGGCTCCGTGGCCGACAGCTCGTTGAATGTGTGCGGCGACGGCGTCCTCCACAAACAGGTACCCTCCGGCTTCTTCCCACACCGCTTCGAAGTTGTCGGGAATGTCGAAGCCGGGGAAATCGGTGGCCAGTCGCTGGGTCGAGACGTCCTGGAGATCGAGTCCGTGCAACGCTGCGGCCTGGCGGGTTCCGGAAACGGCCGGTCCGTCGGGGGGTCCGGCCAGCAGCAGGCCACAGCGGTCGATCAACAGTTGGTCGCTGTCGGCTGCCAGTTGGTCCCAGAGCCTGTACGCATCGAGCAGCAGCGGAACGTAGTCGGCGTGTTCGAAGTAGGCCTGCCGGATGACTCGGGTGTGGCCGTGCGAACTGCCACGGTCATGGGCGATGCCGAATCGCTCGATGCCCAGCACGCTCGCCCCGCGGGACGCGACGTGGTCCAGCGCGGCGCTGCCGAAACCACCGACTCCGATTACCACGCAGTCGAATGTCGTGCTCACTTGCCTGCTGCCAGGTTGACTCGGACCAGTTCCTTGTCGTTTCGGGCGAAGACGCTCTTGAGCGCGAAGGCCGGGTGCGACCAGATGGTCATCCGCCGTCTGACTTTTCGGGTCGGTTCGACCAGCTTCGCGCGGCTGATCTCCTGGTAGCCCTTGGGCGAGAGCTTGGCGATGATCAGGTCACCCTGCTCGTTGTGAATGAACTGGCGATCCTCGTGGGTCACCAGGAACGCGTTCCACCAGCGGTCCTTGCCGGTGGGCTTGATCGTTTCCCAGATCCGCTTGCCGTTGCTGGCATCCAGGCACCGCAGGTGCCCGTAGCTGCAGATTCCGTAGATGTGGCTGCCGTTGAAGATCGGTGTCGTCATGATCGAGTGCAGCCCGTCGGTCTTGATCTCGCTGTCGCTTTTGCCCTTCCAGGCCACTTTTGCGTTGCGGCCGTCGGGGGAGACCTCGATCATCATCGGCCCGTTGTAGAACGCCGTGACGAACAGCCGGTTGCCGAACTGGCGTGGTGTCGAAATGGTCAGCCCGACACGAACCGCGAACGGGACCTGCCAGATCAGCTTGCCGTTGGTCGGGTCGAGACTGCTGATGGCGGTCGGATGCCAGATGACCAGTTGTCGGATCTTGCCGAAGGTCATGATCACCGGCGGGCAGTAGCCGATCATCTCGTCCTCGAGACTCCGCCACAGTTCCTTGCCGGTCAGCTTGTCGAAGCTGACCACCAGGGATCCGTCGGTTCCGCCAACAAGCGTGATCAACTGCTGGCCGTCGATCAGCGGCGAGGCGACCATGCCCCAGATCGGCAGCTTGGTGCCGTAGTCGGCCACGAAGTTCTTTTTCCAGATCACCGAACCATCGCTGACCTTCAGGCAGAACATGTCGCCCATCGAACCGATCGTGTAGACCCGGTCTCGCTCGATGACAGGGGTCATGCGCGGTCCGGCCGGGTAGCTGATGCTGTAGCGGACCGGGTAGGTGTGGGTCCACAGGATCTTGCCGGTTTCGGCGTCTAGCGAATGGACCCGTTCGATCCGCTTGTTGCGGATATAGTCGGTGATATAGACACGCCCATCGGCAACGGCCGGTCCCGAGTAGCCCTCGCCTACGGGCGTCGACCAGACTCGTGGCAGCAGGCCCTTGGTGGGCAGAGTCTTGACGATGCCCGTTTCTCGCCAGACCAGGTCTCGCTTCGGGCCGCCCCACTGGGGCCAGTCGTCGGCTGTCGCTGGTGAGACGGTGGTGAGCCAAACCAGGGCGAAAGCGAGCACCATGGTCAACGGGCGGACGAAGCTGGTCATCGAAAGATCTCCTGGATTCGAATCAACTGCCATTCTGTCACCCCGACACTCGATTGGCCACCGGAGCAGCACTCGATGGCGGACCGCACCGGCCGATCTGTTATACTCGGAATCCCGCCGGCGCAGTCGGTGGGCCGAGTGGTTTTCGAGAGCGAGATGAACAGGCGAGAGGGGTTGGAACCGTGAGAACTCTGGTCCGGTTGTTGGTGTTGGTTGCCCTGTTTGTTGTGGCGTCGGAAGCTGGTGCCGCCGACAAGGAGGCTGCGACCAAGAAGTCGGGGGCGGCGCTGGAAGCCCGTCACCTGGGGCAGATTCAGCGGGTGACCTTTGGGTTGCCCAGGGCCGGTGAAGGGTATTTCTCACCCGACGGCAAGTGGGTTGTCTACCAGGCTTATCCTGTCGGCTACCCCTTCTACCAGATCTATGTGCAGAAGCTGGGCGAGAAGACGACGCGGCGAATCAGTCCCGGGCGCGGTCGCACGACCTGCAGTTACTTCACCGTCGACGGCAAGAAGATCCTGTTCGCTTCGAGCCACACCGACCCGCGGATCGACCAGACCGAGCACCAGGCCCGGGAACTGGCGGCCAAGGGCGGCCGTCGCCGGTACCAGTGGGACTTCGACAAGCACATGGACATTTATGTTTGTGACTTCAACGGCACCGGTCTGAAACGACTGACCAACACGCCCGGCTACGATGCCGAGGGGTCGTATTCGGCTGACGGCAAGCAGATCGTCTTCACCTCCAGCCGCGATGGCGACGCCGATCTCTACATCATGGATGCTGACGGAAAGAACGTGCGTCAGCTGGTCAACAACCCCGGCTACGACGGCGGCCCGTTCTTTTCGCCCGATGGCAACTGGGTGATCTACCGCAGCGATCGGCAGAAGGAGCACATGCTGCAGATCTTCGCCGTCAGTGTCGACGGCAAGCACGACATCCAGCTGACCAACAACCTGGGCACCGTCAACTGGGCTCCCTACTTTCACCCGTCGAGCCGGTACATCATCTGGACCCGTGCCGATTACTCGAAGGGGCCGCGGGGGGCTCACTTCAACCTGTTCACAATGGACTTGAAGCTGGGCAAGACGACGGTCAAGGCTGGTGACGTCCGGCAGGTGACCTCCAACGCGGCCGCCGATGTGTTGCCGGTCTTCAGCCCCGACGGCAAGAAGCTGATGTGGACCTCGGCCCGCTCCAAGGACAAGACCAGCCAGCTGTGGATCGCCGACTGGCTGCGTGGGACCGAGTCGGCGGCCAAGTAGGCCGGTTCAGTCGCCGGGCGGGACCGAGTGGACCATGACCAGGTCGTGTCCGGCCGCCGACCAGTTTGAGCTGCCGACCAGCAGGAGCCTCTGTCCGGCTTCGAGCACGCCCAGTGCCCGTCCCCAGCGGCAGACCTCATCAAGCAGTCGCCGGGGGCTGGTGTCAGTCTGGATCGACATGATCGAGCGGACACCCCAGTAAAGGTTCATTCGTCGGGCGGCAGCCGTCGAGTCCGAGAGGGCCAGCACCGGGACAGGACTGCGTTCCTTGGAGACGGCCAGGGCTGTTCGCCCGCTGACGGTGGGGATCACCAACAGGCCGGCATCGAGCTGTTCGGCAATGATGACGGCTCCCACGGTGACCGCCTCGGTCACCTCCAGTGCCCGGGCCCGCGTGTCGGGTTCGAACAGCCGCGGCGTTTCGCCGTCGACGGTTCGCTCGGCCTCGCAGACGATCCGGCTCATCATCGAGACCGCCGCCGTCGGGTTCTCGCCGATAGCGGTTTCTCCTGAAAGCATCACCGCGTCGGTGCCGTCCAGCGTGGCGTTGGCGACATCGCTGGCCTCGGCACGAGTTGGAAATTCGCTGGTGGTCATGCTGTCGAGCATCTGGGTGGCGGTGATCACCGGCACCCGGTGGGCGTTAGCCATGCGGATGATCCGTTTCTGCAGGATCGGCACGGTCGCGAGGTCCACTTCGACGCCCAGGTCTCCGCGGGCCACCATCACCGCGTCGGTGATATCGATGATCGACTCGAGGTCGTCGATCGCCTCGCTTTTCTCGATCTTGGCCACGATGTGCGGCGCGTGGTCATCCGGGTGAGCAGCGATCAGTTCGCGGAGTTGCCGGATATCGTTGCTGTTGCGGACGAAACTCAGGCCGACGAAGTCGACATGGCGGTCGAGTGCCCAGGTCAGGTCCTCGCGGTCCTTCTCCGTCACGCTCGGGGTGCTCAGGGCCACGCCCGGCAGGTTGACGCCCTGGCGGCTTCGCACCGTTCCCGGGCGGACCACCCGACAGATCACCCGGTCGTCTTCCTCGGCCGTCACCGCCAGTTCCACGATGCCATCGGCCAGCAGGATTCGGTCGCCGGGAGCGATGTCGTCGATCAGGTTCTCGTAGGTGCAGGTCAACTCCTGTGAGGCATCGGCAATCTCGCCTCTCACGAAGACCACCGTGGCGCCCTCCTGGCACAACAACTGGCCGCCGGGGATCTCGCCCAGCCGGATCTTGGGTCCTGCCAGATCACCGAGAACCCCGATCGGACGTTGGAGCTCTTCCTCGATCTCACGGATGGAGGACAGGACACCATCCAGCCATTCGTGAGTGCCGTGTGCGAAGTTGAGTCGGAACACGTCGACCCCGGCCAGCACCAGGTCACGCAGGGCCGATCGTTCCGAACAGGCCGGGCCGACCGTGGCAATGATCTTGGTTTTGACCAGCGGTGGTTCGATGTTCTGGGTGTCTGTGGCCATGGGCAGGGATTCGAGTTGTGGAGACGGGTTGGTCGATCTCTGGGATTACACAGTTTCGGTCAGTCAACGTCGAGCGGAATACGTTGGCCGACGCCACGTTCACCGGCTCGCATGATCAGTTCTGCAGCCATGGCCACGTCTTCGACGGCCAGGCCGACAGACTTGAAAACGGTCCGCTGCGCGTTGGCAGTCCGGCCGGGGTGGGTTCCGGCAACGATGTCGGCCAGCTCGATCGCGTTCTCCCAGTTCCACTCACCCGCCTCGGATGCGGCGGCCAATTCGCCGGCTTCGATCCGGCACTGGTCGATTCGGTCGCAGGCCACCAGGTCAGCCGATGCGATCGATTCGACGTCCGACTCGGCCTTCGACAGGTGGTTGGAGCCGATGATGTTCAGATGCGAGCTCGGCATCAACAGTTGTCCGTCGAAAAGCGGGGCCTTGGAGGTGGTTGCGGTCGAGACGATGTCGGCCCCGTCGACGGCGGTCTCGGCTGAATCGACAGCCTGGACATCAAGTTGCAGCCGCTGGCCCATCGCCTCGGCAAACCCCTGACGTCGTTCCGGATCCCGAGAGAAAACGCGGACCGTCTCGAGTGGCCGAACGCATGCGACTGCCTCCAGTTGGCTCTCGGCCTGCCAGCCGGTTCCCAGCAATCCCATCACGTTGGCGTCGGGTCGAGACAGATGCCGCGTGGCCACACCGCTGGCGGCCCCGGTCCTCAGCTGCCCGAGCCGGTTGGCCTGGATCAGTGCCAGCATGCGTCCGGAGTCGAGTTCGTAGGCGGCGACGTGGAAGCGGGCTCCCTCGGAGGTCGTGGTGTAGTTCTTCCAGCCGGCCAGCCCGAGATATTCGGCGGTGGCCGACATCGAGTGCAGCAGAAATCCCGGTGCCTTGGCGCGGGCACGGGGGACATTGACGGCCGATCCGTCGGCGACCGCCGCGAAGGCCCGTTCGACCGCGTCGATCGATGCCGGCATGTCGATCAGGGATTCGACGTCGGATTCGGTGAGGAACAGGACAGACATGCGGGCACCGTCTTCAATCCACCAACTCGGCAATCCGTGCGTAGTCGTCTTTCAGTGACTGGTAGAGCTGTTCGTACTGGGGGTAGAGGCGGTTGTACCGTCGACGTGTGGGCTGGTGGACCGGTGTCGAGTCGACCACTCGGATCGTGGCGTTGCAGGCCTCGACGACGTCCTTGTAGGCCCCGGTCCCGGCAGCAGCCAGCAACGCCACTCCGTAGGCCGGCCCCTCTTCGGCGTTGATGGTCACCACCTTGTTGCCGTAGATGTCGGCCTGCATCTGTCGCCAGAACGGGCTGCGGGCTCCGCCGCCGGAAACCCGGATTTCACGGACCGGGATGTTCATCCCCTTGATGATCTCCAGGCAGTCTCGCATCGCGTAGGTGGCCCCTTCGATGACACTGCGGACCAGGTGGGGGCGTCCATGACGGAGGCTGAGGCCGATCCACGCTCCGCGGGCATGCGGGTCGGCGTGTGGCGTGCGTTCACCGGTCAGGTACGGCAGAAAGTACAGCCCCTCGGAACCGGCAGGGGCCCGGGCAGCCTCGGCAGTCAACAACTCGTAAGGGTCCACCTTCTTCCGGCGGGCTGCCGTCATCGCGGCTTCACCCAATTGGTTGCGGTACCACTGCAGGCTGCCCCCAGCTGAGAGGACCACTCCCATGACATGCCACTGTCCGCGGACGGCGTGGCAGAAGGTATGGACTCGTCCCAGCGGGTCGGTCTCGATCCCTTCGCTGTGGGCGAACACCACACCGCTGGTGCCCATCGTGGCCGAAATGACACCACGGCGGACGATGCCGTTGCCGACGGCGCCGGCTGCCTGGTCTCCTCCGCCACCGACAACCGGCACCCCTTCGGGCAGCCCCAGTTTCTTGGCGGAGGATTTCGAGAGCGTGCCGCTGACATCCTCGGACTCGTACACCTCCGGCAGCAGAGCGGGGTCGAGTTCAAGCTGTTCCAGCAGTCGCCGACTCCATTTTCGTCGCTTCACGTCCAGTAGCAGTGTTCCCGACGCGTCGCTGACCTCGGTGGCGAACTCGCCGGTCAGCCGGAAGCGGACGTAGTCCTTGGGCAGCAGCACCTGGCGGGTCCGATCGAATCGCCGGGGCTCGTTGTTGCGAAGCCAGAGGATTTTCGGGGCGGTGAATCCGGTCAGGGCCGGGTTGGCCACCATCTGGATCAGCTTGCGTCGGCCGCCAGCCCGGCGTTCGATCTCGTCGCATTCGGCTGCGGTTCGCTGGTCGTTCCACAGCAGGGCGGGCCGGATGACCTGGTGGTTCTTGTCCAGGAACACGCTGCCATGCATCTGGCCGGAGAGCCCGATGCCGGCGACGGAGGCCGGCTTGATCTTCCCGTCCTTCAGGACCTTTCTCACGCTCCGGGCCGACGCCTGCCACCAGTCCTCGGGGGCTTGTTCGGACCACCCCGGTCGCGGGCTCGACAGGGGGTACTCGAATGTGGCACTGGCCACGATCCGGCCGTTCTCACGGATCGCCAGGGTCTTGGTGCCACTGGTGCCGATGTCGATGCCCAGGTAGATGCTCATCGAGATGCTCCGTCAGGCATGTCTCCAGCCAGTCATGACACCGCTGATCGTTCGGCGATCAGGCGGTCGAGTTCCTGTTTCAGCTTGTCCAGGATTTCGTCGTAGGGGAACGCGCCGAGCGTTTTCTCGCCCTGCTTGAGGTTGACGAAGTTGGGGGCACACCACAGTCCGAGGTCGGCATCGTCGGTTTCGCCGGGGCCATTGACCCGGCATCCCATCACGGCAATCGTCAGCGCGTGTTCCCGAGCGTATTCGGTCATCTCGCGGACCTGTTCGGCCAACTCGACGAATGCCTCGTTCTCGACTCGCGAACAACTGGGGCAACTGATGATGTTGAGCGTGTCGAGTCCGAAATCGACGACGGTGCGGACACGTCCCGCGGCGATGTCGGCCAGGATCTGGCGGCCCGCCACGATCTCTTCGGATTTCCGGTCGTTGGGCACGGTCAGTGAGACGCGGATCGTGTCTCCCAGTCCCTGGGAGACGAGTTGTTCGAAGGCGATGCGTGTCTTGATCACACCGTCGGGCGGCAGGCCCGCCTCGGTCACTCCCAGGTGCAACGGCACGTCGGGCCGTTGCTCGGCGAATCGGCGGTTGACCTCGATCACCTTCTGGGGATCCGAGTCCTTCAGGGAGACGCAGTAGTTGGTGAAATCGAGCGAGTCGAGGAACTCGCAGTGTTCCCACGCGCTGTCGAGCATCGGCGAGATCGAGTCGTCCCGGGAGTAGCGTTCGATCTTGTCAGGGTCGACCGAACCGCAGTTGACGCCAACGCGGATGGCACAGTCGTGATTGGCCGCCTGCTCGACGATGCCCCGCACCTTTTCCTGCCACGGCTTCTCCCGTTCGTGGTGATAGAGGTGTCCGGGGTTGTAGCGGAGTTTGGCAACATGGGGGGCGACAATTTCCGACAGGCGGTAGTTCTCCTGCAGATCGACCGCAAGGTTGGCGTCGGTTTCGGAGGCGATGTCGACGACGGCCTTGGCATCGGCAGTGCTGTCGACGGCGATCCGAACGACATCCGCTCCGGAGTCGTGGAGGTCGCGAACCTGGGCCGAGGTGGCCGCGACGTCGCGGGTCGAGGTGGCTGTCATGCTCTGGACGGCTACCGGCGAACCGTTGCCGATGGTGACCGAGCCAATGGTCACCGGCCGCGTCGGATTTCGGGGCAGTTGCACGATTGGAATGGCTTGTCGGGAGCGGAATGTGGGAACGCCGAAGCGGTGCCGACGCATCGTGATCGGATTGTAGTCGTCACCGTCGGGACACTCCAGCACGGCCTCATGGCGGTGACGCGATCGGGATTGACCTCGAGTTCACCGAGAACTACAAGCCGCCGAGTCCCACTTGGCGACGGGATGCCCTCCAGGAGGTTGAGCGATGCGCGGATTCTGGCCGATGCGGCGAGGCGACGTGAACGGACGCGGATGCAATTGCCGATTTGTTTCGGTGAGGGCGATCCTGGTCCTGGTGATCGGGCTGGTTGGATGCGGCGGCGACGAAGCGGACACAGGGGCCGGGCAGAGTGCTTCGGCGACCGGGTCAGGCCGGAAGACCGATGGGGCCGACGACAAGGCGGTTGACGCATTGATCGACCGGGCTGCGAAACGGGTCCAGGCCGGTGATGCCAAGACAGCGGTCGAATTGCTCAGCCAGGCGATCGGCAACGATGCCGGCAATGCCCGGGCGTTCGTGATGCGAGCTGACATCTATGCGAGAAGAAAACAGGACGCCAACGCGTTGGCGGACTACTCGGCTGCGATTCGTGTCGAGCCCAAGACTGCTCGTTGGCTCAATGCTCGTGGCTTCTTCCTGTTTACCCGTGGCAAACGCGACGCGTCGTTGCGAGATCTGGACGCGGCTATCGCGTTAGACGCGAAGTACGCCGAGGCGTACAACAATCGTGGACTGGTGCATGTCGGGGCCCAGGAATATGACAAGGCGATCGTCAACTTCGACAGGGCGATCGAGGCGGACCCGAAGTACGTCGATGCCTGGAACAATCGCGGGTTTGCTCATTTCCGCAGCGGCGATCACGACAAGGCCCTGGCAGATTTCGACCAGGCCCTGGTCTGCGACGGCGATTTCGTGATGGCCTACAACAATCGGGCGCTGCTGCGAATGGCCAACAAGGATTACCGTCGAGCGGTGGCCGATTGTTCGTCGGCGATCGAACGGGATGGAGACAATCCGCGATTCTACCAGTTGCGCCGCGCTGCGTACCGGAAGCTGGGCAAATCGAAAGAGGCCCTGGCCGATGGGGAGCGGTTGATCTGGTTGATCAAGTTCCAACAACTTTCTCGCAAAGTGGCAGCGGCGCCGCAACAGGCCAAGACCTATATCGAGCGGGCTCAACACTTGGGTGCCGACGGTCGCACGGGGGCAGCGATGGCCGATTACCAGCGGGCGATCACTGCCGAGCCGGCCAAGGCTGTCGAGGCGTATCTGGCCCGGGCCCGACACTGGATTGCCGCCGAGAAGTGGTCGCGGGCCCTGGAGGATTGCAACCAGGCACTGAAGGCCGGTGCGGGCCATGCGGCCTGGAGCCTTCGCGGCGAAGTGCACAGGGGCCAGGGCGATTGGGATCGGGCAATCGCGGATTTCACCAAGGCCAGGCGATTTGACGATGTCGTGGCCGAGACGTATGCCAGGCGTGGTGAACTGCACCGGGCGGCTGGCCGGAAGGCCAAGGCTACGGCGGACCTGAAGAGGGCCGCAGAGCTGGCCCCCGATCGATTCGGAAAGACGACCGAGAAGAAGAAGCCGTAGGCTGTCCGAGCCAAACGGATCAGGGACTTGGTGGATCGGCGGTCCGCTTGCCGCCGGCAGCGGCAGTCGATTCGGATCTCAGGGGCAGGTCGATCGTGTTTGATCCGTCCTTCACTTCGTGCTTCATCTGGCTTTGCCGATGGTACTTCTTGGCCAGGATCTCCAGGCCGTTTTTGTCCGTCTTGTTGACGCGGACAGTGTGCATGCCGATTACGGCACCGCTGTGGCCACCGGGATAGGCCAGGGTGTAGACGCCCTGCTCGTCGGATCTCCCGATACTGGAGCCCGTCTGTCTCTGCTCCGCGTTCTTCAAGTCGGCGACCGGATCGAAGAACACGGTGGCGTTGGCCAGGGGCTTCCCGTCCAGGGTGATTGTCCCGGAGACTGAGGCCAGGGGGGGGAGGTTGGCTCCGCCCGACATGGAATTGAACAGGTAGAAGAAGATACCGCAGATGACGACGATTCCGCCGCCAATCGGCAGCAGTTTGCGAGTGGCCAACTGCTTGACTTCGTCCATGTCGACCCGCGGACGCTCTTCGACGGGTTCGCTTTCGTTGGCAGCGGCCGCGCGGGCCGATTCGCCGGCTGCGAGCAGAGCGCCGGCGGCGCTGGACGTGTCCTCGGAATCGGCCTTCGGTCGCGGCGGCGGCCGGTGCAACTGACGTTCTTCGGGTGACGGGCGAGGTGGAGGTGGAGGGTCGTCGTCGTCCTCGAGCGAGGTGGCAGCCGAAGGCGGGGCGACGGGGACGTCGCCGGACTCCATCAGAAACGACATGGCGTCGTCTTCGGAATCTTCATCGGGGTCATCGCCGGCAGCCAGGGCCGTTTGCGTCTCGTCTTCGGCCGGTGCGGCTTCCGGCTCCGGTGCAGCTTCCGGCTCCGGGATCACGAACTCGGTCTTGCACTTCGGACAACGAGCTGTCTGTCCGGCCTTGTCATCCCGAATCTTGAGGACCGATTCGCATTCGGTGCACTGGTAGCGGATCGTCATTGGGTTCCTGGGTCCGCTGGGAACACGTGTCGGAGGGGGTGGCTTGTCCCAGCTTAGTTGGGGACTTGCACTGGGATCTTGCGGCGCATGTTGCCGAGGTTCTGGAAGATGGTTCTGTTGACGCTCTGATTGATGGCTCGGACGCTGCCATCGACCAGCACGAAGTTGCATCCTCCGTTGCCGTGGGCACTGCCGGCGTTGTCGTAGTGGATCTTCTGGTTCGGCCCAAACCGAGTACTCAGCAGTGTCGCCGGACCACCCCAGGCCCACCCGTCGCTGCTGGTCCGTAGGGCGTCGCCCACCTCGTCGAATCGCTCGGCCTCACCGACCATCAGTGTCTGTGACTCACCATCGATGACGTCCCGAATCCGGGTCGAACTGTTGACCGAGAAGACTCCGACATGGATGTTGTTGGGAAGTCGGGAGAGCGTGGGGTCGTTGATCGTCTGGGCGGGTGTCAGGTTCCAGGTGCCACGGTTGGCGTCGTTGAATGTCACGCCGGAACCGGTCACTCCCGCGTAATCATTGCCACCCTTGGTCCAGTCCGGGTTGACCAGCAACATGTTGGGGAACTGGCTGCGGTCCATCGAGCCGCGTCGTGACGGGCAGTAGAACTCGGGGATGTCGGTCTGGGCGGGCGTCAGGACGACCTGTGTCTGGGTGATCGGGTCGATGGCCATGTTCATGCCGTTCCCGTTCATCTGCACGTTCATCTTGTCTTCCCAGAGATCACTCAACAACTCCTGGTTCACCTGGGGCAGCAGGTGCAGCATCCAACTGGTTCCTTGAAGACCGTTGCCACTGGGCTGCCTGGGTTCGGTCGGGTCGGAGTGCTGGAAGCCACCGGTACCGAGGCCGCCGAGCATCAACTGGTTGACCTGACCCGGGGGGAAGGAATTGTGGGCGTCGTGGTAGTTGTGCAACGCGAGTCCGAGTTGCTTGAGGTTGTTCTTGCACTGCGTATTGCGCGCTGCCTCGCGGGCCTGCTGCACAGCCGGCAGCAGTAACGCGGCCAGGATCGCGATAATCGCGATCACGACCAGCAACTCGATCAGAGTGAAACCACCACGGCGACGTCGATTGATCATCATTGCAACTTCCTTGGGGGCCCCGTGAACCAACCCTGAACGAACGGAGTTGCCCATTCCGGACTAGGTGGGGGCACAATCACTGTCCGCAGCTTCGTGGACGTCTGGGGGTGGTGTCAGGCAATTCAACTTCGCCGTCCACCAGCCCGGTGACCCGTCTCGAGGCCGCTAACGTTCGGTACTCTACTCGTGCTTCCAGAAAAACGTCAAGGACATTAATCGGCAATCGGTGTACAGGTGGCTCAGCCGCGTTCAGGTCTTCCGTGGATGGGCGGCCATGCTGCACCGGTTGGTGGACAGGTGGCTCGGGAGATGTCGATGGCAACGATGGCAGCGACGATTCTCCTGCTGCCGATCATGGCCGTGGTGTGTGACGACCGATAACAGGAGTGAGGGGCCAGTTGTGAGGGTCAGGCAGTTTGGGCAATGACCAAAGGGGGCCTGGAGGGGGCTTTGGGAAATGATGGATCAAGATGAGACGCAGGCGCGAGTCGAGTGGCAGGCGGAACGAGGAGGTCGGGTGATCTGGCTGAGCGGCCAGGACGGTGTGGAGATCTCCTCGTTGATCGCACGGGCCATCTCCGACTGGCAGCAGGCCGGCCAGCGGGTTCTGTTTACCGACCTGTCACCGTTGGCCGTCTGCGGCGCTGCGGAACACCCTGAGACCGAGCGGCGAGTGCTCGAAAGGCTGCTGGGGCCAGACATCGAACGGGCCCGGGCCACTCCGGCTTTGTGGCATCGCTTCGAGCGGATCCTGTTGGCCGATGGACGGTCGACCCGTGTGATCCTCGATCGAGTCGAAGCCGCGGGGGCACGCGGCCGACGGCTGGTGGCGACGATTCGTCACCAGGTCACCCGTCACGGGGCCACCCTGGTCGTCGTGGCACCGCGTGACGAATCCGTTCGATCCCGTGTCTTGGCCGCCTGGACCGACCTGGAGGTTGGAAGTGTCTCGGACGGTGGTGTCGTCGAGCGAGCTGCGTGATGCGGGTCTGCCTGTTCGATATCGATGGGACGTTGGTCAACGCCGGTGGGGCCGGCCAGGCGGCAATGGAGAAAGCGTTGGCGCGGGCCTTCGGTGTGACGCAACCAACCGAGGGCATTTCGACTGCCGGCCGCACGGATCGGGCCATCATCGAGGATCTGATGGCCTTCCATGGGCTGCCATGCGACGAGGCGACCTGGGAACGGGTTCGTGAGTTCTACCTCGAGGGATTGCCCGTGGAACTTGCCCGGCTTGATGGGCTCGCGCTGCCCGGGGTCAACGAGCTGTTGGCGGCGCTGTCCGGTCGCGACGATGTCGTGCTGGGTCTGTTGACCGGGAACCTGGTTGAAGGCGCTCGTCGGAAGCTGGGCCATTTTGGTCTGGACGGTCATTTTGACCGGGATGGACAGTTGTTCGGCGGTTTCGGCGATCACGATCGGGATCGCGACGACGTGGCCCGTCGGGGACGCGAGCATGTTCGCCAGGAACTGGATTGGTGGGAGCCAAACGAGGTGTGGGTGATCGGAGACACTCCGTTGGACGTCCAATGTGCACGGGCGATCGGAGTTCGGGTCCTGGCAGTCGCCACCGGCATGTTCTCTCGAGACGAGATTGCTGTCGGCGAGCCGGATCAGTTGCTGGGGGACCTCGGGGACACCGACCGGGTGGTGTCGATCCTAGTGGAATAGCCTGCCATCACCGGGCGACCGCTCGGCGGCCGGTTGCAGGCAGCCAGGTCCTTCATTGGCCGGGCGATTGACCCAGGTGTCGATCCGATCGGTGACCAATGCTCCTGCAGGGCAGGGGACCATCAGGCTTTCGAGCCGATCGCGATCGTCGTGTTCGGGGTCGAGCCATGCGGGGAAGTCGGCTGGATCGAGTATCACCGGCATGCGGTGGTGGATTGGTTCCATGCAAGAATTGGCGGCTGTCGTGATGATCGCACAGGTCTCCAGTGCTGAGCCGTCGTCGGCCTCCCAGTGCTCCCAGATCCCGGCAAATGCCAGTGGGCTGTCGTCGGGGCGATGGATGTGCCAGGGCTGCTTGCCCCGCCCCCCGGTCTTTTGCCATTCGTAGAATCCCGTTGCCGGGACCAGGCAGCGACGGCGACTGAAGGCAGCCCGGAACGATGGCTTCTCGGAAACCGTCTCGCATCGCGCATTGATCAACCGGTTGCCGACGGCCGGGTCCTTGGCCCATCCCGGGACCAGTCCCCAGTTGACCAGTGCCGCTGAGACCTGGTCGGATTCGGTTCGAACCACCAACACCGGCTGGGACGGGGCGATGTTGAAACGGGGGGCCAGCGTTGCCTGCAATGGCGGGTCGAACACAATGTCGAAGAACGACGCCAGTTCCGCGGCCGAGGACCTGAGGTTGAAGCGACCACACATGGGCTCATGCTAGTCGACCGGGGTGCTGGTGGCGACAGCCGCGTTGCTGGGCGCAGCCTCCCGGTTGGCTATGCTGGTTCGGCATGTCAGCATTTGAGACGACGATCGAGATCGGGACGACCGGGATCCACGTGACGCCGGTGGCGATGGGCTGTTGGCCGATCAGCGGAGTGACCACCCTCGGCGTGACCGACGCCGAGTCGGTTGCGACACTCGAGGCCGCACTGGACTCGGGTGTCAATTTCTTCGACACCGCTTTCTGCTACGGCTACGAGGGAGAGAGTGAGAAGTTGATCGGCCGGGGGCTGGGTCACCGCCGCGATGAGGTGGTGATTGCCACCAAGGGAGGGGTTCATTGGGAGAACCGTATCCAGCAGCGGGACGCCCGTCCCGAGACACTTCGGCGACAGTGCGACGAGAGCCTGCAACGTTTGGACACCGACCGCATCGATCTCTACTACATCCACGCTCCTGATCCGGCGGTGCCGGTATCCGAATCGGCCGGTGGGCTGAAGCACCTGCTCGAGGAGGGCAAGATCCTGAGTGTCGGTGTCTCGAATTTCACCGCCGACCAGATGGAGGAGTTCTCGGCCGTCTGTCCGATCTCGGCGTCACAGCCTCACTACAACATGCTGCAGCGTGAGATCGAGGACGAGCATCTGCCATGGTGCCGTCAGCACGGTGTGTCAGTGATGGCCTACTGGGTGTTGCTGAAGGGTTTGCTGGCCGGTCACCTGTCTCGCGATCACGTTTTCGAGTCTCCTGACGGTCGGGCGAAGTACCCGATGTTCCAGGGGGCCGAGTACCAGCGGAACCTGGACTTCGTCGACTCACTGCGTCCGATCGCTTCCGACGCGGACCTGACGGTTTCGCAGCTGGTGATCGCCTGGACACTGGCGCAGCCGGGAATCAGCGTGGCATTGTGTGGGGGCCGTCGACCCGAACAGATCCGCGAGTCGGCGGTGGCGATGGGGGCTGACGTGGGCGAGGAGGTGCTGGGTCGCGTGGACCAGGCGATCGCGGCCCGGGGCGATGCGGCATCGCGGCCACCGATCTAGTCGTCCCCCTCGGACTCGACCACGTCGAATGCTCCGGACAGTTCCTCGGGGATCCGCCGCGGCATCCGTCGCTCGAAGCCGATGTAGACCCAGTTGGTCTCGGCTGTCGCCAGTACGGTTGGTTGCTCATCTGCTGGGCGGAGGATCCGGTAGCGGCGGAGCGAAGTGAGTTTCTGGAAGTCGGCCACCCAGGTCCGCACAATGATCCGGTCACCCTCCCAGGCCGATTGCAGGTACTCGATCTGGTGTGAGCGGACGACCCAGCCGGCACCGGTTTGCTGGTAGCGTTCCGGCGGCCAGCCCTGGGCGGAGGAATGCGCCATGGCCGCGTCCTGCATCCAACGCAGGAAGATGACGTTCCCGACGTGTCCCTGGGCATCGATCTCGTCGGTGGTCACGACATGTTCGTATTCGAAGATTGCGGGCATTCGGCAGGGCCCTTCCGGTCGGGGTATGGGCAGAACGGCGGGTCGCGGTCGCCATGATTGCTTGCCAGTGGTGTCGCGGCAATCGACAATGCGATCGAACGCGACCCGGCATCCGGCTCCTCTCAACAAGGTGGACAGTCATGATCGTCTGTGATTTCAGCAGCGGGCGACCCGATCCGGAGTCGTTCCCGGTGGCCGAGCTTGTCGGAGCGGCGACTCGGAGGTTGACGGCCGAGGGGAGTGACCTCGTGCAGTATCCCGATCCTCAAGGCTATGCCCCGTTGCGGCGGTTGGCGGCCGAGCGATTTGAAGAGCGGGAGGGAGTCGGGTTGGATCCGGATTCATTCCTGCTTGGCACCGGTTCGACTCAACCGCTCGCCCTGCTGTCCGAGGCACTGGCGAGTCCCGGTGATGCGATCATCACCGAGGAGTTCAGCTATACCGGAGCCCTTTCGCTGTTCCGCCGTTATGGTCTCGAGACGGTCGGCGTGGCCACAGACGAGCAGGGGTTGCGACTCGATGCGCTGGAAGAAACGCTCGATCGTCTCGACGCCGATGGCAGGCCGGCGAAATTCGTCTACGCGATTCCCACTTACCAGAACCCGACAGGTGCGATCCTGCCATTGGAACGACGCGAAGGGCTGCTGGATCTGGTTCGCCGTCGAGGCGTGCCACTGGTCGAGGACAACTGTTACGCCGATCTGCATTTCGAGGCCGAGCGACCGCCGGCGTCTATTCGCGCCTTGCCCGGCGGTGAGGATGTGATCTACGTCGCCAGTTGGTCGAAGATCCTCGGTCCCGGGGCCCGACTGGGCTACGTCTCGGCCGGCACCGAACTGATCGAGCGGCTGATGTCGCTCAAGAGCGATGCGGGGACCAGCAACCTGGCGGCCATGATCGTTACCGAGTTCATGCTGCAGCATCGCCGGGAACACACCGCCGAGTTGTGTCGCGTGCTGAAGCGAAAGCGGGACATCCTGGTGGATTCGCTTGAGGAGCAACTGGGCGACCTGTGCTCCTGGTCATTGCCATCTGGGGGCATGTTCCTCTGGGTCAAGCTGCCTGAAGAAATCGACAACGTCGCACTGGCGCGCGCGGCCGAGCAGGAAGGGGTGCTCTATCATCCCGGCCGCAATTTCGACAGCGGCGAACGCGACGTCCCGTACCTGAGGCTGGCCTTCGGGTTCCCCTCCGACGAAGCCCTGCGCCGCGGCACCGAGCATCTTGCTCGGGCCATCCGCGCTGCGATTCCGGCTGGCGCCGTCGGCTAGTCGACAATCTCGTCGGTCCCAGCTTCGCAAGGGTGGATAACCGGATTCGAACCGGCGACCTCCAGAACCACAATCTGGCGCTCTAACCAACTGAGCTATATCCACCATCCCTCGCCGGCGGCCTGTTCCTCACAGGTTGCGAGGACCGACAGCCCGGCGTGAACGGGCAAGAGTAACGGAGCATTTCGGGTGTTGCAACTGACGCCTTTCGGCGGTTTCACCGGCAGCTGGGGTGCGTTCTGGTGAAGCCGGTTCCTCGAGAGCCCCGATTGTCAAAGCCAACATCGGCGGCCTCGGATCGCTCGATGGCCGGAAGCATCACGGCCGGAAGCGGGACAGCGGCCATATCTGTTTCATGGGGCTTGGGTCGAGTTCCACAACATCCGGATCAGGGATCTCGCCGTGTCTGCCAGGTCGACGGCTCAAAAGGCCTGGCAGCAGGGGATTGACGGTGTGGGAAGGAACAGCCGCCCGAGTTGCGGGATGTTGAGCCGTTCTCCGCGGCGAAAGGCGAGTCGGCCGCCGACGATCACGGCGGTGACATGCGTGGCGTGTTCGAACGGGTCCCCGTCGTAGAGGACCAGGTCGGCTGACTTGCCTCGCTCAACGCTGCCATGGGTTTTTTCGATTCCCAGCAAACGCGCTGCGTCGAGCGTGATGGCTCGTAGTGCCTTGTCGAATCCCAGGCCGTAGGTCATGGCGATCGCCGCTTCGTAGCGAATCACCCGGGACTTGGGCACGTAGCCCTCGACACCGCTGGCGATCGCGACGGGTGGCCCCTTGGGACCGAAGGCGGCCGAGAGTGCCGCGGCGTTGCCCAGGAAGCTGTTGATCGTCTCGAGTCCACCGACCCGTTGCATGGTCGGGTGGACGATGACCGGGACACCGGCTTTGGCCAGCCGATCACGGATCAGGTAGCCCTCGGTGGCCATCGAGAGCACCGGTTTCAGCCGGAATTCGTTCGCGATCCGCAGCGCTGTCAGCAGATCGTCAGCGCGATGGCCGCAGAAGACGCCGGGAATCTTCCTGTCGAGCAGCATCCCGAGGGATTCGAGTTTCAGGTCACGATCCGGAGCCACTGCGTCGTCGTCCCCGGCAGCCTTCTGCTTGGCCCGATAGGCGCGTGCCCGGGAAAGGGCCTGGCGGATCACAGCGGCTGTGCCCATTCGCGTGGTCGGTCTCTGGCCCGAATAGGTCTGCTTGGGGCTGACACCCAGGTTGAAGGCCATGGCCTGGGGGAAGCGGATCGTCATCGCTTCGACGTCGACGCCGTGAGTGCGGAAGACACCGGTCAGACCTCCGATGACGTTGGCCCGTCCCGGTGAGGCATGGATCACCGTGACACCCTGTTCGAGCAGGAAACGGAGTAGCGGCTCGGCAGGGTTGAATCCGTCAAGCACCCGGACGTCGGCCTGGTTGGGATCGCTGGTCTCGTCCTGGTCCTGGTCAGCGGGGATGTTGTATTCGCCGGAAAGCGGCACGATGGTGTGTGTGTCGATCAGTCCAGGTGTGACCACAGCGGCGGTGATCACCGGAGTTCCCCGAGGGGCCTTGACCCGACCCATTTGACCGACCTTCTCGATGACGCCTTTGCGGAGGAGCACCGCAGCATTTTCTATCGGCGGACCGGATACGAGATGGAGTCGCCCGGCCAGTACCAGGACGGAATCGCTGCGGGAGGTGACCGCCTTGGCCTGGTCATCGGCCCTGGGAGGCTGGACAGACTTGCGAGGACGGATCATGGGTGTGGGGGCGGGGATCAGGTCGCTACTGGCCACCTGGAAGCCACCCTCCTGGTAGAGCCGTTGACGGGGGTTGGACAGGTCGAAGACCTTCCGGCCTTCGATCCATGTCTCGAGCACGCGGGTGTAGATGCTGAAGGGGGGGCCACTGAGGATCACGAAGTCGGCGTCCTTGCCGGCGTCGAGCGAACCGACACGGTCGTCGAGTCTCAGCGCCTGTGCGGGATGCAGTGTCACGGCCTTCAAAGCCGTGGCGGTGTCGAGACCGCCACGGATGGTGGCGGCGGTTGTTCGCAGGAAGAAGCGGCTTTCGGTCACCGGGTCGTCGGTGTTGACATGGACCTTGACGCCCCGACGGGTCAGTTCTGCCCCGCACTGCTCGATGAAATCGACGACCTCGGCCTTTCCGCCGGGACTGTCGACGATGGTCATCGAGACCGGCACGCCGGCGGCGGCGACCTGGTCGATCACCTTGTAAGCCTCGGTCCCGTGCTGGATGACCAGGTCGAAATCGAATTCGCGTTTCAGTCTCAACACCGTGAGGATGTCGTCGGCGCGATGGGTGTGGAAGTGAACGGTCCGTCGTCCGGCCAACACTTCGGCCAATGGCTCGAGCGACAGATCACGATCAGGCGGCATGGCCTTCTTGTCCTTCTCGCGTTTCTTTTCGAACTCCTGCCACTTTCGCCGGTAATCGACTGCCTTGACGAACTCGGCCCGCTGCAATGCGGCCACTTTCATTCTGGTCACCGGGGCTTGACCCTTTGAGCCGTAGGACCGCTTGGGGTTTTCTCCGTTGGCCATCTTCAGGCCACCGAAGTGGCCGTCGGTCCCGATCCACATCTGCTCGGGGCTGTTGCCCCGCAGCTTGATGTAGATCGTCTGGCCGCCGATGACGTTTCCGCTGCCGGGCATCACGTTGGCCGTGGTGATTCCACCGGTGTGGGCCATGCGAATGCCGGGGTCGAACGGGTTGATCGAATCGAGTGCCCGGACGATGCTCTGGACCGCTCCACTCCGCTCATTCCCGTCGCTGTTGGCCTTTTCGAGTGGTCGCGAGGCGACCCCCAGGTGCGAATGGCTATCGACCAGCCCGGGAATGATGACCTTGCCTGTGGCGTCAATCACCCGGGCTCCGTCGGGAATCTTGACCTTGTTGGCGGGGCCCACCGAGACGATCTTGCCGCCACCGACGATCATCGTGCCGGAGGGAATCGGCTTGCCGCTGGCAGGCAGGATCCTGGCTCCACGGAAGGCGATCACGTCTGCCGCTTCGGCCGTTCCGGATACGACAACCGCCAGGGCCAGGCATATCACACTCACACGTCTCATCGTGACGGCTCTCTCGAAAGGTCCGCGGGTGGACGGCACCGGCCGACGGATTGCACCGGGCCGGGCCACAGGAGCCGTATGGTGGACGCGGCCTGTGGGTTTTTCAAGCAGCCTCGGGCCTGAGGTGTGGAGCGAATCAGGCCAGGGCTCGAGCTGCGACCGCCTTCATCTTCTGCAAGCCGGTCCGGCAGACCCGTTCAGCGTCCTGCTTCCAGTAAGTGCGGTTGAAAAGCTCGAGCGACAAAGCGACTTGGTGCCCCTTGCCGGCGATGCCCTTGAGCACCTTGACGACCGGAGCGACACCGTCACCGGGGTAGACTCGGTCGGCATCGGTGATCGTGGCCCGGGGCGGGGTGGCGGGGTAATCGTTGACGTGGAAGCAGTGAATGGCCGGGCCGGACAGCAGTGCGAGGCCCGTGAAGTCGGAACCACCCTTGTAGATGTGGTAAATGTCTGGCAGCACGCAGGCGTCGGGATGGCCACTCTCGATTGCCACGAAGACGGTTTCACCGAGGCGCGAGAGCGACTTCGAGAACCCCCAGACCTCGACCTGTGGGGTGACACCGATCCCGCGTCCGACTTCGAGCAACGCGCGGTAGCGTTCGGCGGCTGCGAAGAGGTCGAGGTCGGCTTGCCTGGTGGCCCCCGCCGGCGGTGCGGCGATCCGCGTGCCGCCGAGTTGACGCACCTTCTCCATGTCACGCTTGGCCTGTTCCAGTGCCGCGGCTCGCCGCTTGCCGTCGTCGACGATCCATTGGGCGAAGCCGATGGCACTCTCGACTCGCAGCCCCGCGTCGGTGATCCGCTTCCGGAGATCTTTCAGCGATCCGCCGTCACGGACGTACTGGTCGATCTCCCGGATCCATGGTTCGATGCCGGTGTAGCCCACTTTCCCGGCGAGGCTGATTTCCTGGAGCAGGGTCAGTTTCTGTCCGCGGATTGTGCTGGTGTTCAGGCAGAAGCGAAAGGGGGGGGCGGACGGCGTCGATTGGGGAGTGTCAGCGGCTGAGGAGATGGCTGCTGAGGTGGCTGTTGCTGCAGCCGTGGTGAGCAATTGGCGGCGAGTCAGGGACATGGAATTGATTCCCGGAGAGCGAGACGCACGGGCACGGAACTCCCTTCTTCATACGCCCGCCCGCTTCAGCTGTCCATCTCGATCCGCTTGCGATTCAGGCGGCCGAGCGGAGCGAGCGGGTCGGATCCTCTCCGACGACCAGGCCCCGGACGACATTTTCCAGAGCTTCGATGGCTTCGGCTCGCGAGCCATTCAGTGAGCGTTCGAGGCGAGCCAACTCGTCGGCCATGTGCTGTCGAGTCGGTATCGAGCCAGGTGCGCGGTAGATCTGTTCGTGGACCTTGCGGGCACCAAGTTCCTGGTCGTAGAAGAGCGTCTCGGTCAGTTTTTCCCCGGGACGGATCCCGGTGAAGACGATGTCGATGTCGTCGGGGTACTTCAGTCCCGAGAGCTCAATCATGTCGCGTGCGAGATCCACGATCTTGACCGGTTGACCCATCTCGAGGATCAGCACGTCACCCGATTCGCCGATGGCTCCGGCTTGGAGAACCAGTTGCACTGCCTCGGGAATGGTCATGAAGAACCGTTCCATGTCGGGGTGCGTGACGGTGACCGGGCCTCCGGCAGTGATCTGTGAGCGGAAGGTGGGGACGACGCTGCCGGCCGAGTCGAGGACGTTGCCGAAGCGGACGATCATCATTCGTGTCGTCGAGCCGGAGGTGATCGACTGGAGATATTTCTCCGAGACGAGCTTGGTGGCCCCCATGATACTGGAGGGGTCGACAGCCTTGTCCGTTGAGATCAGTACGAACCCGTCGACGCCGAACGTGTCGGCCAGGTCGACCATCGTCTTGGTGCCACCGATGTTGTTGGCGATCGCCTGCTGGGGATTCGATTCCATCAGCGGCACGTGCTTGTAGGCTGCGGCATGAAACACCAGTTGCGGACGGTGTTCGACCATCACGCGGCTCATCACGTCTCTGTCGACGACGCTGGCAACGACTGGATGCAGAGGCACCGGGCCGCCGGCGAGTTCGGCTTCGATGTGGAAGATTCCGGTTTCGGAGTGATCGACCAGTACCAGTGACTCGGGGGCCAGTGCGGCGATCTGTCGGCACAGTTCCGAACCGATGCTGCCGGCGGCTCCGGTGACCAGCACCCGTTGTCCGGCGACAAGCTCACGAATGGCCTCGCGGTCAAGTTCTGCGGGTTCACGTCGTAACAGGTCGGCAATGGTGACATCCCGAACGGCCAGCTGTTTGCGACACGTCAGGAGGCTGTCGGCTGTTGGGACCACCTGGACACGGACGCTGGTGCCGGCGAAAAGGCGGATCAACTCGCGGACCACGTCGCCGGCGACGGTGCTGGGAATCAGCACGAAGTCGGCTCGCCGCTTGCGGGCCAGGCGTGTCCAGTCGGTGGCCAGCACGCCGGCCTCGGACAACGGGAAGACGGGGACGCCGGCGATCAGGGTGTTGCGACTGTCGGGGGAATGGTCGACGAATCCGACGACCCGAACCGGCCGGCTTGTTGACCCGAGACCCCGTGCGATAGCCACCGCGTCGGGACCGGCACCCAGGATCAGGGCTCTTTGCTCGTGGCCGGCTCGAACCGCGCCCTCGCTGACCACTCGGATTCCGACCCGCAGGAGCCCGACGGCCAGGATCGAGAGCATCGCGTCGATCAACAGGACGGTGCGGGGCAGGGGGAGTGTCCCCAGGACGGGCAGCAGCAGCACGTAGGTGATGGCCGCGGCGACCACACCACCTCCGAGCAGATTGAACAGGTCGGCGACGGTTGTGTAGCGGTAGGTCCTGCGCCACTCACCGGTGGCCAGGCAGATGACGAATTTTACTCCCAGCACCACCGGCATCCCCAGCACGATGACGTGCTGGTAGATCTGCGGCGGTCGGAAGTCGAACCGCAACAGGAATGCGGCCACGAAGCACAGCGCGTAAAGCGCTGCGTAGGTGGGCAGGATCAACGCCAGGCGGTTGCGCATCGAATCGATCGGGCGGACCCGCGAGACCGACGCAATGGACGGGCCCGATGGTTCGCGACGAGAGAGTGGGGAGAGGAGTGAGAGTGGAGGCGGGGTGATAGTGGATCACGCCGATGCCGTCCAGATCAGTCCCGATCCCAGGGGAACCGCATGGTGGGAGGGTTCGTGTACCGCTTCATGGCCAGCACCAGTCGGCCACCGGCTCCGGGAGCCAGTTGAACCCTCAGAGTGTCACTGTCCAACTCGACTGAGTCGTCACCCCGGGTCAGTCCGGTGAACTGGTGTTCGGCATAGCCACCGGCCTGGATCACCACGGTGCGGGTGTTGAGCTGGTCGGTGTTGACCAGGGAGAGCGTGACGGAAGAGTGGTCCATTTTTTCGACCAAAGCGGCGACGCCATCCGGGATCCCGGCGCGGCGGGTGACAGGATCGAAGTAACGGACGCGGGCGTGCAGGGCCTGCCCCCGGTGTCCGGGATGGATTCCTCCAAGCATCAACTGGATCAGGGAGGAGACGCTGGCGGGATTGAACTTCATCGGATCGTCGGCCAGGCGGGTGTCCGGAGTGGTCGTGTCGGCTCGCGATCCAGCCACCCGGCTGCGAATGCGTTCGAGATCTCCCCGTAGAGCCGCGGATGGGTAACCGGGATTCTTGCCGTCGAGGTAGGAGACCCAGCCGTTTCCGCCGAAGAGCGACCGGTCCGAGTCTTTCATCGAGTGGTACCAGGTCTCGAAGCCGCCGGAGGAGTACGGGGAGGGGGTGAAGTTGTACCAGCCCTTGTCACCGTACATCCGGGGAGTCATTCGCTTGCCGTCGATCACTTTCGATTGGGCGTTGATCGCCTTGATCTGTTGCCGCCAGACGTCGAGGTACTTGTCGTCTCCGGAAAGCAGGTACGCGTTGGTGAAGCCGGTGTGGCCCAGGTAGTGGGTGTTGCGGTGGGCCAGTGCTCCCGTCTGCGGGACCACCACCGTGAAAGCCCAGCCGTAGACGCCGCCGTACCACTTTCCATCGGTGGCTCCGCCGATGGTGCCGTCGAGTCCGATGTTGGTGGGGATGATGCCGTTGTTGTCCATCGTCCGCTTTCGCCAGGCGTCAACGTACTCAAACAGCCAGTCGCGGTACTTGGCCTGGCCGGTCAGCATGAAGGCGTTCAATGCCAGCGAGGTGGCCAGCAGGTTCTGGGGGTGATCGCCCACGATGTCGTTGTAGTCTTTGAAGTGGTCGACCATCTCCTGGTAGCTTCGCTCGCCGTGTCCCAGGCTGAAGCGGTTGGCGATCTCGATCGGATCTCCCGCCCAGTCGAGCCCGGTCGCCTTGCGCATCAGCGGCCCGCGGCTGCCGTTGAAGAGACTGCGGATGATCTTGTGCTTGGGGTCGTAGTTGGGGGCGCCAGGATCTTCGTTGAGATAGAACCCGGCGAAGCGGCGGACACGATGTCCGAAGCGGATGTCGTTGGGGTCGGAGAGCCCCTGGAGATTGAAGACGGTCAGCCCTTCACCGTTGTGCACCCAGTCGAAGGTGACGGGAAATTCCTTGTAGTACATCCCGTCACGGGCAAAGGGCACCTCAACGGTCTTGGCCAGGGTGTACTGTCTCAGGTGTCCTTCCCAGGCCTTCTTGTACATCTGCAGAATGACGTTGTTGGCGCCCAGGGCGTGGAGGATCGGCCAGTCGTTGCAGTTCTCGATGGCGTCATCGGGCCCATCGTCTCCCCCCCAGCGTTCCACGCACAGCAGATAACCCCGTTCGTCAAAGTACCTGCCAAAGTACTCGCGGCACGCCGCGGTGTTGGCCACCAGCAGTTGTCGCTCGAGCAACGCCCATTCGGGCGGCGAGACCGTACGGTCCAGACGTACCGTGGCCGGTGGGGCGGCCTCGAGCCGAAGAGAAGTGGCCGACGAGAGCGCGATGGCGATCGTGGCGAGGGTTACGACAGCAAGACGAGTGGCAGGCGGGCAACAACGCATCGGATGGTCTCCGAAAGAACGATCGGAGGCCACATCGTATCGATGCGGGATGCTGTTGGCGAGCCGGCCGTGGTTGCGGTGAACCCGGTTACGGGGCCAGTTCCCACCCGTAGTTCCTCAGTTCCAGCGCCAGGAGGCTGATCCCGGCGATCAGCGAGGCGACCGAGACGAACAACAGGCTGACGAAAACGTCAGGGCTGGGCTTGCTAGAGTTTCGAGGTGACATTGTCGCCCTTCGTAATCACGCCGTTCTTGGCCTTTTCCCGAACAGTGCCGACGGCCTTGTCGGGAAAGACATGGATAATTCGGACTTGTCCGAGGTACTTCGTCTTCTGAGCCGCCCCGTCGCCAGGCCGGAAGATGGTCAGCAGCTGGCCTTCCTTGATGCCATCGTCGCTACCAACCGAGACCTCGACGTAGAGAATGCGGTTGCTGATGCCGTAGCGAGAGGAAACCACTTTGCCGCTGAGCGGCGGGGGAGGCTGGATGTCTTCGCTGGGCAGCGCGCCCAGTCCGCCACCCTTGCGGCGGGCCTGGAGCCGAGCGGTTTTCAGTTCATCGAGAACCACAAGGTGACGCTGTTGTCTGTCGCCCAATTGCAGCCTCAGGTCAAAGACGATGTCCTCCAGGCCCCGGTTGGTTCGGACCGAATCGACCAGGTTCTCGTGCAATGCCTTGTTGACCTGCCGCTGTTCGATGGCTTCGTCGCGACGGAACTTGGCTTCGTCACCCTCCAACTTGGCGACCGTCCGTTGCGTGTCGTGGGCGGTCTTGAGGTTGTTGAGCTGCTGCTGCAGGTTGTCGGCGCGGTTCTTTTCGCGGGTGAAGTCCGACAACCGCTTCTTGGAGAGCGTGTCGAGTTCGGCGATCTTGGCCGACTTGACGTTCTTGTATTCGTTGAACTTGTTCTGTGTCGACTTGTGGAAGTCCTGTTCGGTCTTCAGGTCCTGGTCCTTGTCGGTGAACTGTTGCTTCCAGTTCTGCTCGACGGTGAATACCGCTCCGGCAAAAGCCATGAACAGGAGACTCAGGACGAGTTGCACGACGATGAGCATCTTGCCAATGAAGGTCATGATCTCTCTCCGCCCGTCGACAGGCGACGGGACTGGGTCAGGTTCGTGTGTCTCGAGGGGAAATCTTAGAGCTTGGTCTTCTTGGTGGACTGCGGTGCTGTCTTGGCCGGAGGAGAGTTCGGGGCGTCCTCGTATTGGCCGCGGGCTCCGGATCGGACCAGTTGCACCTGTCGCCTCTTGAGTCGGTTGACGATACCACGCTTGCGGGTCAGCAGGTCGCGGAGCCGCTTCTGTTGTTCGTTGATCTGGAAGAGGTCGGTCTGGATTTCGTCGAACTGGGCCAGCAGCCGGTAGACCTCCTCACGACGTGCTTCGTTCTTTCGCAGGGTTCCTTGGGTCTTTTCGACCTTGGCGATGTTCTTTTTTGAGATCCCGTCAATCTGCTGGTTGAGTGTGGCCAGTTCCTGTGCGAGTTCATCGCATCGGGCGGTCATTGCCGCTTCGTCGACCGAAACCGTGCCCTGCCAGGCTGCCATTTCGGTTTCGGCTGCCTGGGTCTCTTCCTGGAGTTTGGTGATCTGGGCGTTTTGCTGAGTGACCATGTCCTTGCGGGCGGAGATGACCGCGGCGGCGAGGCTCTTGGCGCCCTGGACCAATTGCCGATCGCCTCGACGGGCTTTCACGCTGTACGTGGTGCCCGTGGCTTCACTGGTGGTTGACTCGAACGAGTAATCCCCGGTGACCTCGTCGCGTTCGACCTGCCAGTTGGCTCCCCCGACGGATGTCACTGCGGCGACACCGAGGAAACCGAGGCTGACCGTGAGGACGAAGACACAGAGAATCTTGCTGATTGTCGTCATGAGGCATACCCGCTCATCAGGCTGTCCAGCACGTTTTTCACAGAACGTGTCTGCTGGTCCAGACAACACCAGAAGTATAGGCCCTCTGTTTTCGGATGGTCAATCAGTAAGTTGACGAGAAGCCGAAGCGGTGCCCGTACAGGCAATCGAGGCGGCGAATGTGGCATTTTCGGTGTGATCGTTGGGGTTTGCCTGACCGGTTGTGGGTGCCGGGCACGCAAATGAAAACATGCCCGGTCGTCGGGGGGAAAAGAAGAAGCGGCATCCGTGCCTGAGGACCGTCCCTGGTTTGTTCACCTGCTGACTGACTGAGTGAACGACGACCTCTTTCCACATCCGTGACCGGGCATGCCCGGGGTAGATTTTCTGCCGAGTCGAGTGAGGAGGCGAAACCTCGGGCCGATCATCACTCGGTCAACTGCAGGAACAGGGGCCCGAACTCGGGCATGTCCTCTCGCAGCGTCTCGATCCACGCGTCGACATTCCAGATCTCCACGCAGATCACCGCCCCGACCAGCATCACGTCCTGGTTGGGACCGATTCCGAGAAACGACCGAAATTCGTCGGGCACCAGCAGTCTTGATCGGTTCGCCAATCGGACCGTCTGATGCCGGGTCGACAGCAGGCGTCCCAGCCGCTGCACTTCCCCGTAACGATTCTCCATCCTCCCTGCCTCGATCTTCTGGTGGATCAGGGCCACACCGGCGTCAATCCGTTCCTGCCAGTCGGCAGCCCGCCAGAGGCTCACACAACCAAATCGTTCCTTCGAGATGATTGTCTGGCCGTTGTCATCCGTGACCGCCTCGGCCATCTCCGCCGGCAATGAAACGCGGAACCGTTCGTCGACGGTCCGTCGCAATTCGCCGGTGATGAAGGTCTGGGGAGGCATCGGCCAGTGGCTGGGGTGAGATGGTGCGGAGTGCAGTCGGGCCGGACGGTGTCCTTGCCGCCGACCCGCTCCGCAGGTCGCATCCAGCATAATGGGCAGAAAACCCACATGCAACCAAGTTATAAAAGAGCAGTGGGCGTGAAACCCACAAAGAGGACTGTAGTGAGATGGAATTGGGTTGGCAAATGGAAAAACCCGAATGAGAGAAAAAATCGGAAAATAACTCACCAGCCGAATCCGGAGCCTGGTGTTGGGACGGGCACGCCGAGGGTGGCCGGTGCCGTTTGGCTCAGCGGGGCTCGAGTTTCACGCTGGCAGTGATGCGTCCGGTGTTGTCGTGCAACCGACCCCAGGCATCGCCACAGCGGAAGAACAGCTTGCCGTCCCGGTCCGGCTTGAACGTGGCTTCGGTGCCCAGTTCGACAGCCCGGGTCAACTGGTAGTCGCTCCAGATGACCGCCTGCAACCGCCCGACCCCCTTGCCATCTCCGTCCGCGTCAACCGGCTCAGCGTCGGCTTCGGTTTGCCATTGGCCGGTGGCGGTCACCTTGTAGGTCCGGTCGGCCTGGACGGCGATCCGGCTGGCCTGCCAGCCACGTCCGGCTTCGATCTTCACCTTCACCGTCCGTCCCTCTCGATGTCGCCGGAACCGCGACTTCCAGTCCCAGTGGCACAGGTCAACCCGGTACCCGTTTTCGAGGTTTCTCAGGAAGACCTTGTACTCGAACTCGATCTCACGATTCATTGTCCCGAAAAACGCCAGGTAGCTGGCCCCGGGCCGTTGTCCGAGCAGAGAAAATCCCAGTGTGCGAAATCTCTGTCCGTAATTCGGGTTGTTGGCCAGCAGGTGACACAGTGCCCACCGTTGTGCGTATTGTTGCCACCCGTCGGATGTTTCGCCGGTTCGGGTCAGGGTCTTGAGGGGCGGGGGCTTGATCGACCGCAGGTAACGGATGGGGCCGCGGTCGGCCTGTACGCTGCGGTCCCCGTCGTTGGCCCAGTACCGTCCCATTTCGGCCATTCCCTCGCTGTACCAGACCGGACCTGACGATCCGAACATCTGGTGGCAGTAGGCGTGGACAGCTTCGTGCTGGGTGGTCGCGGTGTCGGCCACCGCGTACACGATGCTCTTGGCGAAGAACGCGTTGCCCTGCATCCGTTTGACGGTGATGGTGACGCCGCTGCCGGAGCGGATCTTCTTCACCGCCAGCGGGGGAAGCTTTCCACCAGGCCAGTTCTCCAGGTCCTTGACCACGCAGCACTCGATCACGTGACGATTGGGCCGACGCCAGTACGTCGAGACGATTCCGAGCATCCGCTCGAGTTGTTCGAGCAGTTTCTTGGCGCGGTCCGGACCGTCATCGGTGTGCAGGATGAAGTTCTTGGACCGGTGCGTTACGACCCCGGCGGCCTCGAGTCTCGGGCCCCCCGGCAGTGTCACCAGAAGCCCCATCGTCAACAGGAGGCGACAACCGGGGGACGGCGGAGAATGGAAGAAACTGGTGATCACGGCAACGTCGAGAAGGGAACAGGCGAATGGGCTACCAGAGGTCCTTGATTCTACGCCGGATCTCGGCGGCGGTCACGTCGGCCGTGAAGCTGTCGTCGTCGGCCTCGTCGCTCTCCAGGGGCCGTGCTGTCCGTCGCTGGCAGCATTCCAGCACGTCCTCGGTGAGGAAACGGCTGAGTTGGGAGAACCCGTGGGCGTCGCTGCGGCGACGACCTCGGAAGTAATACCTCTGCGGGTAGCAGACAAACAGCCGGTTCTTCGCTCGGGTCATTGCCACGTACAACAGCCGTCGCTCCTCCTCGATCTCCTCGTCGTCCCCGGTCGCCATGTCGGAGGGGATGTTGCCGTCGGCGGCATGGATCACGAACACGCTGTCCCATTCGAGCCCCTTGGCCGAATGGATCGTTGACAGAACCAGGAAGTCGTCGTCGAGAATCGGTTCGCCGGCGAAGTCCTGGGTGGAGGAGGGGGGGTCGAGCGTGATTTCGGCCAGGAACCGGCTGCGGTCGTTGTAACGGGTGGCGAGTTGTTCGAGTTGTTCGAGGTCACGGAGGCGGGCGGCGGCGTGGTCGTAGCGAGACTCGAGCAGAGGCGTGTAGAACTGCCGAACCTGGTGCAGTTCGGCCGAAACATTCTGTTCGGCTCGGTCGTCACCGGCGAGCCGTTTCAGGAGAGTCATCAGGCTTGGCCAGATCTCCGTGGACGGTGGAGGTGGCTTGATGTCGTTCCAGGCCGAGAGCTGGCCCCCGGCCTCCAGGAGGGCTTCGACCATCCTGCCGGCCCGTACCGGCCCGATCCCCGGCAGCAACAGCAGCATCCGGGTGGCGGCCACGCCGTCACGGGGGTTGTCGACGAGTTTCAGAAATGCGAGCAGGTCCTTGATGTGGGCGGTTTCGAGGAATCTCAGCCCACCGTACTTGTGGAACGGTACGTTTCTCTGGGCCAGTTCGACCTCCAACGCCAGGCTGTGGTGCGAGGCGCGGAAGAGCACAGCCTGGTCCTTCAACGCCACTCCTTCTTCCCGTCTGGCCAGCACCTCCTCGACCACGAAGTCGCTCTGTTCGTCCTCGTCAGTGCAGTTGACCAGCACCGGACGTTCGCCGGTGGTCCGGTCCGACCACAGCGTCTTGGTGTGTCGCTGGCTGGCCTGGGCAATCACGCGGTTGGTGGCCTCGAGAATCGGCTGGGTGCTGCGGTAGTTTTGCTCGAGTGGCACGACGGTGGTGCCGGGATGCTCTTCGGGGAAATCGAGGATGTTGCGGATGGTGGCTGCCCGGAACGAGTAAATCGACTGGGCGTCGTCTCCAACGGCCGTCAGCCCCACGCCGTCGGGGCAGAGTCCCTTCAGCAGGCGGCTCTGCAGCCGGTTGGTGTCCTGGTATTCGTCAACCAGCACGCAGTCGAACAATTTTCGCACTGCCGGTCCGGCACCGGGGTCGTCCAGCAGTGCTTCCCAGAAGACCAGCAGGTCGTCGAAGTCCAGGCAGTGCTGAACCTCCTTACGATCCACGTACGCAGCGAACAGTTCGCCCAGCCCGTCGAGATCCTCGGCACACCAGGGGAAGGCGTGCTCGATCACCTCTCTGAGGCTTGTCTGCGTGTTGACGACCCGGCTGTAGATGGCCGCGCAGGTTCCCTTCTTGGGAAACCGTCGACCCGTTTCTCCCAGTCCCAGTTCATTTCTCAACGAGGCCATCAGGTCTTCGGAGTCCCCTCGATCGAGGATCGAGAATTCCGATGGCAGTTCGATCATCCGCCCGAAACGTCTCAGCAGCCGAGTGGCGATCGAGTGGAACGTGCCGCCCCAGACCCGTGTGGATCCCGGGGCGGTCCCTCCGCGGCCACCCTCGAGTTGTCTCAGGATCGCTTCGACCCGTCGTAGCATCTCGGCCGACGCCCGGCGGGTGAATGTCAGCAACAGAATCCTTGACGGGTCGGTTCCTTCGTGGATCAGCCAGGCCACGCGGTGGGCCAGGGTGGTGGTCTTGCCCGTTCCGGCTCCGGCGACGATCAGCAACGGCGAGGGGCCGTGGCAGGCGGCCTCCCGTTGTGGCGGATTCAGTTCGCCCAACACCGTTTCGATCGATGTCGATTTCTGGTTCATTCCCGACCCGGACTTCTTCTGCCGGTTTCCTGCTGCTCGATGGGCCGGACCATCATGCCGCAAGCGGACAGCCAGCGGAAGGCTCGTTGCATCGGGGGATTGGTCGCGGTGCCGAACGGGCGTTACCATGGCGAGCATGCGGGCCGGAATCGTCAGCAACTGCTTCAAGAGCCAACTCGACGCGGGCGAGTCGTTGGCCTCGTTGATTGGCCGGGCCACCGCCTGCGGCTTCTCGGTGATTGAACTTCGCCAGGGCTGCCTGGGCGACGGCGAGAGTTCCGGCGAACTGGTTCCCGATCCGGATCGCCTGGGATCGCTGGCAGAGTCCTGTCCGGGTGTGTGTTGGGACCTGGCACTGGGTTATCCCTGTTTCGATCCCGCGACCACAGGCGACGATGTCGTGTTCTCGGCTGGCCGGACATCGATCGGGCGGCTGGCTCAGGCTGGTCCACCTCACCTGAGGTTGGTCGATCTCACCACCGACCATTCGCGTGTCGACACCGTCGACGCGGCCGCGACGGTCGGCCGACTTTTCGAGCGGGTCCGTGACGTAGGTGGCATGTTGTCGATCGAGCACGCTCGTGAGAACTGGGAGTGGTTCAGCGAGGTGTTTGCCCGGGCCAGGGATGATGCGGGCGAGGACGGACAGTGGTTGAAGATCTGTTTTGATCCCTGCAACCTGCTGATGGCCCCGGGGCATCCCGATCCGGCAAAGGTCACGGCCGAACTGGATCCCGAAGCCGTGTCGATGGTTCACGTCAAGCAACGCCGGAACGGCCAGCCGTGGCCAGCCGTGGCCGATGGCGAGGTCGACTGGGCTGGGGTGATCGAGGCCATGGGGGCGATGGGCGATGGGGCGGGTTTCGAGGGGCCGGTGTTGTTCGAAGTGGCTCCGAGCCGGGACGTGTGGGAATTCCTGGAGGGAAGCCGGGTGTACCTGCAGCGGCTGGGACTGGAAATGGGCCTGGACACCGAGAGCCGGGAATAGAGAGACAAGAGAGGGGTGCGTGATGAAGTGGTCGGTTGCCGGGATCGGGTTGGTCCTGCTTGTGCCGTCGTTGGTGTGGGCCGGGGAGGCGAATACGAAGATCGGGAAACTGGTCGAGGGGATGCGGGTGGGGCCGCTGAAGCGGCTCGACATCGGAGTGACCCGGAAGGGGACATCGATCCCGGCGCTGGTGACCGACGAGGACCTGGTGCTGGGGTCGAACAAGACCCGCGTGTTGCTGGTCAATTTTGGCGGGGCGGCCAATCCGGAGGTGTCGGTGGGGGCGACGCTCGAGTGGTTCTACAAGTCCCGGGAGGCCGTCGGGTTCCGGAAGAGGTTTCTGTTGTCGGCCGTGCCGGTGGTCAATCCCGACGGCTGGTCTGCGGGGCGGGGTGACAGCAACCTCTCCGGTGGCATTCCCGCAAAGACTTTTCCTCCGAACGGGACAGCCTACGGGGATCCGAAGAATCCCGAGGCGCATTATCTCTGGCGGTGGATCGGCATCTCGGCTCCCGACCTGGTCATCGAGATCGGTGACGGTTCTTCGTCGTTGTCGGTCCCGAGGACCGGGCTGGATGCCATGAGGCCCCTGTTCAAACTTGGCCCGGACCTGGAGTCCGGCGAGGGCCTTGCCGCCGCCTTGCCCCGGCACAGTCCCTGTGACACCGGGCCAGTTCCGGCCCTGCGGTTGCGTGGTGATCCGAGACAGGTGCCTGCCCGCCTGGCCAAAATTCTCGAGTCGGGTTTCACGGGCCCGTCACCAGCCCGACGTGAACTCCAGCAACGCCTGGACCGCACCCCGATCCAGATTGCCGGTCAACTGGCCAAGCGGTACGGCCATCAACTGGGGACTGTCGCCTACATCCCGGCGCTGGCCCTGGTCGGCCGGGTTCGTCTCGGGAAGCTCATCGACGATCCCACTCATTTGGCCGACGTCGAGCGGATCGTGAGGCCCTACGTCGAGGGCAAGAAACCGACGGTGCCACCGGGCCGGATCTTCGGCAGCAATCACTCCGGTCATCTCGTCTTTTCGGAACTGGCTCGGGTCACCGGCAAGCCGATTTACAGGAAACTCGCCAAGAACGCTGCCGATCTGGCCTTTGACAAGCGGGGGCAGTTGCGGGAGGCGATGCCCGGGCATGTTGAGATGAGCGATTCTGTGTTCATGGCCTGTCCGATTCTGGTCGAAACCGGCGCGTTGACGGGGAATCGCCAGTACACGCGGATGGCCCTGCGTCACATGACGTTCATGCTCAGGACCAACCTCCGTTCCGATGGTCTTCACGCCCATTCCCCGTTGGACCCCGCACCCTGGGGCCGCGGCAACGGTTTTCCGGCTCTGGGGCTGGCCTGGTGTTTGAGCCACCTGCCGAAGTCGGCTCCGGAGCGCAAACCGATCCTGGCCGCTCACCGGGCCCACCTGGCCGCCCTGCTCAAGCACCAGGATCCCACCGGGACCTGGCACCAGGTGGTCAATCATCCGGGCAGCTACAGGGAATTCACCAGCACCTGCATGATCACCTATTCGATCATCCGTGGGATCCGACGCGGGTGGTTGGACAGGAAGAGATTCGGTCCGGTTGTGGATCGGGCGTGGCCGGCCATCAAGTCGCGGATTGCCGCCGACGCGACCCTGGTGGATGTCTGCACCGGGACAGGCAAACAGAAGGACCTGCGGGCTTACCTGGATCGCCCCGCGATCCTGGGGGCCGACGACCGCGGTGGCGCGATGGCGTTGCTGGTGACAACCGAGATGGCCGCGTGGCAACGTGACCAGAAGACGCGATGATCGGACGCCCGGACGGGATTGTGCTGGGCACCGGCCACAACGCGCTGGTCCTGCAGGCCTATCTCTGCCGCGCCGGTCTCAGCGTGTTGTCGGTCGACCGGGCCGAGATTCCCGGAGGGGGCTTGGCGACGGTCGAAAATCCTCGACACCCGGGTTTTCTGCACAACACGCACTCGTTCTTCCATCGAGCGATCACGGCGATGCCGTGGTATCTCGATCTGGAACTGGAACGTCACGGGGCCAGCTACATCGAGCCGGAACTCAACGTGGCGATGATTTGCCCGGACGGGCGGGTGTTGAAGTGGTGGAGGGATCTCGACCGAACACTCGAATCGGTGGCCGCTATCTCGTCCCGCGATGCGAAGGTGCTGGCAGGATGGATCGAGCGGTTCGAGCCGATTGTCGACCGGCTGCTGGTGCCGGAGGCCAGTTCTCCGCCGCTGCCACCGGAACTCCGCCGCGAGCGATTGGAACGGACTGCCGAGGGCCGGCTGCTGCTGGAGGTCTCGGCCAGTTCCCCGCTGGAGTTCGTCCGCAGCGAATTTGAGGATCCGGCGGTCCGGGCCGGGTTGCTGTTCTTCAACGGGCTCCGCGAGGTCGACTTGCGATTGTCGGGATTCGGACACTCGGTCCCTGCCCTGTTGGCCGGCCGACACAAGGCCCAGATGTGCGTTGGGGGTTCGGCGAGACTGGCCGAGGCCCTGGTTGCCGACATCGTCGAACATGGGGGGGAGGTGCTGTGCGGTGTCGAGATCGCCGGGATCCTGGTCGAGCGGGATCGCGCCACGGGACTCGCTCTGGAAGATGGCCGACGGATCGAGGGGGTTGATTTTGTTGTCTCCGGACTCAATCCGCAGCAAACACTGCTGGAGTTGACCGATGCCGATCACGTGGACGCTGCGATTCGGGATCGGGCCGAGCGGTTCGAGTACAACCTGGTGGCTCCGCTGTTCGCCCTGAACCTGGCTCTTTCTGAGCCCCCGTCGTACCAGGCCACCACGGACGACTCGGACCTGGAACAGGCATTCATGACGATCCTGGGCCTGGGGCACGATAGGCAGTTCGACGAGATCCTCGGTGCGCACCAGCAGGGAGCGATGCCGTCTACGGTGATGTGGGGCGCGGTGCCGACACGATTTGACTCCACGCAGGCTCCACCGGGATGTCACACCGCCTTCATGTGGGAGAAACTGCCGTATCGGCTGGGAGGTGATCCGGATAGCTGGGATCGGGTGGGACGAGAGCACGGCCGAGCGATGCTGGACGCGTGGACCTCCTCCGCTCCCAATCTCGCCGAATCGGTGATCGACTGGTTTGTTCGAACGCCACGAGACACCGTTCGCAGTCTGCCGAACATGCGGGAGGGGGATCTGCTGGTGGGGGCGTTTGCTAATGACCAGGTTGGTTTCCACCGGCCGTTTCCCGGGGCCGGACACTACCGGTCCGGAATCGAGGGGCTTTACCTGTGTGGTGGATCGTGTCATCCGGGCGGCAACATCACGGGCCTGTGCGGGTACAATGCCGCCGGGGTTGTCATGGCCGACCTGGGAGCGACGCCGTGGTGGAGTCCCGTGGTGTGATGAGGAGCGGCTGGCGATGACCATCGAGGTGCTGGGCGGCGACATTCACCTGGTCGACCTGGAGACCCGGCTGCCGTTTCGTTATGGCATTGCGACGATGACCGAGGCTCCCCACGCCTTTGTCCGCGTTCACGTCCTGGTTGACGGACGACCCGCTACCGGCATCGCTGCCGATCACCTGCCGCCCAAGTGGTTCACGAAGGTCCCCGAGACACCGCTGCAGACCGAAGTTGACGAGATGTTGACGACGATCGAAGTGGCCGTCGGGTTGGCCGAGGGCTGTCGGGCCGAGACGCCATTTGACCTGTGGCGTGAACTTTACGAGCGTCAGGCCGGCTGGGGCCGAGAGCGGCAGTGGCCGCCGTTGCTGGTCAACTTCGGCATGACACTGGTGGAACGTGCCGTGCTCGAGGCGTTCGCCCGGGCACGCGGGACGAACTGGTTCGAATTGTTGCGAAGCGAGGGGCTGGGAATCCGGCTGGGGGAATGTGACAGCCGGCTCGAAGGGTGTTCGGTCGCCGAGTTGTTGCCAGGAAACCCCGCCCGGGAGGTGATTGCCCGTCACACGGTCGGAATGGCCGATCCGCTCTCCGATTCCGAGATTGCCGACGGGGATCGGCTCGACGACGGCCTGCCCCAGTCGCTGGCGGCGTGCCTGTCCGATTACGGCCTGTGCCATCTCAAGATCAAGGTCAACGGCGATCTCGAATCCGATCTCGAACGTCTGGGCGATATTGCCGCACTGGTCGAAACGACCGATGTTGTGGGGTTCGGGTTCACGCTGGACGGCAACGAGCAGTTTCGTGACCCGGCTGCCTTTCGCGGGTACTGGGAACGCCTGGTGGACCGAGGTGAACCGAGAAACTTCCTGTCTCACTTGATGTTTGTCGAGCAACCCTTCCACCGAGACGTGGCGCTGGATCCCACGGTGATGGGCGGCGAGGACGGATTGGCCGGGTGGAGCGACCGGCCGCCCATGATCATCGATGAATCCGATGCCGAGGCTGACAGCCTGGTGCGGGCACTGGCACTGGGTTACCACGGCACCAGCCACAAGAACTGCAAGGGGGTCTTTCGGGGAGTGATCAACGCCTGCCTGGTCGCGTGGTTGAATCGTCAGCCGGCGACGGCCGGATCTCCCGAGTACATCATGAGCGGCGAGGACCTGGCCAACATCGGGCCGGTGGCGTTGATGCAGGACCTGGTGGTGGCCAGTTCGCTGGGTGTGTCGAGCATCGAGCGGAACGGGCACCATTACTTTGCCGGGCTCTCTGCGTTTCCCGATCGGGTGGGCGAACAGGTGCTGGAATCCCACGGCGACCTGTATCACCGCAGCCACAACGGATGGCCGACCCTGTCGGTCCGCGGCGGTCGGGTGTCGTTGGCCAGCTTGCAGCAGGCTCCACTGGGTGTCGGCTTCGAACTGGATGTTGAGCAGTTTGTCCGGTCGACCGTATGGCGATCGGACAACTGAAGCGGTCATCGTCAACGGCTGCTGCCGCCGGGGCGCCTGGGTGGTTATGATGGGGCAATGACCGCTTCGATTCGGACCACCGTTGTCGGCAGCTACCCGGTTCCCGACTGGCTGCCGGCCTATCCCACGGCGGGCCATCTTCACGATGCGACGATGCTGGTGCTCAAGGCCCAGGAATTGGCCGGTCTCGACGTGATCAGTGACGGCGAACTGGGCCGTTTCGACGTGAACCATCCCGAGACCAACGGGATGATCGATCACTTTGTCGGTCCGCTGGAAGGTGTGGCGACCGAATTGACCGGCGAGGAATTGTCACGCTTTCGGTCGTTGCCGGATTTCCGGTTTCGGTCCAAGCCGGCCGGGGTTGTTCGTGGCCCCTTGGGACCGGGACGACTGGACCTGATCGACGAGTATCGGCAGGTCCGTGACTTGGCGGCAGCGCCGTTGAAATTCACGGTCACCAGTCCGTACATGCTTGCTCGCACGCTGCTCGATGGGCATTACGGAGGACTCGAACCTCTGGTGATGGCATTGGGAGAGGTGTTGAGCCTGCAACTGGCCGAAATCGATGCGGCGGTGATCCAGGTCGACGAGGCGAACGTGCCGGGACGGCCCGAGGATGCCCTGTTGGCCGCTGCTGGTATCAACCGCGTGCTTGCCGGAGTGTCCGCGGAACGGGCCGTGCATTTGTGCTTCGGCAACTACGGGGGACAGACGGTCCAGCAAGGGGCTTATCGGTCGCTGCTGCCGTTCTTCAACGCGCTGGAATGTGATCACCTGGTCCTGGAGTTTGCTCGCCGTGGTGATGCCGAACTGGAAGTCTTCCGCGAGGTGAAGCCGGAGATTGCCCTGGGAATCGGCGTGATCGACATCAAGGACAACGAGGTCGAAAGTGTCGACGTGGTGGCGGGACGGATTGAGCGGGCGATCGAGGTGCTTGGTGAGGAACGGGTGCGGTGGGTCCACCCCGACTGTGGCTTCTGGATGCTCCCACGCAGCGTCGCCGACGCCAAGATTGCGGCGCTGGTAGCCGGGCGCGACAAGGTGCTGGAAACCGGTTTGAACTGACGCTTCCTTTCTCAGGAGAAACCCAGGCGATGCCCCACATCAATATCCAGGACCTCGAGCCGTTGGAGGTGGTTCCCGGCTGTCGGATGCGGACACCGTACGGTGAGAACCTGATGCTGAGTTATCTGGAGATGGACGAGGGGGCGGTCGTTCCCCTGCACGATCATCCGCACGAGCAGGGAGGGATCCTGCTGGAGGGACGGGTGGAACTGACGATCGGCGACGAGGTGCGGGTGTGTGAGCCCGGCGAGATGTTCCTGATCCCGCCCCACACGCCGCACAAGGCGGTCGCCGTCGGCGGTCCTGCGCGGGTGCTCGACGTGTTCAGCCCGGTCCGAGAGGACTACGCCGAGTTGTTCAACAAGTACATCCCCGACGTGGCTGACAGTCCGGAGGCATGAGTCACAGCCGTCGGATCAGCAGGCCGCCGTCGATGGTCAGCACCTGGCCAGTGGCATAGGTGAGGTCACCTCGAGCGAGCATGGCCACAGCCCGTCCGACATCCTCGGGCTCGCCCCATCGCGGTTCGACCGTCAGGCCCTCGGCGATCAACCGGTCGTATTTCTCGGTGACGCCGGCGGTCATGTCGCTGTGGATGATGCCCGGCTGAACCTCGTAGACGGCGACCCCGTGAGGGGCCATTCGGACGGCCCACAACCGCGTGGCCATTCGGGTGGCCGATTTTGTCAGGCAGTAGTCGCCCCGGTGGACCGACACGACTTCACCGGAAATCGACGAGATGTTGATGACGGTGCCGCGGAAATCGGGGTCGTCCTCGTGCTGGGCAATCATCCAGGAGGCGCAGGCCTGGGTGAGAAAGAAGGGGCCCTTGAGATTGACGCCCAGGACCCGGTCGAAAGATTCCTCGTCGGCCTCGAGAATGTCGCGTCGGCCGGGGGAGGTGATTCCGGCGTTGTTGACCAACAGGTGCAGGGCCCCAAATCGTTCTCGGACCTCTTCGATGATTCGTCCGCGATCGTCCTCCGCTGCGACATCGCCGCAGCAGTAGCACGCCTCGACACCGTCCTGCTCGAACTCCTGCATCACACCGGCGACATTCTCGGCCGACCGCCGACCTCCCAGTGCCAGTCGCCAGCCTTCCGAAGCCAGCGACCGGGCGATGCCCAGCCCGATGCCTCTCGCGCCGCCGGTGATCAATGCCACCCGACTGTCGGTCTGGCTCATGAGGCCTCTCCGGCTTCGGCTCCGAAAAACGAGTGGTCCTGTCCCCGGGCCAGTCGGCCGACGTACACGGCGGCCTCGCGGAGATGGTAGTCTCCCCACAGGCACGACTCGCCCCGCGGGATCTTCGAATCCTTGGGCACGTGGTCCCAGCTGTTGGGCCGGTGGTAGACGGCGTGGAGCAGCAGGCCCTGGTGGTTGGGATCGGTTGAGAGGTAGGGAGATTCCAGCAGCGTGGCCAGCGTGGTCAGTCCCGCGAGGGTGTACTGTTGGGCGGCGACAGGGTCGGTCGATTCCAGTACCCGGCCCAGCCGCACCAATCCCTGGCAGGCGATCGCGGCGGCCGAACTGTCGACCGGTTCGTGGTCATTGTGGGGATCGGCAGGTTGCTCACGGTGACCGGGCATCTCGGCCAGGCCGGGAGCCCCTGTGTCCCAGTACGGGATACCGTCGGAGGGAGTTGTCTCGATGTAGAAGTCGCAGCTGGCCTGTGCCGCCTCGAGCATCATCCCCGCAATGTCACGGCGGCCTCCCAGTGGTTCGAGTGCGGAATCGTCGACCGTCTCGAGGAACTCCAGCAATTCGGCGTATCCGAGCATGACCCACGCCAGGCCACGGGTCCAGGTGGTGAATGGCGAATAGCCCTGTTGCGTCGAGGCGCAGCGGTAGCGTCCGTCGTTGGTGTTGAAGAGGCTTTCGTGGGCCACTCGACCCCGTACGTCGTATCGGTCGCGTCCGGTGCCCTGGTAGACGTTGTAACGGGAGGTGGTGCGGGCGTGCTGGACCAATCGCTCGAGGAGTCCGATTGGCTCGTCGTGTTCACCGAGCAACCGGTGACCAAGCTGGTGGGCCAGCGCCAGTGAACGGAGGCTGCGGATGGTGTCTGCAAACAGTGAGTGCGGGCCGTTGAAAGAGTGGATGAAACCGTCGCCGTCGGCTGTGGGGGTCCAGCGGATCGCCTGCACAGCTCCACTGATCTGCAGAGCCAGTTCCCATCCGTCGATCTCGGCCGCCGTGGCTTCGAAGCGATTTTCCCGGGCCAAACGCCAGAGATTCCCGTAGGTGCTGACGTTGTTGAAACCGTGATCGTGCACGCCAACGTGAGTCAGGTGCGGTGGCATGTGGGCCAGCGTGTCGGCACGGCCGGACTCGAGGAACCGGACTTCTCCGGTGGCATCGAACTGCAGCAGAGATGAGCCGAACTGGAAACCCTGGGTCCATTCGGTCCAGCCGCGGGACGTATAACGTCCGTTGACCGTGTAGACCGGGGCGCCGTCCTCTGCGGTCCAGTTTTCCGCGAGCCGATCAAGAGCGGTCGCCGAGACGGGCCAGAACCGTTCCAGCGACGGAACCAGGTCGGAGGCGGTGCGGATGGTCCCCGGGGCGATCATGACCCCTCACACTCCGCAGGACGACCTCGACCGCCCGTGGGCCTAGGAATCGGCCAGCGGTTCCTTTTTCTCGGTAAGCACCGGCAGCGGCGGGTCGGCGTTGCACATGTCCGCGTTCAGCTGCGTGAAACCTTCCCATTCAGCCGGCAGATTGTCTTCGATAAAGATTGCTTCCACCGGGCATTCGGGGATGCACGCCTCACAGTCGATGCACTCATCCGGATGGATGTAGAGCATCGATTCACCTTCATAGAAACACTCGACCGGACAGACGACCACACAGTCGGTGTACTTGCAGTTGAAACACGGTTCGGCGACGACGTGCGTCATTGGTATTTCCTCTTTATTTCCGTGCAGATGCCACGCAGAGGCGGAAAATTGCAGCTCAAGTGACCAGTTGGAATGTCAATTTTCGAGTGACTGCGAGATGGTAATGTGGTCGCTGGCTGGGTGTCAAGTGGCTGGATCGAGTCGAATCGTCCGGGAATTTCATCGGACACCACAATTATGTTTCGGCAGAATCGAGACCCATCTTGCCTCAGGTCTGGCCTCTGACTAAAGTTTGCGCGGGTGGGGGGGCAAAATCGGGCCTGATTTTTACTCACCTTTGCGCGCAATCTCTTGGCACTTACCGAAGTTGATCGCAGCCTGCTCGAACGTTGCCTGGACCATCATCCCGGCGCGTGGCGAGATTTCGTGGATCGGTTCATCGGACTGTTCGTCCACGTGATCAATCACACTGCGCACGCTCGCAGCGTGCGATTGTCGAACGACGACGTTGACGACCTGTGTGCGGAGGTGTTTCTGGCGTTGTTGGCTGACGATTTCGCTGCATTGAGGCGATTTCGGGCCAAATGTTCCTTGGCGACCTATCTGGCGGTGATCGCTCGTCGTGTGGTGGTCCGCGAGATGGCCAGGCGGCGGAAAGCCGAGGCCCTGGGACACGTGCCGGCTCATCAGGCCGCTCTCGACCAGGCCGGTTCACAGCCGGTTCACGAACGCCGCATCGACGACGCCGATGAGGTCGAGGCGATGCTGTCTGGCCTCGATGAACGCGATGCCGGCGTGGTCCGGTTGTTCCATCTCGAGGGGCGAAGTTACAGCGAGATCAGCCAGGTCCTGGGGCTGGCCGAGAACTCGATCGGCCCCACCCTGGCGCGGGCCCGAGGTCGGCTTAAGCGTCAAAACGTCTAGGTCGGATTCGCGTTTCGTCTTCCCGCAAATCTGTCCCACAATCCCCATCCGGACCGTCTCAATTGTGGGACCGGTCCGATCGAGGGTGTCTTGTTGACAGCGTGTCGTGGTCCGGTTACAGGGGAGTGAGTGGGACGTGTCCGGTTGTTGATGTCCGGCACGTGGCAGGCTGTCGAAGCTGAGAGAGTTGAGACATGTGGAGTGCTTTTCGAATGCGCGGTGAATTGTTGGACCCGAGACGGTGGTGGTTGGCCATGGGGCTCTTGGCCCTGTGTGTGGCTCCTCTGCAGGCTCGCCAACAGTCTGAGGAGGCTCCGAAGGGCCGGTTCCTGAAAAAGGTCTACGAGGATGACCAGGGGACTCATCAGTACCAGGTATTTCTGCCGGCCGGTTACGACAGGCAAAAACGGTATCCCACGATTCTGTACCTGCACGGTGCCGATGAGTGTGGTCGTGATGGCGTGAAGCCGGTTCAGATTGGGCTGGGACCCTACGTGCGAGCCCGATCGGCGGATTACCCCTTCATCGTGATATTTCCTCAGTGCGAGACGACACGAGGCCGCCGGTTTCTGGAGCGCTGGCAGGCCGGGTCTCCGGATGCCACCCGCGCGCTGAAGATTCTCGACCAGGTCGAAAAGGACTACGCCGTCGATCGCAGCCGAGAGATTTTGACCGGCTGGTCGATGGGGGGGTACGGTGCCTGGAGTCTGGCGATGGCCCATCCGGATCGTTGGGCCGCGGTGGTGCCCGTGTCCGGTGGTGGAGACACGACCCGAGTCGCGGCGGTGAAGAACGTGCCGATCTGGGTCTTCCACGGTCCCCAGGATCGGATCGTCTACCCGGAACGGTCCCGCGAGATGGTGGCGGCGCTGAAGAAGGCCGGCGGACGAGTGCGGTACGACGAGCCGAAGTCGGAGGCGCACGGAGTGTGGCAGCAGGCTTACGACAGTGAGTTGCTGGAGAACTGGTTGAAGAACCCCCGTCAGCCGATTCCTGATGCCCAACTGGTATCCCGCGGCACACCGTTGCCTGACGCGTTGGCTCCCTTCGTTCCGGTTGCTCACATCGGCGGAGCGGCCTATTTGCGGGTGGGGGCCGAGGTACTCGATGCGATTGCTGCTGCGATTCCCACCGCGGTCCCGGAAGACATTCTCTCGGGAACCCTCGACTCGGTGTCCATCAAGGAAGACGACGGAAGACAGCGCAAGAAGCCGGACAAGAAGTTCTACGAGGCGACTCTCGATGACATTTCGTACCGCGGCGAGATCCATGCGGCAGGGCTCTCGACCCGGAGCGACGGGACCATCAGCGTGCGAATGGCGTTGAAGAACATCACCGTGACCATCGGCCAGACCCGGATTCACAGGGTCAAGCTTGATGACAAGAAGATCAACGGACAGAAGGTCTTCTTCGAGAAGGAGCGGGAACTGAAGTTCACCACCAGCGCCTCGCACATCCTGGTCGGACACCAGCAGCCGGTCGCTCCCGTCATGCTGGATTTTGTTGTCGAGCCGTCGGTGGCCAAACGGCGGCTGAAACTCAAGCTGGTCGAGTCGAGTTTCCGGATCGCTCCCGAGCAATACCAGGTGGCCGGTCCGGAGACCATCGAGGTCACCGGTGGGTTCCAGGACACCAAGCGGCGGAGGGTGTACGAGACGATCGTCACGAGCCTGTCCGAGCAGCGAGGTCTCGTCGAAGAGAAGATTCGCGAGTTGGTTCCGACACTGATCACCGAGATGGAACAACGGCTCGAGTTCGCAGATTCCTCGGACCTGTTCCGCAGCCTGTGGCCGCTGCCGGTCTACCAGCCCCGCGTGCGGCTCTGGCCAGAGGCGGTGGCGGTGGAGAAGAGCGGACTCTCGATTGCGATCGGGATGACCGTGGCGGCACCCGATCCGTCGACCGCTCCGCGTTCACCCCGGGAGATGATCCTGGTCAAGGACCTGGTGAAACGGATTCCTCGAACACAGACCCTTCGGGTCGGTTTTGCGCCGGGGCTGCTCGATCCCCTGACCCAGATGCTGATTGACGGTGGCGTAGCCCGGGTGGATGTCCGCGACACCCCCGAGGAACTGGTGCGGAAACTGGGGGACCGTGGCGAGCTGTCGAAGGTGATTCCCGCGATTGCCACGATGCCGGCGACGACCGAGTTGCGGTGCGAACTGGAACTGACCCGGCCAATCTCGATCGTGCCGACTGACGAATCGGCCTCGGCGATCGAGGCCCCGATGGGCTTCCGGTTCCTGATCCCCGGCGCCCGCCTGATCGTCTCGACCCGAGCTGAAGGGGACTGGAATCCACTGGCCGTCTTCGATCTGTCACTCGAGCACACCGCGAGGTTGAAGTTGTTGCCTCGTACCGGAAAGGGCGGTCAGCCGCTGCAGATCCGTTTTCCCACCGACCCGGTGATCAAGATGACCGGCGGTTTTGCCGCTGGTGTCAAGATCGACAATCGCCGATTGCTGACCGACGTGTACCGCCGGCAATTCGATGTGGCCTGGCGGTCGTTTGCCAAGAATGCCCTGGCGTCAACGGTCTCGGTGAGCGATTTCGAGTTCGGTGACATCGCGTTGCCGTTGAAGGACATCGGGTGGTCATCGCCGTTGATGTCGATCGAATTCGGGTTGGCTCCGAAAGCGAAGGCGGCGTTGCGGCAAATCCGGAAGGCGAAGTTCGAACCGCCGATCATCCGGCCAGCGCCTCGGACACGCACGGCGCCGGGGTCCCCCCGGTCGTCCGAGCCGTCTCGGAAACTGAAGTCCGGGGGGAGACGGTAAGTCGGCCGAAGAGGGTGATCGGCTCCCGGCGAGGTGCTTGAATCGCTTCCAGCGGATTGACACAATGGACCGGAGCCGCTTCCGGCTCTCTATCCGTTGGCCGATCAGGGCCATCGACTGCTGTTTGCTTGCTACGACCTGTTCAGATTTCCTCATTGGTTCTCCTGCTGTTGCGCGAAGGATCCAGAGAATGGCCGCCAATTTCGTTGAAGGTCAAACCGTCGGCATCGACCTCGGGACCACGTACTCGTCAATTGCCCAACTCGATGACGATGGCAACCCCCGGCTCATCAAGAACGTTGATGGCCGTGACATCACTCCCAGTGTGGTTTTGCTGGGCGACGGTGACCGGGTCGTGGTCGGCCCCTCGTTTGCCCGCATTGCCGAGGAAACCCCCGATCGCATCGTCGAGGCGATCAAGCGGGAAATGGGGAACAAGGATTTCCATGTGGTGTTCAAGGACCAGAAATTGACGCCGGAATTTGTCTCGGCCCTGATCCTCAAGAAGCTCAAGCAGGACGCCGAGAAGGAAATCGGCCCGATCGGCAACGCGGTGATCACCGTGCCGTATTATTTCAACGACATCCGCCGCAAGGCGACTCAGGACGCCGGCCGCATTGCCGGGCTCAATGTCGTCGACATCATCAACGAGCCGACCGCGGCCACGCTGTCCCACGCCTGGGAAAAGGGCGAACTGGGGCGAGCGGACCTCGAGCAGGTTGAGCGGACGATCCTGGTCTACGACCTCGGGGGCGGAACCTTTGACGTCACCGTCGTCCGTTATACCCCGACAAATTTCAAGGTGCTGGCCACCGACGGCGATGTGATGCTGGGCGGGCTGGACTGGAGTCGACGTTTGGTCGACCACGTGGCCGAGGAGTTCCAGAAGAAATTTGACTTGGATCCGAGAGAGGATCCCACTGGCCTGAGGCAGTTGACCCAGGATTGCGAGGATGCCAAGCGAAAGCTGTCTGACGCCGCCCAGGTGCCGATCGAGGTGTATTTCCAGGGCAACTCGATGACGGTGTCGGTCACTCGCGGAGAATTTGAGAATCTCACCAGCGACCTGCTGCAGCGGACGCGGGACACGACCGAACTGGTCCTGGCTCAGTCCGGGGTTGCTCCCGGAGAACTTGATGAACTCGTGCTCGTTGGCGGGTCGACTCACATGCCGGTCGTCGAGAAGATGCTCAAGGAGATCTGCCAGCGTGAGCCCAACAAGGAAGTGGATCCTGAGGAAGCCGTCGGTCACGGCGCAGCACTTCACGCCGCGATTCTCGAGGCACGGGCTACCGGTGGCGAGACCCGCATGGGCAAGGCCATCATCAATCGTCTCAGGAGTGTCGCAACCGCAGACGTCAATTCGCATTCGCTGGGCACCAAGGTGACCGATCCTGCGGATCGTCAGAAGAAGAACCACATCATGATCCAGCGCAACACGGAGTTGCCATTCGATGTGACTCAACGGTTCGCCACCACCTCGGACAACCAGCAGCGGATCCACGTGACAGTGCTGGAGGGTGAGGTTCCCGACATCGATGCCTGTGCCAACATCGGCGATTTCTGGATCACCAACCTGCCGGCGAACCTTCCCAAGGGGTCCCCTGTCGAGGTGACCTATGCCTACGATGCCTCTGGTCGGATCAACTGTTCGGCTCGCGAGTTGACCAGCAACAACGCCGCGTCTATCGAGATCGTCCGGGACTCGGGACTGGATGATGAGGGCGTGGATACGTTTGGGGCGTTGGCCGAGAGTTACCAGGTCGAGTAGTTCGGAGTGTCGGACTTTCCGGCAAATCGCCGGAGGGATCGGTCCACAAGGAAGGCGACTCGTGGCGTTGGACGTCTATAAGGACTGGCTGGGAATCCCCGACGATGTCCCTCGTCCGGTGGATCTCTATTCGCTGCTGCGGCTGGTGAAGTTCAACGACGACGCCGAAAAGGCCCGCAGCAACTACAAGAAGCTCAACGCGCACGTCCGCAAGTACGCCAGCGGAACCTACCAGGTCCAGTCGCAGGAATTGCTCAACGAACTTGCCAAGGCCATGCTCTGCCTGACGGATCCCGAACGGAAACGGGATTACGACGAGTCGCTGGGCCGCACGTTCGAAGATGATGACAACCGTGAGAACCCCACGATTGCCGAGACCCTGGTGCGGTGGGACGTGGTCACTCGTGAGCAGATGCAGGAAGCCAGGGACTTTGCCGAGCGGCGAGGTCTCGAGATGCGCGACGCGGTGGTGCAGATGAAGTTGGTCGATGCCGAACAGGCTACCAAGGCTCTGGCGGCCGAACTCGGGTTCCCCTACGTCGATCTCGAGGAACTCACCCCCGACAACTCGGTGCTTGACAAGGTTCCCCAGAACCTCGCTCGGCGAAATACGATTCTGCCGCTGTTTGTCGACGACAATATGTTGCTGGTGGCCTGTGGCCAGGAGCCATCACACGAACTGGAAGACGACCTGCGATTCCGTTTCGGGGTGCCGATGCGGAGGGTGATTGCCAGCCCGGCATCTATCAACGAGGGCGTGGCCCGTTATTACGAGGAACTCGAAGCCGTCAAGGCGGAAGTCGGGAGTGACGGGGACGAGACGGCAGACGAGAAGACGGACGAGAAGGCAAAGAAGAAGAAGAAGAAGAAGAAGAAGACAGTCGTTGATCCCGACAGCGACGAGGCCAAGGAAGCGGCTTACAAGCGCAATCAGATCGGAAAGATCCTGATGTGCTGGAGTGTGATCGTACCAGTGGTGATCGATCACCTGGTGTTGCCGGATCGACTCAAGTTCTTCAGCATTTTCGGCTTCAGTCTCTCGTTGGTCATCTCCCCGGTGCTGATGTACCTGGTCTGGGGCAAGTTCTTCCGTCGGTCGTAGTCGCGTCGTTCAGCGTTCTTCGCCGACCGCATTGCTCCAGATGCCCCAGTAGAGGCGTTTCCCGGTCGTTTCGTGGTAGCGGTCCACCAGTGGGCCGATGTAGTGTTCGTCCCACGGCTCTTCCATTGCCAGTCGGTGGACATCGCCGGCCCGGAAACGGTCGACAGTTCCCCCCAGGTCGGGGTAGAACTCGTCGCCGACTTCCGACCTGGTTTTTCGTGGGTTGTAGTGCGCGACATGGATGATTTTCCCCACGTCGTCACCGCCCCGGTGCACTTCCAGCACCTCATATTTCAGAACGAAGGCGTAGTTGTACAGTCCGTCGTTGGGAAGAAACGCACCGGGCAACTCCATCAATTTCGCGGTGACCTCGAATCGGCCGGCGGTGGTCACCTGGCCCTGGATGCCTGCCTGGCCGGGCGTGGCCGCGACGGTGCCGCCCGGAGCGTTGTTTGACGATCCACTTCGCACCCCGGTGGCCACGGTGACGGCGATGGCCACGACAACGACCACCGCGAGCAGAATCCAGCGTGCGGCTGCCGAACCGTTGCGGACGGATTCGGGGTCCGTTGACGACGGATCCTTCGCGGGATCAGTTTCCGGAGTTGTGCTCTCGGACATGTTTGGTCCCGGTTCTAACGGGAGGCCGTGACGTCGGTGAAGGTCCAGTGCGGTTCCCAGAGGTCCGGCAGAGCGAGCACGGGACCGTCGTGGGCACCGGGGTGCAGTTTCCGCAGCGCGGGGCTGTTTGCTCCGATGATGGGGGCATCGGCCAGTCTCATCAGTCCACCGGGTGCTCCGGATCGCTCGGACCCTCCCCCGTCCTTCGGGCAGCGGGTGAATAGCACGTAGCGACCATCCGGCGAGAGTCCTCCGCCATAAATGTGGCGGCCGTCTTCGCCGTAGAGCATCTTCCGCTGTCCGCCCTGTCCCGGGGCCATCCACAATTGCGTCCAGCCGTAGCCCTTCTGGTTGGCTGGCCGGTTGCTGAAGATCACCCGCCTGGAGTCGGGGAACCAGTCCGGGGTGCAGTTGCGGAAGCGGCTGACGACGTTCCACTTTCCGGTGGCGACGTCCATGCGGACAATCGTCCAGAGTTCCCCGCCGACGTTGGCGGTGCCACAGAACCATTTGCCGTCCGGCGACCAGAACAGTTGTTGAAAGTACCCGGCCCGTTTCATGCGTCGCTTCACTTTTCCGGTTGCCACGTCAAGGATCTCGATCCCCTTCAACGACAGGCAGGAAATCTGCGTCCCGTCCGGACTCCAACAGCCCCACGGGTGTTTCCCCATCACTCGCCCGTTCCGGGCCATCGCGTCGGCCATTACGAGTTCGCCCTGGAAGCCCCAGCGGTCGTGGCTGATCACGGTTCCGGCTTTGATGCGGCGGTAGAGCAGGCGTCGGCTGTCGGGTGACCAGCGGGGAGCTGCTTCGCTCCATTCGGGCGTGTCGGTCAACTTGCGTTGTTTCGAGCCGTCGGGCCGCATCAGGACCAGGTCCCAGTCGCCCCGCTTCTGCTTGATGCTGGTGACCACCCAGCCCTTGGTGGCGACTTCTCGACGGAGTGTTTCGACGGTCTTGTCCTCAGCGGCAACCGCGGCGACCAGGATTGTGATCAGCAGGAGGGCTGCAAGAGGGACACGTGGCTTGGGTGTCATCGGGGAATTCTCCGTTGCGGGAGTCGGCTGGGTGTCGCACCGACGACTCAGATTAGACCAAGCCACCTCGGAGTGTCCACCACGCCGACGACAGACCCTCTTCAGTCGGATTCGATGGAGTCCGTCTCAGACCACTCGTGCAAAGCCGGCCCCGTTTCTTCGTCCTTCAGCCTGGACCGCATCAGGATCCGGATCGGGACCTCGTGGAACGGCAATTCTTCACGGAAGACTCCCAGCAGGTACCTCTTCCAACTGGGCGTGAACAACTGGGGGTGGTTGCATTTCAGGACGATCGTGGGAGGACATGTGTCGACCTGGGTGGCGTAGAAGATCTTGGGTCGACGGTTCTTTCGATAGGCCGGGGGGTTGGCCATGACCGCTGCGCGTACGACCCGGTTCAACCGCCCGGTGCTGACCCGTTGCTCGGCCTGTTTGAAGACCGATTGTGCGAGGTTGATCAGCTTTCGGGAGTTCCGGCCGGTTTCGGCCGTGACAAATGCGACCGGGGCAAACCTCAGCATCCCGAATGTCGAGATCAGGTACTCCGACCACCTGGCCATTGTCATCTCGGCCTCGATCGCCAGATCCCACTTGTTGACGACCAGCACGCAGGGTGTATGAGTTTCGACGATACTCTCGACAAGTTGCTTGTCGACTCGAGAGATTGTCTCCTGCGAATCGAAGAACATCAGGACCACGTTGGCACGACGAATGCTCTGCCGCGAGCGAACCAGCCCGTAGAATTCGATGTCGTTGGCGATGCTCTTTCGCTTCCTGACCCCCGGCGTGTCGATGGCGACAAATGACTTGCCATCCATCTCGAATCGCACGTCAATGCTGTCTCGGGTCGTGCCTGGCACCTCGCTGGTGATCACTCGTTCGTCGTCGGCCAACGCGTTGATGAAGGTACTCTTGCCAACGTTGCGGCGACCGACCATGGCCAGTTTCAGTTCCGGTACGGCTGTCATCCCATGGCCACACTCGGCCTCGTCATCGTCGGCCGGGGGCAGCACTTCCAGAAGCGTTGCCAGAAGTTCTCCCCGGTTGCGGTGGCCCACGACGCTGGTGGTCACGATCGGTGCGTCGACCAGTTCGAGAAACGCCGGCGCTTCGTGGTCGGTCGTGGGGGAATCGCACTTGTTGACGACCAGCAGGATCGGTTTCTCGAGTGGTCTCAGTCGTCGGGCCACCTCCTGGTCCAGCGGGGTGATGCCCTCTTGCCCGTCCACGACGAACATCAGCAACTCGGCTTCTTCGATCCCGACCTGGATCTGCCGTTCGATTTCGTCCTCCAGCCGATCGGTGTCGTGCAGCCCGATTCCCCCGGTGTCGACCAGCTCGACGAACCGGTCGCCGGCCTGCATCACGAAGGTGACCCGGTCACGGGTGACCCCGGCAGTCGGATCGACCACCGAGATCCTCCGCCGTGCCAGCCAGTTCAACAGGGAACTCTTGCCGACGTTGGGCCGACCGATGATCGCGATTCGAGGAACGGGCATGGGGCGGGTAGGGAGAAAAGGGAGGGCGATGGGGGGCTGTCTTCTGGTTGCCAACTCAACTGTAGCCAATAATGGATACAGGACAATTGACGCGTCGTGTTGTTGAGCGGGGGGACAGGTGACGGTCGCAACGGTGGGCGTGGAAGCCGAGTTGGCGATCTGGGGGCCAGAGGCCGTGTCATGCCCCGACTGCAGCCTCGACGAGGCTCACGTCTACTGTCGGAAGTTGGCCCGGACGCACTACGAGAATTTTCCGTTGCTGCTGGGGTTGGCTCCGAGGCGCCTGCGTCGCCCCTTGGCTGCCGTCTACGCCTGGTGCCGATGGGCTGATGACCTCGCCGACGAGATCGAGAGCCCCGAGAGATCCCTGGAACTGTTGAAGTGGTGGAGAGAGGAGTTGGCCGCCTGTTTCGGTGGGACTCCCCGTCACCCGGTGTCTCTTGCCTTGCAGGAGGTCGTCAACGATTTTGACCTGCACCGTCGCCCCTTTGATGATCTGTTGGACGCTTTTGTCCAAGACCAGCGGCTGCTCGAATATCAGTCGTACGACCAGTTGCTGGCGTACTGCCGGAACAGCGCCAACCCGGTCGGGAGAATCGTGCTGGCACTTTCCGGAGTTGTTGACGACCAGGCCGTGGCCTGTTCGGACGCGATCTGTACCGGGCTGCAACTGGCCAACTTCTGGCAGGATGTTCGTCGGGACCATCAGGCGGGGCGGGTTTATCTGCCAAGGGAGGATCGCGAGAGGTTCGGGTATGACGATGAAAGTCTCGCAGGCCGGGTCACCAACGATGCGTTCCTGGACTTGATGAGGTTCGAAGTTGACCGCGCTCGTCAGTTGTTTGGCAACGGAAGGTCGCTGCCGAGCATGCTGCCGGGGTTGAGAGTTCCGGTGATGATCGATCTGTTTGCTCGTGGCGGCCGGAGAATCCTGGATCGGATCGAAGAGATCGGCTTTCGGGTTTGGGATCAGAGGCCCGTGGTGAGAAGTCGGGACGTGTCGCTGATGGTCGTGGCTGCGGTGTTGAGTGGTGTCTGTCGCTGGGTGACGCCACGACCGGGAGGGACAAAGGTGTGAACCGGGATCGGCTGGAGGCATCACATGTGGCCTGTCGGCGATTGACTCGCCGGGCGGCAGGCAACTTCTTCGTGTCGTTCCTGGGACTGTCACGGCAGAGGTTCCGGGCAATGTGTGCCCTGTACGCTTTCCTGAGGCTCACCGATGACATCGGAGACGAACCTGGATGGAGCCTGGAAGAGCGGGAGCAACGGTTGTCGAACTGGAGAGAGCACCTGCGGAATGCATTGAGGGGGCCGAACATTCCGATTGTCGAGCCGTTCGATGTCTTCCCGGCCCTGGTGGATGCCGTGTCGGAATTTTCGATTCCGGAAGAGGAACTGCAGGCCGTGATCGACGGCATTGCCATGGACCTGCAGCCACGGAACTATCCAACGTTTGATGACCTGCGGGTCTACTGCGATCGGGTCGCCGGAGCCGTTGGCCGATGTTGTCTCCACATCTGGGGTTTCCATGACCCTGCTGCGTTGGACACAGCTGCGGACTGTGGATTGGCTCTGCAACTGACCAACATCCTTCGTGATCTCGGTGAGGATGCGGCGATGGGGCGGGTTTATCTTCCGCAGGAAGACCTGGCGCGGTTTGGTGTGGGTGTTGACGACTTGGTGGCTGGACGGGTCGACGATCGGTTTTGCGAGCTGATGAAGTTCGAGGTGTCTCGAGCCCGACAGCATTACGTTGTCAGTGAGGAGCTCTTCGGACAGATCGATCCGCCCGGACGCCCGGTCCTCCGAGCGATGCTGCGCGTCTACGGTGGGCTGCTGGATCGGATCGAACGGGTCGGCTACGACGTTTTTGGACACACGATCCGTATGGCGGCCTGGCGCAAGGCGCTGATCGGAGTGGCCGCGGTCCTGGGTCGTAGCTAGCGGACGTACCGCTCGGGCTGTTCTCTGAATTCGACCAGGTTGGACTGTGTCGAAAACAGGTAGAGTCGCTCGCGGTACCACGTGGCGTAGTCAAGTGTGCCCAGCCGTGGACGCCGCTGATCGACGCTCACAAGATCCATCCCGTCGGCAGCCGGCAGGTACGCTTCCGGTTGAGCGGTGAACGTAGCACGGGCCTTTGCGGAAGAGAGCAGGATGACTCGGCCGTTGTGCGTCACGCTGAATTTTGGCAGGCCGTCGACCAACTTCCTTTGGTCCCGCAAGGCGACAGGGCACTTGCCTCCCAGTCCGCCACGGCGGATGACTGGTTTGGTGACTGGTTTGGTGACTGGTTTGGTGACTGGTTTGGTGACTGGTTTGGTGACTGGTTTGGTGACTGGTT
>PBOJ01000039.1 GCA_002724315.1 Planctomycetaceae bacterium | reverse complement strand
GATGCCGATGATCGCAAAGCAGACGATCACCGAGATGATGAAGCCCACGACGTCCTCGGTGGTCGGCTTCTGAAATTCCAGCGAACTGCCCGGCAGCAACTTGACTCGCTCGCACGTCGACGGATCGGCGTAGGCCGCCTCCAGTTTCCTGGCGTCGGCTTCGGGGTCGGGGTCCACCGGGGTCTTCATCTTGGCGTAGTAACGGTCGAGGGCTTCCTCGGAGTTCTTTCGGGTCAGGAGACTGGCCACGATCATGACCAGGAACGGCATCACGATCTTGGGGACCAGTCCCAGGGCATTCAGGGACGACTTGGACTGTGCGGCCAGGTCGATTCCCAGCGGCTGGTAGAACATCAGGTTCAGCTTCAGGTTGCCCTCGCCATGCAACTCGGTGCCCTCGGGGTACTCCAGGGTCTCTCGCACCGTGTGCTCGTCGACCTGAGTGGTGTCGATCACGGCGAGCTTCACCGACTTGTCGACCGGGGAGATGCTTTTCCAGAAGATGCTGTTGCTCTTGGATGTCTTGACCGAGGGCAGGCGGGTCACACCGGCCTCGATGACCTGCATGCCGTCGGGGCCGGGGATCTCGATTTTTTCAGGCGAGATCGATCGTGGCTTGCTGGCGGTGTGCTTGTCGAGTTCCGGTCCTGTCAGTCCCTGGCCGGCCGCGGTCCACGCGGTGTTCGCCTCGGTCAACTTGCGTCTCAGCAGCGACTTGGAGGCGATTGCCTGGGTGGTGGTGACGGTGTGTGGTGTTCGTGTCATCAGGTCCTGGTTGGTCCGGAGTCCGCTGAAGACCTGTGGGCCGAAATAGGGAATCACGAAGAAAAACAGCAGGCAGTAGATGACGGTGGTCCAGGCCGCCCGTCCGTTGGCCTTGCGCCAGTACATCCCGATCCAGAACGGGGCAGCAAAGACCAGTGGGAACCAGAAGGTGAGTTCCAGTTGTTCGAGCATGTCGTAGAACGTCAGGGCGAAGAAGCACGACCCGGCCACGACGATCATCCCCGTCAGTCGTCCTGCCCAGAGGCACTCTCGCTCGCTGGCCTGCGGCCGCAGGAATGGCACGTAGAGGTTGCGGACGATCAGGCCGGCGCCGACGACCATCTGGGCATCCACGCTGCTCATCAGGGCGGCCAGCAGGCAGGCCAGCATCAATCCGCGGAATCCCGGGCCCAGCAGTTGCATCGAGGCGTAGCCCCAGGTCAGGTCCGGTTCCTTGACCAGTGCGGGCACATCGGCATACAGGGTCGCTGCAATCAGTGCCGTCAGCACCCACCCCAGCGTGCAGAATCGTTTCAGGAAATTGCCCACCACCAGTCCCACCCGCGCGTTGTATTCCGTTTTTGCCGATCCGCCGCCGGTGGCGATGAAGTGAGGCTGGACGACGATGCCGGTGAGGTTGGCCAGCACGATGGCCCCGAGATACAGCAGTGAGAACTCAGCGGCGCTGGAACCGATGATGTCGAAGTACGATTCGGGCAACTGGTCGTGCATCACCTCGAAACCCGTTTTGTCCCCCCCCGGATTCAGTTCCGGGTTGTCACTCAAGGCACCCAGCCCGATCGGAATCAGCATCACCGAGAGCCCGATGATGCACAGGCCCTGGATCAGGTCGGTGAAGTACGCAGCCGCCAGGCCACCGGCAATGCCGTAGAGCACCACCACCACCGCGATGACCGGAATCAGCACGTTCTTCAACTCCATCTTCGTGCCCAGCACGGACACCGTGTTGTCGTCCGCCTCGTCGGTTGCTGTAGCAGTCGATGGGTCGGCTGTCGCAACAGCCGCGGTGGCCGTTGGAGGCATGATCATCGGTTCGGCGGTCTTGGCGATGGCCGAGAAGAACATCGACCCGTAGATCATGAAGAAGAGGACACCGAAGATGCTGTAGGCGGCGCCCAGCCCACGAGACTCGTATCGCTCGACGAACCAGTCGCCCAGGGTCAGGTGCCGCATGCGGCGGTACCAGACACCGGTGATCCAGTAGAACGGGGTCACGAACAGCCAGAACATCACGCTCCACATGCCGCTCATGCCACCGGTGAACGTGGTTCGGCCGGTGTTGACCGGGTCACTGGATCCGGTTCCGGCTCCGAATGCGGCAAACGTCTGCAGCAACTTGCCGAATCCGCGGCCGCCCAGGAAGAAGTCCTCCTGCTTGTTGATCCGCGTGGCGCAGTAGGCGCCGATGCCGATCATCATCAGGAAGTAACCACCCAGGACAAGGTAGTCGGGAAGTGTCATGGGAGCGGATCCTTGAGATGGCGGGGGGGGGCGGATCGGGCCGGTTGGGACCGTGATCGACCCGGGCATGATGCGAGCAAGGTAACCGCGACCTCCGCGTCTTGCAATCCGCCCGCGGCTGGCAATTCCTCTTCCGTGAAGCCGTCGAAACAGGTATCTCAGTCGGAATGATCACTCCTGAGAGCAACCTCGACCTGGAGAAACTCGCCGGGATTCGTGCCACGGTGATGGGCCTGGGCACTTTTGGTGGCGGGGCCGGAGCCGTGGAATTTCTCTGCCGGCAAGGTGCCCACGTCACCGTGACCGATCTTCGAGACGCCGGATCACTGGCCGGTCAACTTGAACGTCTTGATCGGCTCCCCGGTCACCCGATCACCTGGCGACTGGGGGAGCACCGGGACGAGGACTTTTCGGGGGCCGACCTGGTGGTGGTCAACCCGGCAGTGCCGAGCGGAAGTCGGTGGACGGCGATCGCCGAGGCGGCCGGTGCGAAACTGACAACCGAGATCGGCCTGTTCTGGGACCTGTGTCCGGCCCGCACGATTGCCGTCACTGGCAGCAATGGCAAGTCGACCACCACGGCGATGATTCACGCCATCCTCTCCGCGTCGGGTCAGGTCGCCTGGCTCGGTGGCAATATCGGCGGCAGCCTGCTGGGAGAACTTCGTTCGATCAGCCCCGACGACTGGGTGGTGCTCGAACTCAGCAGCTTCCAACTTGAACATCTCGACCGGCAACAGGTTGCTCCCGACATCGCCGTCGTCACCAATCTCAGCCCCAATCACCTCGACCGGCACAAGACCCTCGACGCGTACCGGCACGCCAAGCAGACGATCCTGAGATGGCAGACGCCCGAACAGGCCTGCGTGCTCAACGACCTGGATCCTGATGTCTCGGCGTGGTCATTCCGCGGTCGGAGATGCGGATTCGGCGGCGGTTGCCGGCCGGATCGGGTGTCCGGACCCGGTGTTCACCTGGTCGACGTGGATCCCGAGACGGCGATGGTGCGAATGGGCGAGACGGCCGACGAGATTCCCCTCGGACACTGGGTGGTCGGTCCGGGGCACCACAATCGGCTCAATGCGGCCGCAGCGACCGCCGCAGCGCTGTTGGCCGGGGCCCGGGTTGAAGATGTCCGCAGCGGCCTGCGGGGATTTGACGGGCTGCCCCACCGCCTGCAACTGGTCGGCGAATCGGGGGGGCGGAGTTTCTACGACGACTCGTTGGCGACAACGCCCGAATCGGTCGAGGTGGCGTTGGCCTCGTTTGACTCGCCGGTGGTGTTGCTGGCCGGAGGTTACGACAAGCGGGTGCCGCTGGAGGATCTGGCCAGGACGATTGCCCGGGGGACCCGGGCTGCGGCCTTGATGGGCGAGACGGCCGGAGAACTCGAACGGCTGCTCGTGGAAATCGGCTGGGATGGACCTCGCCGGGTCTGCGAGTCATTCGATGAGGCTTTTGAATGGGCGATGTTCCAGTCCCGTTCCGGTGACAACATCGTGCTCTCCCCCGGCTGCGCCAGCTACGACTGGTTCCCGAGCTTTCGGGAGCGGGGCGAGGAGTTTGCCCGGTTGGCGCGGACTGCAGCCTAGGGGCGACTACAGCCGGACCTTCCCGGTGGCTCCCGGCACTTCGCGGACGTAGCGGGGCACCGCGTAGCCGGGCAATCGGCTTTCCAGTTCCCCGACCAGTTGCCGTCCCCGAGATTCGGGCACCTCGAAGTGCACCGTTCCCTCTACGCGGTCCAACTGGTGCAGGTAATAGGGCACGACGCCCAGGTTGGCCAGCCGCGTGCACAATTCGGCCAGCGTGTCAGCATCGTCGTTGATGCCGGCCAGCAGGACGGCCTGGTTGAGAACGGTCAGGCCCGATGCGACCAGGCGTTCCAGGGCGTCGGCACAGTCATCGACCACCTCGGACGGGTGATTGGCGTGCACGACGACGATGGGGGTCAGACGGCCTTCTCGGAGCCTGAGACACAGTGTCTCGGTGACCCGGCTGGGCAGAACCACCGGCAAACGCGTGTGAATTCTCAGCCTCGCCAGGTGTGGAATGCTCTCCAGCCTCTCGAACAACTGGTCCAGCCGCGTGTCGGTCAGCATCAGCGGATCGCCTCCGCTGAGAATCACTTCGTCGATCGAGCTGTCGGCGGCCAGTTCGCTGATCGCGTCGTCCCACTCGTCCAGCCTGCGGGGCTCATCTCCGTAGGGGTAGTGGCGTCGGAAGCAGTAGCGGCAATGGACGGCACAGCTGCCGGTGGCGATCAGCAGCGCCCGGCCGTCGTACTTGTGGATCAGTCCGGGGGCACGGCGTGCGTCCAGGTCGCCGACCGCGTCGGTCGTGCCGGTGGCCGGCTGTTGCTCGTCGGCGATCGGCAGCACCTGCTTCAGCAGCGGGTCGTTCGGGTCCCCGTGCCGCATCCGTGCCAGGAAACTCTCGGGGACCATCACTCCGAACAGCTCGGCCGATTCTCGAGCGGCTCCGAGCAGGGATCGGTCGAGTCCGAGTCGCTCCACCAGCGTCCGGGGATCTCGGATCGCCCGGGACAGCTCGTCATGCCAGTTGGTGGCCTCCGGGGTGTTGGAGGACATGCTGTTGCGGACGATTGCTCGGGCCACGCGGACCTCGGTTCCGTCGTTAAACCGGATGTGCTAGTCTGGATTTGGTTGGCCGGGAATCGTGCCAACACGGTGGAGAGGTGGTCGCGATTGTTCCATCGACCACCACGGGACGGCTCAGCATAGCCAGTGGAAACGGATACAACCAATGCCTCAGGTCAATACCGGCGACTTCCGTAAGGGCATCAAGGTGACGCTCGATGACGAGCCCTACGAGATGATCGAGTGCAATTTCGTCAAGCCGGGCAAGGGCCAGGCTCTCTACAAGACCAAGCTCCGCAACCTGCTGAAGGGAACGATCCTGGATCGGACCTACAAGAGCGGCGACAGTCTCGAGGGGGCCGATGTCCATCGCGGTGACGGACAGTACCTGTACCGGGACGCGAGCGGTTACGTTTTCATGGACAACGAGAGCTACGAGCAGCACACGCTTGAGGCTGATGTCTGTGGTGACCAGATCGCGTTTCTGCTCGAGGGTGCCCCGGTCGGAATGCTCTACTGGAACGGCCAGTTGATCTCGATGACACCTCCTCAGCACGTGGTGCTGGAGGTGACCCACACCGAGCCGGCCGCCAAGGGCAACACGGCCACCAACGTCACCAAGCCGGCCACCGTCGAGACGGGAGCCGAAGTGCAGGTGCCGGCTTTCATCAAGGAAGGTGACAAGCTGAAGATCGATGCCGAAGCGGGCACCTACATCGAACGCGTCCGCGAGTAGGCCAGAGGTCCACGGAGCTCCCCGATGTCCGACAGCCACAACCAGCTGCTGTACATCGAGACGGTTGGCTGCCAGATGAACGTGCTCGACAGCGAACTGGTCGTGGCGGCGTTGCGCGAGGACGGTTACGAACTGACCGAGAGCATGCACGACGCTGACACGGTGCTGTTCAACACCTGCAGTGTCCGGGAACACGCCGAGCACAAGATCTACAGTCAGTTGGGCCGGTTGAAATACAGCAAGCGCAAGCGGCCCGACCAGGTGATCGGTGTCTTTGGTTGCATGGCCCAGAAAGACCAGGAACTGATTTTCCAGAGGGCACCCCACGTCGACATGGTGGTCGGTACCGGGCAGTTGGCCGAGATTCCCCGGTTGGTTTCCGACGCGCGTCTGGACCGCAACAAGGCCCTGGCCGTCAGCCTGGCTCGGACCGGTGGCAGCCGCGACGAGGTGAAGTCGAGCTTCGAGAGCTACGACCCCCTCCGCGATCCGACCATGCGGCCCAGCCCGTTCCAGGCCTACGTCCGGATCATGATCGGCTGCGACAAGTTCTGCACGTACTGCGTGGTGCCGACCACCCGCGGTCCCGAACAGAGCCGCCGACCGTCGCAGATCGCCACTGAGGTGAAGGCCCTGGCCGGGCAGGGCGTCCGCGAGGTGACCCTGCTGGGGCAGACGGTCAACAGCTACTCGCACGTCGAAGACGGCCGCAGTTGGCGGTTGGCCGACCTGTTGGAGTCGATCCACGACATCGAGGGGATCGAGCGAATCAAGTTCGTCACCAATTTTCCGCGCGACATGGATACCCCGTTGCTCGAGGCGGTTCGCGACCTGCCGAAGGTCGGACGTTACCTGCACGTACCGGCCCAGTCGGGATCGGACGCGGTCCTCGAACGGATGAAGCGGGGGTACACGGTGGGCGAGTACCGCGAAATGATGGGTCGGATCAACGAGACCGTGCCCGGGTGCGCGGTCTCCAGTGATTTCATCGTCGGGTTCTGTGGCGAGACGGACGAGGATTTCGAGGCCAGCTTGCGGCTGGTCGAGGAATGCCGTTTCAAGAACAGTTTCATCTTCAAGTACAGCCCGCGTCCGGGGACCAAGGCCGACGACCGCCTGGCCGATGACGTGCCCGAATCGGTCAAGCGGGAACGCAATGCCCGGTTGCTCGAGGCGCAGACGGTCATCTGTGAAGAGGACAATGCCGAGTTCATCGGGCAGACGGTCGACGTGCTGGTCGAAGGGCCCAGCAAGATGGCCCAGAAACAGCAGAAGCGGCAGCCGGCCGTGGCGCCCCATCCGGTGCCCGGTGTCGAACTTGCCGAAGACGATGCGGACGGGGTGGTGGCACTGGAGACCCCGGCAGAATCGAACGGCTCGGTCGGTGGCCCGATCCAGTTGGTCGGCCGAACCGACTGCGACCGAATCGTCGTCTTCGACGGCAACCCCCGACTGGCCGGGTCGCTGGCGTCGATCTCGGTTGGCGACTGCACGGCCACGACACTGATCGGTCGCATCGTCACCCGAGAAGTGCAGCACGCGGCGGTCGTGGAACTTCCGGTGGTCTAGAGCCGGAACACCGAGTCCGACGGCGTTTCCTTGCTGATGAATTCATCGAATCGCACACCCTTCCTGGCGGGTTTCCTGTTCGCGGGGCTGACCACCGCGGTGATCGGCCTGACGGCAGGCCGCCTGGAGACCGCTTTTCAGATCGTGGGACCCACCCGGCCCTTCCACTATCCCTGGCGGTTGAGTGCTCCCGACCAGGTGGCGCGGTTGACCGCCTGGCTGGGCTACTGCCTGCACAACCTGTCGGCCTGGGTGGTGATCTGGCTGGCGCGGCGACGCCAACCGGAATTCGAGAGCCGGTTTCGTGGGTTCAACTGGGCGATGGTTGCCGTCCACGTGCTGTTTGCCGGCCTGCACCTGCTGCAGACCCATCTGTGGTACGACGGGCTGGCCCGGGATGTTCCGGAGGTCACGGCCCTGGGATCGGTCGCGCTGATGCTGATGGTGGTCCTGGTGCTGGAGAACCCCCGTCGCGGGATCCTGCTGGGTTGGCGGGCTCCGTTTCCCCGTCGCATGGTCAACTTGGTCCGGGAATATCATGGCTACCTCTTCACCTGGGCCCTGGTCTACACGTTCTGGTACCACCCGACCGAAGCGACGGCCGGTCACCTGCTGGGATTCTTCTACATCCTCTTGCTGCTGTGGCAGTCGGTGTTGTTGTTCCATCGCGGGCACCGGAACCGATGGTGGACGTTGTGCCTGGAGGTGATGGTCCTGCCGCACGCGGCGGTGGTCGCCTGGTATCAGGGGAACCGCATGTGGCCGATGTTCACGTTCGGCTTCGGAGCGATTTTCGTGATGACCCAGGTGTACGGACTGCCGCTGAGAACCATGGGACGACGCCTGTGGTGGGTCGGGTTCCTGGTGACGACGCTGGTGACCTACTGGTGGCACGCCGGATCGTGGGCCGACGGCGTGGAGGCCCTGGCCGGAGAACTGCCGCGGATTCCCGGACTGGAATACGGCGTGGTGCTGCTGCTGTTTCTCCTGTTTGCAGCCATCGACAGGCTCTGGCCAGGACGTCCCGAGTCGCTGGTTGAGTCGAACGAATCGTCGGGGCCGGGTTGATCCGCCCGGGGCAGACCGTTCTGGTGTACCGGTTCGGGAGGACGGCCGTGTCCGGGGTCGCCGTCCCGTCGTCGTGAGTGACCCAGGGGAGATGTTGTTGATGTCCAGGATGCTGACGTGCAGAACGTTGTTCGTGCCGGTGGTTTGGTCCATCGTGATGATCGTGGTTCCGGCGACCGTCGTGGCCGAAAGTGGCAAGAGTTCAGCCACCAGGGTCACCATCGACAAGGACGGTTTCGTGAGGGTCAACGGCAAGCGGCGGTACATCTATGGTGCCTTCCGCGATCCGTCGGATTCGATCACCGAGTTCACCGGGCTGAAACAGGCCCGCTTCGATCTGACCCATGAGTACCTGTTCGAGGTGCAGATCAACGGGGATACGGACAAGTGGATCCGCCGGGCCCGGATTTACCTGCGGGGTGCTGCCGAGCAGGGGATCGGCGTGGCACTGGGGTTGCCACGCGATGTGGTCGAGGACCTGGGTGATGTGCCGACGGCTCGCAAACTGGTCGAGGCGGTCAAAGACGAACCGGCGCTGTGGCTCTGGTATCTCTCGGATGAACCCGGCCGCCGGCGGGAACCCAAGAAGGTCGCGGCCAATCTCAACAAGGTCTACCGGATGATCAAGAAGGTCGATCCCAACCACCCGGTGGTGATCTGCGGCACTCGTGCCGAATTCTTTTCCGTCAACAATGCCGACAACGCCGACATTCTCTGGCCCAACACCTACCCCGTTCCCGACGGTCCATGGGCGTGGACGATGAGCGAAACGAAGGGGTATTCGCAACGGTGGCCGACGAAGTCGGTCTGGAGCGTCTCGCAGGCCTTCGACTGGCGGATCGGTGACCGCCGCAACGTGATCACCGACAAGACGCACCGGCCCAACGCCAAGGAGATCCGGGCCCAGGTGCACGCCAACATTGCCGCGGGAGCCCGGTCGAGCGTGTTCTACTGGTCGCCGAAGCGAGTCGAGTTGTCCCACTACGATATCCGCAAGCTGCCCAGCATCTGGCGAGCGGTGTGTGACCTGGGCGATGAACTCAAGGTGCTCGAGCCGGTGTTGCTGTCTCCCGCCCCGAGCAAGACCCAGGCGGCAACGGTTCGCTTCGAGCGGACAGTCAAGGAGGCCGGTCGTACCCGGGACGACGTTTACCACTGGCAGAGGTGGCACAACGGCAGCCTCTACGTTGGTGTCGTCAATGCCGGACACGAACGGCGGATGAAAGTGACCGTGGAACTGCCCACGGCCTTTCAACTGGTGCGGCAGTATCCCAGTGGGCTGTCGGTGATCGCTCCGGACAAGATGGGCCGGTTGACGATCGACTCGTTCCAGCACGATCGGATCCCGGTTCAGTTCACTCCGGCCGAACTCAACTCGACCAGGAAACTCGAGTTCTTCATGTACGAGTGCGACGTCGTGGTGTGGCGTTTCGTTTACGATCAGTCCCGGCCGTGAACTTGCTGAGTGGGGAGAAATCACAGATGAAGTACGCGCTGTTCACTGACAACCTGGCCGACATGAAGATCGAGCAGGTGTGTCGGGAGGTCAGGAAGCGGGGCTTTGACGGTCTTGACCTGACGTTGCGGCCCGGTGGCCACGTGCTGCCCAAGAACGCCGAGATGGGCCTGGCACACGCCCACCAGGTGGCGATGCGAGAGAAGGTCGAGATCCTGATGGCCTCGACGGGGATCAACGGAACCGACAGCCCGTTCGCCAGGGACGTGATCGCCTCGTGTGCCCACTACGGCGTCCGGCAGATCAAGCTGGGGTACTGGAGATACCAGCCGTTCGGTTCTCTGCTCAAGCAGATCGACACCGCCCGACGGAAACTCGAAGGGCTCATCAAGCTGACCTCCCGATTTGGGATCCAGCCCTGTGTGCATGTCCACTCGGGACGGATCCTCGCCAACGGCGGCTCGATCCTGTACCTGGTCCTCAAGGACTTCGATCCCAAGACCGTGGGTGCCTATGTCGATCCGATGCACATGACCGTCGAGGGGGGGCTGTCCGGTTGGGAAATGGGCCTGGACCTCGTCGCCCCGTGGGTTTCGCTGGTGGGTATCAAGAACTTCCAGTGGAAACCCAAGGGCCGCGATGAGCACGGCCAGGCCAGGTTCCGCACGGTGTACGTGCCGCTGGCCGATGGCCAGGCGCCGTTGCCGAATTTCGTGGCTCGGCTGAAGGAACTGAAGTACGACGGGACGGTGTCGCTTCACAGCGAGTACAAGGGCGGGTCGAGTTTCCGCAGCCTGACCAGTGTCGAGTTGCTCGACCAGTCGGCCGTCGACCTGAAGTATTTCAAGCGGATCGTGAAGTGATGCGATCGGGTCGCTGACTCGATCCCGGCTACGACAGCACGTCGACCAGTGCCTCGTCCAATTCGGGATGAGTCCACTGGAAACCGGTCTGTTCGAGCACGCTCGCCCGGATCCGTGCACCCCCCAACAGCAGTTCGTCGGCCATCTGGCCCAGCATCAACCGGGCGACGAATGCGGGCATCGGGAAGATTGTCGGACGTCGCAGGGCTTTTCCGAGCGACTTGGTGAATTCGAGGTTGGTTGCCGGGGCCGGGGCGACCGCGTTGACCGGCCCGGAAATCGTCTCGGTGTCGATCACGTGGCGGATCGAGGCGACCAGGTCGTCCAGCGTGATCCAGCTCCAGTACTGGTCTCCGGAACCCACCCGTCCGCCCAGTCCCAGCTTGAAGGGCAGCAGCATCTTGGTCAGCGCGCCGCCGTTGGCCGAAAGCACCACGCCAATGCGGTGGTTGACCACCCGGATTCCCGCCTCGCGAGCCGGTGTCGTTGCCGCCTCCCAGTCACGGCAGACGTCACTCAGAAACATCTCGCCCGGCTCGTCGGTTTCGTCGACCCACTCGGCACCGCGATCTCCGTACCAGCCGATCGCCGAGGCGCTGACCAGCACGCCGGGAGGTTCGGGCAACTCGGCCACGGCCTCGGCAAGGCCTCGGGTGCCGATAACCCGGCTGTCACGGAGTCGGGCTTTCTGGGCGGTGGTCCACCTGCGGTTGGCGATGCCCTCGCCGGCCAGGTGCACCACGGCGTCGAGTCGCCCGTGCGCCGCCAACGCCTGGGTGTCGACGGTTCCCTCGACTGCCGACCAGGCGATCGCATCGGCGTCCGACGCCGGAAAACTGCCACGGACCAGCCGAAGCACCTGGTGGCCGTCGGAGGACAGGGACTTGGAGAGGGCTGTGCCGACCAGGCCGGAGGCACCGCTGAGAAGGACTTTCATAGACGAGGACTCGGGTTGCCGGAGGGAGGGGGCGTGCAGGACACGATAGTTGAAATGACGACCTGTTGGGTCTTCAAGGGACTATCCGCAGAAATGCTGTCGGGACAACCGGGGCAAGAGGAAAAAAGGTCTCAAAGCAGAGAAGAACTCCGTTCGGGTGAATTCGGGAGTTGGGGCTGATAGCCTGATACGCCCGACCAATCCGATTGACCCACGTGGAGCCAGACTGATGCATCGCCCTGCCCGATTGCTGTTGCTGTTGCCGTTGTTGGCCGTGCTGGTCGCATCGACCGATGCGGCCGAGTGGAAGAAGCACGTCGTGCACAGTGGCGCACACACCGTCAACGCCGTCGCCGCGGATTTCACCGGCGACAAGAAGATCGACATCATTGCCAACAGCGACGGAAAGACCAGGCTGTTTGTCGGACCCGACTGGGCCGAAACGATTATCGAGACGAACCCGGCGCACGGGTGCATCCACTCGGAGTTCATGGATGTTGACGGTGACGGGGATCTCGACTGGATCGGAGCCCGCTACTCGCCGGGATTGGTGTACTGGCTAGAACAGCCCAAGAAACCGTTGAAGCAGGAGTGGAAATTTCACCTGGTGGACGACCAGGTCAACGGCATCCACGGTCTGCTCAAGGGCGACATCGACGGTGACGGTCGTCCCGACCTGTTGGCCAACAGCGCCCAGCCGGTCGGCCGTTTCCCCAATTCGCTGGCGTGGCTGAAGGTGCCCCGACGTCCGCGGAAGGCCGATCGCTGGCACCGCCACATCTTCGCGGTCGGTGATGCTCCCGGGCTTTCCCATTACCTGGGCTACGGTGACGTCAACGGGGACGGTCGCCCGGATGCGTCCAGCGCGGCCAAGGGGGGGCCGTCGGACAAGACGAAGATGGGCAACTGGTTCGCCTGGTGGGAGGCTCCCAAGGATCCGACCAAGCCGTGGACCAAGCACCTGCTGGCCGACAACCAGCCCGGGGCCACCAATATCCAGCCTGCCGACGTCAACGGAGACGGCAAAACCGATTTCATCGCCACCCGCGGTCACGGTGTGGGCGTGTTGTGGTTCGAAGCCCCCGCGTTCCGAATCCACGAGATCCACAAGACGCTCAAGGAGCCACACTGCCTGGTCGTGACCGACATGGACGGTGACGGTGACATCGACGCGGCCACCTGTGGCTACGGGAGCAAGGAGGCGTGGTGGTTCGAGAACGACGGCAAGGGACATTTCAAGAATCACCTGATCGGCAGCAACCAGGAATCCTATGACATCCGCGCGGTGGACATTGATGGTGACGGCGACCTGGACATCCTGATCGCCGGACGCGGAAGCAAGAACGTGGTGTGGTACGAGAGTCCGCTGAAGTGAGCCGGTATGTCGGAATCACCGTGCTGGGGGATTTCATCCTCAGCGAAGGGGTCGAGCCGGTCCTGGACAATGTGACTGCCGCCGGCGCGACGGCTGTGGCACTCAATCCGACGGTCACCGCCGAGTCGGCCGAAGGCGAAGGGAGTTTTCAGCCGCCCGATGACGCCGGCAGCAGTCCGCGATTGTTTGATCGGCCACTGTTCGGCAAGAGATCGTTGTGGGTCCAGAGTGAAATCAGCTACCGGCCCGAGCCGGGACTGTATGCCGAATCCGCCTACACGCCTCGGACACCCGGCGAGTTGACCGAGACGCACGGGGCACTGATCGGCGAGTTCATTTCTGCGGCAAGGCAGCGGGGCCTGGACGTGTTCCTGCAGTTGCCCGCCGCGCGACCGTCGGGGCTGAGAGACGAGGACCGACCCAGGACGCCCGACGGCGAGATTCCCGAGGGAAGGATGGCCGACACGGCCAGCCTGGCCAGTCCCGCCGTCAGGGACTGGAATCGCTGTTACACCGCCGACGTGCTGCGGGAGTATCCGGAGGTGAGCGGGTTCCGGATCGACTGGCCCGAGTACCCCTGCTACACGTGGGGTGAGGTCTTCCAGGACTTTGGTACGCATGTCGAGAACTGGGCGGCCGATCACGGTTTCGACTTCGGCCGGATCCGGTCCGACGTGGGGGGGCTCAAGGAGTGGCTCGAGACGTCGTTGACCGACGGGGACCTGGCCGAACTGGCCGATCGGGATCGGGGCCGTTTCCGACTGGGCCGTGAGGCCCTGGCACGACCAGGAGTGGTCGAGTGGTTGAGGTTGAAGGCGGCGCTGTCGGTCGACCTGGTCAGCGATTGGCGAAAGGCGATCGACGCCGTTGACCCGTCCCTCCAGTTGATGTCGCACGCCTTCATGCCGCCCTGGACGCTGGTGACCGGGTTGGACTTTGCCGGCGTGGCCGAACACTCCGATGCGGTTTCGCCAAAACTCTACACCATGCACTGGGCCCAGATGGTCACCTTCTGGGGCAACGAACTGATGGCCCGCCGTCCGGGCCTGGATGAACGGTTGCTGGTCCGGGCACTGATCAGCCTGCTCGACATGTTTGACGGGACGGTTGAGGATCCCGGGGGAGAGTCGCTGGTCGACTACAGGTATCCCGAACCCGACGAGCCGCACCCGGTCTCGGATTCGGCCCAGCGACGGAAGATCGCCCAGGCCACCGCCGCAGTGGGACGGCGGGCGGTCGTTTATCCGCTGGTGCACGGATACGGTCCCGACACCGATTTTCATCGCCGCCTGAAGATTGTTGCTGACAGTCAGGCTGCGGGAGTGTGGATCAATCGTTACGGATACCTGAGTGACTCGAAACTGGCCAGCGTCGGCCAGTTGTTTGCTAATGGGAGCGGTGAGGAGTCCGAATCATGAATCCCCAACAAGTTCGCACCATGCTCAAGCAGACGATCGATGATCGTCGGTTGACCCGAAGTGAACGGAAGGCGATGGAACGGATCTTCGATCACATCGATCCCGATCCCCACGCCCTGGCGCTTTATCGCAGCGTGGCATTTGATCTCGCCCGCGAGTCCCTGGTGGATCCGGAATCGATCGAGACGATCGGCTGGCTTGAGGAGGTCGTCAAGATGCTGCAGTCGGCCGACGTGTCCGGTGGTCCACCACCCCAGGCCGACTCGTATTTCGCTCCGAAGGACGACTGCCCCGCAAAGATCCGGGGCCTGCTCGCCCGTGCCCGAAACAGCGTCGACATCTGCGTGTTCACGATCACCGACGACCGTATCTCCGACGCCATTATCGATACTCACCAGAGGAAGGTGAAGGTGCGGGTGATCAGCGATGACGACAAGGCCGGCGACCGCGGGTCGGATATCGACCGGCTGCTATCGGCCGGAGTCGATTTGCGCATCGACCGGACCGATGATCACATGCATCACAAGTTCGCGATTTTCGATCACCGCCTGCTGCTCAACGGCAGCTACAACTGGACCCGTTCGGCGGCCAACCGGAACCAGGAGAACTTCCTGGTGACCGGTGAACCTCGTTTTGTTGAAGATTTCTCGAAGCAGTTTGAGCGGATGTGGGAGGAATTCTCGTGAGCCAGTCTCGCCATCAGTTGTCGGCGGCAGGATTGCCCTGTTGCAGCCGACGGAGTTTCCTGCAGTGGTCGACCGTCGCCGGTCTGCCAGTTGTCCTGGGCAACGCTGGGGCTGTCGCCGGTGATGTATCACGACGGGACGTCCCGGCCGGTATCGATCTGGAATCGTTGCGGCAGGACGTCGGTGATGGTCCCGAGGTGCTGGTCTCTCGGGCGGTTGCGGCCGGGTGGCGGGTGGTTTGCGATGAGACGGTACTGAAACGGCCCGAGGCCTGGCAACGGGACCTGGCGGTCGCGCTGGAACGCAACCGGGTCGAGTTGTCTGCTATCGAAGCTGTGGTGGACTTCGGTCGCGTGACATTCGCCTCGTCGTCGCCGGTCATCCGTCGCGGCGTGATGCGGCGCCTGGAGGGGGCCATGGGGCGGGCACGACGGTTGCGGTGCCGTCACCTGCTGGTGGTCCCGGGGCTGATGCCGTCGGGAGAACCGCAGGGTGCAGTCGGTCGGAGAGTGGCCGAATTGCTCGGCGAGTGTCGGATGCGGGCGGCTCGAGCGGGGATGAGGATCGTCGTCGAGCGGATCGAGCGTCGGAGTGACCAGGTGAAGTTGGCCGGTGATGGAGATCGGAATGATGCGTGAGCGAGGTGGGTCGAGACCGGGAGGTGGCCGCGTGTTCGGGCTGGCGGTTTGCGTGGCATTCCTGGGATGGAATCTGGCGGCGGTTCAGTCGGGTTGCGCCGAGGAGTCGTTGCCCCGGCCCAACGTGCTGCTGATCCTGGTCGACGACCTGGGTTACGGTGACCTGGCTTGCCAGGGAGCCGATGACATGCGCACACCGCATATCGATCGCCTGGCGGCTTCGGGGATGACCTTCACCAACTTCTATGCCAATTGCCCGGTCTGCTCACCGACCCGAGCCGCATTGTTGACCGGGAGGTACCAAGACCTGGTCGGCGTGCCCGGTGTGATCCGAACCCACCCCAGGAACAACTGGGGATACCTGCGGCACGACGCGGTGTTGTTGCCCGCTGCAATGGCCAAGGCCGGGTATCACACAGCGATGGTCGGGAAGTGGCACCTGGGCCTGGCCGCACCGAACCTGCCCAACGACCGCGGGTTCGCGCATTTCCGCGGGTTTCTCGGCGACATGATGGATGATTACTACAACCACCGACGCCACGGCATCAATTATATGAGGAAGGACAAAACGACGATCGACCCGAAAGGCCATGCCACCGATCTGTTTTCTCAGTGGGCCGTCGACTACCTGAAAGTGGCCGCCGCGAGACGGGACAACCGTCCGTTCTTCCTTTACCTGGCCTACAACGCGCCACACACCCCCATCCAGCCACCGGAGGACTGGGTCAAGCGGGTGTTGGATCGGGAGCCGAAGATCGAGAAGCGGCGGGCGAGGCTGGTGGCGTTGATCGAGCATATGGACGATGGGATCGGGAGAGTGCTCGCGGCGTTGAAGGCCAACGGCCAGGCAGAGAACACGCTGGTCATCTTTTCGTCGGACAACGGTGGACAACTGAGCGTCGGAGCCAACAACGGCCGTTTGAGGGACGGGAAGCAGAGTGTCTACGAGGGCGGGTTGAAGGTGCCGACCTGCGCCGCGTGGCCCGGCCGGATCGAGGCGGGATCCAAAAGCGACCTGATGGCGTTGTCGATGGACCTGTTCCCGACTGTCTGTGAGGTGGCGGGGGCACCGGTATCCAAGGGGATCGAAGGACGCAGCATCCTGCCGACGCTCCGAGGGAAACCGCAGAACGAACTCCGGAAACTGTGGTTCTTCAGCCGCCGTGAGGGTGGGGCCCGTTATGCCGGGAAGACGATCGAGGCCCTGAGGCGGGGACCGTGGAAACTGTTGCAGAACAGCCCGTTCGCGCCGCTGGAACTGTACAACCTGGAGAGTGATCCGCTGGAGAAGACCAACCTCTCGCGGAAAAATCCCCGGGTGTTTCGCGAGATGTCGGCGGCGCTGAGGAGGCAGTTGCAGAGGTACGGCGAGGTGCCCTGGCAGAAGCCCGGAAGTGGGAACTGACGGCGTCCGAGTCTGCTGCGACCCGCGGCCGACGGAAGGTCAGTTGGCTTCGATCAAGTTCTGTCAGGTTAGCGGAGTCCCGACCCATCAGCCGATTCCGGTGCGTTCGGTTGACTGGCGGATGGATCCTTGTAGCTTGGGGCCACGGATGCCGGCCGTTGGGGGCGGCATGGAGGCTGCGGACCCAAGCAGCGAGGGACACATGGCGACTGATTTGAACGCCGGCGCGGGACAAGTTGACGAGCAGGATCTGAAGGCAGCCGAACAGGCGGCCGAGATCTACGGCAAGCTGACCAATGAGCTGAGCCGTGTGATCATCGGCCAGGAGGAAGTGCTCAAGCAGGTGCTGATCGCCCTGTTCGCCCAGGGGCACTGCCTGCTCGAGGGAGTTCCCGGGTTGGCCAAGACCCTGATGATCAGCTCGATCTCCGAGATGCTCTCGTTGGATTTCAGCCGGATCCAGTTCACTCCCGACCTGATGCCCAGTGACATCGTTGGCACCGAGATCCTCGAGGAGGAAGAGGGTACCGGTCGGCGTCAGATGAAGTTCGTCAAGGGCCCGATCTTCGGCAACATCATCCTCGGTGATGAGATCAACCGGACCCCGCCCAAGACCCAGGCCGCCCTGTTGCAGGCGATGCAGGAGTACCAGGTCACCATTGCCGGACAGACGTTCGATCTGACGCGTCCGTTCCTGGTGCTGGGAACCCAGAACCCGATCGAACAGGAAGGCACCTACCCGCTTCCGGAGGCCCAGCTCGACCGGTTCATGTTCCGGATCCTGATCGACTATCCGACGTTCGAAGAGGAACTGCAGATAGCCGAGACGACCACTTCTCAGGACAAGCCCGAATTGAACTCGCTGCTGGATGCCGCCGAGATCATGCAACTGCAGCAGGTCGTGCGGAAGGTGATCGTTGGCAAGAGCATCGCGGCTTACGCCGTAAGGCTGGTCCGCGGCACACGACCCTTCAGCGACGATTCTCCACAGTTCGTCAAGGATTACCTGACCTGGGGCGCCGGTCCGCGAGCCTGCCAGGCACTGTTGATGGGCGCCAAGGCCAACGCGCTGCTGGAAGGCCGGTTCCACGCCTCGATCGATGACATCCGGTACGTGGCCTTCCCGGTACTTCGACACAGGCTGGTGACCAGTTTTTCGGCCGAGAGCGATGGCGTGACGACCGACAAGATCATCGGCGATCTCTGCGACCAGACCAGCGAGGAGTTGTAGGTCGGCCGCGGTGATTCTCTGAACTTTCTCTACCGAGGCCAGCCACGATGGCGGCAAACCAGAAATACCTCGATCCCGCCGGGCTCCATCGCGTCGGCAACATGGAGCTGGTGGCCAAGCAGGTGGTCGAAGGGTTTCTGACCGGACGCCACCGCAGCCCGTACCACGGATTCTCCGTCGAATACCTCGATCACCGGGCGTATTCGCCCGGCGACGAACTCCGCAACCTGGACTGGAAGATCGTCGCCCGCTCGGACAAGTACTACGTCAAGTTGTACGAGGACGAGACGAACCTGCGGGCCTACATCCTGCTGGACTGCTCGAGTTCGATGAACTTCGGCTCGGGTGACCAGACCAAGCTCAGCTGGGGCTCATACCTGGCCGCTGCGCTGACCTATCTGCTGCTGCGGCAGAACGATGCCGTGGGGTTGATCGAGTTCGACACCGGAGTGCGGAAGTTCATTCCTCCCAAGGCACACCCGACCCAGTTCCGCCGCATCCTCGATTCGCTCGACGGCGTTGAACCCGGTGGCGAAACCGACGTGGGAGCCGTGCTGCACGAGGCCGCCGAGCGGACCAAGCGGCGGGGGTTGATCATCGTCATCAGTGACCTGATCGACAACGAGGAAGCGATCGCCAGCGGGCTGGGGCACTTCCGGCACAACAATCACGAGGTGATCGTCTTTCACACCATGGATCCGGCCGAACTGGAATTCCCCTACGACCGGTTGACTCGGTTCAAGGACATGGAGGGAGCCGGCCGTGTGGTGGCCAATCCCAAGAGTCTCCGTCGTCGTTACCTGTCCCGGATCAACAAGTTCACCGATCAGGTCAAGCGAGACTGCTTCGAGCGTCGGATCAGCTACGAACTGTGCGATACGTCGAAGCCGTACGACCGGTTCCTGGCCGCCTATCTCGACAAGCGGAGCCGGATTTTCTAGCGGTTTCGAGAATTCTCGAGCCTCAACACCGACAAGGACCATCCAGTGGGCGGACTGACCACCCTGTTTACGAACCCGCTGTTGCTGTGGTTTTTGCCACTGGCATTGATTCCTGTCCTGCTGCACTTGCTGACACTGCACCGGCTGAAAACGGTCGATCTGAGCACCTTCCGGTTCCTGTTCGACAGCTATGTTCAGCAGCGGCGGCGGATGAAGTTCCTCGAGTGGCTGATCGCCTTGCTGCGGACGTTGTTCCTGCTGTTCCTGGTCTTTGCCGTTTCGCGGATGCGGATGCCCGATTACTGGGAATCGCTTTTCGGTGGTGGGGCCGGCAGTCGCGACGTGGTGCTGATGTTCGACACGTCAGCCAGCATGGGTGCGGTGACCGACGGTGTCACCGCCCTGGATCGTGCCAAGGGGGCCGCTCGGGAACTGCTCAATCCGCAGCGATCCAACGTCAAGCCCGGAGACCACGTGACGCTGATTCGGGTCGGCGAGCGTCCCGAACAGTTGTTGCGGAGGTTCCAGGCGTCGACAGAAGAGATCTCCAACGAGATCGACAACCTCGAAACCGGTCCATCTCGAGGCAATCTCTATGCGGCCTTTTCCCAGCTGTTTTCCGGCGACAACGCCGAACTGTCCAAGTTCCAGGAACCGGTCGTCTACCTCTTCACCGACCTGCAGCAGAGCGGCTGGGAGGAGTTCCGAGGTGGCGAGAGCGCGGTGAAGGTGCCCGCGAACACCGAGTTGCGGCTGGTCAACGTCGGCAGCGGTCGCCCCCTGAACAACAAGGCCGTGATCGGTGACGCGCCGACCCCGGCCCGGGTGATTGTCGGCCTGCCGGTGACCCTGCGGGCGCGTGTCCGCAATCTCTCGCCCACCAAGAACACCTCCAGCGGCTTTGCCGTGACGACCAGCATCAACGGGCAGCAGGTCGATCGGCAGACAATGGCCGTGGCGGCCGGTAAGACCGACGAACTGGAGGTGATCTACGTCCCCACCGAGCCGGGAATGCTCAAAGGCCAGTTCGAGATTCCCAGCGACCCGTTTCTCGACGACAACATCTTCCGCTTCACGCTGGACGTTCGACCCCAGGTCGGCGTGTTGCTGGTCAACGGCAATCCCAATCCCGACCCGCTCGAGGATTCGGCGCTCTACGTGAAGACCGCGTTGACGGCGACCGATGTCTCCGAAGATGAGGAGACACCCGAGGGCGAGCCGGCTGACGGGGATGCGGACGACACGCCGGCAATCCCGGTCGCAACTGGCCGCGACTTCGTGCGATCACTGGATGTCCGTGAGATTCCCCAGGCCGAGCTCAACGCCGATGCGCTCAACCAGGCGGTGGTGGTGATCCTGGCCGACTGCGGGCAACTCGACGCGGCACGCTTCACGTTGTTGAGGAACTTCGTCAACAAGGGTGGCGGGTTGATCATTCTGCCCGGCGAGAAGGTCAATCCCGAGATTTACACCAAGCAGTTCTTCCCCGATCCCAACGATGACCAGGCCCCGATGCTGGCGGCGTCGCTGGCAGCCGCCGTCGGGGATCCGACCAAGACCGAGACGTTTTCGAGCTTCGCCAACATCGACTTCTCTAACGAAATCCTCTCGGTGTTTGCCGGTGGCAAGACGCCCTACCTGACCCGGGTGCAGGTGTACCGCCACTTCGCGTTGAGTCTTCCCGAGGAACGCGGCAGCAGTTGGCCGCTGGTGGCCTTTGCCAGCAGCGATGCGCCGGCAGTGATCGAGGGGCGTTACGGAGACGGCCAGGTCGTTCTTTCCTCTTTCCCGTTTCACTCGAAATGGACCAACCTGCCGATGCGGCCCGAATTCGTGCCGCTGTTGCTGCGGATGGTCAGCCACGTGATGAAGCAGCCGGAACTGGGTGGTCCGAGCGTGGTGGGGGCGGGAGGAACCGCTGAGTTCTTTGCCGATGAGGCCAGTTGGGATCCGGTTTCGGCCAAGGTGACCGGACCCGGAGGACAGGTCAATCCCCTGGAACAGTTCCAGCGGTCCCGGGCCCGGTTGGTCGGGGCGTTTGACCGAACGGTGCACCAGGGGTTCTACGAAGTCGAGGTCAGCGGAGGCAACACGGCTCGGCCCAAGGAGGGACGGCTGGCATTTGCGGTCAACCTGGCTTCCGGTGAGTCCGACTTTAAGACTATCGGCGGGAACCTCGAACGCGTTGATGATACCAGCGAAGCCGGTCAGCGGATGGAGCGGATCGAAATCGAAACGGCGGCCATGCTCGAGGGGTTGGTGGCCGGCGAGACGCTGAAGGTGGTCGACGCCAGTGCCGACGCCCAGCAGAAATTCGGAGAACCCGGGACCCAGAACGAGATCTGGCGATGGCTGATCTACGTGATGTTCCTGGTCATCGCGGTTGAGTTCCTGCTCTCGACACTCAGCGGACAGGTCGCTGGTGAGGAGGACGACAAGGCGATGGAGCGGATCAAGCAACTGAGTCCCGGGGGCTGGGTCGGACGGATGACCGGGGCGGATGTGACCGAGGAGGCCCCGACGGGTGCAGCGAGCGAGTGAGCCTGCTGGATCCGGGTTTTTACGCCCAAATACCGCGATTGACAACCTTCCTGTTCCGACATTGAATACACTGTCTACACACAAGCCGACGTCGATGCGTTGGCCCCTCACCGCTTGGTAGGAACGACTCATGACGAGTGACCATTCGAGTAACGGTAACGGCCGGCACAACCCGTCGGCGGGAATTTCCGCAACCGATACGTCGCCGATCCGCAGTTTGGTGTCACGGACGCGGGTACTGTTGCGGTCGACGTGGGTGATCACGGGCCTGTTGGCCAGTTTTGGGCTGGGCCTGCTGCTGGTGGTGGTGTTGTCGATGACCGACTTTGTCGTCTCGAGTGCGGCGCCGTCGGAGTGGACCACGTTGAGAGCCCTGGCACTGGTGTTGCTGGTGGTGCCCACGACCTGGGCGGTGATCGCCGGCGTGTTGCGGCCCCTGTTCCGCCGTCTCTCCAACGTGCTGGTGGCTCGCCGGATCGAGACCCAGTTGCCCAAGATTCACAACCGGTTGGTGACCTGTATTGATCTCGAAGATGAGAGCCGGGCGGTGCCGATTTCGGAGGCCTTCCACCGACGGCTGATCTCCGAAGCGCTCGAACGTATCCGCGGATTCAACCCCCGCAAGGTGCTCGATATCCACAACCTGCAACGTGCCGGTGCGGTGGCGACGATCGGCGTTCTGGGGCTGGCGGTGGTTTTCATTCCCGGCGTGACCACGGCGATGGCGCGGGTCTTCAACCCGTTTGCTGACATTCCGCCGGCTGGCCACGTGGCCTACTCCGTCGCGGTGGGCAACCGCGACCAGGTGAAAGAGGGTGACGGAGCGGTCGTCCGCGGTGACGACGTCGTGTTCCTGGCCACGCTGTCCGATGACCGCAGCCTTTACGAGGACGAGCGGCTGCAGTTGACGATCGAGACGCGAAACGACGAGGGCGAGCCGGTGCTGCTGCGGCACACGTTGCCCCCTTTCAAGCAGGCCGGCGATCAACGGATCTCCAAGCTGACGCTCAAGGGACTCGAGTACGAGTTTCGTTATCGGGTCAGTGGCGGGGGGACTTACACGAAGCGTTTCCGTGTGAAGATGCTGGCGCGGCCGGAGATCGTCGGCGTTTCCACCCGGTTGTCGTATCCCGAGTACATGGAAAAGCCCGAGCGGTCGTCGCCGGTGGCTGATGTGGAGGGACCGATCGGCAGCAAGGTGTTTGTGGATGTCATCGCCGAAGGCGATATCCAGGAGGGGAAGGTTGAATTTCTCGAGTTGAAGCGGGTGCAGCAGAACGTAGCAGACCGCACACCGCGGACCTGGTTCGGCGCGACTCGCCCCGAGGGTTCGGCGGCCAGCGGGACATGGCAGCTCGAATCGCTTGCCGGCAAGGATGCTCACACCGATCCTGCCAATGCCGCGGTCCACTCGCATGGGTTCACCAAGGCGGCCGAACCGTTCCAGGTGGGCACCAGCGACGTGCTGTTTGCCGAGGTCTACCTGCCGCCCAACCAGCAGCCCCGAGAGATCATGCTCAAGTGGCACGACGGCCAGGGCTGGGAGCACAGGGCGTTCTGGGGAGAGGACCTGGTCGGTGAGGGGAAGGCGGGGACCGCGTCGCGATTCCGCGTCGGCGATCTGCCCGAGTCCGGACAACGCGTGGTGCTTGAGGTTCCCGCGGCAGCTGTCGGGCTGGCCGGCCGAACGATCTCCGGCATGATGTTCACCCTCCACGGCGGCCAGGCCGTCTGGGGTGCCTCGGGCACAATGCCCCCGGCGCAGGAGACCGTCGTCAAGCTGGTGCCGACCGGGCGCGAGGAATCGCTGGAACTGGTTCCGGAAACCGAGATTCCCGAGACGTCTGACGTGAAGGACGGACAGCGCCTGTTCACCGGGACGTTTTCGCTGATGGAGAACGGGCTGTACCG
>PBOJ01000038.1 GCA_002724315.1 Planctomycetaceae bacterium | reverse complement strand
TCTCAACAGCGTCCAGGCCTACCTGGCCCCGCCGATCGCCGCCGTCTTCTTCCTGGGCCTTTTCTGGAAGCGGGTCAATACGGCCGGAGCCATGACGGTCCTGGTCGGAGGATTCCTGGTGGGGATGACCAGGTTGCTGGCCGAATTGAACAGCGGTTCTCTGAGCGGCTGGGCATTCGCATTTGCCGAGATCAACTTCCTGCATTTCTGCAGCCTGCTGTTTCTGGCCAGCGTGGTGACCATGGTCATCGTCAGCCTGCTGACAGCTCGGCCGGACTACGAGCAACTCGACGGCCTGACATACGGCACGACAGCTGCCGTTGACCGCGAGGCATCCCGGGCGACCTGGAATCGCAATGACGTGATTCACTCGGTCGTCATTATTGCGGTGATTGTTGCGGTGTTCGCGTACTTCTCGTGAACGCCGTCATCTCCGCGAGAGAGCCGGTTGGCTACGTCGAATCCCCGTCGGGGCTTTGGTACGATTTGCGCCCGAGATCCAATTCAGTTCGCCAACGAGAATTTCGACCAATGAACAAGCTCCGGATTGCTGATGCTGGTCTTGTCCTGTCCCTGGTTGTGGCGATCGCGACGGTTGGCTCCACGTCCGCGGTGGCTGCCAAGCCGCTCTCTATCGGCAAGGCCCGACTGCTGGTGACCGGGGCCCGGCACAATCGGCCCGACGACTATCCGGGGATCGGTGATTTCATCGGGTGGCCGGGAGGGATTGATCGTTTGCCCAATGGTGACCTGTTGATGACCCATTCGTCGGGTTACTGGCACTCGTCGTTCGCCATGCCCCGACAGATCGAGCCGAAACTGGCTGCGAACTGGCGATCCGAGGGGTGGCCCCTGGACTTCAAGGCTCCCACCGGAGGTCGCACGATGGCCTGCCGGTCGACCGACGGCGGCAGGACCTGGTCGAAACCGTTTACGATTCTCGATCACCGTCTCGACGACGGGGCTCATGCGGTGATGACCCTGCCCAGCGGCCGGATCATCTGCCTGGTTGGTGTCCAGGCGTCCTGGTACGGCTACACGCATGCTCCCAAGGGATTCGAAAAGGACATCGACGGGCTGAACACCAAGCAGTTCGTCATTCACTCCGACGACAACGGCAAGACCTGGTCGAAGCCCCGGGGCCTGAAGAGTCCCGGCGATTTCTACGAACGGGGCCACGGTGGCCGCCCGGTGCTGCTTTCCGACGGCAGCATTCTCTGGGCCACCTATTACCAGGTCCGTGGTCGCAAGTTCCTCAGTGGGGCCATTCGCCGTTCGACCGACAACGGCCTGACCTGGCCGGTCATTTCGCGGATCGTTCGCAAGGAGAACGCGATCGATGAACCGGCGATCGCCGAACTGAAGGACGGGCGAGTGGTACTGGTCACCCGGCCCGACGGCGCGGTGTTCCATTCGGCCGACAAGGGTCGTACCTGGAAGGACTCGGGATCACGCATTGTCGACAGCGGCAAGTTCAAGGCGCCGCAACTGGCGGTGCTCGGGGATGGCACGCTGGTGGCATTTGCTACGTGGCGCAACCTCAGGGCCTGGATCAGTCGTGACGGGGGGAAGACCTGGACGAAGAATCTGCCGCTGGACACCGGCAGCTACGGGTACCCGGGCTCCTACATCCTGGAAAAGGACGACTCGATCCTGTTCCCCTACTGTGCCAGTGGCCGCGCTCCCAACGCCCTCTACCTGTTGCGGTTCCGCGTCAACGCGAAGCGGGACGGCGTGGAGCTGCTTCCAGTGGTTCGCTAGGTTCGGTTGGCCGGGCTCCGCCCAGGAGTCGTTCGAGGTGCTGAGCGATCAGGGTGTGTCCCAGCGGCGTGGGATGGCAGTCGTCGTGGATCAGCTCGGTGTTGAAATGACGTTGCCGACGGTGCTGGTAGTCGTCGAAGATCTTGCGGAGATCGACGAGCTCGGCCTCCTGCTCGGCAGCGACCTCGCGGATCACGCGGTTGATGCTGAGCCGTGAGCCCAGGTTGCCGATCATGGCCTCGCGTGACCGGGCGTAGGCGGCCTCGGCTTCGACGGGCCTCTCGAGCGATTCGAGCAGTTCGGCCTCGAGATAGTGAGGAACCGGTGGCATTGGGTCGATCCGGATGGCTTCACGGATTCGTTCGAGTGCTTTGGCCGGCTGATCCTGGTCCTGCAATGCCAGGGTCTCGTCAACCAGCCGAGTCATCGTCTCGAGATGCCGGGGATTTCCGGCCAGGGGTTGTCGCTGTTTCCAGGCGGGTGCCAGGCGGTACTGGAAGGGCATCGTCATCAAGATGACGCGGACTTTCCTGCTGCGGGACTCGGTGATGATCGTCGCCAGGTTCTCACGGAATCGTTGGAGGTACTTCTGCCGGATTTCGGGCCACTGCGATGCGTCGTAGCGTTCAGGAGTGAGAGGATTCTCGATCGCGTGGCGGGCTCCGGTCAGGGCGTGGTGTTCGACGAAGCCGTCATCGTGAGTCACCGGCACCGGTGCCGCCCGAGCATCACGGTTATGCACCAGGTGGACCACTCCGGATGCCAGTGCGGCCAGGGCGCGGCTGTGAGACAGGGTGGCCAGCAACGAGCGGCTGGTCGAGTCGATGGTGGTCGCCGGTCGAGATGCCGGGCCGGTTTTGCTGCCGGGTCCAGAAGGTCTCCAGTGGAACCACTCGTTGTTGCCTGCGAAGACGACCAGGGTGGCGGGGTCGTAGTGTTCGAGAATCGTGCGGGCGATGGGCACGATGTCACTGCTGGTGGCGCCGACACGTGCGGCATTCAGAACGCGGTGGTCGGGACTGGCGTCGGGACGATCGGCTAGTGCGGCGAGGCTCTCATCGAAGTGGTACGGGTATCCGAACGCCGCCGATCCACCCAGCACGAAGGTCCGCTGTCCGGGCAATCCGGGACAGGTCTCGGGAGTCAGCCGGAGGTGCTCGACCCACGGGCCCGCACCCTGGATTTTCGTCTGCCCGACGCGGTAGGGCTCTTCGGGATCGGGTCCGTCGTTGGAACTGCGGATCCAGAGGGCCGTATCGGGAACTGTTGATGCGTCGGTTGTGGTCGGTGCGGCTTCGACTTCCATCAGCGTCAGTCGCCACAGCAGTTTCTGGCGGAAATCCAGAAGGTGATCGCCGATCCAGCCGGCGGCTTCCATGGCCACGAGGATCACCAGCACGAACCCCAGGCGTCGCCATCGGCGGGGTGTTGTACGGGTTGCGGGACTGGTGGTGTCGGCCGATTCCATGGAAGGCACGCTACGGCAGGGACCGCCGTGTCATCGCGTCTTGAGGCCGGGTCGGTACAATCGGAGAGTCGGTGGCCGACCCGATGGTAAACGACCATCCATGGCGGTGGCCAACAACGATCGGATTCTTTGACCCGAACGACCTGACTACGGATTGCTCAATATGCCCATCGTCCGATCACTTGTTCTCGTCCTGCTCTCGGCCTCGTTTTGCCTGGCCGGCGATGCCGACGAAAAGTACCCGGTGACGGCTCCGCCGAAGAAACTGAAACTCGACCCTTTCTACAAGAAGTACACCGAGGCGGGAGGTTACCCGATCGTTGGTTCGGCCCGGGTCAACGACTTCGCCCTCAAGGAAGCGGCCTACCTGGTCGACCTGATGCTGGCCCGTCGTCCGGACGTGCGGAAGGCGATGATCGAGAGCGGATCCCGGTTGATCGTGATCGGGCACGACGAATTCACGACCGACATTCCCGAGTATGCCCACATGAAGCCCAAGAACTTCTGGGACGCGCGGGCTCGTGGCCTGGGGGGGTCGCGGACCGATCCGGTCTGTTCGTGTGCCGAGGAGAACGTCCTGGGGTACGCGGGAGATCCGTACAGCACCGAGAGCATCGTGATCCACGAATTTGCGCACAATATTCATCTTCGGGGACTGATCCGCATCGACAAGACGTTCGACGCCCGTTTGAAGCAGGCCTACGACCGGGCGATGGAACGGGGACTGTGGAAGAACAAGTACGCGTCGACCAACCGTAACGAGTACTTTGCCGAGGGCGTGCAGAGCTGGTTCAACAACAACCGGCCACCCGACCACGACCACAACCACGTCGACACCCGCAAAGAGCTCAAGGAGTACGACGCCGGATTGGCCAAGCTCTGCGAGGAGGCATTCGGCGAAACGAAGCTGGTCTACACCAAGCCGGTCACGCGGCTGAAAGACCACCTGGCCGGCTACAAGCCCGCAAAGGCCCCGAAGTTCAAGTGGCCCGATCGTCTGGCGAAGGTGCGACAGGAAATCCGCGAGAAGGCTCGTAACCGTGGCAAGAAGAAGCCGCAGCCCGAGAAGACAGGCTTCATCGAACATTCGCCCGTCAAGCTTCAGGGCTGGACACTGCAGTTCGACAAGCGGTTGCTTGCGGGTAAGCACAAGTCGATCGGTGACGAGGTTCGGCGGATGATCGACGGAAAACTGTTCGAGATCACGCTGCTGGTCCCGGCCAGCCGACTGAAACACCTCCGCGACGTGCCCATCTGGGTCGACCTGGATCACCCCCTGAGAACGGCGCAGTACCATCCGGGAGCCAAGTGGCTGCGTGATCACGGCCACGACCCCGAGATGGTCAAGGCGGTGCACATTCCCGATGCGGGCCGGTTGATCTCGTTGATCAAGAGCAACGACCAGCCGGCCGTGATGCTCCACGAACTGGCCCACGCTTATCACGACAGGGTGCTGGGTTTCGCGTACGGTCCGATCCGAAAGGCGTGGGACAAGATCGTGGCGAGCAAGAAGTATGAGAAGGTGCTGCACATTCGTGGCCGCCAGGTGCGGCACTACGCGTTGACCAACCACAAGGAGTTCTTCGCCGAAATGAGTGAGGCGTTCTTCGATACGAACGACTTCTATCCCTTCGTGCGGGCGGAACTGCGTGATTTCGAGCCGGAGGTCTTCGCGTTGCTCAAGGCGGTCTGGTCCGAAGGCGAGCCGCCCAAGCCGAAGACACCGGCCCGGAAGAAGAAGTAGTTGTCGCCGTTGGGGTCAACAGTTAGCCGGAGGAGATGCGGATGTCGGGACAGTGGGAATTGGCTCTCGAACAGAATCCCGAGCTCGAGGTGGTCAGTGGCAGCGTGGCCCAGGTGGCCGAGGCGGTCCGTCGCGGGGCAGACCTGCGGCTGTTCATGGAAGCTCGCGGGTACGACGAGACCCTGTACTTTCAGCAGGTCTATGCGGGCACCGGCGACGCGTTTGCCGGGCTGATGTCTCACCACCATTCCTATGCTCACCGCGGTGAGTTGGCCGAGCAACCCTACTTCAGCTTCTTCCGTTACGACACCGGCGGCGCGTTTTCGCAGGTCAAGTGGATGCTTGACGGTTCGATTTTCGACGAGCAGCAGCGTTTACCCTACGGCGTGTATCGCTGGTATGTGTGTGACCGCTGGCGGGTGGTCTACGAGCACGACGAGCATGGGCAACCGATCGCCGGCGACCTGGACGAACTGCACGCCGCCATTCGGGCCGGGCGGTCGTTGAAGGTCGGTGTGCGACAGTTTCACGGCCTGGCTGCCGATGACACCAGCGGTCCTGACCAGGTGTCGTTCCTGAGCGTGATGCAGCCGCTGATCGCCGACGGCCACGCCGGTGCCAACTGCGACTTCGTACTCGACTGTGCGCCGAAGTGGCCGTTCGAGTTCGCCGACGGGATGCACGTGGGCATGATCTGGCCCGACACGTCCGGACGGATCATCTGCCACTTGGTCCGGCCCGGTGAACTGCCGTTCCGACGGACCGAGGTTCGCCGCGGGATGCAGTGGTTGATTGCCGACGTCGGCTAGCCATGGACGGGTTCAGCTGGTGAACCGGTGCGTGAATTTCTGGCGAGGCCGGCCGGGTTCCTCGACGCGAATGGTCGCCTGGTGTTTTCCAGTCGTCAGGTCCGAGGAGGGGATGATCCAACTCCAGTGATGGGCCGCCTGCAGGTCACCGAAGTGGCGACCGCGGTTGCTGGGCTTCAGGGCAACCGGGGGTCGCGAGTCAATCTGCGCTTGCACCCGGGTGGTGTCGGTGCCGTCGAAGATGTTGACCAGCAGGTCGGCGGCCTTGTTGGCCGGCAGCTTCACGGGTCGTCCGACGATTTCACCGGCGGCGTCGATCCGTGATTCGGCACTGCCGTGGTAGTGATGGATCAGCCTGTCGTCCGACCAGTTGACCAGCCGATAACCCCGTGGTTCCCCACTGGTGGCGTCCTCGCGCTCTCCGGCCTTCGCCGCCCACCAGGTGCCGCACACGCTGACCGATTCGACGAACTCGATTCCCGACTGCACCATTCTCTGGTTTTCGTGCAGGTGACCCTGCAGGACCAGTTTGACGCCGTGTGTTTTCAACTGGTCGATGGCCTGCTCGGCATTGGTGATGATCCACTGGGGGGACTTTTCGGCCGTGGTTCCGCGGCGGGGGGGATAGTTGCTGGCCAGCGGGATGTGTACGGCCACGACAGTGGTCATGCCGCGTGGGACCGCGGCCAGGTCGGCGGCCAGCCACTGCAGTTCACGGCGTCCGAACTGTCCGATCACCCGTCCGGGCTTCCCGTCGGTGGTGTCGATGTGGCAACCATCGAGCGTGATGCAGTGCAGCCCCCCGATGTCCCACGAGTAGTAGGTGGGCCCGAACAGTTGGCGGAACCGGCCCAGCGGATCGCCGGTCTTCAACTGGAACTCGTGGTTGCCGACCGAGTGTCGGACCGGCATCTTCAGACGGCTGACCAGTTCGACGTAGCGGGGCCCCTCGCGGTGGTCCAGGGAAATGTCGCCGCCGACCCAGCAGACGTCCGGCAACGGGTCCAGGCCATTGATCTCGTCGATCGTCCGGTTCATCCGCTTCACCGATTCGGACGAATTGCCCTCCGAGAGATGAACGTCGGTCATGTAGACCAGGCGGTGTGACGGATCGGCGGACCGCGGCTTCAACCGGAACACGGGTCGTTGCCTGGCTGCCGCAGATGTCGCGACGTAGAACGAGTCGGTCCAGTGTCCCGATGGTGTGGTGACGAACAGGAACGGTCCACTGTCGGGGCCGACACGGATCCGAAAGTCGCCGGATGCATCGGTCTGGACGACCCGCAATCCGTCGGAAACCCGGACACCGGCCAGTGGTTTCTTTCCCGAAACGACCGAGCCCCGGATTTCTGTCGAGGGAACCGGGGCTGCCAGGGCACGACACCAGTCGCCGGTGCCGACGGCCAGGCCGACCGATGCGGCCTGTTGCAGGAATGTTCGACGATCGTTGTGTTGGCTGGTCACTTCTTGCTTTTGCTCCGAGGATTTTCCGAGGCGGTCACCCACCAGGCTGGACGTTTGGCGTCGAGGATCTCCCGGACCGTCTTCCGGTCGTCACCACTCAGCCGGGCATAATCTTCGCCGGGCATCCTGGTGTTCAGAACCGTCCTCAGCCGCTCGGCGACCAGGGTCAGGACCGGCTTTGGCAATCGCGCGAATGCGGGAGATTCGACCAGGAAACTGCAGGGGTGGCGGAACAGTCTGCGACGCAGGTCCAGTTGACGAAGCGAACGGCCCTGCTTGTCGAGAGGGCCGCGGCTCGAAAATTCCTCGGCAAACTTCGACGTTCCGCGGACCGGAGATTTCAGGGTGAACTCGTCGATGAACAGCATGTAACGGAGCAGGTTCTCGGCCACCCGTGCGATCCGCCGCTTCGACACCTCGCTGCGGTATCCCCTGGGGCGATCCAGGGCCTTGTTGTACAGGCGATCGTAGTGGTCGACCGTATCGGTTTCGAAATGGGCCTGCGTGATCAGGTTGTGCATCCGGGCCTGGTGTTCAAGCACCATCAGCGCGACCAGGTCGCTGTGCGGCGACAGGTAGTCGTCGGTGTCGATCAGTCCGTCGAGACGGGTCAGGTTGGCACCGGACTGGTAATCGAAATCCCGGGTTGGCTGGTCGAGCGGGATGACGGTATTGCCCATGTGTCGCATCGAGCCGTGGGTGCCGGTGACGTAGTAGCCGCCCCACCGTTCGGAGAACGGGCTGGAGTGGTCGGTGACGAACGTGCGGGCGCCGAAGTGAGGCTGTCCAGAGGGAGCGGTGTAGAGTGAGCGGACCACCGGGCCGGGAACATCCCGGGTTCGGCGGTTGGCGTGACACAGCAGGCACTGTCCACGATCGCGTTGGAATTGAGGTTGCTTGGACTGCGCCTGTGCGAGGGTGTAGAAGACGCCGCCGAGTTGAGGATCCATCGAGATGATCTCGAGCATGTCCCCCTGCTGCACCCAGGCCACGTAGGTGTCGTCGTTGAAGTAGATGGCTCGAGGCCGCCGTGGAGAGATCTGGCGGACCTGCACGCTGGTCTTGGAGAAGACCAGGACCTGCGAGGAAACCGGGATGTCCAGGGCCGTCAGCACGGCCGGCAGGTATCCGTGGCGGTCGGTCCAGGTCAGCTTCGACTTGTCCAGGTCGATCAATCGCTGCAGCGTGGAAATGCGGTTGGTCGTCGACTGGTTGTGGTAGTTGATCGGGGCCAGTTCGAAGTCCTTGCTGGTCTGGGCCGCGACCGGACAGGACCACGCACCCCAGGCCAGCAACAGCATCACGACGTGGCGGGTTGTTGGAACCGGGTAGGTCATCAGGACATCGTTGCTGGCGAGCGGGCTTGCAAGCAAGGCCATTGGCGATGAGAGTGACGCGGATGGAAACGACAGACCTGAAACGTGTCCGCAGCGACTTCCCGGCACTGGAGAACTACACGTGGTTCCAGAACGGCGGAGTCAGTATCACTCCACGGCCGGTTGCCGAATTTCACGCGGGCTTGATGGACGAACTGCTTCAGCGGGGGCCGATGCACATCGTGTACCCCGACGAGGAGTACCCCCGAAGAAAACGATCGCTGGCCCGCCTGGCCGAGTTCTTTGGCGTGTCGTCGTCGACGCTGGCAGTGATGCGCGGGGTCAGCGAGGCGTTCCTGACGGTGCTCCGTGGCCTGGATTGGCAGCCGGGTGACGAGATCGTGGTGAGTGCCGACGAGGAGGCGGCCCTGCTGCTGCCGGTGCTGGCGTTGCGGGATCAGCAGGGAATCACCGTCCGGAAGCTCGAACTGGTTGACGGATCCGCAGACCAGCAGGTGGCGGCCCTGGAGTCGTGCCTGGGGGAACGCACGCGACTGGTCGCCTTCAGCCATGTCACGACCGATCTTGGCTACCGGTTGCCGGCCGGGGAACTGTGCGAGGCTGTCCGGCAGCACGGGGCGATGAGCTTTGTGGACATGGCTCACTCGTGCGGGGTGTTGCCGATTGACCTGGACGAAACCGGCTGCGATTTTGCCGGACTGCTCTCCTACAAGTGGATGTACTCGCCCTATGCCGCGGGATTGCTGTACGTGAACCCTGGGCGGATTGGGGAACTGGCCGTGCGGTTTCCGGGTGGGCGGAGCGAGAGTTGGCTGGACTTCGAGACGGACCGGTTCGAACTGCACGATTCGGCCGAAAGGTTTCAGTTTGGGCCGTGGTCGTGGCCGTTGGTTCATGCCTGGGCGGCCGCCTGCGACTGGCTGACTGCGATCGGGCCGGCAGAAATTGCCGAGCGGACCGGGTGGCTCACCGACCGGCTGAAACGGGGACTGCAGTCGATCGAAACGGTTGAACTGCTGACGCCCGGGGAGTTCACGCGATCGGCCGCACTGGTGTCGATGTCCATGACGGGTTGGACCGGCGAGGACCTGGCCGCGACCCTCCGCGAGCGGTGGAACATGATCGTCAAGCCGTTGCCGCACACCCGCGAGGGGCTGAGGATCAGTGTGCCGTTCTTTTTGCTCGAAGAGGAAATCGACCGGCTGGTTGAGGCGCTCGGGGAGTTGGCCGTGTGTTCTTGAACATCGCTCATCGGGGCGATTCGACCAATGCCCCCGAGAACACTCTCGCGGCATTCGAACTGGCTATCGAGGCCGGTGCGTCAGCGATTGAACTGGATATTCGCTGCACGGCCGATGGGCACGTTGTGGCGATGCACGATCGGACCGTCGACCGGACGACCGATGGAGCAGGTGCTGTTGGGCAATTGAGTCTCGAGCAGGTGCGAGGCCTGGATGCCGGCCGATGGTTCGACGAGCGGTTTGCCGGAGAAACGGTACCGACACTCGGAGAGGTCTTCGATCGACTGATCGAGCGTGTGCCCCTTGTGCTGCACGTGAAGGATGCCGGTTGTGGAATCGAGCAGGCCGTGGCCGACGAGGTGGGGACACGGGGTGTCGCCGATCGTGTGACGGTGTCGTCGGATCATCGGCGGGTGCTCAGATCGATCCGCCGGTTGGCGCCCGGTGTCACTACCACCTGGATCGCCTGGTTTCGGGACTGGCGTTGGTGGATGTGGTACGTCGCCGGTAGAGTACGGCAGTTGCAGGCCAATCGGGTGGCACCGCCGGCCGGACAGGTGACCGACGCGATGGTCAGGTACTTCCACAGTCGAGGGATCGTGGTTCGGGCGTGGGGTGTCGGGCGTGACGAGAGCCTGGCCAGTCGGATGATCTCCCTGGGTGTTGATGGCATGACCTTCGATGATCCCCGGCGACTTGCCGAATTGCTTGAGACCGCGGACGCCACCACAACTTCCACCACGGAGGACACAGCATGACCGGTGCCGATGTCCGGGATCTCGATGTTCCGTCGGTTGTTGCGGCGGTCCGTGACACCGACAAGTTTGCGGCCTTGAAGGGCATGCTCGACCAGGCCCATTTCTGGGACACGCTGGAAGCCGAGCGATCGAGATCGGGCAAGTCGGCGGCTGACTTCCTGGTCGCCCTGAAGCCGAATTTCATGATGACGATCAAGGTCGAAGATCCGCCATTGGTCTACACCGATCCGGAACTCGTCGAACGGTGGATTTCCTGGCTGGGCGAGGCGGGTTACACCAACGTGCGGGTCGTCGAGGCCCAGAACGTCTACAGCCTCTGGTACCGCAACCGCAGTGTGAACAACGTCGCGAGGGTGATCGGGCTGGGTGGCGAAGGCTATGACGTTCACGACCTGACCAACGAGCAGTTTCCTTTCGACTACGGAGGAATGCTGGGGCAGCATTTCGTGGGCGAGTCGTGGCGAGATGCTGACTTCCGCATCTCGTTCGCCAAGAACAAGACCCACGACGTCTCGCGCTGCACTCTGGTGATCAAGAACACCTACGGTTGCCTGCCGGCTCGCGACAAGTTCACCGAGTACCACCAGAAGCGGGAAGTCGACACCGCGACGATCGATGCGTTGAAGCACTTTCCGGTGCACTTCGCTGCAATCGACGCCACGTGGAGCCTTGATGGCCCACTGGGGTACAAGGAAGGGTTTGATGTCGTCCGTGACGAGGATGGTCAGATTCTCAACAGCGGCAACATCCATCGCACCGATACCGTGATCGGTGGCCGGGACCTGTTGGCCGTCGAACGCGTTGGGATGATGAAGATGGGACTCGATCCGGACGAGGATTCGAGGTTTTACGGGCAGGCCGTCGAGGCGTTCGGTGAACGGGATTTCGAGTGGGTTGGCGATACCTGTACGTACGAGGAGTGGTTGAACATCGGCGAGGCCACGTGCCTGCAACTGGACATCGGCGAAGAACTGGGCGTCATGGCCCATTTCTTTGGCGAGTCGATGGCCCACGTCGACCCCGTCCTGTTTCCCCCCTATAAAACGACTTGGGTTCGGAAGGTGATGCACACTGTCGGCCGGTACTTTTTTGTGCGTAAAGTCCGTGGGCGCAAGGGGATTCGTGTTGTGCCCCGATGTCACGGTCCGGTGGATTGTCGGGACTGTTGATCCGTCGGGGTCCCAATGGCCGACAGATAATGGTAGATTGATACGTAGCTGGAGCGGATCTCCGGAAAGCTACAAGATACGACGAGAGGACGAAACATGTTGCGGGTCGATGCTGGAAGCGGTGGTCGTTATTGCGACGGAATGTCCCGTCGGAGCTTCGTTCAGCTGGGCGTGGCCGGGATGGCTGCGGCAAGCCTGGGTGACGTGGCCCGTGCCAAGCAGTCGTCGTCCAGGGGCAACGACAACGCGGCGATCATGATCTGGCTCGACGGTGGCCCGAGCCACCTGGACATGTACGACATGAAGCCGAAGGCTCCGGCCGAATACCGCGGCATCTGGATGCCGACCTCGACCAACGTGCCGGGGATCGAGATCACCGAGATGTTCCCGCTCCAGGCCCAGCACGCCGACAAGTTCTCGATCGTCCGCTCGCTGCACCACGACACCGGTGGCCACTTCCATGGTGGTCACTACATGCTGACGACCAAGGCTCTGGGGCCCAACAACACCGGCACGTTCCCCTCGATCGGTTCGATCGTCGCACGTGAGCGGGGTCCGCGTCGCAGCGGCATGCCCTCCTACATCAGCGTTCCGGTGGCCAGCAGCATCGGGTTGCGGCCCGGGTATTTCGGCGGCAACTGGATGGGCATGCAGTATGACCCGTTCCAGACCGGCGGTGATCCGAACAATGCCAACTTCAAGGTGGCCAACCTGAACCTGGCCGGCGGGATGACCGTCGATCGCCTCTCATCTCGCCGTGACCTGAACCAGCGGCTGGACCGGATCAGCAAGACCGTCGAGCGAGGCACGCTGTTCGAAGCGATGGACAAGTTCGATCGGGACGCCTTTGAGTTTGTGTCCGGTGCCGCCGCGCGGAAGGCCTTTGACATCAACAGTGAAGACCCGAAAATCCGTGACGGGTATGGCCGGAGCAACTGGGGACAGAGCACGTTGCTGGCCAGGCGGCTGGTTGAAGCCGGTTCGACTTTCGTCACGGTGCACTTCGGCGGCTGGGATCATCACTGGAACCTCGAGCCGGGTTACAAGAGCGTCCTGCCGCGTGTCGACATGGCCGTCTCGGGCCTGTTGAAGGACCTGTCGGACCGCGGCATGCTCGAATCGACCCTGGTGATTCTTTGCGGCGAATTCAGCCGGACGCCTCGGATGAATGACGGCGGCAACGGAGGTCCCCCGGGCAGCAAGGGCACACCCGGACGCGACCACTGGGGCAACTCGTTGTTCTGCCTGCTGGCCGGTGGCGGCATTCGCGGTGGCCAGGTGGTGGGTTCGACCAATGCCAGGGGCGAACGTCCGCTCACGCGGGCCGTCAAGCCGTGCAACCTGCACGCGACGATCTACAAGGCCCTGGGCATGGATCCGACGCTGCACCTGCTGGACCACCAGGGGCGACCCACGCCGGTGCTCGAGGATCCCTCTCCGATCCACGAGTTGTTCTAGGCCCTCGCCGCGAGGGTTCAACTGCTGGAGAGGGGCCACGCCGACAACGGCAACCGGTGAGACCGTTGTCCACCGGGGTCATTGATTGTCCGCGAGCTGGTCCTCGGCAGGATTCACTGGATGCCGCTGCGGGCTGCGCGTATGGTGTCAGCGGATCCTGTTGGTTGTGGAGAAAGTCATGAGCCTGTCACGTCATCTCGCCGCCCTGGTCGCCGGGTTCATGATGGTGTCTCCTCTGCGTGCCGACGACGGATTGGCACCAGCTGACAAGGCGATTCGAGCCGCAATCGTCAAAGCGGTTCCGGCACTGGAAAAAGGGGCGGCAGGATCGGCCAAGGAACGAAAGTGCTTCACCTGCCACAACCAGGCCCTGCCGGTGCTGGCCTTGGTCGGAGCCCGAAATCGCGGATTTTCGATCGACAAGGAGAATCTGGACAAACAACTCCGTCACACCGAAACGCACCTGAAACGCGGGCAGAAGGGGTATCTCGAAGGTCGAGGCCAAGGTGGCAAGGTCATCACAGCCGGTTATGCCCTGTGGGCATTGCAGGCGGGCGGCCGGAAACCGAACGAATTGACGGCCGCCGTGACCCACTTCCTGCTGGAGTACCAGAAAACGAAGGGCCATTGGAGCCACCCCGGCAAACGGCCACCGTCCTCGGGAAGCGACTTCACCACCACGTACGTCGCCCTACGAGGACTGGCCGGATACGGAACCGAAAAGCAGAAGGCCCGGATCGAAGAACGAACCAAGGCCGTGCGGGAGTGGTTGCTTGGCGAGAGTCCAAAAGACACCGAAGCCCGGGTGTTTCGCCTGCGAGCGCTGAAGTATGTCGAACCGGACGGAGATGCCATGGCCAAGGCAACCGCGCGGCTTGTCGACAGCCAGCGGAAGGACGGGGGTTGGTCACAGACAGCGAAGATGAAAAGCGACGCCTACGCCACGGCGACTGTACTGGTCGCGTTGCTTCGCGATGGTGGTTTGTCAGCGGATCACCCGGCGATCCGCCGGGGGACGCGGTACCTGGTCGACACGCAACTGGAAGACGGATCGTGGCATGTCGTGACCCGCGCCAAGCCGTTTCAGACCTACTTCGAAACCGGATTTCCCCACGGAAAGGATCAGTTCATTTCGATCGCTGCCAGCAGTTGGGCGACGCTGGCGTTGGTGCTGACGATTCCGGAATCGCCTTGAGGACCGCGCCGACTAGCCGGTTCTCGTAAGCCACTTCGGGAGTGGCAGTCGGTAAGAGCGCTGTCCGCCGTAGCCCTTGATCTCCAGCGTGTCGGCGATCGTGATCTCGGCGAAACTCGCGTTGAAATGCGTGGCGGCCATCGTGAGGTAGTGCGTGTCGTCGTAGACGGTCCAGCGGCTGCGGTGCTTGTGGCCAAAGAAACAGGCCAGCACCCGGCCATCCTCGGCAAACAGCTTGCGGATTTCCCAGCCGTTGTCGACGTAGGAGTTCTGCTTGCCGACAGGCGGGAAAGGCGTGTCGCCGCCCTGCCCCGAACCCTTCTCGGGAGTGTGGTGCAGTTCCTCGTGACAGAAAACCAGCTTCGGTTTCTTCCGGTTCTTTTCCAGGTCCCGGGCCAGCCATGCCTTCTGAGCGGCATCGACCCAGTAGCCGCCCACCAGTCCGTCCTTGCCCCGTGGTGGTGATGACTCGTCAGCGGCGTTATTTGCGTCGAGAACGATCAGGTGGAATCCGTTGTGATCGACCGAGAAGTAGCGGTGCGGCATCTTGGTGATGGCGAGGAACTCCTGCTTGGTGATGTCCTCCCCGGGATGCGAGCGTCCGATCAGGTCTGCAGCCGTGATCTTCTCGTCGCCTCCCTTCAACCAGCCAACGTCGTGATTGCCCATGACGTGGTAGCGTGGGCATTTCAGCTGGGAAAATACGTCGAGGTGGTATTTCAGGCCGGCGATTTGTCCATCGTGCATTTCCTGGGTGGTCTGCCCCTCGGAGACCTGGATGCCGAAGTCGCCCAGGTCGACCGCGAATTCGGGCTGGAACGTCTTCATTCGGTCAACGAACTTCCGGAAATTGGTCGCTCGACCCGAGGGCCGAGCGCCTTGCAGGTGCGGATCGGCGTTGAGTCCGAACCGAAGCATCGGCTTTCGGGTCGCCGCTTCGGCCGACGGCACCGCACCCACCGCCGCCAGTCCTGCGGCAGACTGACCAAGAAACGTTCTGCGATCGACCGGTGTCGTGAACTGGTGAGTTGTCATGCTCTGAGTCTCCGTCCTGTTGTCGATCTCGCCGGGTCACTTGCTGCGGGGTTGGACTGTCACCCGGACCTCGCCACTGGCGGGGATGTCGAGCCGGGTCACCAGCACCACATGACGGCCGTCGTCGCTGTTTGTACTGGATTCGACCCGCGCGTTGCCGACCGTATATTCTCCCGCCGGCATCAAGAAAGTCACGCGTCCATTGGGGAAAGCGTCCTTGAGCCGGTTGGTGACCATTGCGGAATTTGACGAGCGGGTTCCGTCGTTTGGGGCCAGGAACCGGGCTTTCACCGGCGACGTTTCCGATCGCGAGAACGGCACCGGGGCGGTCTCGTGGCCGTCATACGTGCAGGTGACCACCCGGTTGTCTTTCAGACGGACCACGCGGAAGCTGATCGAATTCGACTTGCCGATCCTCCGGGTGGGTGTGGCCCCGACGTCCATCACCTTGGTGCCGGTTCCGTGTCCATCGTGGATCATGCGGACCTGGTGACGATCGAAGAATTCGACCGGCGCATTGGCCTCGAAGGCGTTGATGATCTTCATCTCCGCCGCTCGCCGCTCCCCGAGCAACCGGTCGGCTCTTTCGGTACCGATGTGCCAGGGGTGACCGAAGTTGAGTACGCTGATTTGCGGGCCGAAGTCGATTCGTCCCACCGGGTCACCGAACCAGGCTTCGTGACCGGGGAACTGGTGATTGCCGAAGTTGACCACGTAGGGGACCTGGAGGCGGGAGAGCGAACCCGAGACATAGGCCGGATTGCAGGCGTTGCTGGAAAGCACCAGGTCGGCCCCGACCAGGTTGCAGATTCCGGCCAGTCGCTCCAGGTACTCGGCCTGATACTGAGCCGATGTGTCCAGGTGGCCGAAGGTGACCAGGACCGGATCGCGCGGGTACGCGGTGACCACGTGCACGCTGCGGGGTGAACGACAGCTGCCGGTTCTTCGTCCACCGGTGACGTTGACGAACAGATCGTAGAGGCCCGGTGGCATGTCGTCGGGCAAGGTCGCCACGACTTCGCGGTCGTAGTAGTACTTGGCCGCGATGTCTTCCTGGAACTCGACCTTCCGCGATATGACCGCCGGCCCGACAGTGCGGACCAGTCGGACCGAGTCAATCTTGGCGTCGAAGCCCAGGAAGCGAGCCCGGAACGTTTCGCCTGGTCGCCGGATGGCCTGCTGGTTGAGCCGTGGAAATCGGAATCGGTGGATCACCGTCTCGGCTCGTCTCTGCATGTAGACCGGCTGTCGCCAGCGTGTCTTGCCGGCCATGATCTTGATCGGCTTGATCGTCTCTGTTGACCAGCCGTTGGCCGTGAGTGCGAGGGAGTAATCATCTCCGGGAGGCAGTCCGGCCAGCCCGCACTGTCCGGTCAGCCAGTTGCGGACCAGCACATTGCGGACCACGGTCTTGCCGCGGGACAGCACGGCTCTCGCGTCGACAAGGAACGCATTCTGATCTCCCGAGAGCCGGAAGTTCAGGTGGCCGTGGGGTTTTTTCCAGGTGCGAAAACCCTCGATGCGGCATCCGGATTTCTCCCCGTTGGGTCGGTGCGTGATTCGGATCTCGTGCCGGCCTTTCTCCAGGCCCTCGGCCACGACCAGTTCACGAGGTGTCCCCATGGGACGGATGGTGCGGGCGAAGTGTCCGTCGATGGTGATGTCCAGTCGGCCGAGATTGGGAGGTCCGTAGGCCGGGACGTTGTGGCCTCCGAGCCGAATGGAGAAACCGGTGCCTTCGAAGCTCAGCACCAAACGGGCACGGTTCTCGGATGTCCGCAGTGACGCCACCTCGGCGAAGCGGAAGCGGTCCGGTGCCCAGTCGCCGGTTCGCATGACACGTTTTTCGTCGAGTGCCGAGATCCACTCGGAGGCCTCGACGGTTGCGGGATTTGCGACGGCGGTTGTCCAGAGGCTGGCCAGCAGGAACAGCTGACGGCAACCGCTGAGACGAGAACCTGTGAGTGGTGACATCAGCATGCTCCGGAAAGGGTTGGCCGAGGGGCCTGGTTCAGGCTGTCGGGTCGTGTTGTCCCCAGGGAATCGGCATCGTTGGTGGGGGATCCTGGTGGCGGGTACGGGATGCGCGGGGGCGGTCACGGAAGAATTCGACGATCCCCGAAAGTTGTTTGACCGATTCGTTGTACACCTCTTCGCCCTTCTCGGCGGTGGCCAGTTCGGGTTCTCCCATCACCCCCCGGGGCGAATAGGTACTGGTCCAGGATGTCAGCGCGGCCGGGCCCTTCGCCAGCAGATCACCCCAGATGTAGGGATTGCCGTCGTTGAGCGTGCTGATGTGGTTGTGGACCCGATCGGTGCGAACATGGTCACCCTCGAGAAACAGGTACAGAGATGTCTCGAGTTCACAGGCGTGTGACATCCCGCCGGGGAATGTGCTCTCGCGCCAGCCGGGCAGAAAGTCGGGGTCGATCGAAAGCAAATGCCACCACGCCACGAGGATGCATTCGGCGTCGGTTTCCAGGTTGGTTCGGCGTGCGGCCAGGTCGAGATTTGGCATGTTCGACCCATGTCCGTTGAGCAGGATGATCTTTTTGAATCCGTGGTAGGCCAGCGATTTGGTGACGTCGAGTACCTGTTGGATGAAGGTCTGGTAGTGCGTGTTGATGGTGCCGGGAAAGTCCATCACGTGACCGGTATACCCGTAGGCGATCGTTGGCAACACCAGCATCTTGTCGGGGTGAGCCTGGCCGACACCCCGGGCGATCCCGCCGGGACAGACCAGGTCGACATCCAGTGGCAGGTGATCACCGTGCTGCTCGACCGCGCCGCACGGGACGACGCAGACCTGGTTGGCACCGATCGCATCGTTGATTTCCGGCCAGGTCAGTTTCTCGTAACGGTACTCGGTAGCGGCTCGACTGGTCATCGCTTGGTCCTTGGATCCGGGTTGTGGGAATGCTGCTTGGCAGAGGTTCGGACAATGTGAGAAGATAGTGTCTCGAAGAGATCGTTGGACTGCACGCTCGATGGGAATTCCTGTGCAAAGTCATTTCCTGAAAATCGCCCTGGTACTCGTGTCGGCCGCCGGTGGTGCGACCGCGTCGGCTGCCGGTCCGGTCGATTATGAGAAGCGGATCAAGCCGATCCTGGCGGCACACTGTTACGCCTGCCACGGCGCGTTGAAGCAGGAGAGTGGGTTGCGGCTGGATACCGGGGTCCTGGTTCGCAAGGGAGGCGAGAGCGGTCCGGTGGTGATTCCGCGTCAGCCGGAGAAGAGCCCGTTGCTGGAGCGGTTGCGGACCGACGACGAGTCGCTGCGGATGCCCCCGGAGGGCAAGGGCCAGCCGCTGAAACCCGAACAGGTTCGTTTGCTGGTCGAGTGGATCCGGCAGGGAGCGGTCTCGCCCGACGACGAGGCTCCCCAGGCCGATCCGAAGGCTCACTGGGCTTTTCGGGCTCCTGCCAGGCAGCCGGTTGACTTGTCGGCGGAGAGCTACAACCGGATCGACGATTTTGTTGCCGCCGGGTTGCGGAAACGCGGTGTGAAACGCCTCCCCGAGGCCTCGGCGGCCACACTGTTGCGCCGGGTCTATCTCGACTTGGTCGGCGTGCCACCGACGATGAGCGAACAGGCCGAGTTCGCGGCCGACACCGCGCCGGGAGCCTACGAACGGGTGGTGGACCGGTTGCTGGAAAGTCCGCGGTACGGCGAACGCTGGGGACGTCACTGGATGGACGTCTGGCGTTACAGCGACTGGTACGGTCGCCGCAAGGTGCCCGATTCGCTGAACAGTTACGGGCAGATCTGGCGGTGGCGTGACTGGATCATTCGCTCGGTCAACAACGACAAGAGTTACGACCGGATGATTGTCGAGATGCTGGCGGCCGACGAGGTGGCCGGCGATGACGACGAGAACCTGGTGGCCACCGGGTTCATCATTCGCAACTTCTATCGCTGGAATTACAACACGTGGCTGAAGGACAACATTGAACACACCGGCAAGGCGTTCCTGGGACTGACCTTCAACTGCTGCCATTGCCACGACCACAAGTACGACCCGCTGACACAGGTCGATTATTTCCGCATGCGGGCGACGTTCGAGCCGATCGAGGTTCGCCACGACCGGGTCCCCGGCGAGGCTGATCCGGGCGTGTACCCCAAGTACAAGTACGGCAAGCCGTACAAGCCTCTGACCGTCGGTATGGTGCGGATCTGTGACGAAAAACTCGACGCCCAGACGTTTGTTTACAGCAAGGGAGAATCGAGAAACATCATTCCCGGCCGTCCTCCGATCTCTCCTGGCGGTCCCGGGTTCCTGGGTGGTGCCGAATGGAAGGTCGAGGCTGTCCAGTTGCCGCCACGGGCCTGGTACCCGGGCCTGAAGGACTTCGTGCGGCAGGAGGCGCGGCAGGGGGTGCAGAAGGAACTGGCTGAGAAACGCGGTGTGCTGGCTTTCGCCCGGCGGCTGGTGGCCGAGGCCCAGGCCGGGTTGATTTCCGACAACGGATCGGAGTCCGCTCGCAGAAAACTGGAACAGGCCCGACTGACACTGGTTGTCGATGAAGCAAACATGCAGGCGGCGGTGCTGAAGGTGTCAGCCGTCGAGGCCCGAATCCACGCCGATGATGTGCGGTACCTGGGCCATGACGGGGATGCCGACCAGGTGGCTCGCCAGGCCGTTCGGATCGAACACGAGGCGAGAGTGGCCATGGCCCGAGTGGAATCTGCCCGGGCCCGCCGAGCCGTTGTTGCGGCCCGGTTGGCCCTGTCCGGCAAGCCCACCGACGCCAAGTTGAAGGCGGCGATGACCGCGGTCGAAAAGACGGCGGCGACCACCGCTGCAGCCGTGACCGCAGCGGAAAAAGCACGGGAGAAGGCCATCGCATCGGGTGCGAGCAATTACACGCTCTTTTCCCACCAGTACGCCCGAACCAGCACGGGCCGCCGGACCGCCCTGGCCCGTTGGATCGCCAGCCGTGACAATCCGCTGACGGCCCGCGTGGCGGTCAACCACATCTGGGGCCGTCACTTCGGACGAGCGATCGTGGCCTCGACCGAGAACTTCGGCAACAACGGTGACCGTCCGACTCATCCCGGCCTGCTCGACTGGCTGGCCGTGGAGTTCATGGAGCGGGGTTGGCGCATGAAGCCGATTCACCGGCTGATCGTCACCAGCCGCACTTACCGCACCACGTCACGAACCGGGTCGACCGACCACCCCAATTTCGCTCGCGACCCGGACAACATCTCGTTGTGGCGTTTCTCGCCGTCGCGGATGGAGGCCGAGGTGGTACGTGACAGCGTGCTGCGGATCTCCGGGAGCCTCGATGGCCGGATCGGTGGCCGCGAGATCCCTCAAAACCGGGGCCTGACCACGCCACGACGAAGCGTCTATTTTGATCACCATGGTGAAGGACGAATGTCGTTCCTGGATCTCTTCGATGCCGCCGATCCCTGCGACTGCTACCTCCGAACCCAAAGCGTACGTCCCCAGCAGGCCCTGGCCATGGTCAACAGCGAACTCTCATTGAGGCAGGGCCGGTTGCTGGCTGGACGGCTGGCGGTCACACCGATGGACGATCCCGCGTTTGTGGATGCGGCGTTCCGCCAGGTGCTGGCTCGCAGGCCCTCGTCGGCCGAGCGGGAAGCGAGCCTCGAGTTTCTGGAGCGACAGGCCGATGTCTTCTCCGGAGCCAAGCCGTCTGAACTGGCCGTCGATCCCAAACAGGTGCCGGTACCACCTGCGACCGATCATGGACAGCGAGCCCGGGAGAGCCTGGTCCAGGCCCTGTTCAGTCACACCGATTTCCTGACGATCCGTTGACCCGACGCGTGGAATGAAACCATGAACGATGTCCGTCCCACTGACCAGGCCAGGTGCTGTGGACCCCGTCGCGAGTTCCTCGCGGATGTGGGCCTGGGCTTCACCGGGCTGGCCCTGGGCGCGATGTTGCATCGCGACGGGGTCGCTGCCGAGGGCAACGGGGATCCGCACGGGAAAGCTTATGTCGTTCCCGACGGGCGACCACACCACGTTCCCCGGGCCAAGAACGTCATCTGGATCTTTCTCTCTGGCGGCTACAGCCAGATGGAGACATGGGATCCGAAACCGGCACTCAACAAGTACGCCGACAAGACCTACGAACAGACCCCTTTGCCGAACCCGCTGAAGAACCCGCTGTTCGAGTTGCGGTCGCGAGACGTGATCGGCGGCCCGCGACCCCACGCGAAGATTTTTCCCATGCAGGTCGGTTTTCGCCGCTACGGGGAACTGGGGATCGGCATCACTGACTGGTGGCCCGAGTTGGCCACCTGCGTCGACGACATGGCCTTCGTGCGGTCGATGTACACGACCGACAACGACCACAACGCCGAGTTCCAGATGCACCACGGCCGCCACAAGCTGGATCCTCCCGAGCCGGTGCTGGGGTCGTGGATCCACTACGGCCTGGGCACCGGCAACGAGAACCTGCCCTCGTTCGTCTTCCTGGGCAAGTACAAGGACACGCGGGTCCGCTGGAATTTCGACGCCAACTACCTGGGGCCGGTCCATTCGGGAGTCGAGTTGTCGCTGGATCCCGGGGACCCGTTGCCGTTCGGACGTCGCCGCCCGGGCGTGCTGGCGACCGAGCAGAGGAACCAGTTCGATTTCATCAATCGTCTGAACAGGTTGACCGCGGTCGAGTACCCCGAGGACGCCGACGTGCGGGCCCGGATCAAGGCATATGAACTGGCGTACCGTATGCAGAGGTCAGTGCCGGAAGCGGTGAACCTGGCCGGGGAAACCACGGCTACGCAGAAGCTGTATGGAATCGACAACAAGACCACCGCTGTCTACGGACGCCGGTTGCTGGCGGCTCGACGACTGGCCGAGCGGGGGGTGCGGTATTCGCTGGTCTATCTCAGCGATTACGGAGAATGGGATTCGCACAACAAGTTGCAGGAACTCCACGCCCGCTCGTGTGCTCGGGTCGATCGCCCGATCGCCGGGCTGCTGAAGGACCTGAAACAGCGGGGGTTGTGGGACGACACGCTGGTAGTCTGTTGCACCGAGTTCGGCCGGACTCCGGGGCTGGAGGTCCGCGACACCAAGCAGAAGTTCACCGGCCGCGACCATCACCCGCACGGGTTCACCGTCTGGCTGGCCGGAGCGGGCGTGAAGCGGGGAGTGATCCACGGGCGGACCGACGAACTGGGATTCCACGCGATCGAGCATCCGCACTACGTCACCGACCTGCACGCCACGGTTCTGCACCTGCTGGGGCTGGACTCGCGGCGGCTTGAAATTCCGGGTCGCAAGCGGCTCGACGTGGATTACGGGCGGCCGATCACCGAGATCATGACCTAGATTGCGGTCCGGCCTCGCCCCGGTTCACGCGTCCGCGCAACCAGCCAAACCACGGGATGAGTCCCGCGGCGCAGAGTCCCAGCGACAACAGTGACGTTGTCCGAAATGACTCAGGGATGGTCAGGATGGTGATGATCGTGATCAGCCAGCACACTGCGGCGATGGCGATCGTCGGTCCCCATCGCCCAAGCGTGAAGGTGCCGAACTGGCTGGTGATTTGCGACCGCCGCGACAGGTACGCGACGACAGTGATCAGGTAAATCGTGGCCGGCAGCACGGTGCTGGCCAGGACCAGTTCCGTGATGGAACCGGAGAAGGTGACCAGGAGTCCCAGGGCCAGGAACATCAGCACCGCCGGGACGGGCACCGATGAAACCGGCGAGATGCGACGAAAGAGGGTGCTGGCCGGGAACAACCCGTCTCGTGACATGGCGTACACCAGTCGCGAGCCCGAGGCCATGATGATCAGGCCACAGGCGAAGACCGAGACAATCACCAGTCCGAAGAAGGCCAGCGACATGGTCTTGCCCAGTTTCGACTCGATGATCAACGGCAGCGGGTAGTCGGAATTCACGACGGCGGCGAGGTCCGTGATGCCGAGTGTCACCAGGACCAGGAACAGCGTGCCGACGGCACCGCTGACCACCACCGACCAGATGACCGCCCGGGGGACCGTGGCAGCCGCGTCGACGGTTTCCTCGGAGAGATTGGCCGCCGATTCGAAACCGACCAGCGTGTAGGCCCCCATCAGGCACCCCATCAGCCACGGCAACAGCCCGCTGCCGGCGTCCGGCAGGGGGCTCGGCCGGAACAGGATCTCCGGGTCGGGCTGATCTCTCAGGGCCAGGACCCCGAACACCAGAACCAGTCCCACCATGCCCACGACCTCGGTGAAGACGGCGGCCGAGTTGATCGCGTTGGCCAGCCGGACACCCAGGACGTGGACCAGCGCCTGCAGGAGGATCACCGTGCAGACGATGACCCTGGGCCAGTGCGAACCGGCCGGGATGTCGAAGACGTGTCCCAGGATGTTGGCGATCACGTGGTCAACCGATGGAACGACGATGACCAGGAAACAGACGGCGATCCAGCCGACCAGCCACCCCCAGGCCGGTCCAGCGAGCCGGGTGACCCACTGGTACGAGTAGCCGGTCAGGGGGATTTTCGAAGCGAGCTCGGCGAAGACCACCGCCACCAGCAGCTGTCCGCAGGTGACCAGCGGCCAGGTCCAGATTCCAGCCGGACCCGAGTTCCCCAGCAGTGACTTGTAATTATCGAAGATGCCCGTGGTAATGGAGATGAATGAGAACGCCACGGCAAACGAACCGAAGAACCGGATGGTGCGTCGCAGTTCCTGCGCGTAGCGGAACGACGACATCGCCTGCTGGTCATCGGCCGAGCCGAGGTCGGATGAATTTTTGGTCACGGGGAGTGGTTCCGGAAACGCGAGTCGTCCACGGAGGACGATTCTATACGTTTCGGGGATGTCACTGCTGCTGGAGAAGCCGACGTTTCACCCCGACTGGAAACCTGGCTGTTGGATCGAGGAACACGAGGAATGGCTGACGGACACGACAACTCTGCGTTCATGACATCCGGAGGGATCGAGGCCCGCGAACTGGCTCCGGGATTCGAAGTCCGGGGCTATCTCTCGACCGAATTGGGTTCTCCGGGACTCAACAGCGGCTCGGCCACCGTGGCACCCGACGGAGGACTTCCCTATCACACCCATCCGACCGGCGAGTTGATCATCTGTGTGTCCGGCCAGGCGGACGTGTTTGTCGTGGGCCGGAAGTACCGGTTGAATGCGTTCGACGCGATCCACGTCCCGGATGGAGTGGCTCACGGGCTGAAAAACGACTCGGGACAGCCGGCCATCATGCACACGGTGTTCCCCACCGGGACGCCCGAACGCGAGTTCTTCGACGATGGTTGGGAAGTGGTCGATCGGACGTCGACCGACGAATCCGTTCCCGAGAGCCTGGTGGTACACGGCGAAGCCCAGGCGGTATCGCTGGGCGAGTTGGCGGAGGTCAGCAGCCTGACCGATCCGAACGATCCGGACCGCGATGTTGCGGCCCGGGTGGTTCGTCTGTCTCCCGGAGGTGAACTGGATCTGCCGGCCGAGAACTACGACCAGTCGTTGTTCCTGGCCGCCGGGTCGGCGGTGTGCGAGGTCGGAGACGAGAGGTTCGAGATGGCGAGCTTCTGTGACACGGTCTGCGTCCGCGCCGGGCAGGCCAAGCGACTGCGAAACGACGGTGACGAAACGGCCGCCGTGATGATCTCCGAAGCCCGTTGACCGGCCGGGCTCTTTAGCTCATGCCGGGAATCGTGGCGTGTTCGGTCAGCCGATTGATCTGGGTTGGTACGCTGGGCACCAGTCTCAGTTCGGCGACATCGAAGACGGTGTGGAGGATCGAGGAGATCAGGTGCCGCGGTCCGAGGGCGTCGGAGGTCGGTTGGCCACCGTCACGGGTCGATTGTCCGATCACCCGTCCTCCCTCGATTCCACCGCCGTAGAGCAGAAGCGGCGAGAGGCGACCCCAGTGGTCGCGGCCACCTCGCTTGTTGATTCTCGGTGTCCGGCCCATCTCGCCACTGCAGATCAACAGGATGTCGTCCTGCAGACCCCGTGCCTCGATGTCCTCGATGAACGCTGCCACTGCGTGGTCGAAGGTTGTTCCCACCGCCTCCATGCCGTCGACCATGTTCAGGTTGTTGGCGTCGGCGTGCATGTCCCACACACCGTCGTAGCTGGCGTGCAGCGTGACGAATCCGCATCCGGCCTCGCATAGCCGACGGGCCATCAACAACAGGCGGCCGAGGGTCTTGGCGTGGCCGGTGTAGAAACCCCGCTTACCCCGATTGACCTTGTCCCAGTTGTGGGACCGGGCCAGGTGAGCGGTGTCATAGTGAGCCAGGGTCTTGGGACTGGCCTGCGAGAGGTCCAGGGCACTGCGGACGCCGCCACCGAGCAGCAGTTGGAACGCCTGGGAGGTCAGTGAATCGATGGTGTCGAACCGTCCCGAGGCGTCGAGCTGGTTGTTGAGCCGGTCGAGTTGAGTGAGCAGTTCGCGGCGATCGGTGAACAGCCGGTCGCGGTCCAGCCGGACGGTCATGTTCTCCTGCAGCTTGCCGCCGGCGCCCGGGACAAACGGGGCGTAGGTGTCACCGTAGTTGCCGGTGGCTGACAGGTTGCCGCGAGCTTTGCCCCGGGTCACCTGGTCGCTGACGGCCTGCGGGAAGAGCACCATGTTGGTTGGCAGGCCGGTGTCGGTTCGGGTGGTGCCGGCAACCCGGGCGTAGTGGACGCCGATGTTGGCATTCAGCGAATCGGACCCGACGAATGGCCTGATGTTGTGGCCGCCATTGTTGGTCTGGTAACTGCGGACAACGGTCAGCTTGTCGGCGTGACGGGCCAGCCGGCTCATTGTCCCGCCGAAGAAGACTCCCGGCAGGCTGGTCTGGATCGTGCCGTTGACCGTGCGGATGCCACCCGGAGCGTCCGGCTTGGGATCGAACGTTTCGAGCTGGCTCGGGCCACCCTGCTGGAACAGGAAGATCACGCTCTTGCCCGAGAGGACGTTTTTGCCGGCGCCGGCATGGGCACGTCCGGACAGCAGTGTGGGAAGCGTGAGTCCACCAAGTCCAAGGCTGCCGATGCTGAGCAATTCGCGGCGCGAGATCGGCTGCTGCGAACCGGCTTGGCGCTCCAGGATGCTCAGCATGACCACTCTCCAAGCGGTTGTCCGTCAGGGGCACTCACCCGCACGCAACCGTCTAGACCAGCTCACGGATCGGTTCGCCGTCGTCCAGCAGGTACTGTGGACGGCCACGGGTATCGTCGATGGTCGTCTTTGACGCGTCGATTCCGAGGTTGTGGTAGAGCGTGGCAAAGACATCCTTGAAGTGGATTGGACGCTCGGTGGGAGATCCCGCCAGTCGGTCGGTGTTGCCGATTACCTGCCCGGACTGACACCCGCCTCCGACAATGAACGCCGGGCTGACCCGCGGCCAGTGGTCCCGGCCGCCGTTCTTGTTGATCTGTGGTGTTCGTCCGAACTCGCCCCAGGCGACGATCGTGACGTCATCGAGCATGCCTCGCTCGTCGAGGTCGTCCACCAGCGCGGTCAGGCCCTGGTCGATGATCGGGGCCATCTGCCGCATTCGCGGAAAGTTCTTGGAGTGCGTGTCGAAGTCGCTGATCGTCAGGCTGACCACGCGGACTCCGGCTTCGATCAACCGGCGGGCCAGCAGAAGCTTCAACGAGCCCTCGGGACTCTCGCTGGTCACGAATCGTTCGATCTTGTCCGGCGGAGCCTGGTACCGTGCGACCACCTCGGTCGGCTCGTTGCTGAAATCCAGCGCTTCGGCGAAGCGGCCGGAAGTGAGAATGCCGACGGCCTGCTGGGTGAAGCGGTCCATCGCTTCCATCATGCCACTGGCATCGACGTCCCTCTTGATACGGTCCAGTCCGGCCAGCAACTGCCGCCTCGAGCGGATGCGTCCCAGCGGAAGATCGGGGTTCAGCGTGAGGCTGGTGGTGTGGTTGTTTCCGAGCCTGGCCAACTCGCCCTTCATGCCCGTTTCCAGTTCGCGGGCGAAAATCTTCGAGAGATCGGGGCGGAAGGGACCGTAGGAGGGTCCCAGGAATCCCGGACGTCCGCTGTTGCGGACGAGCGGACGACCCTGCATCAGGTCCACGAACGCCGGTGCCGTGTCCTCGGTCGAACCCAGAAGCTTGTTGATCACGCAGCCCATCGCCGGACGTCCGCCCAGTGACTGGAGGTCGTTGGGGCCAAAGCCGCTCTGGCACTGAAAGGCATCGTGGCGACCGGCCGATCCGACGAGTGACCGGATGTAGGAAAACCGGTCGGCCATCGCAGCCATCTTCGGGAACAGTTCGCAGATCTGGAAACCCGGCAGGTTGGTCTGGATCGGCAGGAACTCGCCGCGAACTCCCGACGGAGCGTGTGGCTTCATGTCGATGGTGTCCATCTGTGGTGGACCACCGTCGAGATGGATGTTGATGATCGCCTTGTGGGAGGACCCGATACCGGTGGCGTTCTCGGCACGCAGCAGGTTGGCCAACGTCAGCCCGCCGAAACCGGCGGCCCCAGCCGAGAGGAACTGGCGACGGGGCACCCCGTCACAGTGCCGGATCGACCGATCCCAGAACGTCAACATGATCCACTCCCTGAGCTGTTTCGCCCGGATCCCCGAGCAGTACTGAACTCCAAGGATCCCACGTTTCCGGGGGATTTGCAACATCGGACACGGCTGATGTGTTGGCTCAACAGCGCCCCTTTGCGCATCGGCAGGTCAGCGAGTCGGAGTCCAGACAAAACCGTCCTGGCCGGGACACCAAGTCGTCTTGACACGTTGTCGACGGTTCCCAAGATTCCGCCGTGGACCGGGACCGAACCCGGCCTCGACAGCAGTTTCAACGAGATCATCGGCATGCTCCACCCATTCCAGGTTCTGGCCCAGGCGGAAAGGAACACCGCAGAGCCCACCGGACTGAATGCGATTTTTCGTGAGGTGGAGCAGTACCTTGGCGAGAATGGTGCCGACCTGCTGTGGAATATCCTCGCGGCGATCGCGATTCTCGTGGTCGGCCGCTGGGCCGCCAGGTTGTTGACGAGGCTGATCGAGAAGCTGACCACTCGGGCCCGGGTTGACGAGACGCTGGTCAAGTTCGTCAGCAACATGGCTTACTGGTTGATGCTGGTGATGATCATCGTGGCCGCGATCGACCAGGTCGGAATCGACACGACCAGCTTCGCAGCCCTGGTTGCTGCCAGTGGGCTGGCCGTCGGGCTGGCCCTGCAGGGATCACTGTCAAATTTCGCCGCCGGCGTGATGATCATCCTCTTCAAACCCATCCGAGTGGGCGATTACGCCGAGGCGGGAGGCACCGCGGGAGTTGTCGAGGAAATCCAGATCTTCCACACCATGATGCGAACCGGCGACAACAAGCAGATCATCGTTCCCAATTCCATGATCACCGGCGATACGATCACCAATTTCTCGGCCAAGACCACCCGCCGGATCGATCTGTTGATCGGCTGTGGTTACGACGACGACCTGCAGGGGGTGAAGCAGTTCCTCGAGGAGGTGCTTCAGACCGAAGAGGACATCCTCGAGGATCCCGAGCCGATCGTGCGGGTTCACGAACTGGGTGACAGCAGCATCAACTTTATCGTGCGGCCGTGGGTGTCCAGCAGTGACTACTGGGAAGTGAAATGGAGCCTCACGGAGAAAATCAAGCTCGGTTTCGACGAGCGTGGCTTCACGTTCCCGTTCCCCAGTCGAGATGTCCACGTGCACAATGCCGAGGCGGCCTGAGGCGGTCGCGTTCTCCCCCGCCACGTCGCTCGCGGCCTCCTCGACGGCAAGCGGGCCGGCGACGCCGGAATGGGGGCTTCTCAGTGCGAGAGGGGGGACTCGAACCCCCATTCCCGGTAGGGAACCAGATCCTAAATCTGGCGCGTCTGCCAATTCCGCCACTCTCGCCGGGCACGCTCGATTCTAGTCGCAGCGAGGGTTCACTCAAGTGCTCGAAATGGTGTCGATTTCGTCACCTGCGGCCCGCAGTTGACACCGCCCGAATCGACTCTCAAAATTGGCCGCTTCCCGGCTCAGGATCTTTGCTCTCGACTCTCTGCCCCAAGGGCTCCAAATGGCTTCCGGCGATGATGCGGCCCGTGTCGTGATCACCGGTGTCGGGGTGGTCTCACCGATCGGGGTGGGCCACGAGTCGTTCTGGGAGAGCCTGGCTGCCGGACGCGGTGGCATCGACGAACTCGTCTCGCTGCCGGTTGGCTCCCCGGCCTCGCGGCTGTCCGCCGAAATCTCCGACTTCGATCCTCTCGAATTCCTGCCGACGCGGAAGCTGCTGAAGGTGATGTCGCGAGACATCCAGTTGGGGGTGGCAGCCAGTCGGTTGGCCATCGACGACGCGCGACTGGGACGGGACGATATGGACCCCCAACGCGTCGGGGTGTCGTTCGGAGCCGGTCGCATCTCCAGCCTTCTCAGTGACTTCCCCGATGCTGTCAGAAACACCGGGTCCACCGGCGATCCCGGAGACGAGTTCGAGTGGACACGCTGGGGCGAGGGCAGCCTGGGACGGATTGCTCCGATGTGGCTGCTGAAGCGGTTGCCGAACATGACAGCCTGTCACGTGTCGATTGGATTGGACGCCCGCGGACCCAACAACACGATCACCTCCCGCGATACGTCGGCCCTGCTCGCGTTGTCCGAGGGGGTTCGGGTGATCGAGCGGGGTGCGGCCGATTGCATGCTGGTTGGAGCCGGAGGATCCCTGGTACACCCGGTTGACCTGATCAAGATGAATCTCTTGCGGACACTTTCTCGCCGGAACGACACGCCTGCCGAAGCCTGCCGTCCGTTCGATGTCGACCGGGACGGCTCGGTTCCCGGCGAAGGTGCCGCGGCATTTGTGATCGAGAGAAGAGATGCCGCCGAGCAGCGCGGGGCCCGGATTTATGCCGAGGTGATTGGTTGTGGGGCGGGCTGCGATGGCGGGTCGGTTGGTGAAGGACTGGTCAACGCGATTGCCGCGGCGATGGCCGATGCCGGGATCGAACCGGCCGAATTGGGCCATGTCAACGCCGGAGCCACGGGGTCGCCGGAGGATGACGCTGTCGAGGCCCGGGCGATCCAGCAGGCCCTGGGATCGGCGGCGTCCGAGGTGCCGGTGACGGCACTGGCCGGTTACCTGGGGCACTCGGATGCCGGGGGCGGTGCGGTCGAGTTGGCCGGCTGCCTGTTGTCGCTCCGTCACCGACTCGTTCCGCACACGCTCGGTTTTCGCACGGCTGATTCCGGTTGCCGGCTGGACATTGTCGAGGGGACATCCCGGCCGATCGCGGGCCGGTTGGCGATCTCGTGCAACCGGACCGAGTTTGGCCAGAGTGCTGCGGTGGTGGTTCGGGCAGGCTGAGCCGTATACCATCGGGCAGCCGGGTGGGCTGTGGGTTGAACCAGAGGGCCAGGACGAGCGAGATGCCGGAATCGGGTTCCGCTGCCGCTGGATCGCCCCGTCGTCGACGGCGAGGACGGTCGTTGATCCGCGTGGTCGGACCCGTCAAGCCGTCCACCGGCTCCGAGCGGCTGCGGCGCAGTCTCAAGGGAGGGGGTTTCGGGGCCGTCGTCAGTGTCTCGACGCACGTGCTGATCCTGACGGTGCTGACCTGGTTCCTGATCGACACCGATTCGCTGGCCCCCGAAGAACCGCTCGATCTCCGTTGGCTGACCGCGCGGGAGGTGGAAATGAAGCAGGCCGCTCGTGCCCCGGTGCAGATCTCGTCGGTTCCCGACGCGACTCCCACGTCTCCCATGCCGCCCCAGACTCCTCCCGATGCTCCGATGCCACTGAAGCCGACCCGCCCGGCGGTCCGGCCGGTGGACGTCTCGGGACGGTTGGCCCACCGCAAGCCCGAGTTGAAGCGGAAGCACATGCTGAAGATCGACGAAGGCGGCAAGAGTGACCTGGCGGTCCGCAGCGCGCTGGGCTGGTTTGCCAGGCAGCAGCAGCCGACCGGCAACTGGCGATTGCACGAGGGATATCCGGATGCCGGCCAACGCACGGCCCGGACCGACACCGGCGCCACCTCGCTGGCGTTGCTGGCGTTCCTGGGAGCCGGGTTCGATCACACCCGAGGTGACCACCAGCAGACCGTCGCCCGGGGCATCAACTGGCTGGTCGGCCAGCAGCGGGGTGACGGCAACCTGTTCGACATTGACGAGTTCGGCCGCGAGGAGGCCTTTTACGCGCATTCGATGGGAACAATCGCCCTGTGTGAGGCGGTTGCCCTGACGGCCGACCGCAAGGCCCGACAGGCGGCAGTCAACGCGGTCAACTTCCTGGTCAAGACGCAACAGCCAACCCAGGGAGGCTGGAAGTACCAGCCACAGACCCCGATGACCCGTGGTGATCTGTCGGTGACCGGATGGGCGTTGATGGCGCTGCACACCGCCCGGATTGCGGACATCGAGGTGCCCGAGCAGGCCTTCGTTTTGGCCTCCAACTTCCTGGACACCGTCGAGGTCCAGGACGGGGCCCGGTACCGTTACGAGCCGGATTTTGGCGTCTCGCCGGCGATGACCGCCGAGGGCCTGTTGTGCCGTCAGTGGCTAGGCTGGCCACGCGAGCACCCCTCCCTGGAGAGCGGCACCCGTTTTCTGCTTGGCGAACAGCACAGGCCCCGTTGGGACGACGGCCGGCGCAACGTTTACGCTTGGTACTACACCGCGCAGGTGTTGCACAACATGGGCGGAGGTGAGTGGGAAGACTGGTACCGGGCGGCCCGTGATGAGATCGTTTCGCACCAAGCTCGGACCGGCAGCATCCGGAGGGGAGCAGATGTGCGGGGCAGCTGGCATCCGGCTCAGCCCCGAGGCCAGGCGGCCGAAAAGGCCGATATCGCCGGTCGGCTCTACCTTGCCGCCATGTGCGTGCTGGTTCTTGAGACGCCCTACCGCCACGTGAGTGTCTACGAGGTGACCGATCCGGAGGTCGGAAAGGAACCCGACACCGAGGATGCGGCCGACGACAGGCGGGGGTGCCGTTGATTGGGCATCGGTGTGGGTGGCGGTTTGGGGTTTGCAGCGACCGGTTCGGCCGTCAGAATGCCACGCCCGAAGTCCGGCGGCATTTCGCTGGGTTTCCTGTCCAGGCACGTACTAATGGTTCCCCCGGCATGGATGCCGCACGCTTTTCACCGCCACCGCCCCTGTCGGTCCGACCGGTTTCGCCGCTTCCGGGTTCGGAGCCGGATCGGACGTCGAGTGTTCCTCGAGGGACATTCCGCAGCCGGGTCGGTCATTCTCGGCACGCGTCGGTGGCCGCAAGTCGGTGGGCACCAGCGATGCGTGTCGGAAGTGCGTCGCGAATGGTTCGGGAGCCTGGTGGGTCGGTCCCCACGGCTCACCTGGTCGGTGTCTGCGGATCGGGCATGCAGGCGTTGGCCGAATTGCTCCTGGGGTTGGGCTGGCAGGTCAGTGGATCGGACCGGTGTGTCTCCAAGGAGGCGGCCAGCACACTGGAACGTCGTGGCCTGAGAATCCACCAGGGGCATAAGTCGACCCAACTTCCTCACCATGCCGATGTTCTGGTCTACAGCCAGGCGATCGCTCCCGACAATGTCGAACGGGTCCGGGCGTCGCATTGCGGGATCCCCCAGCTTTCTTACAGCCAGATGCTCGGACGGTTGATGTCGGAACGGATGGGGATTTCGATTGCCGGGACGCACGGCAAGAGCACCACCACGGCGATGACGGCCTCGCTGTTGACCTCGGCCGGCCTGGCTCCGTCGGTGGTCGTCGGGGCCCGGTTGATTGATCGGGACGTTGGCGGTTGGGCGGGTGCCGGTGACCTGCTGGTGGTCGAGAGCTGCGAGTACCGACGCAGTTTCCTGGATCTCTCACCCCGGTACGCGGTGATCACCGGGATCGAATCCGATCATTTCGACTGCTACGAGTCCCTGGGTGAAGTGACCGCGGCGTTCGCCCAGTTCGCGGCGTCCGTCGATTCGTCGGGGGTCCTGCTGGTCGCAGCCGATTGCCCGGCGGCAGTGGAGGTGTCCGGGCAGGCGACTGCCAGGGTGCGGACATTTGGCCGGAGACCGGAGGCCGATTGGTGGGCGGCGGATGTTCGTCGGACGGTATCCGGAAGTCGATTCGAGTTGTTCTTTCGTGGGGAGTTTCTCACTGAAATCACCGTGCCGGTACCGGGTCGACACAACGTCGACAACGCCCTGGCGGCTGTGGCGATGGCGTGTGAACTGGGAGTTGACCCGCAGCTTGTCTGCGAGGGTCTGGGTGGGTACGCCGGTATCCGCCGTCGCTTCCAACGGTTGGGCTCGTGGCGGGGTGTCGCGGTGGTCGACGACTACGCGCATCACCCGACCGCCGTTCGGGCCACTCTCGAAACCGCTCGCGAGACCTTTGGCCGACGGCGATTGTGGTGTGCCTTCCAGCCGCACCAGGTCTCGAGGACGCTTGCACTGTTGGACGAGTTTGCCTCAAGTTTTCAGGCGGCCGACCGGGTGCTGCTGTTGCCCGTTTTTGCGGCCCGCGAGGACGACCGGCAAGCCGAGGCCGTGAGCCGGGAATTGGCCAAACGGATCGGGAGATCCGGATCGGGAACCGCTTGTCGCTTTGCACCCTCTCTTGACCGTCTCGTCGAGACTCTAGACCATGACACCCGGCCGGGAGACGTGTTGATCACGATGGGGGCCGGAGACATCGACCAGGTTCCACATGAGTTCACTCGCTGATTTTAGTGACATCACCCAACACGACCGGTCTCTCGCCGAGTGGACCTGGTTGAAGGTCGGCGGACCGGCCGAGTATCTCGTCGAGCCGCGTTCGGTCGATGAACTGGCTGCGGTGGTGAGATGCTGTGCCGAGACCGGTGTGCCGTGCCGAGTGCTGGGCAGCGGGTCGAACCTGCTGGTACGGGACGAGGGCGTCAGCGGCGTGGTATTGAGGCTCGCCGAGGAGGCTTTCGGAGAGATCACGATCGAGGGGACCGTGGTCAACGTCGGTGCCGGGGCATTGCTCTCCCACGTCATTTCGCACAGCGTCCGCGGAGGACTGGTCGGGCTTGAGACCCTGGTCGGGATTCCCGGCACCGTGGGTGGTGCTCTGCGCGGCAACGCGGGGGGGCGCAGCGGGGACGTGGGGCAGAATGTTCAGAGTGTGACGGTGATGACCGACAGTGGCGAACAGTTCGTTCGCAGCGAGGATGAACTGTCATTTGGCTATCGCCAAAGCAGTATCAACGAACTGGTGGTGATCGACGTCACCTTTGCCCTGGCCGAAGGTGACGTCGACGAAACGCTCAAGCGGATGCGGAAACTGTGGATCATGCGGAAAGCCACTCAACCGATGGCACACCAGTCGGCCGGCTGCATTTTCAAGAACCCTCGGGGTATCAGTGCCGGCAGCCTCGTCGAACAGGCTGGGCTGAAGGGCGAGAAGGTGGGCGGCGCCGAGGTCAGCGATCGTCACGCCAACTTCATCGTGACGTCCGCGGAGGCCACCGCCGCTGATGTGCTCGAGTTGATCGAGCGGATTCGCGAACGTGTTTCCGAGCAGTGTGCTGTTGATCTGGAGCTCGAAATCGGGATCTGGTAAGACGCCCGCGTGTCGACTCCAGCCCCTTTTCCGGATCCGTTCGTTGGCCAGTCGGTGCCGCGAGTCAACGTGCTTGCCGGCGGAGACTCGCCCGAACGCGATATCAGCCTCGCAAGCGGTCACGCCGTGGCGACGGCCATGCGGGAACTCGGCGAGGAGGTTCGCGAGATCGATCCGGCTGAAATTCCGGTTTCCAAGTGCGATTGGATGGCGGGAGACGTGGTCCTGCTTGCCCTGCACGGGCCCGGAGGCGAAGACGGAACGATCCAGGCCGACCTTGATTCCCTGGGTGTTCCGTATACCGGGTGTGGGGTCGGCGTGTCTCGTCTGGCGTTCAGCAAGAGCCGTGCGAAAAGGTGCTTTGCGTCCGCCGGGGTGCCAACCCCTGACGCGATTGTCCTGGAAAGGGGATTCGACGCGCGGGCAATGGCGGAACTGGTGTCGCGATGCGGTTTGCCGGTGGTGGTCAAGCCCGATGCCCAGGGGAGCAGCCTTGGCGTGCGGCTGGTCGAAACGCCCGCGGAATTCTCGGATGCGATCACACAGGCGTTTTTGCTCGGGTCACGCGTGCTGGTCGAGCGGGCTGTGGCTGGCGAGGAGTGGTCAGTGGGGATGCTGGACACCTGGCCGTTGCCGGCGATGGTGGTTGAGACTCCTGGCGAGTTGTTCGACTTCGAGGCGAAGTACCTTGATGAGCGAACGAAAGTGAGCTTCCCCGAGATGGCGCCCGGTTCGACGGCGGAACGGGTGGTCGAGGTGTCCCGGCAAGCCTGCGAGGCGATTGGGACCCGGGGCCTGGTGCGAGTCGATTTGCGGGTCGATGCATCGGGGAGTCCGTGGGTCCTGGAGATCAACACCATCCCGGGGCTGACCGGTCACAGCCTGGTTCCTCAAGCCGCGGCCCGGCTTGGACTGTCTCTCGGGCAACTCGCCCGACGCATGATCGGTTCCACGCTCACCGGGCCGCGTGGCTGGCATATCCGTCAGGACCAGATGCGGCGACGCTGCGAGCTGTCGGTTTCCTGATCGACGACTCCTGAGCGGGCCGGGCAGTTGCCGATCAGCACCGAAGCGGATCGCCGTTTTTTCCGGGTGATCGCCAGATCGACAGCCGTGCCAGGAGTGGGAATCATGGTCGAATCACAGGAGAACCGTTCCGACGATGTTGCCAAGGGCGGGATTTCCGCAATGTTGTGGCGGCCCGGCGTGCTGGTTCCGGTCGTCCTGGCATTGGTTGGCACGGTGGCCGTACCGAAACTCGTTCGCGAGTTGCCGGAACTGTCAGAGTACCCGGCGTACCAGTTGTCTCGTTCGGCGGTCCAGGTCATTCCGGAGAAACCCGATTGGGTGCCGGAGGACTTTCTGTTGTCGGTGACCGGTTCGGAGAAGTGGCCCGAAGATGGGACGCCGCTTCTTGATGCGACACTGGTCGAGCGGGTGGCCGAGGCGTTCGCCGAACACCGGTGGGTGGCCGAGGTTGAGCGGGTCGAGCGTCGGGTGCCGGCCGGAGTGGTGGTGCGGTTGGCGTTCCGTCGGCCGGTCGCGTGGATCGAGACGGACGGTGGCCGGGTGGCGGTGGATGTGACCGGGGTCCGACTGCCCGGTGAAGATCTGGTCGGCGAGATTGCCGAGAGGTATCCGGTGGTTCGGGGTGTGACCAGTCGAACGCCGGCGACTGACGGAGTGGCCTGGAACGATCCGAGCGTGGTGGCCTCCGCGCAACTGGCCGTTGAACTCGAGTCATACTGGGAACCGTTCGACCTGGCAGCGATCGTGGTGAAACGGCGTGACCCGACGGGGAATTCCGTCGGAGACCACGTGATTCTGGAACTGCTGACACGCGGTGGCTCGCGAGTCGTCTGGGGCCGTTCGCCGGGCACCGGTCATCCCGGCGAACTGACCACGGCACAGAAGATCGGTCGGATCATGCAGTTCATTTCCCACTTTGACTCGCTGGATCCTCCCGATGGCCCGTTCGAGATCAACATCCGTCACTGGCACGAGATCATCTTTCGATCGTTGAAGTCCGAGAGTGCACGGAGCCGGACTCTGCGAGTGCTGCGCTGATCTGCCCGTTGGAGGTCAACTCCGGGGGAATCGGACCTGACGATGTTCAGGACGTGACCGTTCGCAATCACGTGGTCAGTTGTCCGAGCGAGCACGATTTGCCGACGACTTGTACGCGAGTTTCGATGCGTGTGTCGAGACGATTGGCGACAAGGTGTCACGGTTCACCATGGGTGAATGGCACAGCCTGGGGTGATTTGCGATCCGACGGCGGACCCGAAAAGGTTTTTGACCGTCCCGTTACGCCGGGTATAATTTCGATAGCCTCTTCGAGGTGAGGTCGGCGATTCTGTTCGGCCGGTGGTCGGTTCTCGGCCACCTCCTCGGGAATTCCCGGTGACTCCATGGATCCACACAATCCACTTTCTGCGCTGCGGGGGAGCAGTTCGAGCAGTGGTGCTGGCAGTACGCCTGCCGGTGGGTCCGCAGATGCGCGCCGATCGTCAGGAGGGTTGCCCGACGACGCAGCCGAAACGGTGATCAGTGCCGAGCAGCGGTGGTTGGGCGAAGCGGTCGCGATGGGGCCGGGGTCGACGTTGTGCGATCGGCTGTTTCCTCGGACGGCTCCATTGGCCGAGGGTGGTGCTGCTGAAGGAATTCCGGTGGCTGCCAGCCCGATTGGCGTCGAGCTGGATCATTTCATCATCGACGAGCGGATCGGGGTCGGAGGGATGGGGGCGGTTTTCCGTGCCCGTGACACTCGCCTGGGTCGTGGCGTGGCGCTGAAAGTGCTCAGCCCGGTTCAGTCTCTGGACCAGGGGGCAGTGCAGCGTTTCCGCAATGAGGCCCGTGCCGCAGCGGGGTTGGATCACGACAACATCGCCCGGGTGTTCTACGTGGGTGAAGACCGGGGTCTGCATTTCATTGCGTTCGAATACGTCACCGGGACCAACGTTCGGGATCTGATCGCCGCGAGGGGGCCTCTGGATCCGTCTGATGCGGTCAACTACACGCTGCAGATCGCTTCCGCCCTGGTTCACACCAACAGCGTTGGAGTGGTCCACCGCGATGTCAAACCGTCAAACATCATCATCACGCCCACCGGGCGTGCGAAGCTGGTCGATCTCGGGCTGGCTCGAAATTCCGAATCGGACCGGTCCTCCGAGGACCTGACTTCCGACGGCACCACCCTGGGCACCTTCGACTACATCTCGCCCGAGCAGGCACGTGACCCTCGGAATGTCGATGTCCGCAGCGATATCTACTCTCTGGGTTGCACGCTCTACCAGATGCTCACCGGCGAACCGCCCTACCCCGAGGGAAATGCGTTCCAGAAACTGCTCGATCACCAGGGCAAGCAGCCCCCCGATCCGGCTCGCAAGAACTCACGCGTTTCCGAACGACTCTCGAGCGTCGTCCGTCGGATGATGGCCAGCGACCCCGGCAAGAGGTTTGCGACGCCGGAGGCGTTGATCCGGGAATTGATGTTCGTTGCGGAAGACCTGGGCCTGACGGGAGTGTCCTCGGAAGGCATGGTCTGGATGTCGGCTGGAGCGATCTCCGGACGCAACTGGGAAAAACATATTGGCTGGATGGCGACCGTCGCGTTGCTGGTGGTATTGGCGGTGGTGTTGAGGTTCCAGCCCGTGGATCGCGGAGAGGTGTTGTCGGGAGGTGAACGGCTGGCGATGGCCGACAGCTTGGCTGATCGGGCCGCGGGGGCCAGCCAGTCGCCGGCCACCACCGATCCCAGGCAGCTGCCCCCGTTGAGAGACCAGATGGCGGCCACCGGTTCGGAGGCCGGAGGCGAGACGAGAACTCCGGGTGATGGAGACGTGAAGTCCACCGGCGGAGTGGTGCCCGTTCCAGCCGGTGGGTCGGGCACGGCCGAACCTCCCGGACCCGATCCGTCGCCGTCGGATCCTGTCGCCGAACCGGCCACGCCGAAGACCGTGGCCGGCACCACCGGTGATGCCGGCCCGGCATCCACCGAATCTGCCCCTGTCACCAAGCCGACGGCCCCGCTCGCCAACGAACCGCCACCTCCGGTGGTGGTGATTTCCGTGGACGGTGCCCGACAGCCACGCGTCTACCCCACGCTGAATGCCGCGCTGGTCGATGCGGAAGACGGCAGCCAGATCGTGTTGCAGTACAACGGGATTCGGGTTGAGAGCCCTTTGCGTGTGGGACGGAAGAACATCACGATCCGCGGTGCCGAGGGTTTCCGGCCGGGAATCGAATTCCGACCCAAAACGGGAGGAGGCGATGGGGTCCAGTCACGGATGATCACTGTCACGGCCGGACCGCTGCACGTGATCAACGCCGAGTTGAGAATGGTGGTCCCGCGGAGCGAAGACGCCCGGCTGGTGATGTTTTCGTTGCAACGCCCCGAACAGGTCCGGCTCAGGGATGTCGTCGTCACGGTTGCCAATCCAGCACGGCAACAGGCGTCGGTGATCGAATTGACGCCCGAGCCCGGGGCGATGCGGAACATGAAGAAGATGATGAAGGAGGGGATGGAGGTCGATCCGCTGGAGCTGACGATCGATCGCAGCGTGATCCGTGGCCACGCTGACCTGGTTCATGTCCGCCAGACAGATTCGGCGGAGCTGTCGATGAGCCACTGCGTGGTGGCGTTGGGTGGATCGTTGCTGCACACCGTTGGTGCCGGGGGCACCGCCCCCAAGCAACGTGGTGTTGTCGAGCTCAACCTCGTTCACGTCAGTGCTCTGTTGGGAGAGAACCTGATTCGCCTCAACAGCGGCGAGGAACGGCGACACCTGCCAGTGGTCCGGGCACAGTCCCGGGACAGCATCTACTCGCACGTCGGCGATCGACCGCTGGTGGCGATGTCCGGCAACACCGATATCGAGATGTTCCGGGGGTTGTTGGCCTGGCGCAATGGCCAGAAGAACTTCTTCGACGACTATTCGATCTTCTGGTGGTTGGGCTCCGACCAGGACGTTGTCGATTTCACCCGCTGGAAGCAGCAATGGAACTCGGCCGGTTCCAAGAATGCCGTGGTTGCGTGGCAGACGCCTCGACCGCCAGAAGGTGATGCCATCGCCTGGGACCGACTGGGCCTGTCCGACTTCCGGCTGGCCGACCAGGCGCAACCGGTGAATCGTCCCGAGGCCACCGACGGTACCGACGCGGGGGCGAACCTGGATCTGCTGCCGTCGATGTTGAGAGCGGCCGTGCCGACCAAGGACTAGGCTTCGGTCCCCAGGCCGGCCAGTCCAGGGATGTCGTCGGGATCGACCGGTTCGGACAACCGGGCTCCCAATTGCGAGACGATTCGTGCGGCGAGTTGGTTGGCCAGCTGTGCGGATTGCTGAAAACTCAGGTTGTTGGTCAGCCCGTAGAGAACTCCCGCAGCGAACATGTCCCCGGCTCCCGTCGTGTCGACGGCTTCGGTGGTGACACCGGGCACCCGGATCAGCTGGCCGTGTTCGACCAGCAGGGCTCCGGCAGCTCCGAGCGTGACTGCGACGCGTGGGACCCACTGACCCAGTTGACGGGCGCACTGGTCGGTGTCGCTGTTTTCCAGCAGGCTCCGGGCCTCGTCCTCGTTGCAGAACAACACGTCCACCGGTCCACGGGCCAACTCCAGGAATTCGTCCCGAAACAGGTCCACCAGGAAGGCATCGGAGACGGTCAGGGAGAGCAACGCATCGGAGTCGGCCGCAAGTTCCACGGCGCGGTAGGCGGCCTGGCGAGGGGTCTCGGCGCTGAAGAGGTAACCCTCGACGTAGACGGCTTGCGAGCAGGCGACCAGCGAGGGGTCGACATCGTCGGGACCCACGTCGGAGGAAACCCCCAGGTGAGTGAGCATCGTTCGCTGGGCGTCCTCGGTGATCAGCACCACGCAGGTTCCGGTGGGTCCGTGGGAGACCGGGACATCGATAGTGACCTGGTTGTCCCGCATGTCGCTCAGGCAGAACCGCCCCAGCGGATCGTCTCCGACCTTGCCCGCGTAGGCCGTGCGGCCACCCAGGCCCGCGACGCCCAGGATGGTGTTCGCCGCCGAGCCACCGGCACACTGGTTTCGGGGGACATCGCCCAGGGCCTCCAGTACACGCTGCTGGGTCGGTTGATCGACCAGCGTCATCATGCCCTTGGCGAATCCGAGTGATTCGAGCAGCGAGTCGCTGATCTGGACCTGGATGTCGGCGAGCGTGTTGCCGACTCCGTAAACGTCAAACGTCATGGGGACCCCGTTGGAGATGACGAGTCGGGCATGTCGGTGAACAGGAAGGTGCCGCTGGCGGTCGCCACCAGTTCATTTCCCTCGGTCCGCACCTCACCGAAAGCCACCACCGACTGGCGACCCGAGTGTCGCACCTCGCCCACGGCCACCAGTCGTTCGCCGGGAAAGGCCGGACGGATGAAGTTGACGTTGAGCTGGGCGGTGACGGTCAAACGGTTGGCCGGCGCCACCGAACTGGCGGCAACGCCGAGGGCCGAATCGAGCAGCGTGGCGAGTACCCCTCCGTGGAGGATCGGCATGTTCCTGAGATGGCGATCGTCGACGAGCAGCGCCAGCTCCGAACGGCCGCCACCCCATTCCACCGGCTCGATACCGAGCAATTGGGCCAGCCCGTCCCTGGTGGGATCGCCGGGGTCGGTGAAGGGAAGGTCGGGAGTGTTCATGGTTTCTGGATCGTGCCGTCGGGGTTGCGGATGTTGCCCCAGAACAGGTCGAACGGGGGATCTTCGGTCACGGGGAACTTCGCGGCGAGTTCCTCGTCGATGTCAATCCCCAGCCCGGGGCTGTCATTGGCGTGAAAGTAGCCGTCACGGAGTTCCGGGCAGCCGGGGAAACAGTCGATCTCTGCCTGGCAGAATCCGTGGGCTTCCTGGATCCCGAAGTTGGGGACCGCAAGATCCAGGTGCACGTTGGCGGCGTGTCCCACCGGCGAGACGTCTCCGGGGCCGTGCCAGGCGGTGCGGACTCCGAAGAACTCGCACATCGCGGCCATTTTCCGTGCCGGACTGAGCCCCCCCACCTGCGACATGTGGACACGGATGAAGTCGATCAGCCGTTCAGAGACCAGCCGAATCCACTCGTTGGGATTGTTGAACAACTCGCCCATCGCGATCGGGACGGTGGTCTGTCGGCGAAGGTTGTCGAAGTGACCGACGTCCTCGGGAGACAACGGATCCTCGATGAAGAATGGCCGGAACTGCTCGAGGTCACGGCAGAGCCGGGTGGCCAGCACGGGAGGAATTCTCTCGTGGATGTCGTGCAGCAACTCGACCTCATCGCCGAGGCGATCCCGGACATGAGCGAACAGGCGGGGCACAAGGCGGGCATAGGGCCCGTGGGGCCAGGTTTCGGTCCTGCGGTTGGGAGGCACCGATTGGTCCCCGCCGGAAGTGGGTGATCCGTAGGTCGAAGCGCCGGGGACTGCCACCTGGATTCTCACATGACGGTAACCCTGGTCCAGGTACCCCCGCACCGACTCCTCGACCTCCTCGAACGTCTCACCGGTGGCGTGTCGGTAGGTGTCGACGGCCTCTCGGCACTTTCCACCCAGCAGCCGATAGACCGGCAGGCCGGCGTGCTTGCCGAGGATGTCCCACAGGGCCATGTCGACACCGCTGATGGCGTTGTTGAGCACCGGACCGTTGCGCCAGTAGGAACTGACGAATGACGATTGCCAGACGTCCTCGATTTCCAACGGGTCCTTTCCGACCAGGAATGGCTTCAGGTACTCGTCGATGGCCGTGACGACCACGCGGGCCCGTTGGGTGAAGGTGGCACAGCCGAGTCCGTAGAGGCCCGGCTGGTTGGTGTCGACACGAACGACGACCAGCCGAATTCCCGCCGGAGCGGTCAGGATGGCACGGACATCGGTGATGTGAGTGTCGGAAGCGGCCATCGAGCCGAGGTCTCTCACTGGGGATCTGCGGACTCCAAGACTAGTGGTTGAAGAGGGATCCGTCGAACGTGGATGGCTTGGCGGCCCGCCGACTCGTTGTGGCCTCATCGGGGCAGGAGTAAGGTGGGGCGGTTGGCCTGACGACCTGGTCGGAGATGGGACCTGATGAGCGCCGAGTTGTCGATCGAGATGGAAACCGGGGTGGTGTTCCGCAATCCGATGGCGCACGTGACCAGCCGCCATGCGTACTTTCCCTCGGCGATTCCCCTGGGCAACGGGGAGGTGCTGGTTTCCTACAATGTGGGTGAGGCGTTCGAGGCCGAGAATCTGCGAGTGCACCTGTCGCGGTCGCTCGATGGAGGACGGACGTGGGTCGACGAGGGCCGACTGGGAGTGCCGGAAGTCCCCCCGGGGGTCTCGGAAGGGACCAAGATGGCCGTCGACAGCGACGGCAAGATCGTGGGTCTGCTGCAGAGACACGATCGGCGTGAACTGGCCGGCGAGGGGCTGACTCATACCGGCACGTTGGGATTTGTGCCGACGCGATTCGAGACCACCTTGTCGGCGGATGGCGGCCGGACATGGAGTGAGCCGTGCCGGGTCGAGCCGCCGATCGAAGGTCCCGAGTGGGAGCTGTGTGCTCCGATCACCGAGCTCTCCGATGGCCGTTGGCTGCTGATTTCTTCGACCTGGCCCGACTGGAGCGGAAGGCTGCCCAACGGACACCAACTGGTTGCGTTTGTCTCCAGCGATCGTGGGAGCAGCTGGCCGGAGTGGTTGCCGGTGATGAGTGAAGCGGGTTCGGAAGCGGTGATCTTCTGGGAGTCGAAGATTGTCGAGTTGTCCGACGGACGGCTGCTCGCGGTGGCCTGGTGCCACGATCTGCCCGCTGCCGAGGACCGACCCAACCAGTACGCCCTCAGCTCTGACGGTGGTGCCACGTGGACGCCTCATCGATCGACCGGGCTGATCGGCCAGACGCAGACGCCGCTCGTCATTGGAGAGGGTCGGGTGCTGGTCGTTTACCGTCGGACCGACGAGCCGGGTTTGTGGTTGCAGGATGTCCGGATTGACGGAGACAAGTGGATCAATGCGGCGACACGGCCGTTGTGGGGTCATAGCCAGGAGGGGAGTACGCGGATGGGCGACTCGATGGCCGAGAACTTTCGGGCGTTGCGGTTCGGTGCTCCATCGGTCGTGCGGCTTGACGACGGGGCAGTGTTTGTCGTCTTCTGGTGTTACGAGGACAATGTCAGCGTGATCCGATGGATCCGGCTGGAGCTGAACGACCGGGATTGAGTCACGTCCAAACTGAAAGAGCGAACCATGTTTGAAGATCCGATGCCCCCCGCGGATTCCGACGACAGCCCGGAAGACCAGGTCGAGGCGGCCGAATCATCGGCTGAACAGCGTGACTCCGGAGAGACCGTGGCGGAGGTTGCGGCTGGAGCCGATCCGGAAGTGTCCGGCGATCCTCCGGGATCTCGTGGACCTCGCCTGGTGCGGTGGGTGATCCTGCTGTTCGTCGTCAGCCTGGCCACCGTCGAGATTTCCTCACCACTGTGCAGCGGCTACTCGCTTGGTGCGATCGAGTCGGCTTTTTCGAATCAACCGAAATCCGGACTGACACTCGAATCGGCCCGCAGCCATGCCGTCGGGCTGGTGACGACATCGTTCCGCGACGAGTCCAGCCAGTTGTCCAAGAAGACAGGGGTTCGCTATGCGGTTTTTCGTTGGCCGAGCCTGTTCCGTGACCACTCCTTCGAGGTTGAGGTCGAGCCGGGCAAGGACGGGAAGACCATTGTCCGGTCGCAGCCGTATGTTCGCGTGACGAGCAATTACGAGGTGGTTCAGCCTGTCGCCGAACCCCTCTCCCTGGCAGAGCAACTGCAGATGCTCGATTTTGAGACCGACTCGGTCGGCACTCATCGGGTCGAGCGGTGGCAGGTCGAGCGGGCAGTCAAGAACAAGAAGTCCGATGTGATTCCTGAAACCGTGGTTTTGCCGAGCCTGCTGGAGTTCTTCGATAAGGCGGACAAGAACCAGGATGGAGTTGTCACTGCCGGCGAGATGGGGGATCCGGGTGGAATCGAACCTGCTGCTGGCGGTGGCGGTGGCGGTGGCGGAGGCCGAAAAGGTGGTCGGGGACGTGGCCGTGGTGGTCCGGGCGGCGGCAGGAAATCCTCGGGCAAGAAGACCGCCGAGGGCGCTGCCGAGACGGGACTGGGTCGGATGGCCGAATTTGACAAGGACAAGGATGGCAAGATCTCGAAGGCCGAGTCGGAGGGCACCTTCCTGGCGAATTTCTTCGATCGTCTGGACGGTGACTCGGACGGGTTTGTCACTGTCGAGGAAGTCGAAGCGTCTCGCGCGCGACGCAAGAACCGAGGTGGCGGTGGTCGCGGAGGGTCGGGAGACCGAAAGGGCCGTCCCGAGAAAAAGGCCGACGGCAAGTCGGATCAGCCCGAGCGACCGAAGCGTCCCAAGGGCGACAAGGGCAACTGAACCTGACGGAGACGACCGGCGCCTCTACCTGGGCGTCACCACCGGAAGCTCGCTGGCCGTTGCCGGAGCGTTGTCCGGCTGAGGAGTGGCCACCGGACCCGGCTGTGGTGTGGGCTGCGGTGCCGACAGTGCGGTGGGCTGTGGCGTGGGCTGTGGTGCCAACAGTGCGGTGGGTTGTGTGACGGTGTTGTAGACGGGCGTCGTGAAGGACGGGTTCGGATTTGCGGCCAGCGTGGTGGTGGGTTGGCCAATGCCAACGCCCTGTTCACGTAGCGACGCGAGCCTCGAGCGGACTTCCGGCTGGTACCAGTCGCTGAAGAGTGATCGTTGGTACATGGCGGTCGCTCGATCGGACTGCCCGGAGTCCTGGTAGAGTTGTCCGAGGTGAGCCGTGACGACCGGGTGCGAGGGGCTGGCGCGGAGTGCGTTGAGCAGGTGGCGTTCGGCTCCGGCGGTGTTTCCCGATTCCCTGGCCAGCCAGGCCAATTCGATGTGTGGTTCGGGGCGCCAGACCTCGGCCGTCGCCCACGTTCCCAGCAACTCGGCGGCCGCGACTCCTCGACCACTGTCGACCATCAACCGAGCCAGTCCGTGGTAGCTGGGCTGGTGACCCGGGTCGATTTCCAGGGCCTGGCGATAGAACTGTTCGGCCTTGGCGATTTGCCCCTGTTTGCGGACGGCGCTGGCCAGGTTGTAGATGTAGTCGGGGTTGTTCGGGTGATCGGCGACAGCCCGCTGGAATTCCTTGGTGGCCGCGGTGTAGTCCCCGGACTCGTAATAGGCCAACCCGGTGCGGTTCATCAGGAACGCGCTCATGGGGTTGCAGCCGACGAAGCTGCAGACGAGGCCTGTAGCCAGGAGAAGTCCGAGGGTGCGTCCTGGTCGGGAGTCGATACACATCGGAATCCGCCCTCCGTGAGCGTCACCGGGGAACCGGTTGGAGTGAGTGGTGAGTTGAGTTGAGTTGAGAGTGAGGCTCGACAGGTTGTCCGGGCTGGGGGCGCGGGAGCCGTCGAGGCGGCGGAAGTTAGTCTTTGGTCGGATTTGCTGCAAGGGCGGATTCGGCCTCTTCCCGGCGACCCGTGCCGGTGTTCATGCCCGGTGTCGGTGGCGACCCGCTTGTCCTGACGTCGCGCGTCGAGTAGTCTGCGGAACTTCGGACAATCTCTCTCGGTTGGGGCGGTTCTACGGGACGCTTCTCGTCTCCCGCGACGCCACACTCACTTCCCAACGCGTCCCCGGATCTCCCTGGCATGTCGTCCTTCGTTGACGAGCGAATCGTGGTGACCGGCATCGGTCTGGCCTCACCCAACGGGAATTCCCTGGGCGAGTTCCGTGAGAGCCTGCTGGATGGTCGATCGGGTGTGGTGGCCTACGAGACCCGGTACATGGGTGACGTGCTGGCCGGGGTTTGCGATTTCGACGTCCTGGCTCACCAGGGCCGCCGGGAAGTGCGACGGGGAACCCGGTCGGGCTCGATCGCAATCTATTGTGCTCACGAGGCGGTGGCCGACGCGGGACTGGATCTGGGTGACCGGGACAAGTCGCGGATGGGGGTCTACCTGGGCATCACCGAGCATGGCAACGTAGAGACCGAGAACGAGATTTATGAGATCTCGCAGTACGATTACGACACCAGCGTCTGGTCACACCACCACAACCCACGGACCGTGGCGAACAATCCGGCCGGCGAAGTGACGTTGAGCCTGGGGATCACCGGTCCACATCTGACCTTGGGAGCCGCTTGTGCGGCGGGGAACGCCGGATTCATCCAGGGTGTACAGATGTTGAGGCTCGGCGATGTCGATATGGCACTGTGTGGCGGGGTATCAGAGAGCATTCACACGTTCGGGATTTTTGCGAGTTTCAACAGCCAGGGGGCTCTGGCGTCTCACCAGGACCCGACAAAAGCGTGTCGTCCCTTCGACATCGACCGCAATGGGATCGTGGTGGCCGAGGGTGGAGCTGTCTGCATCCTGGAGCGGTTGCCGGATGCCCTGGCCCGCGGCGCGAAAATCTACGGAGAAATCGTCGGATACGCGATGAACTCCGACGCCACTGATTTCGTGTTGCCGGATGCCGGGCGACAGGCCGAATGCATGAGATTGGCACTGGATCGGGCCGGGATCACTCCCGAAGATATCGATATTCTCAGTAGCCACGCCACGGCAACCGACCAGGGAGACATCGAAGAATGTCGTGCGATTCGTGAAGTTTTCGGTGATCGTGAGTCTTTGGCGGTCAACAATACCAAGGGTTTCATCGGTCATGCGATGGGTGCAGCCGGGGCATTGGAGTTGGTCGGCAACTTGCCTGCCTTCAAAGACCAAATCGCACACGCTACAATCAATCTCGATCGACAGGATCCCGAGTGTGGACTCGTTCAGATTGTCGCCAACTCGCCCCGGCCCTTGGACCGGGTCAACTACATTCTGAACAACTCTTTTGGCATGCTCGGAATCAACTCGGTCGTGATCGTCAAGAGATTTGAGGCGGATGGGTAAAGACGAGGCGGATGGGAGCGAGGCGGAATGGTCGCGGACGAAATCCGACGTGTGATCTTGGACATCCTGTCCCGAATCCAGCCCGATGAGGATCTTTCGGGCCTGGTCGACGACGTGCCGTTTCGTGAGCAGTTGGAATTGGACAGCATGGACTTTCTCGATATCGTGATGGAATTGAGAAAGCAGTATCGGGTGCAGATTCCCGAAGAGGACTACGAGCACCTGGCGACGATGGCCGGGACCGTGAGTTACCTTGAGCCACTGTTGAAGGACGTCGAGAGCCCGGTTTAATCCGGGGGTCATTGACCGGAGCGGAGCATGCGCTACGACACGGTCATCATCGGGGCTGGTCTCTCTGGCCTTGCCGCCGGCATCCGCCTGGCCTACTTCGATCGATCGGTCTGTGTGCTGGAACGGCACACCACCATCGGGGGACTGAATTCGTTCTACCGTCTCCGCAAGCGGAACCACGATGTGGGCCTGCACGCGGTGACCAACTACGCGGCGCCGGGAACGCTCACCGGGCCACTCTCGAAGCTCCTGCGTCAACTGAGGCTCCGATGGGATGACTTCGCGCTGGTGCCCCAGCGAGAATCCTCGATCGTCTTCCCCGACTGCACGCTGAAGTTCACCAACGACTTCGAGTATTTCGAACAACAGGTGGTCCAGAGGTTTCCGCACGAGAAGGACAATTTTGCGAGGCTGGTGAAACGGGTTGCCGAATACGATCCGATGGCCCTGAAGCAGCCACAGATCTCGACCCGTGAGGTGCTCTGCGAGGAACTCGATGACCCGTTGCTGGTCGAGATGCTGTTGTGCCCGACGATGTTCTATTCGAGTGCCACGCCGGACGATCTGGAGTGGCCTCAGTTCGTGATCATGTTCCGCAGCATTTTCCAGGAGGGTTTCGGCCGTCCACTGGAAGGGGTGCGGGTGATCATGAAGAAGCTGGTCCGCAAGTTCCGCGGCCTGGGCGGTGAACTGCGGCTTCGAACAGGAGTCCAGAAGATCCTCAGTGAACGTGATCAGGCCACCGGAGTGATGCTCGATGACGGACAGGTGATCGAGGCCAGGAACGTGCTTTCCTCGGCGGGCAACTTCGAAACGATGCGAATGTGCGATCAGGCCACCGATGTGAGTCCGCCCGGCGAGATTTCGTTTGTCGAGTCGATCTACTCGTTGGATCAACAACCCGCCGATCTCGGCCACGACCAGACGATCGTTTTCTTCAACGACAGCCCGTTCTTCCAGTACCGACGTCCCGATGTGCCGGTTGACGTCTCGAGTGGAATCGTCTGTTCGCCGAACAATTTCGAGTACGGTGAGCCGTCGGGGGAGGGGCGGATGAGGATCACGGCGCTGGCCGATCCGGCCCATTGGCTGAAGCTGCCTCCCGACGAGTACGTGCAGCAGAAAAACGAATGGGCCCGGCGGGTGCTGGAGAGCACATTGAGGTTCGTGCCCGATTTCCGTGATCACATCGTCGATACCGACATCTTCACTCCGCGGACGATCCGCAAGTTCACCGGTCACGAAAACGGCTGTGTTTATGGTGCCCCGCGGAAGATCCGCGATGGTTGCACCCATCTCCGTAATCTCTTTCTCTGCGGCACCGACCAGGGGTTTTTGGGTATCATCGGTTCGATGCTTTCGGGCATCACCATGGCCAACCTGCACCTGTTGAGACCGTCGAAGAGTCTCTGACGATGCCCCGCGACTTCCTCAAGGACGCCCGAGACCACTACGACATCGTCGTGATCGGTTCGGGTCTCGCCGGTCTCACTTCGGCCAATACGCTCGCCCGCGCCGGCTACTCGGTGCTGCTGCTCGAGCATCACTACCAACTCGGCGGCATGGCCACCTGGTTCAACCGCAGGGGCGGACACATCTTCGACATCTCCCTCCACGGGTTTCCGTTCGGGATGAAGAAGAGTTGTCGCAAGTACTGGACCCCGGAGATTGCCGAGCGGATCGTGCAACTGGATGGTATCCGTTTCGAGAATCCGCAGTTCTCTCTGCAGACGAGCTTCGATCGTGAGGATTTCACCAGCATCCTGATCGACAAGTTCGGGGTGGCCGCCGAGACGGTCGCCGAGTTCTTCGACATGGCACGCGGGATGAATTTCTACGACGACCAGGAAATGACAACCGGGGAGCTCTTCGAGCGATTCTTTCCGGGCCGTGATGACGTCGTGCGGATGCTGATGGAACCGATCACCTACGCCAATGGCTCGACGCTCGAAGATCCCGCCCTGACCTACGGCATCGTCTTCTCGAACTTCATGAGCAAGGGTGTGTTCACTTTCCAGGGCGGCACCGACGCACTGGTCAGGGCGATGAAAGAGGAGATGACAGCCAACGGGGTCGATGTCAGGATTCGCTGCCTGGTCGAGAAGATCGAGGTGACACCGGGCCGCAAGGTGGCAGCCGTTGTTGTCAATGGCCGCCGGATCACCTGCCAGGCGGTGGTCTCCAACGCCAACATCAAGCAGACGGTCCTGGAACTGGTGGGGGCCGATGCGTTCGACAACGAGTTCGTCGATGAGACCCGTGCGGTGCGGCTCAACAACAGCAGTTGCCAGGTCTACATCGCGATGAAACCCGGTGCCGGTTTTGAACCGTGTGGCGATCTGCTGTTCCACTCCGAACATCGAGGATTCGACATCGACGCGATGCTCAGCCGCGACATCTCGAGTCGCACGTTCAGTTTCTATTATCCCCGAACCCGGCCCGGCAGTGACCGTCACCTGGTCGTCAGTTCCACCAACGCCAACTATGGCGACTGGGCCGATCTCTCGGAGGAGGACTACGAGGCCTCCAAGCAGGACCTGTGCGAGACGACTCTTGACTGCCTGGAGCAGTATGTCCCGAACGTTCGCGAGATCACCGACCACGTCGAGGCCTCGACGCCGCGGACATTCCAGCACTACACCCGCCACCCGCTGGGTGCCAGTTTCGGGACGAAATTCGAGGGCCTGAAGGTCAGCCAGGGGTTGTCTTCGCAGGTCGAGGGACTGTTCCACGCCGGCAGCGTGGGGATCATCATGTCCGGATGGCTGGGCGCTGTGAACTACGGGGTGATTGTCGCCAACGAGGTCGACAAGCTGCTGGCCCCGGCTCCGGCGAACGTCTGATGAATGATCAGGGTGAGGGGTCGGTGGTGTTGGATCGCGCGGCGATCGAGGCGCTGATTCCGCACCGTGATCCGTTCCTTTGGCTTGACGAGGTGGTGGAACTGACCGCCACGACCGTCCGGGCCAACAAGCGGCTGCCCGAGGACCTGGCGGTCTTCGAAGGGCACTATCCCGGATTTGCGGTGCTGCCAGGCGTGCTGCTGTGTGAAGCGGTGTTCCAGGCCGGGGCGGTGTTGATCGCTGCGGCCGGCGACATTCCCGAAGGCCGGGTGCCGGTGGTCACGCGTCAGAATGAGACTCGCTTCCGGCGGATGGTCCGGCCGGGAGAGACGCTCGCGATCGAAGTGACTCTCGATGAGACGCTTGGCGGTGCCTGGTTCCTCTCGGGAAAGGCGAGTGTCGACGGCCAGGTGGCCGTCCGGCTGCAATTCGCCTGCACGGCTGCCGAGGCGGGGTAGTCCCTCCATGGGGGAGGAGACCGACCCATCGCCGCACCGAACTCCGGCTCCTAGGCTCCGTAGATGAACGGTGCGAACGGGGTACCGGCGAACCACACCAGCACGAAGACCAGCACCAGTACGAGGATGATGGGTGTCAGCCACCATGCCTTGTTGTGGACCAGGAAATCCCAGAATTCGGCGAAGAATCCCATCTCGGGGGCTTCGGCCGACGCCGCGAAGTCGCTGGCGGAGGTGTTCTCGGCCGTGGCCGCGTCATCGACGGTCTCGACAGCCGGTTGACCTTCCGACTCGGTGGCGGGATCGGCAGACGCCTGGTCTGCGGATTCTTCGGGGGCGGGGGTGATGTCGTTCATGCTGATCGCTCCGCAGGTGGGCTCGCGGATTGCGGCCGGAGTCGGAATGGGACCGGAAATCAAAACTGGCGGAAGTAGCGTTGGACGTCGGCGGCCGGCCGGCGTGGTTTCCAGTAGCTGGTGGCTGCCGGATCGGGTCGTCGTGCGCAGGGGTCGTGGCCGCACAATCGCATGATAAGACCGATCGGGCTGACGACCAAGTAATAGATCGACGAGAGGATGACCATCGAGACGGTCCAGCCCAGCGGGAAGAACAGGGCCATCCAGGTGACATAGACGTACCGCATGAAGGTCGGCCAGGCCAGGCCCACCAGCCCCACCGGAGCGATCGACCACAGCACGTAGGCCATGGTGGGGTCGTCCTTGTAGAAGCGGACGGCTCCGATGATGGCGAAGAACAGCACGAACAGTCCGGCGAACTGTCGGAGGAACCGGTGAGTGGGATTCCAGTCGATGGCGATCATCGGCGTGTCTCCGGCGGGGATGTCAATCGAGTTCGAAGCGGGCGAGGTATTCGTCGATTTCGTGTTCGGTCGCATCGGGCTGGCGGTCCTTGTGCATCACGAAGTCCTCGATCACCAGCACATCCATGTTGGTGGCCATGAAGCACCGCCACGCTTCCTCAGGTGTGCACACGATCGGCTCGCCCCGGACGTTGAAGCTGGTGTTGATCAGTACCGGTGACCCGGTCTGCTCCTCGAAGGCCTTCAGCAGCCGGTAGTACCTTCCGTGGCGGCGGGGATCGACGGTCTGGACCCGTGCCGAGTTGTCGACATGGGTGATGGCCGGGACGCGGGATCGGTGGATCTTCAGTTTGTCCAGCCCTCGCGTGGTCAGGTCCGATTCGGCCAACGGCAGCCGCTTGTCGGGTTTCACGTCGGCAACCAGCAGCATGTAGGGGCTTTGCTCGTTGGGCCGCATTTCGAAGTACTCGTCGACGCGTTCCTCCAGCACGCTGGGGGCGAAGGGCCGGAACGATTCGCGGAACTTGATCTTGAGGTTCATCACCGACTGCATGCGGGTGCTGCGGGCGTCGCCGAGAATGCTGCGGCCACCCAGGGCACGGGGTCCGAATTCCATCCGTCCCTGCATCCACCCGATCACTTTTTCGTCGGCGATCTGCGAGGCCACCTCCTGGCACAGTTGTTGATCGTCGTCGAACCGCTCGTAGACCGCTCCGGCATCGTCGAGGAAGCGTTGCACCTGGTCATTGGAGAACGCCGGTCCGAGGCAACTGCCTTCCTGGTAGTCGAGCTGGTCGTGGGGACGCGGATTGTCCAGCAACTGGTGCCAGATCAGCAGGGCCACCCCCAGCGCGCCGCCGGCGTCGCCGGCAGCCGGCTGGATCCACACCTGCTCGAATGGACCCTCCCGCAACACCCGTCCGTTGGCGACACAGTTGAGTGCCACGCCGCCGGCCAGGCACAGGTGGTCCATGCCGGTGACCTCGTGGACGTGACGGGCCATCCGCAGCATTGCCTCCTCGGTGACCGCCTGCACGCTGGCGGCGATGTCCATGTGGCGTTCGGTCAACGGCGATTCGGGTGTTCGCGGCGGACCGTCGAAGAGGCGATGGAACTTCGACGAGGTCATTGTCAGGCCCTGGCAGAAGTTGAAGTGGTCCAGTTGGAGCCTGAGCGACCCGTCGGGCCTGAGATCGACGAGGTGTTCGAGAATGCGATCGGCGTAGACCGGTTCCCCGTAGGGGGCCAGGCCCATCAACTTGTATTCGCCCGAGTTGATCCGGAAACCGCAGTAATAGGTGAAGGCGGTGTAGAGGAGGCCCAGTGAATGCGGGTAGTGCATTTCGTGGGTCAACGTGATCCGGTTCTCCCGTCCCGTCCCGTAGCTGGCCGTGGCCCACTCTCCGACGCCGTCGACGGTCAGGATGGCCGCCTCGGGGAACGGGCTGGGGAAGAAGGCGCTGGCGGCGTGAGATTCGTGGTGTTCCGGAAAAACGATCCTCCGCCGGTACTGGCGGTCGAGGCCCTTCTTGATGACCCGAGGCAGGTGCAACCGGGTGCGGAGCCAGTTGGGCAACAGGGTCAGCCAACTCTTGACCCCCTGCGGGGCGAAGGCCAGGTAGGTCTCCAGCAGTCGCTCGAATTTCACCAGAGGCTTGTCGTAGAAGCCGACGTAATCGAGGTCGGCGGGGGTGAGGCCGGCTTCTTCGAGGCAGTACCGGATGGCATTTTCGGGGAAGCCGGCATCGTGTTTCCGGCGAGTGAAGCGTTCTTCCTGGGCTGCGGCCACGATCTGGCCATCGACGATCAGCGCAGCGGCCGAGTCGTGGTAGAAGGCGGAGATTCCCAGAATCGAGGTCATCAAGTGAGTTCCCGTTGGTCAGACGCTCGGCGCGCAGCGGTCCTCAACACTTCATCGTCGCGGTGAGGAACCTACGATCAGCAGGATCGCGGTGTTGGAAGCCGAGGCGGTGCTCGGCGGGAGCTGGGTTGCTACAACCGCGCTGATTGTTCTCGATGAGGATCGGATTGGAGCGATTGTGGCGCCCGTAGCCGGATTCTCTGGAATTTGGCCACGCAGTCGCGCGGTCCGAACGCCGGCCAATTCTCGGCTATTCCCACTCGATCGTGCTTGGTGGCTTGGAACTGATGTCGTAGGCCACCCGGTTGACTCCCGGAACGCCGTTGGTGATCCGGGTCGAGATCTTCTCCATCACCTCGTAGGGCAATCGGAACCAGTCGGCGGTCATGAAATCGTCGGTCGAGACGGCGCGGACGACGACCGTGTCCTGGTAGGTCCGATCGTCTCCCATCACTCCGACGCTCTGGACCGGCAGCAGCACGGCGAAAGCCTGCTGGATGTCGCGGTAAAGTCCCGCCTCGCGGAGCTCCTCGATCACGATCGCGTCGGCAGCCCGCAGGGTTTTCAGCCGGTCCTCGCTGACGGCTCCCAGGCAGCGGACGGCGAGCCCGGGGCCGGGGAACGGATGTCGCCAGACCAGTACCTCGGGCAGCCCCAGGGCCTCACCCATCCGCCGCACCTCATCCTTGAACAGATCCCGCAGCGGTTCGATCAGTTCGAATCCGAGTTCGTCGGGCAGTCCGCCGACGTTGTGGTGAGCCTTGATCGTCGCGGCCGGTCCATCGGGGTTGGCACCCGATTCGATCACGTCGGGGTAGAGCGTCCCCTGGGCCAGGAACTCCGCGTCCGAGATCGACTCGGCCTCGTCCCGAAAGACGTCGATGAAGACCCGCCCGATGATCTTCCGCTTTTTCTGCGGATCGGTGACTCCGGCGAGTTCATCGAGGAATCGTTGCCGTGCGTCGGCAACGTGCAGGTCGGTCTGGAAGTGATCGGTGAACCGCTTCTGGACCTCTTCCGATTCTCCCTCTCGCAGCAGGCCGTTGTCGACGAAGATGCACGAGAGTTGATCCCCGATGGCCCGGGAGAGCAGTGCGGCAACAACCGATGAGTCGACTCCACCCGACAGCCCACAGATGACCCGTTTGCTGCCGACCCGTGACCGGATCTGCTCGATCTGCTGATCGATCAGCGAACTGATGTCCCAGGTGCCGGCACATCCGCAGATGTCCTGGACGAAGTTTTTCAGCAGTTGGCCACCAAAGTCGGTGTGAGTCACTTCGGGATGGAACTGCAGCCCGTAGATGGGTCGTTCCGAGTGGCGGACCGCGGCCAACGGGCAGGTGTCGGTCGCCGCCAACGACACAAACGAACCCTCGGGGTCTTCAACCTGGTCCCCATGGCTCATCCACACGACCAGTTCGTCGGGAAGTCCGGAGAACAATCCGCCGGGGTCGACGATCCGGCAGGGCGATCGTCCGAACTCGCGGGTTTCGGCCGAATTGACGTTGGCTCCCAGTGATCGGCAGATCACTTGCATGCCGTAGCAGATACCCAGGATCGGGATCCCCAGTTCGAACAACTCGGGGTCGGGCAACGGTGCGCCTTCGGCGTAGACGCTGGCGGGTCCGCCGGACAGGACCAGGCCACGGGGGTTGATCTCGCGGATCCGTTCGGCCGAGAGGTCATGACGGACCATGCGACAGAAGACGTTCTGTTCTCGGACGCGACGGGCGATCAGTTGCGCGGTCTGGGATCCGAAATCGAGAATCAGGATCTGGTCGTGATCGACCGGCTGTGGGTCGCCGCGATATCGCCCCGTTTCGGCGGGAGCGATGACGGGATCATCGGCGTTCATCGACGACATTCTCGGGCCCCTCGGTCCCGGACCGGTGGTGGGCGGTGTTTTTGGGAAGGGGACATTCTAGGCCAGCCGCAGCCAGCAGAGAAAGTCAACGGCGGTTCTCGGAATCGCTCCTCAACCCAGGCCGCGGCTGATTGCCAGTCCGACGATCACGGCAACCAGTCCGACGACGACATTCATGGCGATGTTGCCCACGGCAGGACCGGTGGCTCCCTGCCGAAACAGTTCGATCGTCTCGTTCCCGAAAGTGGAGAATGTGGTCAGGGAGCCCAGCATGCCGGTGACCAGGAACAGCCGCGTGGTTTCCGAGACGTTCTCGCGGGTGCTGGCCCATCCGAGGATGGCCCCGATCAACAGGCAGCCGAGCACGTTGACGGCCAGGGTGCCCCAGGGGAAGCGACCGGCCACGCGTGACTGGACGAATCCACCCAGCGTGTAGCGAGCGATTGCTCCGAGGAACCCTCCGAGTCCGACAGCCAGCAGGTTCTGCATTGCGGCCGGTCCCGATCAATTATTTGCTGATTTTCCAGAGGTGGCCGTCGCTGCGGACGAAGACCGCGTTGTTTGCGATCGCCGGTGTGCAAAGGATCGTGGCTCCCAGCGAGTTCTCGGCAACGATTTTTCCCTTGGCCCCCGTCACGTCGATCACGTAGGTCGTTCCGGTTTCACCGAAATAGTACAGGTGCCCGTTGGCGGCAACCGGCGAGGAGGTGAAGGCTCCCTTGAGCCTCAATTGCCACAGCAACTTGCCGGTGGCGGCATCACCGCACTTGACGATCGGGCCGCTCATCGTGAACACCTTGCCGCGGTAGACCAGCGGGCTGGGTGTCCCGGAACTGAAGCGGTTGTTTTTCCAGGCGATTTCGGGAGCCTTCTTGTCTGTACCCGAGGGACGGACGACGGTCAGACCGTTGGAGGGGATGTAGACGGTGCCGTTGGCGACGACCGACGAGGGCGTTCGCGATGCCGGCTGGTCGTACTGCCAGGCCTCATGGCCGGTCCGGGCATCCAGGGCCGTCAGCCCGACCTGGTTCTGCAGCAAAACCAGGGTCTTGGCGGGGTCCTTTCCCGTCAGAGCGATTGGCGAGGACCAGTTGTCGAACCGGTGTTGCTTGCGGTGCCAGCGGGTCGTGCCGGTGGCAACATCCAGTCCGGTGGCGAAACTCTCCGACTGGCTCTCCACCTGCACGATCACGGTGTCACCGATGACGACCGGCGAAGAGGCCATGCCGAGACTGTTGCTGGCATTGGGATAGTCGTGGGTCAGGCCGCGGTACCACAGCAAGTTGCCCTCGAGGTCCAGGCAGACCAGGTCGTTGCTGGAATAGAACGCGAAGATCCGCTTGCCATCGCTTGCCGGGGTCGGCGTGGCATTGGCCATCTTGGCGTGACACTGGGTCCGACCGGTCGCCCGGAATGTGCGTCGCCAGCGTCTCACGCCTGTCTTCACGTCGTAGCAATCCACCAGCAAACGGTCCTGGTCGAAGCCGTCCGAGGAGGTCAGGTAGACACGGTCTCCCACGACGATCGGTCCGGACAGTCCGCGACCGGTCAGAGAGATCTTCCAGGCGATGTTCTCGGTGTCGCCCCAGGCCAACGGGGGCTTTTCCCCCGGGGCCACCGACGAACTGTCATTGCCACGGAACTGCCGCCAATCGGCTCCAGCCAAGCCGGTCACCAGTGCTGCAGCCAGCACGAGCGATGCGGCGGGAGTCGGGATCCGGCGGGGGGCCGGTCGGGAGGTCGTCACGGTCGCGTCTCCTTGGACGGAAAGAGTGCGGCCGAGCGGTCGGCCGAAAGCACGGCAATTCCCGAAACGTCACAGGTCCTGACCTGGAACTGGTACCTCTGGGCCCAGCTCTGGTCCTGTTCGTTCTGGCAGATCTTCAACAGGATCGTGTTGGAACCGGCGCGGAGGGTGACCGGCACCGAGTACTGGTCGAGTTTCATGCCGCGGTGGTATTCCTCGTTGGCGAACACCAGGCGGCCGTTGATCCACAGTTTCCAGGCGTTGGGTGTGCCGAGACGGAACTGGATTGACCGGGGCGTCTTGGATTCGAACACCGTGGAGCAGTACATCACCGCTCCCTTGTACGGGCTGATCTGCTTGGCGATGTCGACAATGCCGAAGTCGTGCTTGGTGTTGTAGGATTTCCAGGTGGCCGGCCCGAGCTTGCCCTTGAGCTTCGCCTTGAGGTCAACCTGCTTCTCCGGCGGGTAGACCACGTTGAATCCCTTGCTGCCGGTGTTGTCGAAGGGGCCGACGATGTGCCAGTTGGTCAAGAAGCCGAAGTGCCGGGGAAGGTCGACCTTTTCGCCCATCTTCCGGAGCAGCTTGGCGATCGTCTTGACCTGGTCGTCGTCGGTGGCACCCTGCAAGGTTCGCTTGTAGAGCGACCGCGCGAGGTCCTGCTGATTCTCCTTCTGGAGTCGGTTCGCGAGATCCAGCAGGCGGGCCACCGCCTGGCGGCGGAAGACCGGGTTGGGGTCGGTCAGCATTCCGGGAATCAACCGGTCGACGACCGTGGCATCGACCCGCTCGACGATTTCGAAGGCCAGTCGACGCGCCTGGGGATCATTCTTGCGATCCGTGATGAAGGCCTCGAGTTTCTTGCGAGGGAGTTTCTTCTTGGCGGCGATCGACCGGTCGACGATCGTCTCGGCCGCCGATCTCAGGTAGTTGGTCGCCAGCGGGTTGGCGTTCCGGAAAGCGGCCAGCAACGGCAGCAGCACCGCTGGTTCGGACCCGGACAACTCGGCAACGGCCTGGCCGGCCGCCCGATTGCCTTTCCCCTTCTTGTCGACCGACTTGATGGCCGAAATCAACTCGGCAGGAGCGGCTGCGTCGGCGGGCACGCTTGCGGTAAGCAGGAGCAGGGTTGCCGAAGCTGTCAGCAGAGTCGCGGGAAGTCGTCGTGTCATCGCCGTCGTCCTTGGCAGGGTCCGGTTCAGCATTCGCCGACGATTCTAGCAATCGGTTTGGGGAGGACGAAAGCCAGCCGGTCTATCTCGACAATCGGTCGGCCAGGCCGGTGAAGTCGGTGACTTCGAAATCGGGACGATACGGGGAATCTTCGTAGGGCAACCCGTTTCGATTGACGAAAGCCCCGCGAAAGCCGCACGTGCGGGCTCCCAACACGTCAAACGAATTGGCCGAGACCATCAGGCACGCCTCCGGTTCGAGTCCCAGCCGTCCGGCGGCATGGCGGTAGACGCCGGGATGGGGCTTGAATGCGCCCACTTCCTGGACCGAGATCAGTGTCTCGAATTCGAACCCGATCCGGTTGGCTGCCAGGTGAGCCAGGAAATCCGGTTCCCCGTTGGAGAGTCCGACGAGTCGAAACCGGTCGGCCAGTCTCGGCAGGGCCCCGGCGACGTCGTCGAACGGCGAGAGTGTTTCCCACGCGGTCATCACCTGGTCGACGTCAGCCGTTTCCGCCGGCACACGGCACAGCGACAGGGTGTAGACAAGTGCCCGGCGAGCGGTGACCAGATATCCCCCGTGGCCCATGGCCACGATGTTGTCCTGGTATTGCTCGATTCGCTGACGGCCGCGCCACAGTTCCCAGAACCGGTCGGCGGTCACCTCCGACTCGTGCCGTTCCAGGCAGGATTGGATTGCCGGACCGAGGCTGCCGGCGAGGTCGAGTACGGTGCCGAAGAAGTCAAATGTCAGCGCCTGAACATTGTCGAGCGGCGAGGAGGAGGTGGCCATCGGATGTGAGTTCGTTGTGGAGGGACCATTGTGGACGGGTGGAGACCGCCGGATAATCGAAGCAACATTGGAGTCGGCCGCGATCTGTTCCGCAACACCGGCCAACGCGTGTTCCAGAGAGAGCCTTGCAGATGGCATCCGTACCACCAACATCCGGAGATTCGGCCGGCGGGAGTTCCCGGACCGGCTGTGTCTACCTGGTCGGTGCCGGGCCGGGAGATCCCGGGCTGTTGACTCTGAGAGGCCTCGAGTGCCTGCAACGGGCCGACCTTGTCCTTTACGACGGCCTGGTCAACCCGTTGCTGCTGGAGCACACCCAGGCAACGGCCGAACGGACCCGGCGGCGGGGTGACGACGGTCACAAGGTGCTGGACCAGGACGAGATCAATCGACGGTTGGTCGCCGAGGCTCGTGCGGGTCGGACCGTGGTGCGGCTCAAGGGAGGTGACCCGCTGGTGTTCGGACGTGGGGCCGAGGAGGCTCGGGTGTTGGCCGAGGCGGGAGTGCCGTTCGAGATCGTACCGGGGATCACTGCTGCGACCGCTGCGGCTGCCTATGCCGGCATCCCGATGACGCATCGAGACAAGGCGTCGGCCGTGGCGCTGGTGACCGGCCACGAGGATCCCTCCAAGGAGAACCCGGCTGTCGATTACGACGCCCTGGCCGGATTTGCCGGGACCCTGGTCTTTTACATGGGCCTGGACCAGATCGGGGAAATCGTCTCGAGACTCCTGTCGGCCGGTCGCGACCCCGCGAGTCCGGCGGCGGTCATCAGCCAAGGCACCCTGCCGGGTCAGCAGACTGTCACCGCGTCGTTGGCCGAGTTGCCGGGGGCCGTGGAAGCGGCGGGACTGGTGGCACCGTCGCTGATCGTCGTCGGCGAGTGCGTGACCGAGAGGGAGGCCATCTCGTGGTTTGAACAGAGACCGTTGCTGGGCCTGTCGGTCGGTGTCACCCGCCCGGTGACCCAGGCAGCCGGAGTGGTCGGTCGCCTGGTGCAACTCGGTGCCGAGCCGGTGTTGATGCCGACGATCGAGATTCGGCCACCGGCGTCGTCCTCGGAGGTCGACTCGGTGCTGGATCAGTTGGACGGGTTCGACTGGATCGTGTTCACCAGTGTCAACGGTGTGGCCGGATTGCTCGGACGGTTGTGGGACATCGGTGCTGACCTGAGGCGCCTGTCGAACTGCCGATTGGCGGCGATCGGTCCGGCCACGGCCGAGGCGCTGGCCGGGTACCGGTTGCGAGCCGACCTGGTGCCCGAGTCGTATCGGGCCGAGGCACTGGGGGAGGCACTGGGTTCACGGGTCGAGGGGGCCCGCGTGTTGTGGGCCCGTGCCAGCCGCGGTCGAGATGTGCTGCCGGAGATGTTGGAGAAGGCCGGGGCGAATCTTCAGCAACTGGTGGTGTACCGGAACGAGGATGTGGAAGGGTGGCCCGCCGGGACAATCGAGCGGCTGGCCACCGGCCGGCTCGACTGGATCGGTCTCTCAAGTCCCTCGATCGCCCGCGGGGTCGCCCGGTTGGCCGGATTGGCTGACGTGACACTGGACTCGACCCGGTTGGCCAGCATCAGCCCCGTCACGAGCCAGGCTGCTCGTGAGGCGGGGCTGGAGGTGTCGGTCGAGGCCGAGAACTACACCTGGGACGGGTTGCTCGCGGCGATCGTCGCCGCCGAGGGATGATCCGGACGGATCTTGTGACAGGCTCGTCTTGACGCTTCGGCGACTGAGAACGATAGTCCGCCGGCGGTGACCCGATTCTCTTGCCAGGCAGGATCCCACGGATGGGTGCGAACGATGTGGACAGCGGTGCCAGGGGCTGGCTCGGCCGCATCAAGTTGTGGGCCGTTTCGATGGTCATCGTCTCCTACCTCGGCTCGCTCGGCTACGGCATCGTCTGCCACACTCTGAACTTCAATACCGCTTCCCATCCGGCGATGTACTTCGTCGTCTGGGACATGTTCTGTGGCTGGTCGGCTTACGCCAACCGACTGCACATCATTGGCGAGGGAGAGGACGGGAAGTATTACGAATTGGCTCCCGGTCCGTGGACGAAATTCACACCCTTCGGCGACCTCACCCGCCACCACTACGACCCCTTCCTGAACCACTCCAGCGATATCGTCCGGAACTGCCTGAAACACACCCGGGCGAAGCCGATGCGGAGGTTGCTGGTGATCGAGGAGTACTGGGCCAAGAAATACAACCTTCCCGATTCCGTCTGGACCCACTTCTTCGATGAGGCTCGTCAAAAGCACAGCTACTTCCAGCTCAGGCAGGTGATGGCCCCCTGTGGGACCATTGTCAGGCGGTTTCCGTCGTGGCTGGATCGCCAAAACCAGCTGGTGGTGTCGGCTCAGCCGTTGCCGTCGCACCCCGATTCGAATTCGGCAGGGCTGTCGTCTGAGATCCGTTCCACGATGCGACCACTGGACGGTCGGACATCGGGACTGATCCCGTCACTGGGCGGCGGCAGTTCCCCGTCGCTGTTCCCTCCGGTCGATTTCGAACGCGCTCCCCTGGCCCAGTGAGATTTGTGGTTTTCTCTCGTCCGCTCTTCCAGTCTCCCGCAAAAACCCATGGCTGACCCGGCCCCCGAACTGAACCAGACGGCTGTCGACGCGCTGCGAGTCCCCCGCCGGGGACTGCGGGGCTCGGTACGAGAGTTCTTCCTCGCCGAGGAGGTGCCGTACGGATTGGCGCTGTGCCGCATGGTATTGCCGCCGATTCTGCTCTACGTGGTGCTCAGGCGGTGGCCTCACGCTCGCGAGTTCTTCTCGACGGACGGGGCCTCCGCACCGCTGGCCAATAACTACGGGTACTTCAACATGCTGCCGGTGCCGTCGGGCACCGTGGCGGTGATCCTGATGACACTGCTGGTCGTGTTGCTGGTGACGACGATGATCGGCTGGCGGACACGAATCTCGGTCATCGGTTGCCTGGTGATCTACACCCACCTGAACATGCTCGATTGCCTGAGCACATTCACCAAGTATTCGGTGATCGCATCCCACGTGCTGCTGTTGCTCAGCTTCTCTCATTGCGGTGCGGTGTGGAGTGTCGATGCGTGGCTGGCTCGACGCGGCGCGACACCACCTGCACCTCCGCGGTTTCCGGCCTGGCCCCGGCGACTGATGCAGTTGCTGATTGGCCTGATCTACCTCGGGGCGGCGATCACGAAGATCCACACCCCGACCTTCTTCAGCGGCGACCAGCTCCGTTTCTGGCTGATGACCGACGTGAACAATTCCAACCCGATGGGCGAGCAGTTGACGCTCTACCCCGTGGTGGTGGTCACGATGGCCTACATCAGTGTTGTCTGGGAGATTCTGTTCGTGTTCCTGTCCTGGCGAGGTCATGGTCGCTGGATCATGTTGCTGTTGGGGGTGGGGTTCCACCTGGGCACCCGGCAGACGCTGGGCCTGTTCATCTTTCCGCTGGTTTCGATGGTCACCTACCTGGCGTTCATCAATGCCGAGGATGTGGCTCGTTGGCGCGATCGTCTGGCGCGGTTCCGACGGAGAAGCGATCCGGAAATTGCTCCGCTGGCCCCGATCTGGCATCAACGCCTGGCGCTGGCCTTTCCCGCCACATTGCTGGTCACGGCGGTGCTGGGCGTCGAACTGGAACACCAGCTCGACCCCTACGGGCTCCGTCGTCCCCAAGGGCCTCACGAGTTGGTTGAGATCGATCCCGATCGTGTTGAAGCGATGTTGGAGAGCAACTCGGTCATCCGGCCCGAGGACCTGGTGCATTCGCTGGAAATGGGCGAAATGCTGATTGGCGGGTATGTGGTCGGGCACAAGAGGACATTTCGCCAGGGTGAGAAGCTGTTTGCCCAGTGCACACTGAACCCGCCACACCCGGATCTGATGATCGAATGCAACCTGCACGACAGCGACAACAGATTGCTGGACCGGGTCCACCAGGTGGTTCCCCGGGAAGCGTTTCGTGCCAATTTTCTGTACGTGTTGCACGATGCGTTGGCGCCGGGTGAGTACGCACTGGTGGTTCGGTGCGGGGGCCAGGAAGTCGTCCGGCGACGGATCGTACTGCAGCCGGCCGAGGATGCCATCCCATCGGCGCCTGTTGCCAACTGACGTTGGCCGGGCGTAGACTTCCGACGGGCGTGCCGTCGTGCGAAGTGCCCTGGTGGAGTGACTCGAGCGATGTGGCTGCTGACGGAAAATCCCTGGCCGCTGATCGTTGTGTTGTCGGTCGTCGTCGTCGGCTTGGTGACGTCGTGGTGGACCCGTCAAAACAAGCGACTGCTGGTCGCTGCGGCCGTCGCGGTGCTGTTGGCCATCGGCGTCTGGGAACTCGAACGACGGATCGTCACCGAAAAAGAACGTCTCACCGCCCGTGTCCTGGATTTTCGCGATGCCGTCCAGGCCAAGGACGAGGAGTTTGCAGGGGTCTTTGGCTTCTTCTCCAACTCTGAACCCTCGCTCAAGGTGATGGCCACCGCCGGCCTGCGGTTGGTCACCTTCGAGGACAGGATTCGGGTGACCGCACTGGAGACGTCTCTGACCTCCAACGATACCCGTGGTGAGACCCGGTTCCGCGCCAACGTGTCGTTGAATGTCGCCGGTTACGGATCCGTCGGACGCCAGCCGACGATGTGGTCATTGACCTGGCGAAAGGAGGCCGACGAGTGGCGGATCATCAAGGTCCGCCGGTTCCATCCTCTGTCCCACAAGGAGATGCCGCCGCTGACTCGGGCCAACTGACTCCGGCCGCGTTTGGATTCGGTTGAGACAACCACGGGCAGTGCGTAGTGTCGACGGGGAATGAGCGGCAACATGGCCAGACTGGTGGTGATTGTTCCGGCCGCCGGCCACAGTCGCCGGATGGGCCAGCCGAAGCTGTTGTTGCCCCTGGGAGATCGCCCGGTGATTGCCCGGCTGGTTGAGGCGTTCGATCATCCGTCGGTGCTCGACGTGCTGGTCGTCACTCGACCCGACGATGCGGTGTTGGCCGAAGCGGCCGCGGCAGCCGGTGCCGTGGTGGTCCGTGCCCCCGAGCCTCCCCCGGACATGAAAGCCAGTGTCAGGTGGGGCATCGATGAGATGACGAAGCGGTGGGGAGCCGGTGAGATCGACGGGTGGATGCTGGTACCGGCTGACCATCCGGTGCTCGATGCCGACCTGGTCGGACAGGTGGCCGAAGCCTGGTCGGTGAACCGGCCACCGGTGTTGGTGCCGACGCACGACGGCCGGCGAGGGCACCCGACGGTGTTCGGTGTCGGGCTGGCTCCGGAGGTCGCGTCGATCCCGGACGACAGTGGACTCAACTGGCTGGTGGCCCGGTGCGGTGAGGCGGTCGAGGAGGTCGAACTGGGGCGTCCGGAGGTGCTGCTGGACCTGGACACGCCCGAGCAGTACGAGGCGTTGCGTCGGCGGATGGACGAGCAGGAAGGCTAGTTGTCGCGAGCGACCAGGAACTCGGCGATGACGTCCTCGTCGAGTTCCACGCCGAGGCCGGGAGCGTCGGGAACGGGAACGCGGCCGTCGACCAGCGGCGGCAGGTTGGACACCAGTCGTCTCATCAGCGGTGAGGGTCTCAAGCAGTATTCGACCAGGTCGCCGTTGTCCATCGACGCTGCCCAGTGAAGGCTGGCAGCCAGGTTGATTCCGGTGCTGAAGCAGTGGGGGACGGCACGGCGGCCCTGTTCGGCACACAACCGTCCGATGTCCCGACAGACGGTCAGGCCGCCGCAGAAGGCCACGTCGGGCTGGACGACGTGCAGGCCCCGTTCGACGAGGTCCTCGAAGTCGTAAAGCGTCACATCGCCTTCTCCGGCAGCGATCGGCACCGGAGACTCGGCGCACAGTTCGGCGTAGCCGCGGCGGTCGTCCTGTGACAGGGGCTCTTCCATCCAGGTCAGTCGGTAGGGTTCCAGGAGCCGCGCACGTTCCAATGCTGTCCCGGCGTCCCACTTGCAGCCCACGTCAATCATCAGGTCGCGGTCGTCTCCGAGCGCTTCACGTGCCGCCCGCGTGTGCGCCTCGTCTGTCTGAGGGTCCTTTCCGAAAACTTCCCAGCCGAATTTCGCCGCGGTGAGTCCCTGTCCGACCGCCTCGGTTGCCAGCCGGGCAGTCTCTTCGGGCGTCTCGCCGAACAGCAGGCTGGCGTAGGCTCGGACCGTTGATCTGCGGGCCCCGCCGAGCAGTTCGGAGACGGGCACGCCGCGGGCCTGGCCCAGCAGGTCCCACAACGCGATGTCGGCACCACTGATGGCATGGATTGCCGCGCCACGGCGGCCGTACCGGTTCGTGTTGTAGTACATTCTCTGCCACAGCCGGTCGACATCGTCGACCTCCTGTCCGACCAGGATCTCGGCGAGCCCGTGCCGCCTTTCGGCCGATCGTGGTGCTTCGAAGATGGCCTGGCAGACATACGACTGGCTGGTCACTTCCCCGATGCCGGTGTTTCCGGTGTCGGTGTGGATGCGGACAACCAGCACATCCTGGGTGCCGTCGGCGATCTCGGCCACGTTCGGCAGTCTCAGGTGAAGTGTCTCAACGTCGGTGATGATCATGGCGAATCGGTCGTGGAATCAGGAAGGAGTGGGAGCTGGTGATTGTCGTTGATCCGTTCCCGGCAATCCACTATTCAGGGGCTGCAGTTGAGGGACACACCGATGAGACTTGGTCGGTGAGCCCGTTCAGACAATCGAGCCGGACCGAATGAAAATCCAGTTTCTCGAGTCGTGCTTTGGCGATCCGCTGTTGCAGATGGCCACCACCTACGTTGTCAATGACCGCCTGGCCGTCGACGCCGGTTGTCTGGGCATGGCCAAAATCGGGCTGCAGGAACGGGTCGGTGATGTTGTGGTGACCCATGTGCATGCGGACCATGTCGGCTCGATGCCCCTGTATGTTGTCAACCGGTTGCAGTCGGGCGTGCCGCCGGCCCGCATCCACGCACCGGCCGACGTGCTCGAGATGATTCGCAGCGAAGTGTTCAACGACCGTTTCTGGCCTGATCTCGAACGCCTCTCCACCGAGGAGATGAGCCTGGTCGAACTGCACGAGTTGCCGGTTGACCATCCGGTCAACATCGCCGGGATAGAAGTGGTGGCGATTCCGGTCGACCATGTTGTGCCGACCTACGGGTACCTGTTGAACGAATCGGACCGTACGGTGGTCGTGGCCACCGACACCAGAGATACCGATCTGATCTGGGAGCGGGCGGCGGTGCGAGACGACCTGGCCGGAGTGTTGATCGAGGCGAGTTTCCCCGAGTCTCAGAGCGAGCTGGCCGAGGTCACCGGACACCTCACGCCCAACGGAGCTGTCCGGCAACTCGAGAAGATCGGAAGAAACGTGCAGGCTATCGCGGTGCACCTGAAACCGTCGAACCGAGACGAGTTGGTGGCCGAAATCGACGCAGTGGGCTTTCCCGGGCTGGAGGTGGGACGACCGGGAACGACGTATTCGTTCTGAACGAAGTCGTGATCGGATTCGCAATCGGTTTTCGTCCTCCTTATCCTGAAGCAGCAGGTTACCGGGTGAGAAATTGTTCCCGGAAGGTGACTTTCCTAGGTCGGGAGAAGAACGGTGGACCGGACACGATTCGAGAAGCCACCGAGATGGTGGGGGCCACAACTCAGCCCGTTGGGGGTTCGGCTTTCCGGATGGTTGCGGCGGATGATCATCAGCAAGGGGCCGCGGATCTCGGAGGTCGAGGTGCGAGGTGCCGAACATGTGCGAGGAGCCCTGGATGCCGGAAACGGAATCCTGATCACTCCGAACCACTCGGTTCACGGCGACCCGATGATCGTCTACACCGCGGCGGAGGAATTCGGGAGCCCGCTGTATTTCATGGGGGCCTGGCAGGTGCTGGGGCTCGTCAACCCGATTCGACGCGCGTTCCTCAGAATGCACGGGTGCTTCAGCGTCGATCGTGAGGGAACCGATCGTCAGGCGATGCAGCAGGCCGTCGACGTGCTGCAGAATCGCAAAGAGCCGCTGGTGATCTTTCCGGAAGGAGAGGTCTACCACTGCAACGAACGGTTGACCCTGTTTCGGGAGGGGCCGACGGCGCTGGCGGTGATGGCCGCCCGCAAGGCCGACCGCGACGTGGTGATCGTCCCCTGCGGACTCCGGTACTACTACGTAGAAGATCCGCTGCCGTCACTGCTGAAGTTGATGGACGATGTGGAGGAGGCCCTGTTCTGGAGGCCGACGCCGGAACGGCCGATGTCTGAGCGGCTTTACCGTGTTGCTGACGGCATGCTGGCCCTGAAGGAACTGGAATTTCTCGGGAAGGCGCGGCAGGGCCCGGTGCCCGAACGGATCGCGTTTCTGACCGACGGCGTGTTGAAGCGGATTGAGGAGAAGTACGAGATCTCGGCCGAAGGAAAGACGATTCCCGAGAGGATCAAGCAGGGGCGGCAACGGGCGATCTCGGCGATCACCGAGGCGGACGAGTCGAGTGAAGAGTATCGCCGGTGTGCCGACGATCTGGACGACTGCTATCTGTGTGCCCAGTTGTACAGCTACCCGGGTGACTACGTTGCCGAGCATCCCAGCATCGATCGGCTGGCCGAGACGCTCGACAAGTTCGAAGAGGACATTCTCAAGCGGGCGACGGCGACGGTTCGGGCTCGCCGCCGTGCCGTCGTGGTGCTCGGGGAACCGATCACGGTGCCCAAGGAAAAGAAGCGGGACGCGGCGTCGGAGTTGACGCAACTCCTCGAGGAGCGTGTCCAGTCGCTGCTTGACTCGGTTCAGCTTCCTGAACGCAGCTTCGAACTGGTGCCGCCGCGTTCGGTCGAAGGTTAGCCGACGGCCGGATCACTCGGCCAGAAGCTTCTTGATCGTCGGTTCCTGTGCGGCGGCCCACATCCTGTAACCCTTTTCATTGGGGTGCAGCAGGTCGGGCATCACCGATTTCGGCAGCTTGCCGTCGTCGTCGAGGAAGGTTGCGTTGATGTTCAGGAAGTGCACGCGTTTTCCATCGGCGAAGCCCCGGATGCTCTTGTTGATCCCGTCGTTGATCTTTCTGAGCTTGTCATCGTTGGTGGCTCCGCGCGGGAAAACAGCCAGCAGCAGGACCCTGGTCCTGGGGAGTTTTTTCTTGAGAACCTCGAGGATCTTCTTGATGCCCGCTGCGGTTTGTTCGGCGGGATCCTGGCGGTGACCGGTGTTGTTGGTGCCGATCATGATCACGGCGAGCTTCGGGGCGATGCCGTCGATCTCGCCGTGCTGCAATCGCCAGATCACGTGTTCGGTGCGGTCACCGCTGTAACCGATGTTGAAGGCATTCCGCTTGGCGTAGAATTCTGACCAGGCTGCCTTGCCGCGGTTTTCCCAGCCGTGCGTGATCGAGTCGCCGATCATCAGCAGGTCAACGGCCTTCTGCGCCTTGAGGTCAACCAGTTTCTTGTCGTGCCGCTTGGTCCACCAGGCCGCCTTACGGGATTCGGGTGTCACCGACTTGAAGGCCGGTTTCTTGTCGGGGTCTGCAGCTTGAAGGGTGATGGCTGAGAGGCAAAGGAACGCAAGTCCCATCGAAAGGGTGCGCGGGAACATGTGGGACTCCATGGGCCAGTCGCGACGATTCTGAATCAATCTGGCTGGTTCATCTGGCCGGAACAAAAAAAATGGAAGTCACTGTCAGAGAGCAACTTCCAAGAGAATTCGTGAGAGCCGCCGGGGAGACTCGAACTCCCGACCTAGGCATTACGAATGCCTCGCTCTACCAACTGAGCTACAGCGGCTGAAGCGGGGTTAGCCTAGCGTCGCCCGGAGCTTGAGGCAAGGGGGAGAGAGTTGGTCCAGAACCGGACACCGACCGTGGAAAAACGTCTTGACCCGTCTGCGGTGATCAATAGAATCCCGCTCTCTCTGTCTCACTTCTCCCTCACAATCCACTCCGGTTTCTCGATTCGGCCCGGCCGTTGGGCACGGGTTTCGTGTTGTGTTGTCCGGTTCGACGTCTTCAACCCATTCGAATTTCTTGACTCTCCCGGTGAAACCCACACTGCTGTTCATTGTGTCGTTTGGGCTCTTGCTCGCACCCTCTCGGGAGTGCGTTGCGAACTCGTTGCGCAGCAATGTCCCGGTCGACGTGGAACTCGACTCGAACGGGACACTGACCGGCGAGGTTCGCTCGGTTGATGGCCTGGCACCGGGTGCCCGGAGAGTGTCGGTCTTCCGCGGATCTCACCTGGTTGCCGAGGCCCCGATGGCCACCGATGGAGGCTTTCGGCTCGGGGGACTCGACGGAGGGATCTACTGGGTGGCCACTCCGGGGACCGGGCAGTCCGTTCGGGCCTGGGCAACCGGCACCGCTCCTCCCGCCTCACAACACCGCCTGGTCCTGGTTCACGATGTGGTGACCCCCGTGTCGTCGGTGACACAGCAGGCCGTCGTCGTGGCCCAGTTGCCCTACGCCCCGATGCCGAACTACGCGGTTCAACCCGTGCCTGCCTATCCCTTCCAGCCGTATCAGGTCCCCGGTGGCGGCATGATTTTCCCCGGCTATTACACTTCGCCCGGCGCGGCCTTTTTCGGTCCGCTGGTGACCACCGCGGTTGTGACCGCGGTGAGCGGGGTGATTGTCGTGACGATGGACGATGACGATGACGATAACCGTGCGGCCAGCCCCTGATCCGTGTTGACCATTCCCTCCTCCCCCAAGCCTGTTTCCATCCGTTGGTCTGCTGACGTTGCTCTTCGCAGTCGGAAGAGGTTCCAAATCATGAAACACTCATCCGCTCGACGCCTGGTTGTGTTTCTGACGATGACCAGCCTGTTGGGGATCCAGGTTCGTTTGCCAGCCGCCGGCCTGGTCGCATCCGCGAAGGTTGTTGACGTGGTGCTGTCCCCCGACGGGACTCTTGCCGGCCGGGTGGTTGACACCAGGCACCGGCCGCGTGGCGGGACCGTCGTCAATGTCCACCGAGGCCGCCGCGTGGTGGCCCGGACTCGCACCGACGCCGATGGGCGTTACGCCATTACCGATCTCCCGGGCGGGTTGTACCAGTTTCGGGTTGGTGACAGTCTGACGCTTGTCCGAGTCTGGTCCGCAGGCACCGCTCCCCGGGGAGCAGACAGTCTCCTGCGAGTCGTGGCCGACGCGCCGGTCGTCCGCGGCCAGGATGAAGAATCTCCGTCGGAGACCACCGAGCCGTCACCGGGGGATCTGTTCGCCAGCCCGATCACATCGACCGTTTTGGTCTTTGCGGGAATCGCGGGAGCCATTTTCTTGATCGCCGAACTCGACGACGATGATCCCCCAGCCAGTCCCTAGCTTCTCCGGCGAACAGGATCGCTGATCACAGTTTTTCGACGAGAGACATTGGTAGCTCATGATGCTCTTTCGACCAGAACGACATCCCGCCGTCATCCTGATGTGGATGGCCGTCGCGGCTATGCTGGTGCCGGGGCCAACCTGGATCCTGGCCGAGGCGGTGGATGCCGATTCCGTGTTGGAGAAACGAACGCATGGGCCCGAACCGGAAGTTGGGCCACCGGTCCGGATTCTCGATATCCAACTCGGTTCCGGCGGCACCCTGTCAGGTCGCGTGCGAGATGACCAGGGGCGGCCGCTGGTCGGACTCACCGTTGTCGTTTCCCGGCAAAGACGCGTGGTGGCCCGTGTGAAGACCGGCGAGTTGGGCGACTATCGAGTGACGGGCCTGTCCGGCGGTGTCTACTGTGTGCGGGTTGGTTCCTCGGTGACGATCAGCCGGTTGTGGACGACCGATTCCGCTCCACCCCGATCCCGCCAACGCTTGGACCTGTCGGCTGGAGCGGACGTGGAGGTTCGCGGACAAAGCGGGGAAGCGAGTGTCGACGATCGATTCGATCCGATCCACCGTTTCGGTCTCGATGGACAGGGGGGACTCGATTCCTTCGAAATCACTCTCCTGACAACCTCGATGATCTCCCTGACCCTTTCGGCCGTCATGCTCTCGCGGATCGATGAACTGCAGGACTCGATCGATCGTCTTTCGGCGAGCAATTGAGCAACGCATCTTCGAGGCCTTGTTCGACCACGTCGAATCCCGAGACCCAGTTGAGTCCGGTGTCGACCGCCCACAACGGTGTCCGTCCGAGCTGGCGACGGGGGATCTTGACCAGGTCCTTGCGGGTTGTCAGCAGCAGGTCGGCTCCGGATTCGTCGGCCCATCGAGCCAGCGTGTCGAGGTCGTCGTCGGTGTAGAGATGGTGGTCGGGAAACGCCCGACTGGCGATGACGGACAGGCTGTCGAAGAACGCCTCGGGGTTGCCGATTCCGCAGAACGCCGCCACGCGCGCCCCCGAAAGCTCTTCGAGCGACTGGGTGGATCCGTCGGCATTGACCAGTCCGACGGTTGGGAACGTGGCTTCGGCCACGCGGTCGTGTCCGGCCAACGTCATGACCTGTTGTTTGAGAGAATCGCGTTGCGTCGGGTCGAGGTGATCGACCCGGGTCAGCACGATGATGGACGATCGGCCGAGTGAACCTGTGGGTTCTCGAAGCAGTCCGCGCGGCAAAAGGTGGCCGAAGCCGAAAGGGCATGTTGCATCGACCAGAACGATGTCCAGGTCGCGGCCGAGGCGACGGTGCTGGAAACCGTCATCAAGGATCAGTACGTTGCATTCGTGTGCGTTGATTGCCTGGTCGGCACCGGACACCCGGTCGGGATCCTGGACGTGCGGGATGTCACCGCAGAGTGCTTCGAGCAGTTTCTTTTCGTCATTGCCCGTCCCGTTGTCTTCGCCGCGGTATCCCCGGCTGAGCAGCCCGACCCGGTGTCCGGTTTCGCGGAGATGTTCGGCCAGCCAGGCGACCAGGGGAGTCTTGCCGGTGCCGCCGGTGGTCAGGTTGCCGACGCTGATGACGGGGGCTTCGACCGAGTGGGACGGAAAGATTCGCAGGCGGAAGCCGAGGTTCCTGGCACCGATGACGGCACGGTAAGGCCACTGCATCAGCCAGAGCACGTACCGGAAACCCGCAGCGGCCGGGCCGCGGCGTTCGCCGGAAACCAGTTTGCGGAAGGCCGTTTCGTCCACGACCGGGAGATACCAGAAACCACCGGCTGCCACCAGCGGGAATGTGGCAAGGCTGGCAAAGGCCGCATCCGATCGCCACAATGCGGCGTCCATGCCGAGGGAACCGATGCTCCAGCGATTCCTCACCAACTACATTCAGCGACACACACATCCGCTGAATCGCTTGCTGCACCTGCTGGGTGTGCCGTTGACGTTTGTCGTGACTGCGATCCTGATCTCGCGACAGCAGGAACCGTGGTGGTGGGCGGTGGCCAGTTTCGTTGGCGGGTACGGGCTTCAGTTCCTGGGTCACGCGATCGAGGGTAATGACGCCGGGGAAGTCGTGCTGATCAAGAGGTGGCTGGGGAGGCCCTACCGCGAGTTCGCTCCGGGTAAGGAACCGGTCGGATCGGCTCAGTCCACCGCCGATGGGGACTGAGCCGGTTGGCTTGAGACGCTGCAGATGCTGTTAAGGTTTGACGGTCATTCCGTCGATACCGTTTGTAACGGTTGTAGCGTTGGCCATTGCGCGGCTCAGAAATGCCTGTTTGCAGTCCACTGGTGTGCTTAGTGACGGTGTCGAGGATTCCGGTGGTGCGTTGCGCGCTGGCGGTGGTCATTGCGCTGGCCGGTTGTGCTGGACCCGGACGCGATGTGACCTGGCTCGGTGACGCGACACTCGAACATTACCGAAACCGCGAGATGTCGCTTTCGAGGCCGACTGATGGTCCGACCGTTTCTCCACGCAAGGGGTGGAAGCGGCCGCCGCGAACCATTACGGCCCCGACCGAGGACGTGATCCGTGACCTGGGACTTGCCGAAGCACTGAAGCTGGCGTTGGAGAACAACCCGGTGATTCGCAGTCGCAACGGGTTCCTCTCGCCCGGCAACGCCATCCTGTCCTCACCGGACCGAGTCGCTTCGATCTGGGACCCGGCGATACAGGAGACGGGTGTTTTGTTCGGAGGACGTGGTGTGACCGCTGCCCTGGCGGCATTCGATCCCGAGTTCACCACGACGATGATCTGGGGTCGCAACGAGACGCCACAGAACAACACCTTTATCTCCGGAGGTCTTTCCAGCTCGGTTGGTGAGACGGGGAATTTCACCTCAACACTCCGCAAGCAACTGGGGTATGGTGCCAGCCTCTCGGTTGGTCACGACTGGTCCTATTTCGGCAGCAACATCCCCGCGTCGACGTCGGTGGGCGGTGGCTCATTCAACCTGCACCCCTCGACCTACACCGGCAACGTCAACGTCGGCTACCGGCAACCGCTGCTGGCAGGTTCGGGAACCGAGTTCACTCGGATTGCCGGCCCGGTCACACAGCAATTTCGTGGTCTCAGTGGGGTCAGCCAGGGTGTCCTGATTGCGCGGATCAATAATGACCTGACACTGACCCAGTTCGAACAGTCGGCGATCAACCTGGTCAAGGACGTCGAGGATCTCTACTGGGAACTCTACCTGGCCTACCGCAAGTGGGATGCCGCTGTGACGGCTCGCAACAGTGCCCAGAAATCCTGGCGGGATACCAAGGTCATCCTCGACGGTGGGGGAAAGCAGGGTTTCACCAACTCTGATGAACCCCTCGCCCGGGATCGATTTTTTCAGACACGGGCCCAGGCCGAGGCGGCTCTCAGCGAACTCTACCGTGCCGAAACGGTCTTGAGGCGAATGCTCGGGCTGCCGGCCAGCGATGGGACGGTCTTGAGGCCTTCGGATGAACTGGTGACGGCCCGTTTCGAACCCAACTGGGAAGCGAACCTGGTCGAGGCACTGACGCAGCGGGTCGAACTGAGACGGCAGCGCTGGTCGATTCGCAGCATGGAACTGCAACTCAAGGCGGCTCGCAGCCTGGTCCGACCGAGGCTGGATATGGTCGGCGGCTACAGGATCAACGCACTTGGTGACGACCTGTTCTCCAACAGCCGTGCCCCGTTGTCCAGCGGTTACCGGGGACTCTCTCATGCGGATCACACCGGCTGGAATCTCGGCGTCGAATTCACCGTGCCACTGGGTTTGAGATCCGCGAATGCCCAGGTCAAGAATCTCGAGCTGCGACTGGCCAAGGCCCGCGCGGTACTCGATGCCCAGGAAATGGAGATCAGCCACGAGCTCTCCGATGCGATACAGCAACTGGCCGCTCACGAAGCCGCCTCCCGCTCAAACTTCAACCGACGTGCCGCTGCCCAGGAAAGGGTCCGCCAATTCGAGATCGAGGTGTTCAACGCCGGGACCAAGACACTGGATGACCTGCTCAGGGCCCAGGTCAGCCGTGCCGAGGCCGAGGTTGCCTACTACACCAGCCTGGTTGCTTACAACCAGGCCCTGGCCAACCTGCATTTCCGGACCGGGCGATTGCTGGCAGTCAACAATGTCCAGTTGGCTGAGAGCGAATGGACGCCGGCGGCTTATCGCGATGCTCTGAGACGTGCGTGGGAACGCAGCCACGGCCTGGAGGCCGAAGGGTTGTTGGAACCCAAGCCATCCCCGTTTGCCGAGCCGGGATCTGTTGATCAACTCGAGATGCCCTCCGAGAATTCTGGACCCGAGTCAGCGGCATCGGAGGATTCCACTCGATTCGATCTGTCAGCCGAGTCCGAAGCCGTCGAGCCGCCGAAGGTCGTTCCGGCCACTCACAATGAACCGATTGACCGGACTCGCGAAATTCCGCAACAGTCCGTCGCACAACCCAAGGCAACGCCGATCGCTGTCGGCAAAAAACCAACAACTCTCGAACCGGATGTTTCCGGCCCGGTCGCGGAAAATCCGGAGTCGCGATTTTTCCAGGTGCCGTCGACCGTCCGAGACCTTGCCGATCGTCTCGGCGTCACGAAAAGACGACTGAGTGATCGGTTGGTTCCCAGGTTGGGCAAGCCCAATTCAGCAACTCCGGAACCAGCAACTCCGGAACCAGCAACTCGGGAACCAGCAACTCCGGAACCAGCAACTCCGGAACCGCGGCCGCGATCGTCGAGGATGCCGGCGGGGTACCAGGGTTTTCTTGATGGGATTCGGAGAACGAAACAACGACTGAGTAGTCGGTTCAATTCGAGACCGGACCGTAGTAAAGAGAAGCCGCCGGTCGAGTCAACGACTCCATCACCGAAGTCGTCCTCAGGACGGGATTCGCGGGCAGAGCGGATGCCAGCTGCCTACCACGACCTGGTTGATCGTATCCGGAAAGCGAAGCGGCGATTCGAAGAAAGTTCGAACTCGAAGCCAGCTGCGTCCTCCAAATCGCCGGAAAAGACAGGCGAATTCGGAGATGGTCAATCGAATCGGTCGGTTGTGCCCGCATCCCACGAGGAAATGGCCCGGCAGATCTGGGAGTCGAAGCAACGCGGCGAGAAAGCGGCTGAGGCCGCATCCGCTTCGTCCGGTCCCCAAACCCCCGGAGACAATTCGTCAACGCGACCATTGACGGAACCGGAGGTTGTGACCGACCCGTTCCGATTGCCGACGGTGGAAGGAAGTGTTCACGACGAAGCTGTCCGGAACGGACTCGAGTTTCTCGAGGATCCCGAGCGGCC
>PBOJ01000175.1 GCA_002724315.1 Planctomycetaceae bacterium | reverse complement strand
CCACCAAGAAGCCGGCCACCAAGAAGCCGGCCACCAAGAAGCCGGCCACCAAGAAGCCGGCTGCCAAGAAGCCGGCTGCCAAGAAGAAGGGCAGCTGACCGAAAGTCGCACGCTGCCCTGCAGGCGACTGCTTGAAATGTCCCCCAGCAGCAGCTAGTTTTGCCTTCATGGCAGACACCTCTCCGTCTGGGGATTCCCCAGGACAACCGGATTCCCTTGGCAAAAAGGCGAAATCACTGCTGGGCGTCATCTTGAAGCGTCCAGCACCCCCGCCCCCGCCACTTGAAACCGACAGTACGTCCGGCTCAACTTCCTCGGACGCCCCGCCATCTCCTGTCGCTGACTCCGACTCGTCCGAGTCTCCGGAGCCGGCCATCGAGGAGTCGCAAAAGCAACCCGCCCGAGTGGATTCGCCTCAGGCTTCGGATTCTTCCAAGGCCGACGGCTACTGGGATGGTCTCGAGTCATTGAAGGCCAGTTCACCGGCACGCATCCCCGGTGGCGGCCGTGATGCAAGACCACAAGTTCGTAAGGAACCGGTAGAAGTTCCAGCGGCACCCGCCCCCCCCAAACAACCCTCGGGTCCCGCCTTTGGGGCAGGTTTGTTTGGTGACCAGGATCCGGTTGCCGAGCCGGTTGCCGAGCCGGTTGCCGAACCACAGCCAACTGGCTCATCCTTCGGTGCCGGCCTGATTGATGAAACACCGGTCCCCTCAACAGTCCAGCCGGAGAACACCTCGAACCTGTCTTCCGACGACACCGCTGTTGAAGAGACTGTTTCCGACAACCAATCTGTAGCTGAACTTTCCACTGATGAGGGCGAGTCGGCTACGGGGTCCGATGAGTCTGAAACGCCGCCCCAAACAGGACGAAAACGGCGGCGACGACGGCGAAGACGACGTCGAAGAAAGTCCGATGGAGAGGCCGATTCCGGCGTCAACCAGCCGGACGAGACTGACAGTGCCGAACAAACTCAACCCGATCCTCTGGCGGCTTGGGGCGGTCCGGTCGACACAGCCACGGATGCCCCCGGCGAATCGACTGCCGGTGAAACCCCCGCTGAGTCCGGGTCCGACGGAGACGGCCCACCGCCAAAACGGCGAAGAAGAAGAAGACGACGCAGGCGACGTCGTGGAAATGCCGATTCCGCGAACGCCGATTCGTCATCCTCGCCCCAGGACAGCGGCAGCCCTGGATCAAACGATACGGAATTGAATGATCCGCTGGCGGCATGGCAGCCGCCCGGGGAAACCACCATCTCCGGTTCCGGATCGGGAAATGTCGACAGTTCGCCAACAGGCGAATCTCCCGGTGAAGCGATTCTCGAAGAGGCTCGGGACGTCGCAGTCTCCGGAGACGACGAATTGGGATTGGATCTCACCGAGGCCGACGAGGCCGGTGGGTCGACCAAGGACGTCCCGACCTGGGAAGACGCATTGTCCCAACTGCCCCGAAATTCGGGTGGCGGGTCCGGCAACTCCGGAAAAAGCGGTTCCGGGGGGCGAAAACGGCGGAGGCGAAGGCGGGGACGAGGGGGCCAAGGTGGCGGAAACGCGAATTCTGACAGTGGTGGGACAGCCGGAAGCGGCACTTCCGGAGGTGGTGGGGGCGAATGACTTGCCGCCGGGAATCGGTCGCCGCCGATTCCAACGGTGACTATACTGGCACACATGCTTGCCACGCTCACCCAACCAACCTGCCGCCTGGTGACTCTTGGCTGTAAGGTCAACCAGTACGAGACGCAACTCGTCAAGGAGGCCCTCGTCTCGGGAGGCTACCGTGAAGCCGAAGAGGGCGAATCAGCCGACATCTGTGTCGTCAACACCTGCACCGTCACAGCGACCGGTGACTCGAAAGGCCGCCAGTTGATCCGTCAGCTGGCCCGTCGGAACCCCGGCACGCGGACGATCGTGATGGGTTGTTACGCGACTCGAGACCCGAAGGCCGTGGCGGAACTGCCCGGGGTGTTCGAGGTGGTTCGCGACAAGCGGGAACTTCCCGACGTACTGGACCGCCTCGGTATCGTGGAATTGCCCAGGGGGATCAGCCACTTTGACGGTCGTCAAAGAGCCTACGTCAAGGTCCAGGACGGCTGTATCCTGAGGTGTACCTATTGCATCATTCCCCAGGTCCGACCCGGTCTGCAGAGTCGTTCTCCTGAAGACATCGAGGAGGAAGTGAAGCGGCTGCTGGACGCGGGATTCCAAGAAATCGTACTCACCGGGATCCACGTCGGGCACTACGGTGTCGACACCACCCGGGGACGTTCCAATCGTCCCCCCTTTCGACTTCACCATCTCTTCCAACGACTCGACCGGATCCCTGGTCGCTGGAGAATGCGGCTTTCGAGTATCGAGGCCCGCGAAATCAATGAAGACTTCATCCGTGCCGCGGCCGACTGCGAGCATCTCTGCCCCCAGTTCCACCCGGCGCTGCAGAGTGGTTCGAACTCGGTGCTTAGACGAATGCGGCGACGCTACACCTCCGAACAGTTTCTCGACACGATCGACGCGATGCGAACTCATCTCGATCGCCCGGCCTTCACGACCGATGCCATTGTCGGTTTCCCGGGGGAAACCGAAGAAGAATTCTCCGAGACGGTTTCGGTCTGCCGCCAGGCGGGATTCTCGAAGATCCATGTCTTTCCCTTCAGCCCTCGAGCCGGAACTCCAGCGGCCGACGCGCCCGACCAAATCTCACCGGAGGTTCGAAAGGACCGCTTGCATCGACTCGAAGCGATCGAACGCGAACTGGCCTGCGGCTTTCATGCCTCGCTGATGGGACAGACTCTCGAAGTCCTCGTGGAGCGTGCCGCAGCTGATCGCCCCGGTTTCGTGCGCGGCACGGACCGACGTTATGTGCCAGTGACTCTCCCCGGAGACGAGACAGATATCGGCCAACTGGTCGAGGTGCGTGCGATCTCGAGCGACGAAACGGGAATTCTCGGAGAACGGTAATGGGACTCGAGGACTTCAACTCGCGTTTCTTCGAGGCCGACGCGTCCTCCGGGGCGGTCGTCGCCACGTTTTTTCCCGGGCGGCTTGACGAGGAACACAACGTGGAGGAACTGGGGCAATCGCTGTTCCAGTTGATCGATCAACACGGCTATCGCCAGGTCGCACTCGACCTGACCCAGACCTCTTTCGTCACGAGTGCCGTTCTCGGCAAATTGATCACTTTGCACAGACGTCTCCACCGTGCAGACGGTCGCCTGGTCCTCTGCGGGCTGCAACAACCGGTGGAAACCGTGATGCGTCGCAGCAATCTGCTGAGCTACTTCCAGGTCGTCAATTCACGCGAAGACGCTATCAACTGGCTCGATTCGACGGATTGACGCACTGATGGGCTTGCTGGTTGCAATCGAGGGAATCGACGGGTCAGGCAAGGGCACCCAGGCCCGTCAGCTCGTCGACCGGCTCAACTCCGAGAGCATCTCGACCGGCCTGCTCAGCTTCCCGAGATACTCCGAAACGCTCTTCGGACGCGCTATCGGCGAATTCCTCAATGGCGAGTTTGGGCCGCTCGAAGCCGTCGCTCCTCAACTGTCCGCGACGCTTTACGCTGGCGATCGCTTCGAATCTCGTGACGTGTTGACCGAAGCCCTGGCCAACCACCAGGTCGTCGTCTGCGACCGCTACGTCCCCTCCAACCTCGCTCACCAGGGATCTCGAGTGCCCGCCGCACGGCAGGCCGCATTGATCGAATGGATAGAGCAAATCGAATACGAGGTTTTCGGGTTGCCCCGGCCCGACGCGGTTGTCTGGCTGGACGTCCCCCCACATGTCAGCCGCCGACTGATCGCCTTGAAAGCCCCCCGAGATTACACCGAAAAAGCTGCCGACCTCCAAGAAGCAGACCTCGAGTACCAGATCGGTGTGCACCAGGCCTACCGAATGCTGGCCGCCGACCGTGATCACTGGTTCCGAGTCGACGGGTTGGTCGAGAACAGTGAGGACGTTCGATCGATCGAACACATCGGTGACGAAGTGCTGGACATTGTGCGACGACAGTTCTGACCACCACCCCAATTCGCCGTGACCAGCTCTACTCCTCGAGTTCCTCCTCGAGTTCTTCCTCGAGTTCTTCCTCGAGTTCTTCCTCGAGTTCTTCCTCGAGTTCTTCCTCGAGTTCGCCGGCAAGCCCCTCCTCAAACTCATCGTCGAATTCGGCATCTTCGTCGATTTCTTCGAGTTCAGGACCAACGCCACGGTCCTCGTGCCCGGGCAGCTGTGGCGGCCGCCGTAACGCCTCTGCGTTGGGAAGATCCGCCAGGTCGCGGAGTCCGAACAGTTCCAGAAATCTCGGGGTGGTTTCGTAAAGGTAGGGACGTCCCAGCGCGTCGTCATAACCTCCGAGCCGGACCAGGCCACGATCCATCAGGAGCTTGAGCGTATCGACGGGGTCGACTCCGCGGATGGCCTTGATGTCAGCCCGAGTGATCGGTTGGCGGTAGGCAACAATCGAAAGCGTTTCGAGTGCCTGGGTCGAGAGTTTCAGTTTGACCTGACGGTTGTGGAGCCGGTCCAGCCAGTGTGCAAACTTGGGGAGAGTGAGCAGTTGAAAGCCGGTAGCCACTCGTTCGACGTGCACGGCGGTTTCGCCGGCATCGTAGATCCGATTGAGTCGTTCGACCAGCAGGGTGGCTTCGCTCGGTGAAGCGAGCATGGCCAGCTGCGCGAGACGGCGTGGTGACATGGCCGACTCAGCAATCAGCAAGACGGCTTCGAGACGGGCCAGTTTCTGGCTGCGATGAACTTCGATCGCCGCATCGTCGACCTCGTCTTCTTCCACCTTTCCCCGGCGGAAGAACTGTCGACGCAGTTCATCGGTCGGAAGCGATTTCGCCCTCAGCCGTTCGCCATGCCGACCCCTCGGCTCGCACAACGACTGGCCCACTCTCTGCCACATCGCTTGACCCCGTGGAAGCTATCTCGCCTGCGCCAAACGTCTCATGGCAGAATCGGCCTGTTCGATCTGCTGCAGCACGTCGCGGGCCGCCCGCACCGGATCGGCCGCCTCCGCCTCATACCGTTGCACCACCCGTGCCAAACCGGAAACCGATCGCACACAGCTGAAATGCACTTCTCCGGAACGACTCCCTGGCTGGATCTTGAATCGCCGGATCCCGTGGGCTG